>NZ_JBQJIL010000016.1:83008-185130 GCF_052078715.1 Lysobacter sp. CA199 | reverse complement strand
GGCGCGAGCCGCGACCACGCCACATCGCCCGCGTCGCCAGTTTCGTCGCAGCCGTGGTGTCGCAGTCGCGGCTCGCGCCGCTCCTACAGTCTGAAGCCCGCCAACCGTAGCCCCTCGCGCCATATCGCTCGCGTCGCAGGTTCCGTCAGTGTCGCTACGGTCGCGGCCTACGCCGCTCCTACTCACTTTCCTGGGTTCAGTTTCGGCAGGACCGCATACATCGCGACCACACCGCCGCGACGGTCATCGCCACGTCACAGCCGACCGCTAGCGTGCTGCGCTTTGATTTACAGGCGCCCCGCATGTCCGACCACAGCCGCCGCGACTTCCTCCGCCTGGCCACCCAATCCGCCGGCGCCTTGGCCGCGGGGACCATGCTGCCGCCGTCGATCGCCAAAGCCCTGTCGATCGCGCCCAAGCGCGTCAGCGGCACCGTGCAGGACGTGCAGCACGTCGTCATCCTGATGCAGGAAAACCGCTCCTTCGATCATTACTTCGGCCGCCTCAGCGGCGTGCGCGGTTTCAACGACCCGCGCGCGATCAAGCAAGCCGACGGCAAACCGGTCTGGCGGCAGCAATACAAAGGCCGCGACTACACCCCGTATCACCTCGACACCAGCAAGACTTACGCGCAGTGGCTCAACAGCAACGACCACGGTTGGGGCGGCCTGCACGATTGCTGGAACCAAGGCCGCAACGACCGCTGGATGCAAGTGCAGTGGCCGCAGGCGATGGGCTACTTCACCCGCGCCGACTTGCCGTACTACTACCCGCTGGCCGACAGCTTCACCCTGTGCGACGCCTACCACGCGTCCATGCTCGGCCCGACCAATCCCAATCGCCTGTACTTGATGAGCGGCCGCGCCTCGGCGCAAGCCGACGGAAGCGCGGTGCACACCGGCAACGACATGGCCGACACCGGCGGTTCGGTGAGCTGGACCAGCTACGCCGAGCGTCTGCAAGACGCCGGCGTGTCGTGGCGGATCTATCAGAACGGCGCGGTCGGCTCCTACAACGCCGCGCTGAACTTCCTGCTGAGCCGCTACAAGATCGACGACAACAACAATTACGACTGCAACGCGCTGGCGTGGTTCAGCCAGTTCAAGAACGCGCCACGCGCCTCGCAGTTGTGGGAACGCGCGATGACCGCGCGCAACCTGGGCCAGTTTCGCGAAGACGTCGTCAACAACCGCTTGCCGCAAGTCTCGTGGCTGGTGCCGCCGTTCTCCTCGTCCGAACACCCCTGGTGGGGCCCCGCGTTCGGCGAGTTGTACGTGTCCAAGGTGATCGAAGCGCTGACCGCCAACCCGGAGGTCTGGGCCAAGACCGTGTTCCTGGTGACCTACGACGAATGCGACGGCTTCTTCGACCACATGCCGCCGCCGACGCCGCCGTGGCAGAACGGCAAGGGTGCCTCGACCGTGCACACTACCGGCGAAATCGAAGCCGCGTCCGGCTTGCCGATCGGCCTGGGCCACCGCGTGCCGATGCTGGCGATCTCGCCGTGGTCCAGGGGCGGCTGGGTGAGTTCGGAAGTGTTCGACCACACCTCGGTGATCCGCTTCCTGGAAAAACGCTTCGGCGTCGCCGAACCCAACATCAGTGAATGGCGCCGCGCCGTCTGCGGCGACCTGACCGCGTTGTTCGACTTCGACGCCGCCGACACCGCCGTGCCCGCGGCCTTGCGCGACACCGCCGCGACCGCCGCGCAGATGGACCACGCTTACAACAAGCAGTACTACTTCGCCAAACCCGATTACCCGAGCACAGCGCCTGCATTGCCCGGCCAAGAGGCCGGTATGAAGCTCGCGCGTGCGGTGCCTTACGATTTGTACGTGACCTCGTGGAGCGAGCCGGCGCGGCGCGAATTCTGGCTGGAGTTCTCCAACGAAGGCCGCAGCGCCGCCGTGTTCCAGGTCTACGCCGCCGGCGCCGGCACCGGCCCGTGGACCTACACCGTCGGCCCCGGCAAACAGCTCAGCGATTACTGGAAGATCGACGCCCAGGACGCCTACGACCTCACCGTCTACGGCCCCAACGGCTACTTCCGCCAGTTCACCGGCACCGTAAATGCCGACAGCGCGCAACCGGACGTGATCGCGATCTACGACAAGGCACGCTCGCGCCTGGCCTTGTCCATCGAGAACCGCGGCAAGCAAGCGTGCACGGTCAAAGTCGCCGCCAACGCGTACAGCACCGCGCCGGCGCGCAGCTACCGCGTGAAAGCAGGACAGACGGTGAGCGTGAATTGGTCCTTCGCGGAAAGCGACGGCTGGTACGACTTGACCGTCACCAGTGACGCCCCGATCGGCTACACCCGCCGCATCGCCGGTCATATCGAAACCGGCCTGCCGAGCATCACCGACCCGTTATTGAATCGCAGCGCCGCCTAACACCCGCTCACCGTATGTCCCACTTCCCCCTGTAGGAGCGGCGCAAGCCGCGACCACGTCCCCACAACCCTCGGCGTCACCACTCCCACCCCATCGAAACTCCGAACCACCACCGCGCGCGTGCACGTCGATGGCGGTCCGATTGCGATGAACGCTGACAAGCACGGCTTGCCGGCCCCGCAAACCGACCGCGGAAGCGTGCTGATGCAGATGATCCCGCTGTGGACGTGGGTGATAGACAACGCCGACGGCTTCAACGGCGCGCGCAAGCGTTTCGATACGCAAACCGGCGACTCACCGGCAACGCCGCGCCAGGATTGCGGCGCATTCCTTCGCCGAAGACGAACCGATCCGCCGATAATGCCGCCCATGACCATCATCCTCATCGACTTCGCCCGCGCCCGCCTGTTCCCGCGCGAGCCGCGCCGCAACACCATCCAGGACATCACACCCGAGCAATTCGAGCGCCACCTCAACGACGCGCCGCCGTTGCACGTCCTCGACGGCTACGCCCCGTTCTGCAAACTGCACGTGCACCGCAACTGGACCAGCACCCGCTGCCTGGCCGTGCCGATCACCGACGCCAACCGCCACCTGCTGCGCAGCGACTACGACGCCCGCACCAAAGCCGAACTCCCGGTGCTGACGCGCTGGTTCGAAGACATCGACCCGCCCGTGGCCGACTACCTCATCGTCATCCTCTACAGCCGCGAACAACTGGCCAAAGAAGGCACCGCCACCACCGCCGACTGGGGCGTCGTCGGCTGCATGTACACCGCCGAGCCCATCGAAACCCCCATGGCCCCCATCACCATGATGCGCAACGCCCTGGGCGTACAAGAAGGCGGCTCCGGCGTCCCCCTGGACCGCGACGCCTACCAACACAGCGTCGACTTCTGGCGCACCCACGCCAACTGGCGCGGCTGACGCGCAATCCCATCTCCCCCTGTAGGAGCGGCGCAAGCCGCGACCACGCCAACCCAACCACCGCGCCACCCCCGCAAGCCAACAAAACCGCAGCCACCACCGCCGCGCCACAAGCAACACAGACAACCCAGCATCACACCAATCCAGCGCCGCCAGCAGCGATCTCCGCCGGTCCCGTTGCTAGAAGCGGGCTTCGAAGCACTAGCGTTTCGACGCACCGCGATTGGTTCCCCGGGCGCACCACCGCGATTCCATTCGCGTGTCTATTGAACGATCGCCCCGTCTTGTAAGTTCCTTGTCGCCAAGACCGAACGGCCCGACGAACGGGCCGAATGGAATCGTGCGTCATGAAGATCGTCGACGTCGGGCGCACCGGCCTCATCGGCAGCCAATTCATCCGGCGGCTTGAGCGCGCGAACCATCGCAGGCGACAGGCCGCGCGATCCACGAACGTTCGCCCAACCGATCGTCGACCCAATACCCACCCGCTTGCGGTTTCTAACTGTCGAAAATAGGAGTCAACCATGTGTTTGTGCCATCCAGGTAACGAATCCCACCCTGATCACGAGTTGGTTCCGTCGCGCTACGCGACGCGGATCGGCGACATCGAGGTGATGGTGATCAGCGACGGCGCCATGGCGATACCCGCCGACATTCTGGGCACCAACGTCGCCCCGTCCGTCCGCGACGCCGCGCTGCGCAACAACTTCCTGCCGGACACCATCGATTGGGGCCTCAACGTCGTCGTGGTGCGCAGCGGCGGCCGGACCATCCTGATCGACGCCGGCGTAGGCTCGGAAATGTCCAGCGCCACGCGCGCCGGACGCCTGGCCTTGCGACTGGAGGGCGCCGGCATCGATCCCGCGTCCATCACCGACGTGATCGCGACCCACATCCACATGGACCATATCGGCGGACTGCTCGACGAGCGACTGCGCAGCCGCATGCGTCCGGACCTGCGCATCCACGTCTCGGGCACCGACGTAGAATTCTTCGAATCGCCCGATTTCTCCCACAACACCTTCGGCGGCATTCAGGACGTGATCCGCTCGAGCGCCCGCAAGTTCCTCGACCAATACCGCAGCGAACTGCGCCCGTTCGACCAAGAGCGCGAGGTGGCGCCCGGCATCGTCGTAACCCTCACCGGCGGCCACACCCCCGGACATAGCGTCGTCCGCATCGCCTCCGGCGGCGACCGCCTGACCTTCGCCGGCGACGCCGTCGTCCCGGTCGGAATCGAATGCCCCGAGTGGGAAAACGCCTTCGACCACGAACCCGAAGACGCGACCCGCATCCGTGTGCGTCTGTTGCGCGAGGCCGCGAAGACCGGCGAGTTGTTCTTGGCCAGTCACTTGTCGTTTCCGTCGCTGGGGCGCGTGGCGCCGGCGGGGAAGGGGTTTCGGTATGTGCCGGCTAATTGGGCGTACTGAGCGGTTGCTGGGGTAGGGCTCAGGTACGGTGAAAGAGCGGCGGGCGGGCCGGATTACGGCCCGCCCGGCTACGAATTCGGCTTTGATCTTGGTCGACATCCCCCGTGTCCCCGCGCCGCACAATGCCAAACCTTTAACTCAATATCGGCACACTTTTATACGTGAGCATTCGTCTCCGCAAACCGATGCGACGCCATATGCGCAACTGCCAGTTGCGATACTCGACGAAGCCGCGATTCGGAAGAAGAACAAATTGATAAATTCGTGCGCGTCAGACTTGCAACATCGCGCGCGATAGAAGATGTTGCCTGCGTGTCCGAGACAAGCAAAAGGATTGCGGGTGAGCATCTTCGACCGAATGCTGAAGCGGGTCCTGGGGCAGAGCAGTCCCGCTCGCCGTCTTTACTATCCCGTGCCCAACCCGACGCTGACGCCTCCGCAGGTTCCCGCCAAGCTGCGTGAACTGCTCAAAGACTATCCGGAGCATATCGAACGCCTGCAAGCGGTACTGAACGAGTTCGGATAGCCGACGCCGCGAGTGCAGCCGCTGGATGAAGCCGTTTGGGCGATCCAGAACAGGCTCGATTCCTTCCTTCAAGAAGCCATTGCCGAGTTTAAGGCCGCACAGGCGAGTGGCAGCGCGCAGTTGATCGAAGACGCCAATCACAAGAGGTCGACCATGGGTGGTGCGCTACAGCGTTTCGACAGCGACCCCGAAGGCTTCGGGCACTACTTCAAGCACAACAAGCGGGTGTTCGAATGAATTCCCAAGAAGGCGGGTTGGACAAACAAACGTCCGAGGGAATCTTCTTCGGCCAAATCGTTCCGGACAGCGGCATGGATGCGGCAACATCGCACTCCCAGCCCAAAGCGATCATCCTGGCCGCTCAGCCCGGAGCGGGGAAAAGCAGCTTGCTGGGCATGGCGAGGGCCGATCTCGCCGACGACCTCGTCATCATCGATGCGGACAGGCTACGGAGCTATTACCCGCAGGTAAGCGACCTGCGCAGCGCCGGTCCGTACACGTGGTCTGTTCAGACCGACATCGATGCTGCCAAGTGGGCCGCAGCTCTATGCCAAGCAGCGGTCCGAAGCCGTAAAAATCTCATTATCGATACGACATTGAGTGATGGCGAAAGCACAGCCGAACAAATACGGATGCTGCGGGCCAACGGCTACGAAGTTGAAATGCGGGCCATCGCCGCGCATCGGTTGGAGAGCGAGTTGGGCGTCGATCGACGCTTTCTGAGCGGTTTCCTCCGGGACGGATATGGTCCCTATCAGCGCGAGGCGTCGCATGCGCAATCCTACGAAAACATGCCCGGCAGCCTGAATTACGTTCGCGAACAAACGCAAATCCCGATACGTATCTTCAACCGCGATGGCATGCTGCTGTATGACGGTCGTACCGATCCTGCGATGCCCGGGGTCGCGCTCGACCAAGCTCGCGAGACCCGCCTCAAAGATCCTAAGTTGACCAAAACGCTTAAAGAGTATTGGCAAATGCAGCAGGCGTTGCACCGCGATCTTCCCGAGATACTCGCCCGCATGTCATCTAATTAAAGGCGGCGTCATGAAAAAGAGATACATGCTTGTCAGTTTGATGGCTGTGCCGCTGGCGATGCTGCTGATGTCGGCTTGTTCGGCTGCTCCCCAGAATGGTGCTGGCCAAGCAGCAGCCAAGGCGGACGCCGCATTGCGCACGCAGGCTGACAGTCCTGCCACGGCCGGCCTCGCCAAAGAATTCGAGCCGCGCGTGTTGGCGCTGTTAGAGCGGATCGCCCGCGACAAACGCATCACCCGCGAGACGGTTGAGACCGAGCTTGGCGCAAAATTCACTGCCGATCCGGCCGCGCCGGGCCAATCCCCGCAATGGTCGCTTCAAGGCCCGTTCAATGCCGAGCATGGCTTTTTGATCAAGCTCCGGAACCGCATGGCGGATACGCAGTTGCTGATCTTTTCTCCTGCATTCAATGCAGCGGGTTGTTACTTGGCCAGCGCGCCGGTTCGCGCGGCGCTGGTCAAGTCCGGGTACATCGTCAACGAAATGCAAGCAGACAAGCGGCCGTTCACCCTTCTGCGGAACAGTGAACCGCCTTCGCCGGAGTCGGTCGTCGTGCGCCTGTTCGATGAAGCGCAAGCCGGGGTAGAAGGTGAGCGGCGGCTATGTATTTACCGCCTCGACATCTCTGCGCCAGGAGCGTGATATGGCCGAGAAGATGGATCCGCGGATCGAACAATTACTGACGGATTTCAAAGAAAAGCAGAAGGCCACCGATGCTGAGTGCGCTGTAATTCGGCGCGCAATCAGCGAGTCGCCTTATCTGGAGCAATTGATAGAGACCACGCTCGATCGCGGAGTGCTTAAAGGGTTCACCTCTAAGTCCACGCCGGGCTCGGGTGGTCATTTCACCGATCACGATGGAATGTTGAACGTCAGTCGGGCCAGCCTGAGCCACGTCTTGACCCAACCCGAAGATATCGATGTGCTGGTCGGGACGCTCGCGCATGAAGCGGGGCATGCGGCTAATCAGGTAGATCGACAATTTCGCCTGAAGCAGTTCGAGCGTCAGCTAGAAGCGCGGTTTGCCTCCGATGAGGAGGTGCATGACGCTACCGATATCGCGTTGGCCTATCAGAACAGGCAGCGCTGGGATGAAGCATATGCCGAACTGGTGTCGGTAAACGCCGTGGTCTCAAGGGTTCGGCACCTCAACCCATCGATACGGGATGAGGAGGTACTGGAGCGCGTTCAAACGAACAGCCGCTGTGTTGTCAGCGACCCTAAGACTGGAGCGCTGTCCTGGGCGGAAGGCATTACCGTTAAGGACGACCGCCGAATTAAGTACACCCCCGAGAATATTGAAGCCGTAGCGAGCTGCCACTTCGATGCGCCGACCGAGAAGGCGACGTTGGGTGCGCATCGGGATTTGGACTATCGCGGCTACTACGCGCCCTACAGCATGAGCCGTATCGTCGATCTGAAAATCGCCGCGGACAACTACGTCGACAACCCGCTCAGCGGCCCCGACGCACCGTTGCACCTCAACCTGGGCCGCCTGGGCTGGGATTTGGCGAAGATGGAACGCGACGGCGTGAGCTTCGCCAACCACAAAGTCGACTTCAACTTCTACGACACCACCACCGGCAAACCGGTGATGCGCAACCTGCGCGACACCACGGAAACGCCTACGAAGGCGACCGCGCCACCGGACCTCTCCGCACCGGCAAATTACCTTCCGGCCGACCCCAAACCCCAGGCATCCGCCGAGCCCGCGGACAGTTCAACCCGTCGCCTGACGCCCGCAGATCCCGGCCATCCGGACCGCGCGCTTTACGACAAAGTCCGCGTCGCCGTAGAACAACTCGACCAACACGTCGGCAAACCCTGGGGCCAACAAAGCGAACGCATGACCGCCAGCGCCCTGGCCATGGCGGCGGAAAAGAAGTTCGACCCCAAGGACGACATCCGCCTTGCCTTCAATCAGCCCACCGCGAACCTCGCCGCGGGCGAGATGGTGCACGTCTACCGCGTCGGTCATCCCAACCCGGACCCGGCCGCGAATGTCGCCAGCATGAAGACCGCCGACGCGCTGTCGGTGCCGGTGGAGGATCGCTTTCAGCAGGTCGCAACGACGCGGTTGGCGCAGAACGATCAGACCCAGCGCGAGCAGCAGGAACAAGCGCGGAATCAAAACGTATCGAACCAAGGCGGGCCGAGGATGTCGGCGTAAGCCAGCGGCGCTGAGTCAAGACTCACGTTCCGCGCAGGCCATCAAAAAACAGCGCGAAACCGGCCGCACCACCGCATCCGTTTCACCCCGTCGCCCCACATTGCCATCCCCTACGCATTCTGCTGAGCTAGTCGCCGATCCGGGCGGACGCCCCGGCGATGCGAACGCAAGGACAGGGGGAACACGCAATGCGCACTACGTTGTGGCTGATGGGGATGCTGTTGAGTTTGCCGGCCGTGGCCAAAGACACCGCACCAGTGCCGGCCGACTTGGCGCCCACCCACGGATACGTCTACCTGGCCTATCCCCGAGGCGCAGGGCAAGCCATCGCTATAGTCGAGTCCAGTGCCGGCGGCAAATCGATCCGCGTCGATACCCCCGCCGCCGCCGCGCCCGTGACCGATGCCAGCGCCGTCGGCCAATGGCTGCCCGCCGGCCACTACCGCATCGCCCAATGGGGGCCCACGAAATCGCCCGGTGGCTCCGAGTTCGACGTCCAGACCGGGCGCGTGACCGACCTGGGCAGCGTCGTGCCGGTGAAAGTTGGCGGCTACCAATACGTCGTAGTGCCCGTCGTTGACCCCGATCATGCCGTCGGCGTCGCCGCCGCGATCCAACCCATCGCCGCATGGCTCAAAGACCCCGCACCGCTGGCCGCGCCGCTGCCGACCGTCTCGTCCGCCATCGACCTGCCAGGGCAATCGCACGATCTGGGCCTGATCGCGGAACTGCTGCTGCAGCACGAGCGCAAGGTCAACAAACCGCCCAGTCTGGACGCACTGAAAGCGGAGAAACGCCCCGCCGAATTTCTGCGCCTGTATCGCCAGACCGTCCAGCCCTCGCAAGACGAACCCGCGCGACTGGCCGACGGCACCCTGCTGTTCCCCGCCGACCTCGGCCAGATCCGCAAACGCAGCCCCGACGGCCAATGGAGCAGCGTCGGCATGGACACGGTGCGGCAGATCTTTGCCGTTGAAGCCGTGGACGGCCGTTGGCTGGCCGGCAGCGACGACGGCCGCCTCAGCGAAAGCCGCGACAACGGCGCCACCTGGGCCGAACTCAAACGCCTGGGCTCGCAACAGACCGTGCTCGACATCGACCACGCCGACGGCGCGTGGGTCGTCGCCACCACCGAGAAATTCGACGACCCCCGCGCCGCGCGCGGCAGCGGCTTGCTCGCGGCCCCCAAAGGCACCACATCCATGCGCTTGCGCGTCTACGTCGCCCGCGACCCCAGCCTCGCCGACCTAGTCGTATCCAAAGAATTCGTGCTTGCGCCCAAAGACCAGATCGGCTGGCTCGGCGCGCGCGGACAACTGGTCGACGGTGCGTACTACATCGCCACCGGCAACGCACTGCAACGCCTGGACGTGGCCGACGGCCGCTGGACCGCCATCACCCCCGGCCCGCGCATCTCATCGCTGCGCGCGAACCCCGACAGCGGCGTACTGACCGCGATGTGGAGCCAAGGCGCGTTCTCCAAGGTCTATATCTCCAGCGACCGCGGCGCCACCTGGACCCAGATCGGCCGTCCGCCGTACGTCATCTACGACGTGCAAATGGACAGCGCCGACCGCGGCTGGGCCAGCCGCTGGAACATGAACGCCTTCAGCGGCGTATGGGAAACCTACACCTACGTACCGGCGAAAAAAGACTGGGACCAATCCGGCGAAGCCCCGTTCAACTGCCGCCTGCTGCGCGTGGCCGCCGACGTCCCGGTGCTATGCATGGCGCCGGATTCGAGCATCCTCGGCTTGAAGGACGGCAAGTGGGGCGTCGAGTACTCGGCGCGTTGATGCCGTTGCGTGGCGGGTGGCGCGAAGGCGCTGCCCGCCAAGTGAGTTGTATCCCGGGTTTGTCGTGGCAACCACTCCGGAGTGACTCGCCTTCTTCGATACCCAGCTGACCCTCGTTCGTCAGCTGGATCGATCCGGGATTGAGATTCGGTCGCCCATCAATCCCAAATTCGACGTGGCTCAGACCAACTCCCCTCCTTGAACGCAAAGCCGGCGCAGAGTCATCTGTTGGCATTCCGTTAAGAGCAAGCAACGCGACTCGCCCCCCCATTACTTCCGTGCGGGTCACACCTGTCACTGTTGGCACTCATCCCGCCGAGGCATAGTCCAACCTCCACACCGGGAGCCACCGCATGTCCGAGTTCATCATCGCCACCTACGATTGGGTCCCGCAGTGGCCGCGCGGCCACGTGCGCGATCTGCGCATCCGCTGGGCGCTGGAAGAGGCCGGTTTGCCGTATCGCGTGGAGAGCGTGCCGTTTCGCGATCGCGGGCCGGAGCACTTCGCGCATCAGCCGTTCGGGCAGGCGCCGTGGTTGATCGATGGCGATCAGTCGATCTTCGAGACCGGGGCGATCTTGCTGCATCTGGGCGAGCGCAGCCCGGTGCTGTTGCCGGCCGATCCGCGCGCCCGCACGCAGGCGGTGGAGTGGGTGTTCGCGGCGCTCAATTCGATGGAGATGGCCACCGTGCCGTGGTCGATCCTGAAGTTCTCCGGCGACCAAGACGAAACGCACGCGGGGAAATCCTTCGATGCCTTCGTCGGCAAGCGGCTGGGGCATCTGGAGGCGGTGTTGGCGCAGCGTGAGTGGCTGGCGGGGACGTTCTCCGTCGCGGACATCCTCATGTGCGAGGTGTTGCGTCTGGTCGAACGCTTCGACCGGCTGACCGAGCATCCGGCCTGCCGCGAGTACATCGCGCGCGCTACCGCGCGGCCTGCGTTCGCGAAGGCGTATGCGGATCAGATGGCGCATTTTGCCAAGGCGGATTGAGGGGGCTGTCTGGAGGCCTGGGCAGCATCGAGTCCTGGCGCAGATTCTGAGGCCGGGACTGGACTGAAGCGACGCCTCTAACGGCGTCGCGATGGCCTGCAGCGTCAAGGCGCTTTTGACGTCGCGGCCTTATATATCCAGACCGTACCAACGCACTGTGGGTTCGGTGCGTAGGCCGTAATGTCTATTCGGACATCGCTGTTCTGGAACTGATACGTGACGTTGGCGCGGACGGTATCGCTGCCGGTGGTTTCGCCCGCTTTGGTCGCGCCAGTCAATGCCAGGGCGCGTTCGATTCGGACGCACGGATGAGCCTCCAGATCGAAGGCCACTTCGTCCCAAGCGGGCGCAAGCGTCCGCGTACCGGTCAATGCCTGCGCGATGACGGCCCCGTCCTCCAGCGTGATCGGTTTGCCCGCGTTCGTGCGTGTTGAGAGCCCGGTGGCGTAACCCGCGCCGTAGCGCCGTTGCAAATTGCGCACGACTTCATCGACGCCGGCTTGCCCCTTCTGGACGGGAAGCAGCAGCAACCGCTCTATTTCTGGATGAGCTTCGTCCACTGAAACGGTGGCTTTCTTGGTGCTAGCGCAACTAGCGACCAACAGCAAAAATCCGAGGAAGATCAGGCGTAGCGGGTACGCACGCAGGTGAGGGGGCGTCATCGTGCTCGATCTCCCTTCGATTGCGGATAGCGCCGGGCAGGGCGAATGAAGAGCATGGCATGGACGATACCGAGCGCGATACAGAATATAAGGCCAACACCCAGCTTCTGCGCGACCACGAGGGCTTCGCGAGGATGCCGAGAGTTATTCGGGAATGGGTGCTGAAATCTCCGCATGCGGGAGGATTTTGCGGACTTCTTCGCGAAGGGCGGCGTTATCGTTGAGAGTGAGGCTGAACAGATCGCCTCTTACCGCGCGGATCCGCGTCCCGAGATTCATGTCAACCGTGAGCGCTACGCCTTCGCTCGCGAGCCCAATGGCGCATATTCCGCGGTCGGGTTGTTCTCGACCTTGGCGCATGAAGTCGGCCACGACAAAGACAAGCATGCGCGGTTCAAGGTGGGTGGTACCGCTGAGGAGTACGTGCAGTTCCGTAGCGAGAAGGAAGCCAAAGCGATCTTCAACGCATTTCCGATCTTTGCCGATCTGTCCGAGCGCGTACCGGAGTTCAGGCCGAGTTGGAGGGAGGTCGGCTACGACACCAGCGGTTTGAAGTGGGGCAGCCTGTTTGGCGACTGGAAGCGGGGCGATCTGAGCGAGGCGGGGATGGTCAAAGAAATCGCTGCTCAGGTGGCTCGGTTTCCTTATAGCCGAACCGACGGTTTGACCGATCAAGATCGCGACGGCGTGTTGACCCAGCGTGATCTGTACTTGCGTGATTATCAGCGATTGCTGCGTGATTCGTCGCAGGCCCCAGCACAGAGGGTCGGAGCAGAATTGATGCCGGCGATCAATCCGTCAGAAGGGGCGTTCGCCGGGCCCGATGCCGTTATGCATCGGCAAGCGCGGAGCGGAGTCGCCGGATTGGGTTCAGGCAGGGCCGCAGGTGACGGTGAGAGCGCCGAGCGGTTTGCCGCTTCGCTGGTTGCATTGGCGAAAGAAAACGGATTGATTAGGATCGATCACGTTGTCCTCAGCCGTGGGGGTGTTGGTCTCAGCGACGGGGATAACGTCTTTGTGGTTGAAGGGCGGCTGGACGATCCTGCACATCTTAGGGCGCACATGAAGACGGAACAGGCATTGCAGACGCCGATTGAGACCTCGGTTCAGCGGGTCGAAGCTGTGAATGTCGAGAACGCGCGACTTCAAGCTCAGCAGGTTGTGGCGCAGGATTCTCAAGAAGTGGGGCGTAGTCCCGTCAAGCATTAGCCGATATCGACCTCATGTCGCTCGCTTTGATCTTGAATGTCGCCGTGCTGTCAGAAGGTCGGTGAGTCACGACGGCTCCTTGTAGGGCCTCGCGTCGCGGGCTGGCGCGCGTAGTTGCCGATTCGCAGCAGCTATTTGTACTGCCCGGCCCAGGCCTTGAGTACTTTGATTCGCGCGTGGGTGAAATCCACCTGGCAGTTATATCGTGCATCTTCTTCGTAGCCTTCGTGATCATCGCGCAACTCCGGCTGGAGCTGATTTACTGGAGTGCGAGTTCGTCCTGATATCGTTCGGTCGTCTATTCGATAGCCGCGGATGTGTCGTAGCGCCACAAGCACGCACTGAGTCGGCCGGTGCGTGAGGTCCGAACCGCCTGCGCCGGGTCATCCGTTGTTCGCCCGTGAAGAGGAACGCGAACTCGCTAGACCTGCCATTAACCTGCTTCCCCTCAGCGTGCAGTATCGCCGGCTCCAACCGGAGCCCGCGTCTTACGAGGGCGACGGACATGGGCAACGACAACAAAGACCGCAAAGTGCAAGGCGGCGACACGAAGCAGGACGACAAGGCGCGGCCGCCGCACGGGCAAGGCCATCAGCCGCTGCCGGGCGAGATTCCGTCCGACGGTGAGGGGCAGGCCAAGCGCAAGCATGTTCAGAATGCGGACTTGCCGCCGGGGCAGGGACATCAGCCGTTGCCGGGTGAGGATCCGCCGGCCGAGGACAAGGACGACCGTCGCTAGAAAGCGATGGTTACGCTGCGTGCGCGTTGGTAGAGGCTGCGTTGCGATCGCGTCGATATTCAGCGATCGACCGCCATCGGGGCGGGGCCGGAAACGAATCGACGCTCGATGAGCGTCTTCCCGTTCTTAAGTTATAGCCCTCCCCGGGGCTTGCGGCAAGACCTTCCTCGTGCAACACAATCCGCGCCCTACGCCGGAAACGGCGGTCATGGGAGCAGGGCAATGCGTGTGTTGTTATCGACGTATGGGTCGCGCGGGGATGTCGAACCGTTGGCGGGACTGGCGGTGGCTTTGCAGGCGCTCGGGGTTCAGGTGCGGGTGTGCGCGCCGCCGGATCGGGAGTTCGTCGAGTTGTTGGAGCGCGCGGGCGTGCCGATGGCGCCGGCGTTTTCGTCGGTGCGCGAGTGGGTCGGCGAGATGCTCAAGCGCAAGGCGGAGGCGACGCCGCAGGGCGCGGCGGAGTTGATCTCGACGACGGCGGGGATGATCGTAGCGCGGCAATTCGAGGCGATTAACGCAGCCGCGGACGGTTGCGATGCGGTGGTGGCGACGGGTCTGTTTCCGTCGACGGCGGCGGCGCGGCTGGTGGCCGAGCGGCGCGGGCTGGACTATGCGTATGCGGCGTATTGCCCGTACTTCGTGCCCTCATCGCATCATCGGCCGCATGAGTATCCCAACCATCCGTTGCCGGCCGATATCGCCGACAACGCGGTGCTGTGGGATCGCGATATCGAGATCATGAATGCCTTGTTCGGCGCCGGGGTCAATGCGCAGTGCGCGGCGATCGGATTGGGGCCGGTGAAGAACGTGCGAGATTACGTGTTCACCGAACGGCCGTGGCTGGCGTCGGACCCGACCTTGAGTCCGTGGCGTCCGACGCCGTTGCGCGATGTGGTGCAGACCGGCGCGTGGGTGTTGCCGGACGTGCGGCCGTTGGCGCCGGAGTTGCTGGCGTTTCTGCAGGCGGGCGAGCCGCCGGTGTATGTGGGATTCGGCAGCATGCCCATGCACGGTCTGAAGGGCGCCGCGTTGGCGGCTATCGAAGCGATCCGGGCGCAGGGACGACGCGCGATCGTCGCGCGCGGTTGGGCGCAGTTGGGTCTGCTCGATGATCGCGACGACTGTTTCGCCGTCGGCGACGTCAACCAACAGGCGCTGTTCGGCCGGGTGGCGGCGGTGGTGCATCACGGCGGCGCGGGGACGACGACCACGGCGGCTCGGGCCGGTGCGCCGCAGGTGGTGGTGCCGCAGATCGTGGATCAGCCGTATTGGGCGGGGCGGGTGGGCGAGTTGGGCATCGGTTGCGCGCACGACGGTCCGGTGCCGAGCTTCGAATCCTTGTCGGCCGCGCTCGCCATCGCGCTGAGTGCGCAAACCCGCGCGCGCGCGAGCGCGGTGGCCGGCTTGATTCGCGCCGATGGCGCGGCGGTGGCGGCCAAATCGTTGGTCGATGTATTGAATCAGGCGAAGCGGTCGGTGACTGCATAGGCCGGGGGCGGGGCGGGCGCAAGCCAGGGACGGCGTCGCCCGCCGGGTCGGACCGGTTGGGCGCGGCGGACGAGAAGGGCCGCGCGGCCCGGCCCTGCGCAAGGATTTTCTTGAAATGAGAACGATTCTCAATATAGTGGGCGCGACTTCACGGTTTGGAACTCCCCCACATGCGTTCTCTGTCCCGGCCCGGCGTCTCGCCGACGGTCTCGCTTGCGGCTGCCATCGCGGCGGCGCTGCTGTTTTCCAGTTCTCCCGCCGCCGCCCAGGCGGGGACGGCCGCCGACGCGCCTGCGCCCGCACCGGCCGATGCGCCGCCGGATGCGGCCCGCAGCACGCTGCCGGCGGTGCAGGTGCATGGCGTGTCCGTCGTCGAAACCGCCAACGGGCCGTTGCAGGGTTATGCGGCGCGGCGCAGCGCCACCGGCACCAAGACCGATACGCCCTTGCTGGAAACGCCGCAGTCGATTTCGGTGATCGGGCGCGAGGAACTCGACGCGCGCGGCGTGCAGACGGTGATGGAGGCGGTGGGCTATGCGCCGGGCGTTGCGGTGGGCAACTGGGGCTACGACGCGCGCGGCATCGATTGGCTGCTGATCCGCGGTTTCGACGCCACCAATTCGATGTTCCGCGACGGCCTGATGGTGCCGGCGTTCTCGTTGACCGAATCGTACGGTCTGGAACGCGTCGAACTGCTGCGCGGGCCGGCGTCGGTGACTTTCGGGCAGAGCGATGCGGGCGGCGTGATCAATCGGGTCAGCAAGATGCCCAATGCCGAGGCCGCGCGCGAGGTGGAATTGCAGATCGGCAGCTTCGACCGCAAGCGTCTGGCCGCGGACGTGGGCGGCGCGCTCGGCGACACGCTGAGTTATCGCGTGGTCGGCACCACCCTGGACACGCACACGCAGGAGCGTTATCCCAACGGCGCGCAGGTCGAGGTGCGGCGCGATTATCTGGCGCCGTCGCTGCGCTGGCAGCCCTCGGACGCCACCTCGCTCACCCTGCTCGGCGAGTACTTCAAGAGCAAGGCCGGCGACGATACCGGTTATGTGATGGACGCCAACGGCGCGCCGACCAAGGTCAAGGAAGGCGAGCCGCGTTACAGCTGGATCGAGCAGGAGCAGCACGCGCTGGGGTATCTGTTCGAACACCGGTTCGGCGAGCGCTGGGCCGTGCATCAGAACCTGCGCTACAACGGCTTTGACACCGACAAGCACCACATGCAGTCGAGGCTGGCGGGCGATGGCCGCAGCCGCACGCGCACCGCGCGTTACGACGCCGACCGCGTGCATCAGGTGACCGTCGATACCAATCTGCAAGGCCTTGTGCGCACCGGTGGGGCCGAACACACGCTGCTGTTCGGCGTGGATTGGACCCGCATCGGCTATCAGACCAAGTCCTACTCGGGCCCGGCGCCGAACATCGATCTGCTCGCGCCGGTATACGGCCAGCCGATCGCGGAACCTTCGCTGCTGGGCACGTATTACAAGCAGACCACCCGCCAGTTGGGCGTCTACGCGCAGGACCAGATCAGGTTCGCCGATCATTGGGTGGTCACGCTCAGCGGTCGGCAGGATCGGGTCGAAGCGGTCACCCGCGATCAACTCACGCGCACGCGCAGCAAGCAGACCGACGATCAGTTCAGCGCGCGCGCCGGGTTGACGTATCTGGTCGGCAACGGTTGGGCGCCGTATGTCAGTTATGGCGAATCGTTCCTGCCCACCGCCGGCGCCGATGCGAATGCGCGGCCGTTCGAGCCCAGCCGCGGCAAGCAGGTGGAGGCGGGCGTGAAGTTCCAGCCCGAGGGCGCACACACGCTGGTGACCGCGGCGGTGTTCGATCTGACCAAGTCCAACGTGGTCAGCTATGACCCGCAGACCGGCGACGGACGTCAGATCGGCCGTATCCGTTCGCGCGGCATCGAGTTGGAAGCCAAGACCGAACTGACGCGCGGCCTGGACCTCACCGCCTCGTACACGTGGTTGGATATGAAGGTCACCGACAGCCTCAATCCGATCGAGGTCGACGACATGCCGATCCAAGTGCCCAAGCAGAACGCGGCGCTGTGGCTGGATTACACGATGGACAGCGGCTTCGGCTTGGGCGGCGGCGTGCGCTACATCGGTCGGCGCTGGAACGATGAGGCCAATACCAGCGCCGAAGGCGGCGTGGCGCTGCTGGATGCCAGCGCGCATTACCGGATCGGTGCGTGGCGCCTGGCGATCAACGTCAACAATCTGGCCCAGCGCAAGTACGCCTCGTCGCGCGCGTACGGCAGCTACTACCCGGGCAGCGAGCGGTCGCTGTTGGCGACGGTGAAGTATCAGTTCTGAAGCATGCTGTTCTGGAGCGGGCTGTTCTAAAGCAGACCGTCGCGCGATTGCGCAAGGCCGAAAACATCAGGGGCGCGGCCGTGGCCGCGCCCCTGAGTAGTACGGCGATCCGCCGCCGTTGCCTCCGGCGACGGTTCGCGCGTGTTCGGGTCAGATGAAGGGCACGAACGGAACATCGTCCTGCTTGAGCACGCGGTCGATCAGCTTCTCGCCCACGACCAGGCCTTCGATCGTCGGGCCCAGCGGGGTCAGGCCGAACGGGCCGGTGTCCTTGAAGTACTGCACCGCGGTGTCCCAGGCCATTTCCGGCACGTCGCTCAGTTCGAGTTTGCCGACCGTGATCAGCGACTGGTCGATGCCTTCCATGCTCAATACGTCCTTGACGTCCGGGGTGGCGGCGATGACCAGCAGATCCTGCACGGGCAAATCGTACAGACCGGAGTCGACATAGGCCGCCGGGTGCGAGCCGAAGGCGAATTCGCGGAACTTGACCGAGTCGCGTTCCATCTCGGCGAAGCCTTGCGGGTCGCGGGCGCGGAAATCCTCGATCGACTGCTGCAGGGCGTCGGTGGTGCGGTCGCGCCATTCCAGGCCTTGCGAGGACAGGTCGGAGGAGTCCAGCGCCTGGAAGCGCTCCATGTATTTCTCGCCGTAGCCCAGGTAGTAATCCGGCGGTTCCATGCCCGGGTTGCGCGCCTTGAAGTCGTCGACTCGCTGTTGGTAGTAGTCGGGCGATCCGACCTTCACCGGCGTCGGCGTGTCCGACGGCAGCGTCGGGGCGGTGTAGATCCGGTCGATGGGTGCGATCACGGCGGCGGCTCTCGGGTACGTGGGTGACTGCAGCCTACCCACGCCCGTGGGCGGCCGGAACTGGGGCTGACCCTAAGTAGATTGCAGATACGTGTCGGATTTGGGGCGGGTTTGTAAAACAGTGGCGGGGCGCACTTTTCCGTGGGGCGCAGGTTGCGGAGGTTCGCCGCGCGGGCAGTGGCGGCCGAGACGGCTTGGCTGAATCGTGGGCGTTGGTGAGATGAGGTGGCTTGAGCGGCGATCGCGATTTCACGGCGACGGCGCGGTTGAGGTTTCGTGGTCGCGGCTTGCGCCGCTCCTACAGGACGATGCCGAGGCCCGGGGGTAGGAGCGGCGCGAGCGGCGACCGCGAATTCAAAGCAACGACGCAACTGCCGTTACGATGGTTTTGCTTCTAGCCGGCGGCGACTCCGCACGCCGCCGGCGTCCGCGCCGAATCGTGGAACTCGATCAGCAGCCCCAGATCGGCTTGCGTGGGCGCCACGAATGCATCGCCCAGCGCGCCGCGGTAGCGGATCAATTCGGTCTCGTAGCCGCGTTCCACCCGTTGCTGTGCCAGGTCGATATCGGCGACACCGATGCTGATTCCCAGCATCTGCGGTCCGCCGCTGCGCAACGCGTCGGCGGCGGCGCCCGGGCCGTCGGGCTGCAGCGCGAACACGCGTTTGCGGCCTACCGGTACGCAGTATCCATGAGCGGCTATCTGCGGAAGGCGCACGCGCGTGGCGCCAGTCAGTCCCATGCGCTCGAATTGTTTGCGGTCGGCGTGGGCATCGGCCGAAAGCAGCCACAGGCCTGACAACTCCTGCGCGCCGTTGGGATGCTGCGGCGCGATCCGCGTATCCCACACACGGGTCGGCGTGGCCCGCAGGCGGGCGTAGTCGATGAAGAACAGATTGCTCGACAGCGGCTGCGGTGCGAAGGCGAACAAACGCCAGCGCGGCGGATGCGACGGGCCGTCGCCGTCGGGATCGTCCAGCGGCGCGGTGAAGATCGGCGTCGGCGCGAATCCTTGTTGCCGCACCAGTCCGTGGACCTGATCGAGTATCGAGGAGCGCAAACCGAACGTGCGCGCGCCCGGTCCGCCGCGCAACGAGGCCTGGTCGGCCTGCATGCCCGGGTCGAGTTCGGCATCCGCGCGGGTCTTGGCGAACAGTTCGAGATAGCTCAGGTCGGCCATCCGCACATAGCGGTTGGCCACGCCGCCGGGATTGCGCCCCGGTCGGACTTGGAAGCCCAGTTTCACCGCCAGGGGGGCGCTGATCTGATCGATGTCGCGGCCCCACAACAGGGCGTGATCGATTTCGGTCGTGCGTTCGACCGCAGCGACGGAACGGACGGGTTCGGCCGCGATCGCCGCCGATGAGCTCATGCCTGCGATCAGGGCGGACCACAGGACCCACGTGCATGCCATACGTTTGTTGCGCTTCAACCTCATTGCGGATCTCCATGCCGACAGGGCGGTGCGCGCAGCATGCGAGCATCGCCCTCCGGACGTGCGCACGAACGGCCGCTGCCGGACACGGATGGATGATTTCGGATCGCAACGAGCGACGGCCGCTTAGTCGCGTTCGCGTTCCGCGGGAGTCGTGTCTTGCGGTTTGGGCAGCAGCGCCGGAGCGGCGCTGGGGCCGGGTTTGCGATTGTGTCGGAACCACAGATAGCTGCCGACGATCACCAGACTTTGAAACACGGCCAGCGGTGGAAAGAACAGGTGGGTTACGGTCCAGGCCAGGCTCGCGACCAGGGCGACGACCATCGTCTTGGGACCGACCCGGCTGGCCAAGTACATGATCACCACGAAGAGCAATTGGTAGAGCAGGACCGGAACGGTCAGGATCGCGGCGATCATGGGTCAGGCCCGATTGCGGTGATAGAGCGCGCTGCTGCGGCAGTCGGCGCATTCGCGATAGAACGCGACGCCGTCCTTGCGCAGGCGCGGTTTGTGCCCAGGCCGGCAGGTCAAGCGGATCGTGGTGTTGCCTGCGCAGCCATCGCATTTGAAGTAATAGCCGTACTTGCCGTAGAGGATTTCCCCGGCCTTCTGTCCGCAGGTCTTGCAGGCCACGTTTGTGGTTTCGTCCATGCTCGAGGGTGCAGGTGCAGGTGCAGGTGAAGGTGAAGGTGAAGGTGAAGGTGAAGGTGCGGGCATCGGTGCGATGGTCGGCTCGATCCGGGTCCTGCCTTGCGCCTGGGACACCGTCGCGGCCGGTTCGACGCCTTGATTCCGCGTGAGCGGCCGGTGTTGGGCGACCAGTTGGCGCGCCACGAATTCGACGGTCTCGCCCGAGACGATCTTGGCCGTGGTCTTGAACAGGGTGACCAAGGGGTTCTCGCTGTCGATGTCTTTGTCGATCCGCTTCTTGAGCTGATCGGCCTTGATCACGCGCGAGGAGTCGAAGCGTTTGGAGCGGTCGATGCGCGCGGCCGGGGCGATCAGGATCAGCGAATGGAAGGTCGGCGAGATGCGCAGGCCGAGCCGTTGCGGCCAGTCGATGCTGCCGGCGACATCGCGCAGCACGTCGATATGCCGTTCGTTCTGCTCCAGCGGCGACGCCATGCCGGTGTAGGTCTTGCGATAATCGTCCCAACGCAGGAACTCACCGCCGTCGTCGATCTTCAGGCCGGCGTTGAAGTGCTTGGATTCCAATACGTAAAGGTCGAGCCAGTGATTGATCAGCAGATGATCGATCTGCGCGGTGCGGCCGCGGTGCTCCAGGCGCAGGTCGTGGATCACCGCCCAGTTGGGCGAGCCGCCGAAATGGAAGTCGATCAGATAGGCCGACTCCGTCTCGCCCTTGAGCCCGGCCTTGCGGATGCGCAATTCGTTGGCGGCTTGCTTGGCCGCCGGGCCGGCGCCGACGGCGCGAAGCTCAAGCTCCTTGAGCTGAGCCGATTGATCGTCCTTGGTCTTGATGAGCACGCAGGCATCCCCCTTGCCGCCGAGCATAACCGGGCGGCACGGCGAAGCGAAGCGCGCTCGATCCGCATCGCGGCGGCTTGAAACCGCGAGATGCGGCGTGAGGCCGGAGCAACGAATCCGGCGCGATCGCCGCATATGCGCTTGCTCGCTGGGAAAAACCGCATTTTCACAATCCGCTTACCCGGTCTTCACGGTCGCCTCCCGGCGCCATGGTCGAATGCGGGCCCGGATCAGCGTTGGGAGAGCGAGAATGAATAAGTTGTTCGCTGCCACTGTTTTTGCGCTTTTGTTGCCCATTTCCGGCTCGGCCCTGGCCGGCGTGGTGCATGTCAGCGGACACGGGCAGAGTTATGACCCGGGCATCGCTTTGGAGGATGCCCGCGCCGATGCCGTCGCCCAATGCACCGCGCAAGGCGGGACGCCGATCGAGGAGGTGTACAACCACGTCACGCGCGCCAACCTGTGGCTGGCCAGTTCGATCTGGAGTTGCCAGGTGCCGTGATCGCGGTGGCCGGGTCGGTCCGCGAATAAGAACGCGAGACTAAGAACGCCAGGCCCTTCATCGCGGCAAGCCGTTGTTCGGCGCGTCGCCTCAACGCTTGCTGGCGAATACTCCGTCGAGCGCCGATTGCGCCTTGAACCCGGCCTTCTCCAGGCGTTTGGCGACCTCGCGAGGGACATCGCGGCCACTGGTGAGTTTGTTCGGGCTGCCGGTGTAGTGGAACAGCCGGCCGCCGCGACGCAGCACGCGCGCCAGGTGATCGTAGAACGTCTGCGAGTACAACTCGCCGGCGATGCCGAAACGCGGCGGGTCGTGCAGCAGGGCGTCGACCGAGGCGTCGGCGATCTGGACGATCGCCTTGGAGACGTCGGCGTGATCGAGTTGCAGGCGTCCGCCGCTCGCCGGCGCCTGCGGATCGGGCGACCACGGGTTGAGCGTGCGCAGCCACAACACGTCTTCGTTCTTCTCGAACGATTGGATGCGCGCCGCGCCGGCCTCCAGGCAGCACGCGGCGAAGTAGCCCAGGCCGCCGCAGTTGTCGAGCACGGTCTTGCCGCGCGGCTCGACCAACTCCACCTTGCGCCGTGCGTCGTCGATCGGCGAGGTCTTGGCGGTCGGCAGCATCTTGATGCCGTCGATCTCGAAGGTCGGCGCGCCCCATTGGGTCGGTACCAGCTTGATCAGCGCGCCGGAATAGCGCGACACCGGGGCGAAGTCGTCGCCGTCCCAGTGGTAGATCGTGCGGTCCTTGAGCTTGGCAGGGTAGGGATAGCGTTGCTCGCGCCAGAACCAGGCGTCCGGGTCCAGCCGCGCCTCGCCGTTGGAGCGTTCCAGGTCCAGCGAGCCGACCCATGCGCCATCGCCGGCATCGCGGGCGGCCAGCAGTTTTTCGGCGATTTCGCGGGTGAGCAGGGGGCCTGAGTAATGCGGCACGGCGGGTGATTTCCTGGGGCGAAGGCGAAAAGTATGCCGGACCGGGGCGTGCGGCGGCCTCCAAACCGCCGGTTTCACGGCTTGCGGCCCAAACCAACGGCCCACGACACCGGTCCATCCCCTGAGCTAGGCTGCCCGCTTTCCACCGGGGACCACCCATGAAGCCTTCACGTTTGAGCCTGAGCCTGGCGCTGGCCGCCGCGTTCGCCGTTTCCTCCGCCCATGCCGCCGGCAGCGCGGCCCAGGGCAAGCCGCAGTTGGGGAGTTTCGGCGTCGACCTCAGCGCGCGCGACGCCCAGGTCAAGCCCGGCGACGACTTCAACCGTTACGTCAACGGCCATTGGCTCGATACCTATCAACTCAAGGATTACGAGACCTCGTTCGGCTCGTTCAACCTGCTGCGCGATCAGTCCGAAGCGCAGGTGCACGCGATCATCGAGGAGCTGCGCCAGAGCAAGACGCTGGCCGCAGGCAGCGAGAAGCAGAAGCTGCGCGATTACTACGCCAGCTACATGGACCGCGCCGCGCGCGACGCCGCCGGCATCGCGCCGCTGCAGCCGGTGCTGACCCGGATCGCCGCGATCGACTCCAAGGACGCGCTGATCCAGGCCTTCGGCGCCACCGATCTGGACGGCACCACCGCGCCGCTGCGTTTGGGCGTGGACCTGGACCGCAAGGATCCGGACCAGTACCTGGTCGGCCTGCGCGTCGGCGGCCTGGGCTTGCCGGACCGCGATTACTACCTCAATCAGGACGCGCGTTTCGTCGGCATCCGCACTGCCTATCTCGCCCACATCGAGCGCATGCTCGGTTTCGCCGGGGTCAAGGACGCCAAGGCGCGCGCGCAGGCGGTGCTGGATCTGGAAACCGAGCTGGCCAAGCCGCAGTGGGAGCGCGCGCAGTTGCGCAACCGCGACAAGACCTACAACGTGTCGACCTTCGCTGAGCTGGCCAAGCAGTATCCGGGCTATGACTGGGCCGCACAGGTGAAGGCGCAGGGCATGCCGGCGCTGGATCGCATCAACGTGGCCACGCCCAGCGCGGTGCAGCCGGTCATCGAGATCATCGGCCGCACGCCGTTGCCGGTGTGGCGCGATTACCTGACCTTCCACGCCCTGCGCAACAACGCGCCGTTGCTGAGCCGTGAGCTCGACGATGCCGCGTTCGCGTTCAACGGCACCGTGCTCAGCGGGCAGAAGGCGCAGCGCGACGACTGGAAGCGCGCGGTGGCCACGGTCACCGGCAGCGAAGGCCTGGGCGATGCGATGGGCAAGATCTACGTGGAACGCCACTTCTCGCCGCAGGCCAAGGCGGCGATGCAGACCTTGGTGGAGAACCTGCGCAAGGCGTTGCGCAGCAATATCGAGAAGATCGACTGGATGGGCGATGCGACCAAGGCCGAGGCCTACCGCAAGCTCGCCAGCTTCCGGCCCAAGGTCGGTTACCCGGACAAGTGGCGCGACTATTCCAGCGTGACCATCGTGCCGGGCGACCTGATCGCCAACACGATGCAGCTGCGCCGCTACGCGCGCGCCGACCAGGTGCGCCGCATCGGCACGCGCACCGATCGCGACGAGTGGTTCATGACCCCGCAGACGGTCAATGCCTACTACAACTCGACCTTCAACGAGATCGTGTTCCCGGCCGGCATCCTGCAGGCACCGTTCTTCGATCTCAACGCCGATCCGGCGGTGAACTACGGCGG
This sequence comes from Lysobacter sp. CA199, assembly GCF_052078715.1. Taxonomy (NCBI): domain Bacteria; kingdom Pseudomonadati; phylum Pseudomonadota; class Gammaproteobacteria; order Lysobacterales; family Lysobacteraceae; genus Lysobacter; species Lysobacter sp. CA199. The sequence goes on along the minus strand of NZ_JBQJIL010000016.1, from coordinate 160,554 downwards.
CATCGGCGCGGTGATCGGCCATGAGATGGGCCATGGTTTCGACGATCAGGGCAGCAAGTCGGACTTCGCCGGCATCCAGCGCAACTGGTGGACCGACGCGGACCGCGCCGGTTTCGAGCAGCGCACCAAGGCGTTGGGCGCGCAGTACGACGCGTTCTGCCCGCTGCCGAAGGTGTGCGTCAACGGCCAGCTGACCATGGGCGAGAACATCGGCGACCTGGGCGGCATTTCGATGGCCTACACCGCGTATCAGCTGAGCCTGGGCGGCAAGCCCGCGCCGACGATCGACGGATTGAGCGGCGATCAGCGTTTCTTCCTGTCGTGGGGCCAGATATGGAAGAGCAAGTACCGCGACGAGGCCTTGCTCAATCTGATCAAGACCAATCCGCATTCGCCGGGGCAGTACCGCGCCAACGGTCCGCTGCGAAATTTCGATCCCTGGTACAAGGCGTTCGACGTGAAGCCGGCCGATGCGATGTATGTGGCGCCGGAGCAGCGCGTGCGGATCTGGTAAGCGACGTTCGGTCCGAGTAGGCCGAAGAAAACGGAGGCGGGTTTGTCGGTCGATAGCGGCCGGCGAACCCGCCTCTTTTTTTATAGCGACGGATTCTTGCCGGCGCGGCGATCTCGTGGCGACGCGGCCGCGATTTTTGACGGGATGTCGATGACCTTTCAGGTCGGGCAAGCGCATCACATTGCATGCCATCGCATCGCATCGCATCGCATTGCATCGCATTGCATCGCATCGCATTGCATCGCATTGCATCGCATTGCATTGCATCGAGTCGTATCGCATTGCATCGCATTGCATCGCATCGTCGGATCGCTATCGCTGTCCGGCTTGCGCCAGTGCCCGCGTTGGCCTGGATGGGACCCGCGTATCCAATCGCCGTTCGGCGTATTGGACTGCGATCTGCACCGCCGATGGGGCGGTCATCGCGCGGGCCGTGGAGCGACTCGACCAAGGAGGAAGACCATGCACCTCAATCACGTACCTAAACGTTTCTCCCGCTATTTACGCCGCGTATCGCCGATCGCGCTGTTCGTGCTATGCGGTTTGGCGACGCTGGATGCGGCTGGAGCGGAATTCGAGGCCAACCGTTATGGCGACGTCTCCGATATTCCCGACACCGGCAGCGACGAACGCGATGTCCTGCCCGGTCCGCCGGTGAGCGGTGTGGAGCTCGAACGCATGCAGCGCTATGTCGATGAACATGCGGTCCGCATCGGCCTAGTCGGCACGTTGGTCATGCCCGAGGGCGATATCGTCGACTGCGTCGATCGCGAGAAGCAGCCGGCCTTGCTGCAGCCAGGCATGAAGGACCACAAGCTGCAGTTGCGGCCTTCGTTCGAAGCCAAGATGGAACGTCCGGCCGCCACCGACGATACCTGGCCGCTGGGGGACGCGGCGAAGCAGAGCTATGGCACGACTGCGCCATCGTGCCCCGGCGGATCAGTTCCCATTCGGCGGCTGACGCTGGAGATGCTGACTCGCTTCAGCACATTGAACGATTTCTTGCAGAAAGTACCCACGCATATCGGTCGCGGCAGTGATTTGTTCGATGATAAACCGCATCACGGTCCGGACGATCTGCATCAGTACGCCACCGCCCATAATTTTGTCGCCAACTGGGGCGGCGAATCGGTGTTGAACCTGTGGCGGCCGTATACGGAACAATCCACGGAATTCAGTCTGTCTCAGATATGGGTAGTGCGCGGTTCCGACGACGATCGCGAGACCGTCGAAGGCGGTTGGCAGAAGTACAGGCAGAAATACGGAGATTGGGACCCGCGTTTGTTCATCTATTTCACGCCGGACAACTACAAAGACGAAGGCGCCGGTTGCTACAACCTGGATTGCGAGGCCTTCATCCAGGTCGACGACTCGGTCTACATCGGCGGAGCTCTTGCGCCGACCAGCGTCGCCGAGGGGACTCAGAAGATCCTCAAGCTGCTGTGGTACAAGGACGGCCCCACCGGTCATTGGTGGCTGCGCTATTTCGATACCTGGATCGGCTATTACCCGCGGGAGTTGTTCGACGACAAAGGGCTGCGTAGCCAAGGCGAGCGCGTAAGTTTCGGTGGCGAGATCATCGATGACAGGGCCGAAAATCGCCACACACGCACCGACATGGGCAGTGGCCGCTGGCCGTGGCAAGGCTTCGGTTTAGCCGCCTATCAACGCTCCGTGCGTTACGTCGACACCAATAACTTTTATCGGCAAGCCACGGGTATGAGCACCCACGTGACGGATCCGGCGTGCTACGACATCGAGCTGCACTCGAGCGTGGGCGCCTGGGAGCAGCACTTCTACTTTGGCGGCCCCGGTTACAGCAGTCTATGCCTGTAGGCGGCCGTCGGGACTTCCGCTCCCGGCCGGCCGGGAGACGCTCACGGGCGCGTCCGGCGGTTCGATCCGACCAGAGCGCCGGCCCCGGAAAGGGCCGGCGCTCGATGTCGCCGGTTACAAAGGTTGATGGGCGAACACGCCGCGCAAATAGCCTGTGCTGTAAGGCGGCAGAACGCATATCAGCGTCGCAGTCGAGAAGAACTCGGCCTTGACCTCCAGTGGTTCGCACGGCGACGGTTTCTCGAGCGATAGATATCGCATGCAGACGGCGGCGTGGCGGTTGTGGGTTTGCGGTCGCGGCTTGCGCCGCTCCTACAGGACAGATGGAGGCGACGGACTCGTCCTGTAGGAGCGGCGCAAGCCGCGACCGCGGCATTCAAGCGACCTCGCCGCTAGAATCCTCACGATGGTCTATCTGGGTTTGTTCGCCGCGGCATTGATCGCCGCCACGTTGTTGCCCGCGCAATCGGAGGCCGCCTTGGCGGCCTTGATCGTGGAGGGTTACAACCCGTGGGCGTTGATTGCCGTGGCCAGCGTCGGCAACGTGTTGGGTTCGACGATCAACTGGTGGCTGGGCCGCAAGCTCACGCGGTTCAGCGGCCGACGCTGGTTTCCGGTCAAGCCCGCAGCGCTGACGCGTGCTCAAGCCTGGTACGTGCGTTATGGCCACTGGAGCTTGTTGCTGAGCTGGGTACCGATCATTGGCGACCCGTTGACCTTGGCGGCGGGCGCGATGGGCGAGCGCTTACGCGTATTCCTGCTGCTGGTCGGCGTCGCCAAGACGGTGCGTTATCTCGTGGTGGCAGCGATCGCATTGCGTTACCTGTAGGCGCCGGGCGCTTGCCCGCCGCGTCAGCGGAGCATCGGCGCAGAAGCGCTTGGGTGCTAAAATGCCGGCCATTCCGCAACGCAACACAAGGCGATCGCCACGATGAATACGCAAGCCTTCTATCCCATCGGCACCCCTGGCCAACCTTGGGGCGCGGCGGAAGTCGCCCAGTGGCGCTCGCAGCAGATCCGTCATCGCAGCTATCGCGACGACGTGATCGCGGCGGTCGAGCCGCTGCGTTCGCGCTTCGACGTGTCCGAATACGGCCGTCTCGATTACGCCCCCGATGCGTATCCGCTGTTCGCGATCAAAAGCCGCGACTGGCGCGACGATCTGCCGACGATGCTGGTCACCGGCGGCGTGCACGGCTACGAGACCAGCGGCGTGCACGGCGCGTTGTTGTTCGTCGACCGCTACGCCGCCGATTATGCGGGCCGGGCCAACCTGCTGATCGCGCCCTGCGTCAGCCCGTGGGCGTATGAGCGCATTCACCGTTGGAACATCGATGCGATCGACCCCAATCGCTCGTTCCGCGCCGACAGCCCGGCGCAGGAATCGGCGGCGTTGATTCGGCTCGTCGCTCCGCTGCGCACCGGGGTGCTGATGCACATCGACCTGCACGAGACCACCGACACCGACGAATCCGAGTTCCGCCCGGCCTTGGCCGCGCGCGACGGCAAGGACTACGATCCGGGCGAAATTCCCGACGGCTTCTATCTGGTCGGCGACAGCGAAGACCCGCAGCCCGAGTTCCAGCAGGCGGTGATCGCGGCGGTGGAGCAGGTCACCCACATCGCTCCGGCCGACGCCAGCGGCGAGATCATCGGCTCGACGGTGGTCGCCCATGGCGTCATCAACTACCCGGTGCGTTCGCTGGGCCTGTGCGCCGGCATCACCGACGCGCGTTACCGCACCACCACCGAGGTCTACCCCGACAGCCCGCGCGCCACGCCCGAGCAATGCAACGCGGCGCAGGCGGCGGCGGTGCGCGCGGCGATCGATTTCGCCCTGGCGCATCGCTGAGCGCAGTGGTCTTTCAGTCCGACAACAAGCTTGTTGCGTCTGTCTCTTACTTCACTTTGCGATGTTGAGGTAAACGAACTCTTTAGTATTGAAGCGATCGAGCAGAGATTGCTCCAATTGGCCGTCTTCGTTTTCAGGTTGCGGTTTTGATCAGGCTGGTGGTGACCATGTGGAGCGTAATGCCTCTGATTGGATGGAGGCATGTAGTTTCAGGGTGGCCGCTTCGAGAGATTGACTGGATGCGTTAAGGAAATCTGAGTGGCAGATCGCGATGAAGCAATACTGATCGATATCAGGTCTTCCAGTGGAAGAGAGGCCGTCGTTTTGGTCGGTACTCCCGTCGACTCGTTTCCCGGGACGGTGCTGTGCGCTCTGACGGTCGGAGGAGATTTCTGGTGCCGGAACCGGGTCGTCGCCGAGGCAGAACTTACTGTCGATTTCGAAGTGTCTTTACCGCAGGTCGTGGTCGATAAAAAACAGGTCGTCGCACTCAACGATCGTTTTTCCGCTTGGATGGATGATCGGAAGGGGTTCGTTGTTCCACTCAGTCCGGCGAGCCGGACAGGGCAGAGTCTTACGATTTCCATCGGCGTGGATCCGGGATTGATCTGCTCGGCGGATAAGCCGGCGCTAATCGTTGAATATGCCTGCGGCGCGTCGATGGCGGCGCGCTGGGCCTTTATCGTAGATCAATCGTGCGTTGCCGCTCATTTGGAGCAGGCACGCGAAGTCGGGGCGTATCGGCTCTAGCCGGATGGATCGGCACCAGCCGGACGCATCGGCACCAACGCGTTTTTGATGCATGCGCCTAGCGCTTGTCCGGGAACAACCGGTTGGCGTTGCCCCAGCGGATTTTCTGCTTCTCTTCCGCGGTCAGGTCGAGCTTCTCCAAGGCATCGAGCGTCTGCTTGAGCGTGAGCTGCGGGTAGTCCGAGCCCAGCATCACGTTGTCGATGCCGACGTTGCGCAGGGTCCAGACGAATTCTTGCTCCAGCGGCGAATCCGCCACCAGCACCATGGTGGCGGAGATGTCGAAGTGGATGTTGTCGAAGAAGAAATCCTTGGCGGTGCGCGCCATGAACAAGCTGTTCCAGAAGCGGAAGTTCAGGCCGCCGATGTGGGCGAAGACGAAATGGGTCTTGGGCAGGCCGATCGCCAGATTGAACAGGTTCTGGCTATCGCCGGGCACGATGTTGAAATTGTCGAACAGCACCGCGACGCCCAGTTCGCCGGCCAGTTTGCACAACTCGCGCACTTTCGGGTCGGTGATCGCGAACCCCTGCGTATGCGGATGCAGTTTGATGAGTTTCACCCCCAAGCCGGCGAGTCGCTTGAGTTCGTCGATGGCGGCCTGGCCGTCGAGTGGATGCACCGACGGAATCGGCATCAGTTTCGGGTGGCGCTTGGACAGTTCGATCAACTCGTCGTTCTTGCGCCGGGTTTCGGCGATCTCGCCCTTGACGGCCATGTGGATGGCGCCGTGACGGGCGACGGTCTGATGGGTGGATTGCAGCTGCTCGGTGTATTCGCGCAACGATTTTTCGCCCTGCCACAGGTGGACGTGGAGATCGAACACCTCGTCCTGGGCCGACGCGAACGATGGTAGGCAGAACAACAGCAAACCCAGGATGCCGTGCTTGGTCATGGTGCGGGCCTCATTGGCGGACGGAGAGGATACGGGCCGCCCGGTGTCGCGCTCGGGACGCCGGCGGGCTGCGAGCCGTATCGCATGGAAGGCCGGCGGATGCAAATGCCTGTGTCCGGTTTGGCGCATTACAGAACGTGCGTCGCTTCTTACAAAGCCTTGCGGAGTTTGAAGTCTCGAGGGAGCTTGAACTCGGGCGCTATCCGGTCGCCATGCGGTGATCTGGAGCCGCATCGCGTCGTCGGTCGGGGCTGAATTGCTTCCCACAACAGCCGACGTGGGAGTTCCGACGCGATTGTGTCGCCGCGGTCGCGGCTTGCGCCGCTCCTACAGTCGGCTCCGGGTAGGAGCGGCGCAAGCCGCGACTGCGGGATGGCGGCGACGCCGTCGACCGGGCCGGGAGTTTTGTGGGCGGGGGTTCGGCCCGACCGGACCCGCCTGAATTCACAGCCGGTCCATCGCTGCGTTCGAACAGGAGCGTGCGGAGCGTTGTCCACCGCGTCGGCGCGACGCGCGTATTCCGGCAGCCGGCATCGACGATCGATGGGCCGGCGCCGTTCCAGTAGCGATATCAGGAGAACAAAATGACGCGTATCTATCATGGTCAGGCGCAGATCGAAGCCAGCGTCGGCGCGGCCTTCGATCATGCGGTGGTCGCCGCGCGCAAGGCGGGGGAATGGCTCAATCCCAGAAGTGGCTTTCATCGCCGCGACTTGCTCAATCTGGGCCTGGGCGGCGAGCCGGCGCAAATCCGCGCGGCGTTGCAGCGCTACTTCGGCGTGAACTTTCCCTTGAACGCGGCCGATCTGCAGTTCGTCAACCGGCTGTCGACGGTTTACCGGGCGATGGCCACCGCGTTGAACACCTGGACGGTGCACGTCAGTTACGCCGACGTGTCCGATCACGACAGCCGCGAATACGCCAGCACGCGTCCGCCGGTGATCTTCCCCAACAGCGAAGGCGACGTGGATCCGAGCAATCCCAACAGCTTCCGCGCGACCTGGGCACAGGTGCGGGCCAACATCGATCAGGGTACCCACGATTACACCTTCTTCCACAACCTCGTCCCGGTCATCGTCAAGCCGGCGACCGATCTGGCGTTCAAGATCGTGCTGAACTCCAAGTTCCGCAACGTCAGCGAATTCATGAAGGGCGAAACCGTGCTGCACGAGATGTCGCATGCGATGGCCGACACCAACGATGCGGCGTACGCGGACGACGTCGCCACCGCGCGGCAGATCTGCGCCGGCTTCGGCAATGCGGTCGCGCGCGACACCGCCGATTGCTGGGGATTCTTCCCGCTGGATTGGTGAGATCGTCCGGTCCGTCGCATCGTGGGCCGATATCACGATCGACGGAGTCGCCCGATGAATTCGGCAGTCATCGTTTCGGGGCCTCCGGGCTCCGGAAAGACGACGGTTTCCACTGCCCTGGCGCGGGCGGAACCATGCGGTCTGCATATTCCCGCGTATCGGATCGCGACCACCGGCGCATCGGTGAATACGGTGGTGCGCGGAACACAGCGGCGTCTGGCCGATGACGCGTTGCCTCTGGATCTCGCGCATTGGCTCGCGCAGGCGGGTGTCGCGGCGGAAGGAAGAGGGCTGCGGCGCCAATCGACGCTCGCGCGCAACGGATGTCGGTCGCACCGGGCAGGACCGAGCCCGCCCGATGCGCAACCCACGATGCGGCATCAGGTTCCGCAGATCTGCGGCGTGCCCGCGTAACCGCAGCACAGCGTTCCGTTCTCGTTGACCAGATTGCGCCCACCGAAGAAGTCGGAATAGCACTGGTGGAACTTGCTCATGTCAAAGGTGGTCTTGCGCCAGGTTCCGTTGGTCTTGCGACAAGAGGCTTGCAGCGTGCAGCCGGTCAACGATACATCGTTGCAGCTCTGCCAGAAGGTGAACCCGGTGGTCTTGGGCGGCAGCGAGCAGGCGGTGGCGGCGGCCTTTGGAAAAGCGGAGGCGTCGGCGGTGTTCACTGGCGCTTTCGCCGGAGGGGCCGCGGTGGCGGCCGCGGCCGCGAACAAGATCGGCAGTGCGATCATCAAAGTACGTGTCATGTCGAATTCCTTCATCGTTGGCCTGGGCGCAAACGGGACCGCGTGCGCTGCATCCGGCGCGCCGCGCGCGCAGGCGCACGGTATCGCGGCGACGTCGATGGCCGCCCGGACTTGGCGGCTCTACTGCCAACGGTGCCCGGCGGGCGCGAAGGCCAGAAAAATCCGACCGCGCTGTCTGTTTGCGTAAGCGATCACATACTCATGCGCGACGGCGCACGCAAACCCGTCGCGTCAGCGATTGACCGCCGGCCCGTTCACGCCCGCATAGCCATTGGCGCAGCCGGTGGTGCAGGTGGTCGCGAGCATGTTGTAGACGATCCGCCCGGCGTGGGTCTTGGAACGGAAATGGCCGACCCCGCTGCTGGTGTCGCCGCCACCGAGGTTGTACGGACTGCCGTCGCTCCAATCCCAGTCGTAAGCGTAAGCGCTGCTGCCGAACCCGATATCGACTTGCGCCTTGAGGTTGCTGGAGGCCGCGAACAACCCGCCGTTGGCGCAGCCGGCCGAGTAACTGGTGGTGAAGCACTGCACCTGATCGTAAGCGCCGGCGGTGATGGCGTAGAACGCGATGCCGGAGTACATCGCCGGCATCGCGCGCAGGCTGCCGCTGCCGCTGCCGGTCCAGCGGTTGTAGCCGTAATAGGCCACGCCGGTGCTCGGGTACAGGCCGAAGGTGTAGTAGTCGTAGGGGAAGACGTAGGCCTCGGCGTTGCAGGTCGGCGCATAGGGCGACTGATAGCCGGTGCTCAGACACGTCTGCAAACCGCGCAGGCCGCCGCCGATGCTGATGAAGCGGCGCACGCTGGCCTGATATCCGTAGTACTTCAGCATCGCCAGGCTCATCGACGAGCCCAGCGAATGGGCGACGATGTCGACTTGGCTGCGCCCGGTGTAGAGCTTCACCTTGTCGATGAAACGCTTGAGGATCTGGTACTTGGCCGGTTGGTGGTAGTTGTACTGCGGCGAGCCGCGCTCGTCGGCGTCGAGATAGGTCACGCCGAAAAGTTCGCAATCGTTGTAGCCGCGTGCCTTGAGTTCGTCATAGACCGACAGGGACGGAGCGGTGTAGCCATCGACCGCGCCGGGCGGCATGTCGAAGCTGATCGCACTGTCGCCGTTGCCTGCGACGAACACCACCGGCGTGCGGGTGGCGATGCAATCGCCGCCGCCGAAGCCGCCGCTGCCGACGCCGGGATCGAAGCCGCCGGCATACTGGCTGGCCGCGCCCTGGCAGGTGAAGCCGTTGTGGCTGCCGCAATCGAGCGCCATCGCGGTAGACGGGATCAGCAATGCGCCGCCGCCCAGGATCGGCAAGCACGCACTCATCACGACGCCGCATGCGTAGCCCGCGGCCAACCGAAGGGTGGAGCGCGCGCGCGGCATCGACGTCGACCTTGGCCTGTTGCGGAACATGGCGGTTCCCTCGGGAGCGGTTCGCAGACTGGGAGCGGTACCGTGCCGATGGTGAGCCTGGCGGCGAGCGCTTGGGTATTGCACCTATGGACGAGGCGTGCGCGGCAGCGTCCGCGCCGTCAGCCCGGGCGTCAGCCCTGGCGAGGTGCGGGAATTGACCGCGATGTCGGTTTCACCGGCTCGCTGTGGCGCGAGCCGATGAACCGTGCCGAGCACGATCAGTGGTCAGCGCCCTTGAGCGACGCACAGCCGCACTCCGAGCGTGCCGTGGCCGGCAGCACGTCGAGCAAGGCCCGCTGTACTTCGGCCACGCATTCGAATGCGACGCCGGACGGCGGCGCGTCGCCGTCGGCGTAGCAGTACTCATTCGGACTGGTGGTGCATGCGGCGAGATCGGTCAGCCCGGTGTCGAAAATGTGCGTGGATTCGTTGCCGCCCGAGCGTATGCCGACCACTTCGGTCAAGCAGGTGAACGGCGGTGGAAACGCCGCGATCGGCGCCACGCAGCGCTCGCTGACTCCGAGCACGACGGTGGCGGTGACCACGGTCTTCTGATTGATTATTTCGGTGTTGCAGGTGGCTCCGGCCACGGCCGGAAGGACCAGGCCGGCCAACAACAACAGCACGGGCAGCGCGCGCGGGTGCGCCCGGTTCGCCGGCCTGTGGAGGATGATTCGTTTCATCGCACTCTCTCTGGTGGCGCTCATGCGAGCGGAGGAACGAGAGCTGGGGCCAGACGCCCTGCGCGACAGCGGCGTGACGGGGGCCGAATGGGGCAGCCTAGGCCGCGCGATGGCGCAAATCTGTGCGCCGATACCGTTTCGGCCACGGCCTCGCGGCAGGCGACGGGCGGGCCCAGATTTGGCCGGTTTTGTCCGCCGATGCGGGGTCGCGGGAGCGCATCGGGCGGCCGAGCGCGGCCGTCCGGACCAGCCGCGCCGGCGTGGACGGCCATGCAAGACCGGGCGGCATCCGGGGAACTCGGCGTGCGCAGCCATCGGTCTGCGCCGGCCGCGTTCGTGGCCGGAGACCCGGCCGGCGCGCCATCGTATCCGCGGACTGGGACTGGGCTTGCGGCGATGAGGCACGAGGCCGAGCCGCCGGTCGCAAGACATCCCAGTGCGCGAAATCTGCCTGATGTCTCAAATCGTCAGAGCGCTGGCGTCGGCGGAAGTGTGGACTGAATTGCATTCGCCGTTCGGACGAGTACGAAAATGAATTGAACCACGCTATCCGATCGTAAGAGGCCATGAATCGATCCGTCCGATTTTCTTGAATCGAGCTGCGATGCGATGTGACTTTCGCGATGCGTCGATGTGAGTTTTATCGATCCGCATCCGCTCGGCGGATTCGATCGCGAATTCCCGTCCAGTTCGGCAGTCGATCCCACGCCGATCTCGCGGAGCTAGCGAGCAAGACACTGATGACGCTGAGAACTTCTTCTCTTCGATGCGACAGCCGCATGCTTCAGTCGCGAAGAACGGCCGGCCATGCGTACAAACGATGGCTGCATCCTTGGCATCGCAAAGCGCATATCGAGCGCTTGTCAGGGCACGTCAAAAAAATGTTGTGGCGGCGGCGCGCGATCGCAGCGCATCGATCGGTCGATCGCTTTCGGCGGCGAAATGAGCGGTTGAAGCGTTGCTGACGTAATTATTTTCCCGTGCTGCAATCCGGCCCGCTTCCCAGGCGATCACTCGCCAGGTGGCAGCGGACGCCGGCACGAGCCGGACGCTCCGCTCAAATCCCTCATCATTGGAGTCCAGAACATGCGTAATTCCATTCGCGCGCTCGTGCTTGCCGTTGTCTGCGTTTCCGCGTCGGGTACCGCTTTTGCCGCTTCGAGCTGGAAGGAGACCGGGACTGCTTCGTCGGTAGGCGAAGACTTCGTAGACCTGAGGGGCCAGGTCCACGCCGAGCTCAGTGCCCGTTGCGAGGCCCAGGGCGCGACCGCCACCGGTTTTCGCGTGGTCAGCAGCGAAGTGAACTGCTTCTACCAAGCCATCGTGGCCGAGGTCAGCTGCGTCAAGGGCTGAGGTTGCCCTCGACCGCCGACGTTTCGAACGTCGGCGGTCGTCGTTGGATGCATCGTGCGGTGATGGATCGATCCGGCGATGCCGGCGGCGCGGCTTCAGCGCGCGGTGTCCTTGGCCAGCGGCCGCACGTACTGCAGCAGACTGGTCAACACCTTGCCGGGCTCCTCCCACTGCATCATGTGCGAGGAATTCTCGAACCACACGCCTTGTTTGTACGGCGCCTTGATTCGCTTGAGCCAGGCTTCGGTGGGCTGCGACGGGGTGGTGTAGTCGTGGCGGCCCATGAACATCACCACCGGAATCGGAAACTCGCGCACCTGGCTCATGTCCGTCGCCAGGAACTCGGGCAGGATGCGTCCGAGCGAAAACACATTGCCCTCATCGACCGCGGCGCGGTCGCAATCGGTGGCGTAGTCGGGCGAGAGCTTGGGCGCGCGATAGAAATAGCTCGATTCGTTGCGGTAGGCGGTCAGGCCGCCGTAGTGCTGCGCCCACTTGCGCGCGGTGATGATGCGCTCGCGGGTGATCGGTTGATCGCCCGGATACGGCGCGATGGTCTGCATTTCCTTGACCGCTTCGGTATTGCCCAGCTTCTTGGCCTGCTCCATGCCGAAGTCGAAGCTGATGCGCTCGTTCTCGCGCACGTTGATGACCTGGCCGATGCCGACGTAGGCGTAGAACAGGTCCGGACGCTTGAGCGCGGCCTGCATGCCCGGGATCGTGCCCCAGCTGTGACCGGCCAGCACGATCTTGCGCTTGCCGTAACGCTTGCGCAGGTACTCGGCGACCTCGATGGTGTCGGCGACGTAGGTGTCGATGTGCAGGGTGTCGGCGTAAGTGCCGGGATCTTGCAGGGTGTAGGTCTTGCCGGCGCCGCGCTGGTCCCAGTTGACCACGGTGAAGTATTCCTCGATCGGACGCTGGAACTGCCACATGGTCGGGATCAGCGGCGAGGCCGGGCCGCCATGGACGAACAACAGGATCGGGTTGCCCTTGTCCTGGCCGCGCACGTTGATCCACTGCTCGATGCCACCGATGCGTGCGGCGTAGGCTTCCTGCACACCGTTGGGCGCGACGATGCGGCTCAGGTCCTGGATCACCGCGCGGGCGTCGGCGTATTGGGACGTGTCCTTGCATTGCGCGGCCATCACGGTGGGGCTGGCGGACAGCAGTGCGGCGAACAGGGCGGCGGTCTTTTTCATGGATGGGTTCCGGCGTTGAGGCTGGGAGCGGGTATGCGGCACAGGCGCTTTGCATCGGTGTCGAGACAACTGATACCAGCGGGCGCGCGACGGTTGCACCGATGGCCGATATTGGCGAGCGCCGCGATGGATCGCGTCGCGCGCATCGCGAGGGCGGCGATTTTCCCGTCCCATTGGTCATGTCCACGCGGGCCGGCGCGACCGATGGGGGCGCTGCCGGCCGTTCCCGGGCGGTCGCGTTCGCGCCGCGTGTCCTGCATGGCACGGTGCTCTCGTTGTACAGACTGTCGCGGCCCATAACCGCGATTGCCGCGATGCGTCCGAATGCCGCGCGCCGCGCGGCCAGCCCCAAGGAACGGCCCCCGCCGCCAAGGAATGCGTATGGCCCAAGCGATCATCGGACCCCGGCGCGCTCGCGCTTGACCTGACCCGGTCCAGTTCGACCGATCCGGTTCAAACGACCCGCTCGATCCTCAGCCAACCGGTCGCCGCGCAAGGCGAACGTGCGCCATGCGCGTGTCTGCGCTTTGCAATCCACGCGCGTGGCGAGCGGCTTACACCGGTCCTTTCGATTTGATGCGCCATGCAGCGACGGCCGCGGCCGTCGCCTGGGTGGCCTGTCAATGCCGGACCGCGGCGCAGCCTCGGCCGCATGAAGGCGCCGCCTTCACGGCCGAGCGCTTGCGCCCGTGCTCCGGTTTCCCCCGGTAGTGATTTTCGACCCATCAAAAGGAGCTTGATCATGAACCATCGCACGAGCACGATCCGCACCCTCGCCACGTCCGCATCGCTGGCGGCCGCGCTCTGGATTCCGACCGCGTTGGCGGCCCCGTTGGATTGCGCGACCTACACATCGGCGGTCACTCCGGCGCCGTTCAACACCTGGACCGCCGTCGACGCCTACTGCCCGGCCGACCGCAGCGCGACCGGCGGCGGCTATTTCTTCCACGAAGGCAGCCTGGGCGTTCCGGGCATCTGGGTGATGACCATTCCCGTCGGTAACGGTTGGCGTACCTGGGTCGATAACCAGAACAGCACACCGCGCAATGTGCAGACCTACGTGCGCTGCTGCAGGACGTTCTGAACACGATCGGCATTGATCGACGGTCGACACGAGAGGCCGCCGGTGAATCGGCCCGATCGCAACGGGAAAGGCGGCCGACGGCCGCCTTTCCTCAACGTTCACTGCGTTGCCGAGACTTTCACGGCGGCAGCTTGGTGCCCTGATCGGCGATCGCCAGCCATTTGAAACCATCGTGACTGTAGGTCACCCCAGTCAGCGCGCGCTGGCGGTAGCCGGTGCGCGGAATCGCATACTCGGTTTCGTACAGGATGTAGGCCGAGCGGCAGCCGTCGACGACGCGATGGCGTTCGGTCCAGGTCCATACGGCCTCGCGGCGGGCGAAATGGCCGGCCAGCGCGGTCATGATCGCGTCCAGGCCGACGACCACGCCGCCGCTGTCGAATACGGTCATGGCGCGTTCGTGGTGCACGGCGCGGAAGGTGTCGGCGTCGTAGTCGCGGAAGGATTCCATGTCGGTTTTCTGCGCGATGTCGAACTGGCGCGCGCAGATGCGATGGAGAATGTTTTCGCCGCGGTTGAGGCCCTGCGCGGTCGCGGACTCGCTGCTGTCGGAGGCCAGGACCGCGCCGCTGGCGCAGACGGTCAACAGCGAACAGGCGAGTGGGAGCAGGCGGCGTGCGAAGCGGGGTCGATGCGGAGTCATGCGCGTTCCTTGTTCATTGCGAAGGTGCGGGCAAGGTAGCCAAGGGTCTGCGCGGATGTTGTCCCGCGATCGCGAGGCCGGATGCTCGCCGGCGACAATTGGGGCTATGCGCTGGATAAGGCGCGCGGAAGCGCAAATGCGGGCAAACCGGATCGTTCAAACCAGATCGATCAAAGCAGGTCGATCAAAGCAGGTCGGCGCGTTTCGCGGCCGATCGCCGACGACGATCGCCGCAGGCGCGGCTGAGCCGAGCGCGTGAGCAGAACATCGGAGTCCGCAGCGGGATCACCGATCGAATCGCGCGACGCGAAACGCCCGGGCGGCAGGCCAGCCGGCGGGCCCGAATCCGGGTTTTTATCGCGACCGGTATCACAACTCGGTTCAGGCATGACAGCGGCCACTACGCCGGGGTGACGGTGCATGGCATTTACGGCTGGCGCGAGCGTGCAACCGGGCGGGGAGCGTCCGCGGGCGCGCGCGACTCGGTCGGCGCCGCGCCGCCGGTATCGGCGCTCACACCGTTACTTCCACACCGTCATCGTCCAGGGGATTTCGCAGTGGCTATCGACTCAGGTAATCGAACGTTCCGGTTTGGGCGTGCGTTGCGCGCGCTGCCGGCTTTGCTGTTGGGTGGCGCGCTGTCGAGCGCGACGCTGAGCCCGCCCGCCGCCGCGTCGCCGCGCATCGGCGGCGAAGGCCAGGCCCACGCGGGTCTGATGTGGCCGAGCGAACCGCCGGCGAATTACTGCGCGCCGGGAGTGATGCCGAGCGGCCCGGCGACGCCGCCGGAAGGCGCGATCGTGGTCCCGGCCGGCGACAACCGCAGCTTCGATTTCAGGCGCGCCGGCGTGACCTTCTGGTTCGCGCCGGGCGTGCATACCTTCAGCACCGACATCTACGGCCAGATCATCGCCCAGAACGGCAATACGTATCTGGGCGCGCCCGACGCCATCCTGGACGGGCAGAAAAGCAACCGCTACGCCTTCACCAGCACCGCATCGAACGTGGTGATCCGTTACCTGACCATCCGCAACTTCGGCCGCTACAGCGACAACCCTGCCGAAGACAACGGCAACTTCGACCAGGGCGTGGTCAATCACGATGCGGGAGAACACTGGACGATCGAGTACAACACCATCGTCAACAACCGCGGCGCCGGCGTATTCCTGGGCAGCCACAACAAGGTTCGCTTCAACTGCCTGAAGGACAACGGCCAGTACGGTTTCAGCATGTACCGAAAGCCGTTGCAGAGCCTGGGCCCGCCGACCCTCGAGCAACCGGTGCCGGGACGTTCGGCCATCGTCGATATCGAGCTGAGCTATAACGAGATCGCCGGCAACAACACCGACGATTGGGAAACCTCGACCAAGTGCGGCTGCACCGGCGGAGGCAAGTTCTGGGATGTGCGCGGCGCCAAGGTGATCGGCAACTACGTCCACGACAATCGCGGCACCGGTTTGTGGGCAGACACCAACAATATCGATTTCCTGTTCGAGAACAATTATTTGCGCGACAACGACGGGGTCGGCCTGTGGTACGAGATCAGCTACAACGCCACCATCCGCGCCAACACCTTCATCAATAACGGCTGGGCCTCGGGCAATTCCGACCGCGGCGCGCCGGCGCCGGCGATCTATCTGTCCGAGTCCGGCGGCGACGATCGCCTGCCGTCCGATATCAGCGGCTCGACCCTGCTGCGCATCTACGACAATTACTTCGAGAACAATTTCTCCGGCGTTTCGATCTACGAAAACGCCAACCGCTTCTGCAATTCCAACGGCAACACCAGCCAGGGTTATTGCACGCCGTTCGTGCACCCGGCCCTGATCGAACGCCCGGATCCGGCGCATCCGAGCAAGTACCCCGATCCGGTCAGCCACCTGCATCCGTGCTACACCCAGATCAACAGCGATGCGACCTTGCAGCGCGACTGCCGCTGGCACGCCAAGAACATCGAGGTGACCGGCAACGAGTTCTACTTCGATCCGGCGGTGGTGCCGTGCGGCAGTTCCAGTTTCTGCGGCGCCCAGGCGCTGTACGCCACCGGCGAGAACAACCTGAGCTGGTCGCCCTACACCGTGCAGCAGGTACAGAGCGATGTGATGTTCAACAACAACAATCGCTTCGCCAATAACCACTATTACGGCCCTTGGCGTTTCGCCAAGCGTTACGGCGAAGCGATCAGCTTCAGCGCCTGGCAGGCCGCGCCGTACCTGCAGGACACCGGCAGCACCACCGATGGCTCGCCGTTCAATCTGCTCGATCCGCCGACCGCCACGCTGGAAGCATCGATCGGGCTGTGGACGCCGTGGTACGGCAGCAGCGTCGCCCGCGCCGATGTCGGCCACGGCGGTGCGCACAGTCTGCAGGTGGTGGCCGAAGGCGATTACTGGGGCGTGCAGGTCGGCAATCATCCGGGGTATCTGGCCGACAACGGCCGCAAGCGGCTGAGCTTCTGGGTCAAGCATGTAGCGGGTACGCCGACGCTGCCGGACAACGCGCGGGTGCGTCTGCGCTGGAACAAGGAAGACGGCACGCCGGCGACCGGCGATGAGGACACCTCGTTCAGCGATGTGTCGATGGGCGCGGTCGGCGACGAGTGGACCCAGGTGTCGGCCGTGGTGCAGCCGCCGGCGTTGACGGCGAGTGTGTGGGTGCAACTGGTGGGCGTGTCCGGTGCCGCCCATCTGAACGCCAGCTTCTACCTCGACGACATCGTGTTGGAAGACGCGCCGCATTAAAGGCCGGTGCACCCTGGGCCGCGGACGATGCGTCAGCGGCCCAGTGGCGGTGGGTACATCGCATCGGCGGTTCGCGCGTAGTTGATCTCGTCGTCGCCGAAGCGGTGGCCAGGCTTTTGTGGGTGGGGCTTGAGCCCGGCGCTCTTCGTTCGAATCTTGCGGCTCTTTTCGAAGGCCGTTGGCGTGCTGAGCCAAAAGCGTCGGGGCTCAAGCCCCTCCCACAAAAGCACCGGGCTCAAGCTCCTCGTGCAAACGTCGCTTCGGGCCGCAGCGCGGGCTTTGTCCTGAGCCGAACGCGTTTGCCGTACTTATGGATGCTGTGCGCGAACCGGCTCCGCCGCGATTGCGAGAGCCGCATCGCATCGCCTGTCGCCATCTGCCGGCGCCGCGCCAGCGGCGCAGGGAGCAGCAGCGCGCGGCGCCATTCCATTGTCAACGATGAGGCCCTCATGAGCCCGAGCCACGCGACCGCGCAAACGCCGACGTCCGAGGCGACGCCGGTTTCGAATCCGCTGCTTGATCAGACCCTGACTCTCGCCCTGGCGGTGGCCTCCAAGGCCGCCTACGACTATTACCAGGGCGTGCCCTACACATCGCCCGCGGGCTACACCCAGGTTGCCGCCTGGACCGGCTGGGACGAAATCCTGTTCACCGGCTCGGAAGAAAAGTACGGACTGGTGTTCCAGTCCGACAGCGAGCCGGGCAATTTCATCTTCGCCTTCCGCGGCACCGATTCGGATATGGATGCCTACGAAGACGTGCATTTCATCCCCACCGACTTCGTTCCCACCCAGGGCACGATCAGCCCGACGCCGCGCGTCTCCTCGGGCTTCTACAGCATCTACGACGGCGTCGGCGGCGGCATGGCGCAGTCGATGCGTCAGCAGGTGTTCGCGCTGTTGAGCCGGTACCAGCCCAGCCAGCTTTACGTCACCGGACACAGCCTGGGCGCGGCCTTGAGCCAGTTGTTCTCGCTGGATGTGGCGATCAGCCAGCCGCAGAGCGCGTTGAACCTAAATTTCTCCAGCCCGATGGTCGGCACCGACGACTGGGCCACCGCCTACGCGAGCAAGATCGCCGCCGCCGACAGTCTGCGGGTCTACAACTATTGGGACTATGTGCCGTCGCTGCCGCCGTCCTCGTTCGACTATCGCGCGGTCGGCACCGGTTTTCGCACCGCGTTCTATGTCGACAAGGAATGGTTTCCGCATCTGCTCTCGCGCCATTCGCTGGTGAATCTGACCACGGTATTGAGCAATGCCTTGCCGTTGACGCCGCAGCAATGGGCCGGCACGTTCACCGACTACGTGGATCAGTCGCTGACCATGCGCAGCACCTATCCGCCGACCGGCAGCGACGTGAACTGGTCCGACCGGGTGCAGGCGCAGATGGCGTTCGAAGAAACGGTGGCGGTGAAGGGCTAAGCGCATTCGCGCGCAGCTCCTGCAGATAGAATCCTCAACGCAGCGACTGTAGGAGCGGCGCAAGCCGCGACCGCGCCACTTCGCCAACGGCGCGGTCCAGGTCGATTGCACGGTCGCAGCTCGCGCAGCTCCTGCACGCAGCATCCTGCAACCCAGGACCCACCGAGCGGGTCTTCACTCCGGCGTGAACCCGCCCGGTCGATAGTGTCGGCCGTTTTCCCACGATGCCGCCGCCATGAACCGCCGTGCCCTGTATGTCGTTCTCTCGCTGTCGCTGCTGGCCCTGAGCGCCTGCTCCACGCCGTCCACCCCGGCCGGCGAAACCGCCGCGGCCGGCGCCGAGCCCGCTGCGCGCTCGGTCGGCATGGCCAATCCGGCTTCGGTGCACTGCCACAAGCTCGGCGGTAAGTTGGAGATTCGCAGCGACAAGGACGGCGGCCAGTACGGCCTGTGCACGCTGCCCGACGGCCGAGTCTGCGAGGAGTGGGCACTGTTCCGCGACGGCAAATGCGAGAAGCCGGCCGAGTGAGCCAGGGCGTTGCCAAGGCGAGGCGATCGGCGTTCGGCCTATAGTGCGCAGGTCCGGTCGCCGCACCCGCCTCGCCGCCGGATCGTTTGCCCGGGCGGGTCGACAGGATCGTCCGCGATGTTCTATCCCGTGCATTCGATACACAGCTACGTACATGGCGCCCGCATCGGCGTG
This sequence comes from Lysobacter sp. CA199, assembly GCF_052078715.1. Lineage (NCBI taxonomy): Bacteria > Pseudomonadati > Pseudomonadota > Gammaproteobacteria > Lysobacterales > Lysobacteraceae > Lysobacter > Lysobacter sp. CA199. Next base: position 141,396 of record NZ_JBQJIL010000016.1, on the reverse strand, counting down.
CTGGTGGAGTTCGGTCTGCAGACCGACTTCGCCGAGCGCACCGACGAGTTTTCGCGATTCGCGCGCGATATCGCCTTGCATATCACCGCCATGGCGCCCACCGACGTGGCGGATCTGCTGAGCCAGCCCTCGCTGAAAAACAACGAACGCACGGTCGGCGAACTGCTCACGCAGCTCGCCGATGAGTTGCGCGAGCCGCTGGCGATCATTCGTTTCGTGCGCTGGACGGATGCGTCCGCACCCGGCGGCGACGGTGCGAGCCCGCCGGACCCGCCCGGCCCGCCGGCTGCGGCCGCGCGGCTGCGCGTAGTGCGCTGAACCGTCCGAACCGCGACGCGGTCAGGCCGACGCGGCCTGCAGCTCGGCGATTTGCTGGCGCAAGGCGTCGTTCTCGGCGGTGAGTTCGGCTACGCGCTGACGCAGCGCCTGCAACTCGCCGGTTTGAGTCGCATCGGCCGCATCGGCGCCTTCGTGTTCCTTCGCCGGCTTGGGTTCGCGCGGCTTGCGCTTGGATTCGCGCGCGCGCTTGGCCGCCTGCTTGAGTTCGTCGCCGCCGGCCATCGCCGCGGCGCGTTGTTCCTCGGCGGGCAGGGTGGCGACCGCGGCGGCGGCGTTGATCGAGATCGTGCCGGACTTGACCGCGGCCACCACTTCGGGGGTGGCCTGTTTCTGGATCTTCTCGATCAGCCCGACCTGGTTGCTGCTCAGGCGCGCGGCCTTGGCCAGCGCTTCGCGGCTGTCGAACGCGGGCGCGGCGTGGGCGTCGTCTTCCGACCACGGCGGCGCGCCGTCGCCGCCGGTCCCGGCGGCTTCGGCCGGCGGCGCGGCCTCGGCCTGGGCGCGGGCCTGCTCGACCAGCGCGCGGCGTTCGGCCAGAATTTCGCGCTTGCGCAGCGCCAGCACGCCGCGCTGGAAATCCGAGACGCTGCGCCGGCCCAGGTGCTGGTCGATCATCCACAGATGCACGTCGTCCATCGACTGGAACCGGGTGTTCTGCACCGTCTGGAACGGCAGCCCGTGCTCGCGGCAGATGCCGTAGCGATTGTGGCCGTCGACCAGCACGTTGCCCCACAACACCAAGGCATCGCGGCAGCCTTCGGCGAGGATGCTTTGCTCCAGCGCCTCGTGTTCCTCCGGGGTCAGCGGATCGATATAGGCTTTGAGCGACTCGTTGACGAGAATATCCATGAAGCGGGACCGGCGGACTGCGAGGGCCGGGCATTGTAGGCAGTTGCGGCCGCCGCGTCAGGCGTTGACAGATGCGCCGACGGCATTGCGGCCCGATTGAGAGATGCTGGCGTGGTCAAGCCGACCTGGCTGATCGGCGCGCGCCACGCGGTGATTCGCCTGGTTCCGCTCGGCGATCGCTATATCGAGCAGTGGCTGATGGCGGCTCGCTGCGAAGCGAACGCTGACGAATCTTCCGGCTGATCCGTGCTGCGGGCTTGCTTCGCGCGGGTGCCGCGCACGTCATCCCGTGCGCCGATAGCTCGACACCCAGTTGCTTTCCCAGGTCTTGCCGCCATCGGGCGAAAAAGCCTGTTCCCATTGCGCCGAATTCGCGGTGATCTTCGACCACACGCCGCGTACCTTGACCGGCTTGTCGCGCAGCGTGCTGTCGCCGAAGAAGGTGCCCACGCCGTCGTCGAACCTGCCGAGCATGGGCGCGGCGATCTTGTGCGGATTGCGGGTGTCCAGCCACCAGTCGGCCCAGGTCTTGCTGGCCGGATCGAAGCTGCGCAGGCTGAAGCCGCGGTACGGCTGCGCCGGGCGAGCGACGTCGCTTTCGTCGGTTTGCGCCAGGCCGCCGAACAGCGGCTGGACCTGGCACTCGCCTTCGAATTCTTCCCAGTCGTGGCTGTCGAGCAGGCGTTCCTTGAGTCGCCGGTAGCGCGCGTGCCAGCGACCGACGAAGAAGTCGAAGGCGCGCGCGGGGTCCTCGGCATCGGCATCGGTATCGGCGCCGGCGGTCGCGGCGCGGGCCAGGCCGGCGGGAACCGCGTGGGCGGCGACGGCGAGCAGCGACAATTGCACGATGCGTCGGCGATCGGGATCGAGCGTCATGCAGGCCTCGTTGGATGGCGAAACGATGCGGAACAACGGTTGGCAAGCGGAAATCTGCGGCGTCGCGCTATCCCGCCGCGTCGGGCAAACGCGTATCGGTACCGATCCAGTTCATCTCCCAGGTCTTGCCCGCGTCGGCCGAATAGGCCTGCTCGAACAGGCAACGGTCGCGGCTGGGGCAATGGATCACGAAGCGCACCCGGATCGGCCGCCCGTCGAGCATGTCGTCGCCGTAGAACTCGCCGCGCCCGCGCTTGAAGCCGCCGACCATCGGCGCGGTCAGCGCGCCATTGCGCAGATTGGCGTAGTGGATGCTCCATCGGTCGGATTGCGGGTCGTACAGGCGCAAGGCCACGCCATCGATGCGCCCGGCCGGCCCGGCCACCGCGAGTTCGGCGGCGTTGGCGCGACCCTCGTGCAGCCGGCTCACGGTGGTGGTGCCGCGATACTCGACCCAATCCCCGGCGCCGCTCAACGGCCGCTGCAGGCGTTTGACGTGACTGTTCCAACGGCCGAACTCGAAGTCGAAGCCGTGTTGGCCGTCCTGGAGCGCGGACGGTGCTTGCGCCTGCGCGCGCTTGCGCTGCGCGGCGGTGGGCGCGATCGCCAGCAAGGCCGCCAGGGCGCCGGCGACGAGGGCGAAGCTCATGCTGTTGCGAGTGCACATGCGGGCGATTCCTGTCGTCCGGTCTTCGCCGCACGCCCGCGCAATGTGCGGCGACGAGGGCGCAGGCTCCAGGGCCAGTTAGGCGAAGCGGGGCAGGCCACTTGCCCGTGGCCGCGCCCGAATCGATTGCGCGGCCACCCGCATCCGTCGAAGAATGCGCGTGAGCCGAGCGCAATCGCGCGCTGTCGGCCGCCAATGCAGGATGCGCTAGTCATGCAGGGAACGCTCAAGCTCGCGTCGATCCTCGGCCTGACCCTGGCCGCCTGCGCGGCCTGCGGCGAACGCCAGGCCGCGCCGCCCAAGGCCTCGGTGCGCGCGCCGGTCCGTGCGCCAGCGGCGCCGGTCCGGTTGCCCACCGGGGCGCAGGAGCATCGCAGCGAGCACTACGCGATCTTCAGCACCGCCACGCCCGAACGCACCGCCCAGGTCGCCGCGGCGGTGGAAAGCCTGTATCGCGCCTATGCCGGCTTCTTCCGATGGACCGACGGCGCGCCACCGCAGGATCGGTTGAAGCTGATCCTGTATCGCGACCGCGCGCAGTTCTCCCAATACAACACCAGCATGCCGTGGGCCGAGGCCTACTACCGCAAGCCGTACTGCCATGCCTACTACGCCGATCGCGGTGAGAATCCGTATCACTGGATGCTGCACGAGGCGACCCATCAGCTGAACGCCGAACGCGCCGGCATGGCCGCGCCGCGATGGATCAACGAAGGTCTGGCGACCTATTTCGGCACCAGCGTGCTCGAAAACGGCGTGCTGCATCCGGGCCGGATCGACCCGCAGACCTATCCGATCTGGTGGCTGGACGATCTGGCGCTGAGCGGGTCTTTGCAAAACGACCTTCAGAGCAAACGCTTGATCGAGCTGCGCAAAGTGATCGACGGCAGCGGACCGGCCATCGGCGGCGGTTATCTGAACGTGTACTACCTGCAGTTCTGGAGCCTGACCCACTTTCTGTTCCACGGCCAGGACGGCAAATACGCCGGCGCTTATCGCAAGCTGATGCGTGGACGCGGCACCGTCGAGGAATTCGAGGCGACGATCGGCCCGATCGCGCGGATCCAGCAGGAGTGGTACGACTACCTGCTGGAGAAGCAGGCCGAGCAAGCCCTGGCCGCCGAACCGGTGCAACATGCACCGGTGCAACATGTGCCGGTGCAACGCTGATCGCGCCGCCGCGCGTTGACAGCAGCGCCGCGGACGCATTGAATTCCCGCACCTGGCCGCCGCGCGCGATGCGACGACGCGCGATGGCCTCACTCAGTTTGGAAACGCAGATGGCGCATGCACGGATCAACCTGGGCGCGTTGAAGGCCTTCGAAGCGGCGGCGCGCGCGCTGAGCCTTACGCGCGCGGCCGATGAGCTCAACGTGACCCAGGCGGCGGTCAGCCATCAGGTGCGCCTGCTCGAGAACCAACTCGGCGTCGAGTTGTTCCGCCGCCTACCGCGCGGGCTGGCGCTGACCGACGAAGGCCTGAGCCTGTTGCCGGCGATCCAGGAAGCGTTCGACCGCATCGACAACGCGCTGGACCGGGTCGGCGACGGACTGGCGCGCGATGTGGTGCATGTCGGCGCCGTGGGCACCTTCGCCAGCGGTTGGCTGTTGCCGCGCCTGGCCGAGTTCGCGCGTACGCACCCGGCGGTGGACGTGCGGGTGAGCACGCACAACAACCGCGTCGATCCGGCCGCCGAAGGCCTGGACTACGCGATCCGTTACGGACGCGGCGCGTGGCCGGGCATGGAAAGCCGCTTCCTGATGCACGCGCCGCTGGCGCCGCTGTGCACCCCGGCGCTCGCCGCGCAATTGCGCGACGCCGCCGATCTGGCGCGCTTGCCCTTGCTGCGTTCGTACTTCGTCGACGATTGGCGGCTCTGGTTCGAAGCCGCGCAGGTCGTGCCGCGCGGCCCGATCAACGGACCGATCTTCGATTCCTCGCTGACCATGGTCCAATGCGCCCTGCAAGGCCTGGGCATCGCGCTCGCGCCGCCGTCGATGTTCGAACGCGAACTGGCCGAAGGGCGATTGGTTCAGCCGTTCGCCACCGCATTGGACGCGGGCGGCTATTGGCTGACCCGGCTGGCGTTGAAGCCGGCGGGCGAGGGCGCCGCGGCGTTTGCGGCTTGGTTGGAGACAGCGGCGGGTTAGCAGATCGCGACACGGCTCGAGCGCCCCTGTAGGAGCGGCGCAAGCCGCGACCGCGAATCCGCAGCTACGTCGTCATTTGTTCTGATGCGGCGACGTAAAGGCGAGTGGCTCGTTGCGGCGTTGTGCGCAGGCCGCCCGCGGTTACGACGCGACCGGTCACAGCGCGGTCGCGGCTCGCGCCGCTCCTACAAATGGCAACGTGGCCGGATCGCCCCTGTAGGAGCGGCGCAAGCCGCGACCGCGAATCCGCAGCTACGTCGTCATTTGTTCTGATGCGGCGACGTAAAGGCGAGTGGCTCGTTGCGGCGTTGTGCGCGGGCCGTTCGCGGTCACGATGCGATCGGTCACAGCGCAGTCGCGGCTTGCGCCGCTCCTACAAATGGCAACGTAACCGGACCGCCCCCTGTAGGAGCGGCGCAAGCCGCGACCGCGAATCCGCGACTGCGTCGTTACTTTCCTGCGAATCAACCACCACTCGCCACCAGCACCCGCTCAATCAACCAACCCATCGCCTCGCGCACGCGCTGCGCATCGGCGCCCGCGTCGATCTCCAGCGCCGCGCGGTCGAACGCGGCCGAGAGCAGTTTGGCTAGCGCCGCGATGTCCACGTCCGGGGCGTCGCCCAGCGCGGCGGTGAGGCCTTCGTACAAGGTGTCGCCAGCATGGGCCTCGTCGATGGCCAAGGCATCGCTCAGTCCCAGCACCGCCGGGCCGTCGATCAGCAACAGGCGGGTGCGGCCGGGCACGGTCATGGCGCGCAAGTAGGCCTGCGCGCCGACGGTCAGTGCCGCTTGCGGGCTCAGATCGGGCGGGGTGGCGGCGACGATGTCTTCGCGCACCGATTGCGATTCGCGCTGCAGCACCTGCCGGAACAGATCGCGCTTGCCGACGAAGTGGTGGTAGAGCGCGCCGCGGGTGATGCCGGCGGCGACGGATACCTCGGGTGTTGACGTATCGCCATAGCCCTTGCTGACGAACAAGGCCCGCGCCGCTTCGAGCAGGGCGTGGCGGGTGGCTTCGGTGCGCTCGCGATTGCTGCGCGGGGTGCGGGTACGGGCCGACGGAGGATCATTTTTAGGTTCTTGCATACATACAGCCTGTATGTTAATTTCAACTTACATACAGACTGTATGTCACCCCCGCGAGGCTTACAACCATGAAAGTCACCAGCTACTACCCCGTGATCATGACCCACGACGTCGCCGGTACCGCTGCTTTCTATGCGGCCCACTTCGGGTTCGTGGCCTTGTTCAGTGCGGACTGGTACGTGCACCTGCAACGGGCCGACGACCCGTCGATCAACCTCGCCGTGCTCGATGGCCGCCACGAGACCATTCCCGAATCGGGCCGCGGCCGGGTCGGCGGCTTGCTGTTGAACTTCGAGGTCGAAGACGTCGATGCGGTCCACGACCGGCTGCAGGCGGCCGGCTTGCCGGTGCTGCGGAGCTTGCGCGATGAAGCCTTCGGCCAGCGCCACTTCATCACCGCCGATCCCAACGGCGTGCTGATCGACATCATCAAGCCGATTCCGCCGACCGGCGAGTTCGTCCAACAGTACGACGCCAGCGCGTTGCCGGCCTGATCGCGCGGCGACTCAGCCGCTGCGGCGGCGCCGCGCCCAGATCAGCAGCGCGGCGCCCAGCACGGTGGGTGCCACCGCGATCGCCAACATCAGCGCCGGCGCGGCGCGGCTCACGCGCAGATACCGGCGGTTCCCGAGCGCATCCGGCGGCAGATCGATCACGCCGCCGGTATGGAGCAGATAGCACTCCACGGCCAACAGCAATGCGCCGACGATCAGCAGTATCGCGCCGATCCACATTGCGGCGGTACGGCGATGGAGCGTGTCCGGTTGCGGCATGGCAGGGCGGCGCTGCGTCGATGGCGGTTCGGTCGGCGCATGCTCGCTCACGCGGCGCCCAGTTTCAATGCATGCTCAATGCATGTTCAATGCGCGCTGACCACGCCGTTCGCCAATGCGCCGGCCTCGTCGGCGAAGATCGCCATCGCGGTGTTCATGCGCTTGAAGCCGAGCTTGAGATAGAAGTTTTCCTTGCCCGGGTTGGCGTACAGGATGATCTTGCGATGCCCGGCGGCGCGGCGGCGCAGATGTTCGACGATCGCTTTGCCCAGGCCGGTGCCCTGATGGTCCGGATGCACGGCGATATCGCTCAGATACGCGCAATCCACTCCGTCGGCCAGTGCACGGCCGGCGCCGATCAGACGGCCATCCTGGTAGACCAGACTTACGTAACGGCTGTTGCCGAAACTGGTGCGCAAATCCTCGGGCGATTTCTCGCCGAGCGGGGCGATGCGGTACAGCGCCGACATCTGGTTCCAGTCGACGTTCTCGATGTGTTCGATCCATTGCATGACGCGTGCTCCTCGCAGGTTCATTGGGCGGCGCGTTGATTGAGCGCGACACTGCCCAAGATCAAGGCGCCGGCGACGGCCATCGTCGCGGTCACCGGTTCGTCCAGCAGCAGCCAGGCCCAGGCCACGCCGAACAACGGAATCAGATAGGTCACCATGGAGGTTCGTGCGGCCCCGAGGCGCGCGACCAATCGGTAGAACAAGACGTAGGCCAAGCCGGTGCACAGCACGCCCAGCATCAGCGCCGCGCCCCAGGCATGTGCGCCGACCGCCTGCGTCGGCCAGTGCGCCCACGCCAGCGGCAGCATCAGCAGCGCCGCGCTGGCCAGCGTGGCCGCGGCGATCGCCGCCGGCGGCAGTCCCGCCAGGTGGCGACGCACCAGATTCAGGCCGACGCCGTACAAGAACGCCGCCGCGCAACCGGCCGCGACCGCCCAACCGATGCTGGCGCCGGCGGTCTTGCCCGCGGCCAGCACCGCGACCCCGGCGAAACCGCTGAGCAGCGCGATCGCGCGGCGGCCGCCGATCTTTTCGCCGAAGAACACGAACCCGACCAGCGCGGTGAACAGCACGGTCATCGCGCTGGTGATCGCGCCGATGCCGGCCGGCGCGCGTTCGGCGGCCCAGGCGAACAGGGTGAAGGGCACGGCGGAATTGATCGCGCCGATCAGCGCCAGCCTGGGCCACAGGCGCAGCGGGAACCGGCCGCGCGCTTGATATAGAAACGGCGCCAGCACCAGCGCGCCGAGCGCCAGCCGTATTTCCACCAGGGCGAAAGGCCCGAACACCGGCGCGGCGACGCGCATGAACAAGAACGACACGCCCCAGATCGCGGCCAGGGCGCAAAGCTCCAGCGGGTTAAGCCAGTCGCGCAGGCACGCGGGGGAGTGGGGCCGGCCGGCCGGGGTGACGAGACTGCTCATGACGACTCCTGGGCTGATCGGTTGAGATCAGCTTAGGTCGTTCGTGGATCCTTAAACGGTCCAGTTGTGGTGACTTATAGGGGGCCAGTTCCAGGTGCCGTCTTACTCGGGAATCGGTCAGGGACCGCTGGTGGCCGGCGCGCGGGGCGGTAATAATCGGTCGCGAAGATACGACGCGACGGTTTGCGGTTGACGCAAGTCAGGACACACCGCAGCGTTCGCCGACCGATGGCCGATCATGGATGAGGACGATGGCTACATGGACGTGCCCGGCGCGAACACTCGCCCGGAACCGCCGCTGATCAACCCCCAGTTCATTCCATATCCTCGATCGCCGCGCGAATCGTGTCGATTCGTCGACGGCATCGTGGATGGCGCGCCCGCATCGCCGTGTTCGCAGTCGCGCGACCGGCGGAGGTTCCAGTTCCTGCTCAAGGAGAGCATTTGTGAAAGTCGATCGTATTGCCGCTGCCGTAAGCCTGTGCGTTGTGGGTCTGTTGGCCTCCTCGCCGGTCGGCGCGCAGTTGTCGTTACCCGACGCGCCGTTGCCCGCGCCGAAGGAACTGCAGGGCTATTTCAAGCAGGTGCGACAAGCCGATGGCGTCGCCGACGACGAGGCGCGTTGCAAGGCTTATCCGGATCTGCCCGGAAATCAGTGGCGCCCTGGCGCGGCCCAGGGGCGTTGCAGTCTGTTGCGCAAGCCGGCGTGGTCGCTGGATCAGATCGACGCCCTTTTATCACGCAAAGACGGCGCCGCCGAACTCGAAAAGCGCTTCGCCGCCTTGCACAAGGCGCATTTCGAAGATCAATCGCAGCGCGAGCAGATCTTCCGCACGTTCACGGTGTTCGATGGCAGCGAGCGCGCCGGAAAGGTCGCCGAACGCTGGCTGGAATTGGCGCCCGACAGCGCGTACGCGCATGCCGCTGCGGCCGGTCACTATCTGCAGGTCGGATTGGATGCGCGCGGTTCGGGATCCGTCAACCGGACCGGGGCGGAGCGGATCGAGACGATGCGTACGATGTTCCTCAAGGCCGTTCCCATGTACGAAAAGGCGCTTGAACTGGATCCGAAGCTGAGCGTGGCTTGCAACCAATTGGCGGTGATCGGTCGCCATGTATCGGAAGAGTTGCAACAGCATGCGACCGCACAATGCCTGCAGGTCGATCCGGACTCGTACTACATCGTCTACGGCCGCATCATGGCCGCGCAGCCCAACTGGGGCGGCTCGATGGAGCAGATGCGCGAGACCGTCGCTTATGCGGCCGCGCGCACCGAACGCAATCCGATCCTGGGCGCGGTCCTGGGCGAAGCCGCCGGTTTTCCCCTGTCTCCACAGGCCGGAGCCGATCCGCTGGTGGCCGAAGAACTTGTCAAGGTCGTGCGCATGGCTCCCAGCGGCACCTTGATGAACTACGCGGGCGGCGCATTTGCCGAAGGCGGCGATCACTGGCAGTCGTTCGTCTATCTTTCGCAAGCCACGCGATTCTGGCCGCATAACGGACAGTTCCGCTACGAACGCGGTTGGGCGCTGTTGAATCTGGGGCAGTACGAATGGGCGACCCGCGATTTCGACGAAGCGCTGCGGGAATCGCCGAACAACTTCCTCTACCTGTCGGCGATGGCCAACGCTCAGATGCGTTCCAAGGGCGCGGTCGCCGCGCGTCCGTATCATCTGCGGCTGACGAAATTCCCCGAGTTTCGCCAGTTCGTGATGGCGTCGTATTGCGACAGCTTCATGCTGTCGCAGACGCTCGACCCGCAGGCGCTGACGTGTACCGAGCAATACGTCGCCGAATTTCCCGAGTTCGGTCCCGCCCTCGGCCTGCGCGCGAAAGCGCTGTATCTGGCCAAGGACCCGGGCGCACGCGCGGCGGTCGAGCGATTCGCGCAGCTGTCCTATCTGGTCTCCGCCACGGAATGGGAGGGACTCAGGGACGAAGTCAAGCAGTGGCAAGCCGCGCTGGACAAGGCGCCGCAGCCGCCGGCGGATCGATGAGCCCGGGCCGGGCCGGCGCGATGACGCGCCGGCTTCGCCTCACTGACCGGTGGGCGGATACTTCTCCCCATACCTCAACTCCACCGGCACGAAGGTGGTGAGGTTGATCGGGCAGTTGTAGTAGTCCGAATGCGCGCACAGGAAGCTATACATCGTGTTCAAGTTGACTTCGAGGGTCTTGGGCGGCTGGCCCGGCGGAAAATGCACTTCCAGCGAGCGGCCGCCGCCGTAAGTGGTTTTCTTCGAGGTCTTGTCGGTCACGAACATCAGCAAGTGGTTGAGCTTGTTCCAGTCCTGGCCCTTGTTGAACGCGCGCAGGGTGTAGGTCTTGCCCTGCAGCGGCAGTTCCACGTCGCCGATCCAGTACATCAGTCCGGTGTGGTTGCGCGAGTCCAGATGGCTCAGGCCCACCGGCTTGTCTTTGCGGGTGAAGGTCGCCTTGACCACGCCCTTGGGGTCGTAAGGAAAGAACGACAGGCCCTTGTAGTGCTGGGCGACCCGTGCCGGGTTGTACAGCCAGGTCTTGATCGAGTTCTCGTAGATCGTGGCGCGCACGATCAGGCCGTTGGGCAGCGTGTGTTGCTGTTCCTTGGCCTTGAGCAGGTCGACCGCGGCGATGCCGGGGCCTTCGATCAAGGCCTGGCCGTTGCGGTAGCTCACCCGCACGTCGCCCTGGTCGCCGGCGTCCTTGGCCCAGCGCGCGTCGGCCGGCTTCTGCGCGGCCGGCAGGTGGGCGGCGCCGTTGGCGGCGATCACGGTCGCGTCCTGGATCGCGTACATGCCGGTCGGGCCGCTGGCCTGCTGGGTCATCGCGGCGCGGAAGCCGTCCCAGTCCTGTCGTGGATCGGCTTGCGCCGCGGTGCAGGTCAGGCCGAGCAGCAGGGCGGATAACAATAGCGATCGCATGGGTAAATCTCCGGGCGGGGGATCGGATCGAGGGCCGACTGTGACAGGCGCGGCCGTGGCCGGCGTCGGCCAAAAGTCCTGGCTTGCGATCGCCGACAGACTTTGGCCGCGGCGATTCGACGAAGGGGCAGCGGAAGACACCGAGTAATCACACGGGTTTTTGTGGGAGGGGCTTGCGTCCCGACGGCTTCCAACTTGCATAGCGGCCTGATCGGAAAGCGTCGGGGAGCAAGCCCCTCCTACAAGAGCATGGAGGCAGCGTCGTGTTCGCTCTCAGCCGTCGCTGCGCGAGTCCGCGGCCTGGACGACCACCCAGGCCCGCGACACCGCTTCGATTCCCGCCTGCATCCGCAGCCGCGCCGCCGGGTTGGCTGAGTGGACCCGGATCGCCGGCGGATGGAAGCCCCGCTCGATCACCGCCCGTTCGATCCACACGATCACGTCGTAACCGGTGCCGCGCGCGTCGTCGCCGAGATCGTGATCCAGGCTCAGTTCGGCGACTTCGCCGGTTTCCAGCAGCGCGATCGCCTGGTCCGGCCAGTGCACGCGCCGCCAGCCCGCGGGCGTCTGGCGTTCGTCGTCGAGGAATACCCGCATGAGCTTGAATCGTCCTGAGTAGGCGTAAGAGCCCGCGCATCCTGCCACCGCGTTCGCGCCGCCGACAAGGCGCGCCGCGGGCCGCGTCGGCGCCCGGCCGTCCGGCGCGAACTGCGGGAGCGGTCGGGCGCGAATGTGGCGCGGCCGCACGCTTCGCGACATCCACGGCCGGGCGCTGTCCTCGTCCGGCGGCTTGCCTGCGTTAACTGACGAACACGGATGTCGCTTCGGCGACATCCTTTCTTCGTTTACGCGATCGGTTCGCGAACCGGCGCCTGCACCGCGCGTCGGCGCGGCCGCCCGAACCATCCCCGCAGGAGTCCGCGATGCCTTCGCTGTTGTCGCCCGCCGAACTGGCCTGGTACGTCACCGGGCGTTTCTATCGCCGCGCCGGCGGTTGGTTGGCCGATTACGGCTCTCCTGCATCTGTCGGGCATCGCCGGCGAATTGTTCCTCGGCCATCGCGGCGAAGGCAGCGCGCATTTCACTTTCGCCGCGCAACCGTTCAAGGCGCGCTCGGCGCGCAACGGCGCGCTGGATCTTGGCCTGGACCCGGCCGGCGAATTTTCGGTGTATCTGCAGCCGATACCGGCCGGCGATTTCGACCGGCCCGAGACCTTCGCCCAGGGCGCATCGCGACCTTCCGCCGTACCGGGCTGGTGGTTGGCACCACGGTCAGCGCGCAGGTCGGCGCCGCGCCAGTGCCGGTGCTCGGCGATAACGTGTTCAGCACTCGCCTGATCGACAGCCGGCGCTTCGAATTCGCCGGTGCGCACTACGACCTGGCCGCGATCCTCGGCCGCGGCGTGACCCAGTTCGGCACCTCGGCTGCGCTGCCGGTCGCATTTCCGGCACATGGAACGCATCCGCCCAGGTACGAACTCGTATTGCCGTTTACCGGATCGGCGATCGCGTTGGGCGATTGAGCGCCGGGATCGTCGGAAACGTGATTGGCAACCGATAATTGCATCGAATGACAATCGAAAATAACGCGCCATGCGGCCCTGAGTCGAAGAACCGGCGGGGCCCGGTCACGCACGGTGGCACGGGGGCGTTCCAGGCCATACAAGGATCGAAGATGGCGTTTCAAGACAGCGCAAGGATCGGCACGGAACGAAGCATTGGGCGAGGGAGGTGGGCGATGACCGGGTACTGGATCGTGGTCGGCGATACGACCAGCGGAGGCGGCAGCGTGCTGGGCGGCGCCGGCTCGGACCCGACGAGTTGCCTGGCCTGGGCGCGCATCGGCGATGCGGTGCGGTGCGGCGTGCACGGGCAGACCACCATCGTGACCGGCGACAGCGAAAATCCGATCGAGGGCCGCGCGGTCGCGCGCCACGGCGACTTCTGCGCTTGCGGCTGCATTTTGATCTCGCGTAGCCGGATCCGTTCGATCGCCGAACTCGGCGGCGGTTTCGCCGCCGCGCGCGAGGTCTGGCCCGACTGACTCGCGCGCGCGGCTTCGGGCTAGACTCCGCGCGGGCGCCATCGCCCGTTCGTACCCGGGCCGCAGCGCATGGATTTGGCGTTATTCGATTTCGACGGAACCATCACCGACCGCGAAACCTTTCCCGGCTTCGTCCGCGCCAGCGTCGGCCGGCGGCGTCTGTGGCTGGGCCAGTTGCTGCTGGCCCCGCAGGTGATCGGCTACAAGCTCGGCTGGGTGTCCGGCGGCGCGGTGCGCCGGCGCATCGTCGCCTTCGGTTACCGCGGTCGCGGCGAAGAAGAAGTGCGTGAAGCGGCCGCGCGACATCTGCACGAAGTGGTCGCGCGGCAACTGCGCCCGCAGGCGATGCAGCGCATCGCCTGGCATCGGCAACGCGGCGACCGGGTGGTGGTGGTCACCGCCAATCTGGAATTGTTCGTGTCGCAGTGGTGCCGGTCGCAAGGCCTGGAATACATCTGCTCGCACCTGGAAGTGCGAGAGGGCGTACTGACCGGCCGCTACCTCGGCGCCGATTGCTGCGGCGCGGAGAAGGCGAGACGGGTGCGCGAGCGCATCGATCTGAGTGGATACGACCAGGTGCACGCCTACGGCGACACTTCGGAAGATCGCGAACTGCTCGAACTGGCCGATCGCAAGTATTACCGCTGGGAACAGGTCGCCTGAGCGCGGCGTTTGCGCAAACCCGCGCGGCCGTACCGCCGCGAGCGTGTCGCGCGTCCGTAAACGCGCGTGTCGTGCGGCGGTGCCGCATGCGCACGGAATCGTGGCGCTGAATTCCCATCTTGCGCCGGCGCGGCGGCATCGGCGCGAGCGGTCTTTGTTTCCATGATCGCCGTCGCGTTGCGGAGATGACCGCCGACACCGCGCTTAACTCCATCCTCGCGCGTATAGCCGCGGGCTATCGAAGCCATCGGATCAAACGATTTTCGCGCAGATTTTTTCGCCTCTAGCCTCATAAGGCCGCCGCGGCCGCGGCGGCTTCGCAGTGTCTCCACCTGAAGGGAGAAGCAGCATGAGGCTCAGCAAGTCATTGCGGTTCAAGCCGCTGTGGTGGTCGCTCCTGGGCGCGCTCGGGGTAGGCGGCATCGCCATGGCCGCCGATCCGCCGACCAGCTACGCACCGGTAGTCATCAAGGAAACCTTCGCCGCGATCAAGGCGCGCATGGAGCGCGAAAAACCAGCGATAGAACAACGCCAGCGCGGTCTGCTGGAGCAGCGTTACGACCTGGGCAACCAACCCGCGCGCGGGGTCAACATGTCCGGAGGCAAGCCGGTGCAGGGCGGGGTGCGCGTGCGCCTGCCCGCAGGAACCAGTTGGGAGGACCTGGGCGGGCTGACGCCGGAGCAGATCCGCGAACGCGGCCTGTTCCCGGCCGGTTTCCTGCCGTTGCCGCATCCCAATCATCCCGAAGGCGGCATGCTGTTTCCGAAGTTCCACATCGACGCGGTCAAGCGCGCCGAGCAGCGCGATCTGACCCGGTTCGATCTGGACTTCGATCTGCCCGATCATTTCCTGCCGGACTTTCCGGCGCCGATCTACCTGACCACACGCCCGGACCTGGGCGATGTGTCGAAGAAACAGTTGGTCACCATCAACAACTACTACGAGTTGTTCAACGGGGTGCTCAATCCGAAGCAACTCGAAGGGCTGAGACTGCTGGTGACGCCGTTCGCGCAGCAGCAGTTCAACCAGACCGAGGACCGGCGTTCGGCCTTGCCCAGCCGCGGCGTGGCCTGTCTGGATTGCCACAGCAACGGGCATACGGTGGCGGCCACGCATTTGGTCGGCGACATCCGGCCGCAGCCGTTCCGTCATCGCATCGATACGCCGACTTTGCGCGGGGTGAACATCCAGCGCCTGTTCGGTTCGCAGCGAGCGCTCAAGACGGTTGAGGACTTCACCGAGTTCGAGCAGCGCGCGGCGTATTTCGACGGCGATCCGGTGATCGCGACCAAGAAGGGCATCAACATCCTCGATCGCGGCCATCAGGTGCATGCGATGGGCGAATTCCAGGCGATCCTGGATTTCCCGCCGGCGCCGAAACTGGACATCTTCGGCCGCCTCAAGCCCGATGCCGGCGAAGCGGAGAAACGCGGCGAGGCCTTGTTCTTCGGCAAGGCGCAATGCTCGGCCTGCCATTCGCCGCCGTACTACACCGACAACAGCATGCACAACCTGCAGGTTGAGCGGTTCTTCAAGCCACAGACGATCAACGGCCGCTTCGCCACCGCCGACGGGCCGATCAAGACCTTCCCACTGCGCGGCATCAAGGACTCGCCGCCGTATCTGCACGACGGGCGTTTGTTGACCTTGGAAGATACCGTCGAGTTCTTCAACGTGGTGCTGCAGACGCGGCTGGAGAAGCAGGAGAAGGAGGATCTGGTGGCGTTCTTGCGGCAGTTGTAGCGGTATGTGCAGCCGTGTGCCCTTATCCGTCCGGCCTTCGCGGAAGCAGCTGCACAGCCCCTCTCCCGCTTGCGGGGTGAGGGGCCGTGCTTGCGACCCATTGGCTCGCGTGGCGCCGAACGTTCGGGCCGGGGTGGGGTTGGTGTGAGCGCCCGCACGACAGAGCGCCGACAACCCACCCGGCGCGGGATGATAGGGACGCCGGGCAGGCTGCGACGCTCTGCATGGGTAAGAACGCGTCGACGAAGGCGATGTGAATCCGCACGAGCGGCCGGCGCTCAGCGCCGGTAGCGGCTGATGCTTCCGTCGGCGCGCAGGGTCTCCAACGACGCGACCTTGCCGGTCGCGTCGCGTTCGAAACGCAGACGCAGGCTCGGATCGTCGGCCACGCAGAACAAGTCGCGCTGCAATGCGATCAGCGGCTGCGGCGGCCGCTTGCCGTTGCGCAAGAACAATCGGCCGCCGTCGTCGCCGATCTGCATGCGGTCGTACTGGCCGAGATAGTCGGCGCGGACCAGCTCGGGCGGCGGCGCGGATTGCACGCGCAGCGCGTCCAGGGTCCAGCGCGCATCGGTCTGCGCGGCGCCCGCAAGCGGCCGGGCGAGGATTTTTTCCAGGGCGAGTTGTTGCGCCTTGGCCAGGGCCTGCGCCTGCGGCACGGCGACATCGGGCGTCACGCCGTCGCCTTCCCAGTTGCGGCGGGTGATCGGATTGGTCGGCGAGCCGCTGGCGACGAACACGCTGAAGCCTTGCGGCAACGGCAGTTCGGCGCCCGGATTGGCCGCGCCGGCGCTGTGTTCTCCGATCACCACGGCGCGGCCCGCGCTTTGCAAGGTGTAGGCCAGGGCTTCGCCCGCCGAGCCGGTGCGCGGACTGGTCAACACGTACAAGGGAACCTGCAGGCGCGGCTCGGAATGCCAATCCAACGGCGCTTCGCTGACGCTCTGCATGCGCTCGCCTTCGCGGAATCGGAAGGTGTTGTAGATATCGGCGTGTTTGGGCGTGAACGCGCTGATCAGATAACCCACCGCCGCCGGCGATCCGCCGGCGTTGTCGCGCAGGTCGAAGATCACCGCATCGGTCGCCGATACCAACTGCAAGGCCGCGTCCAACGCGCGACGCACCGGATTGGACGGATCGCCGAAGCGCAGGTCGGGCAGTTCGCGCAGATCGATGTAACCCAGGTTGCCGGGCAGCACTTCGACCTTGCGCAGGCCGTAGTTGCGGCGGCGGCTGAAGTCGTCCTCATCGGCCGCGACGGGCGCCGGCCCGCGGCGCAGCGCCGGGGAGGGCGCGGTCGCGGCTTTGGCTTCGGGCTGCCGCCAATTGACCCGGAGGTGGCCGTCGAGTTGGCTCAGGCGGGAGGTCAGCGCGGTGGCCAGATCGCGCGGATCGGTGTAGCGGTCGTAGCGGCCTTGGCCGGCTTCGCTGCGCAGGTCGGCGGCGATCTTGCCGGCGCGTTTGGGATCGTAGAAATGGCGTTCGATCGCTTGTGCGACCTCGGCGACCGCATCGCGCGGCGGAACCGTGGCGGCCTGAGCGGACAGCGGCGCGCCGCAGAACAGCGCGGTCGACAGCAGCAACGGTAGTGAACGAAGAACGTGGCGCATGAGGATCTCCGTGAGCGATCCGCCGCACCGGTCCGGAGCGGCGGCCGGCGAAGGCCGGTGTGCGTCACTGAAGATGCCGCAAGACGGCTTAGCGTCGCAGCGCCGTTGCGGTGGCTTGCAAACCGGCGTTGCGGCGATCCGAACGAGTCGGGGCTGAAGCCCCTCCCACAAAAGCGGCAGCCCCCGCAGTCCCGGCTTTTGTGGGAGGGGCTTCAGCCCCGACGCCTTTCGCCCAGCTCGCCGTACGTCCGCCAATCGGCCGCCCGAAGCCCGGCCTACTTGGAGAACTGACTCGTAGCGTCGTTGTACCAGGCGCCCGGCGCGGGCAGCACCGCTTGCGACGGCAACTGCGTGACTTTGACGCTGCCGCCGCCGAAATCCAGCTGACTCAGATCGACTTGCTGCACGGTGGCGTTGAACGCGCTGCTGAAGTAATACACCGCGTTGGTGTGATCGCGCGCGACCTGCCACATGGTCCAGTCGCCGACCTTGGGCGCATCGCCCTTCGCCGCGGGCTTGATCACCGCGGTGCCGTAAGGCGTGGCCTGGATCATCTGCACCATCGACAGCGCGACGTTGACGATGGTCTGGGTGCTGTCGGTCGCGCCGGCGCCCTTGGGCGTGGGTAGCCATTGCGCGCCGCCTTTTTGCAGCGCGTGGAAGCCCTTGCGGAAGGTCGCGGCCTTGACGAAACGCGAGGACGACATGATGTCGCCGGGCAGGCCCAGCAGGCCGCAACCCACCGGCGGCCCGGCATCGGCCGAACGCGAGGTGCCGCCGCCTTCGACGCTGAGATGATCGTAGTTGGCCAGATTGGTGCGCTGCCAGTCGTAGGTCGGCGCATTGGTCAGCACGCCGTCGCGGGTGTCGTCGTTGGCGTAGTGCTTCATCTTGCCGTCGATCATTTCGATCACCACGCTGGCGCCGGTGGAATCGGTGGCGATGAAATGCAGCGGCAAGTAGGTGAGGGCGCCTTGCTTGGGGCCGATCAGGCTCAGTTTCTTCAAGTAAGGCAACAGTGTCTGGACCGACGCGAACTGGCTCATCACCCAGGCCACGAAATCGTGGAACTCCACCGCCGTCTCGCCGTCAGGCGCGCTGTCGGCGTAGGCGGTGCCCGGCAGCCACAAGGCAGCGCAGGACAGGCCGGCGCTGTTGATGCCGTCGACGAAGCAGGGAAACTCGGGCATCGCCTGCGAGTCGGCCAGGGCTATGAAGCCGTAGGTGCCGGTCCACGGCGTGGACTTGCTGGGGACCAGCGGAAACTTCTGTTGCGCGGGGACCAGGTACATGCGGGTTTCCATCGCCCCGGTCAGTTCCATGCAGCGCGCGGAGATGTACTGGGTCGCCGGCGCGGCGCCGGCGGGAACGGTCGGAACGGACAACAGGAAATTGGTGCACATGCGGAGCTCCTTTCCTGAGCGGTTTGGAGAAACGGGACCATCGCCTGAGCGATGGATGACGCCGGTGGTGGGGCGGCCCGGTCGCCGCGACGGATTCGCGCCCGAACCGCGGTGCGATGGCCGTTGCGGCCGCGGCGGATCGTGCGGTGGAAGTAACAACGCGTCCGGCGCGGGCGAACGGCCACGCAGGCGAGATGAACGAGCCCGGCCCCGCGCGCCGGCGCCGCAAGCTGCGAACGCCATCGCGAATCGCGTGGTTTCCGGGTGCGCGCGCGCCGGCGCGGTCCATCGCGGTCTATCCTGGGTGGTCGCCGAACTTACCGAGGACGCGGTCGTGATCAAGCAACGCCTCCAGTACCTGACGCTCGCCCTGGGATTGCTGTGCGCAGCGGCGCAGGCCGCGGCGCCGTCGCCCGATACGGCGATCCAAGCGC
Organism: Lysobacter sp. CA199; assembly: GCF_052078715.1. Taxonomy (NCBI): domain Bacteria; kingdom Pseudomonadati; phylum Pseudomonadota; class Gammaproteobacteria; order Lysobacterales; family Lysobacteraceae; genus Lysobacter; species Lysobacter sp. CA199. Next base: position 122,418 of record NZ_JBQJIL010000016.1, on the reverse strand, counting down.
AAACTCAGAGCCATCGCGGCCACGACTACAGCCAGGCCTGGCCGGACTATCGCAAGCGCCAGTCGCGCATCCCGCTGCGCTACGAAAGCCTGGGCCGCACTGAACTGGACGGCGCGCAGAAACGCAGTTACCGCCTGTATTCGCAGCGCTGGCCGGAAACCGGCGGTGCGGTGCCCGAGGAATGGACGCATCAGGTCGACATCTACATTCCCCAGGTGGCGCGGGCGAAGTCGGCCTTGCTGGTGATCAACAACGGCAGCAACCGCGCCAACGGCAGCGAACCGGTCAAGCCGCCGACCGATTTCGACGAAGCCCTGGTGTTGGAAGTGGCCAAGGCCACTCAGACCATCGTGGTCTCGGTGTCCGATGCGCCCAATCAGTACCTGACTCTGCCCGGCGAGCCGCCGAAGAAAGAGGACGTGCTGGTCGCCGCGACCTGGCGCCGTTTCATGAACGAGCCTTCGGCGGCCAACGCCACCTTGCCTCTGCACGTGCCGATGGCCGAAAGCGCGGTGCGGGCGATGGATCTGGCCGAACGCGAGCTCGGCGCGTGGCGGGTGCGCTCGTTCGTGGTCACCGGCGCGTCCAAGCGCGCCTGGGCCGCGTGGCTGACCACGATCGGCGATTCGCGGGTGCAGGGGCTGGTGTCGTACGTGATCGACATGCGCATCGCCAAGCTGATCGAGCACATCAACAAGACCTACGGCGGCGGCTGGCCGATCGCCTTGACGCCGTATCACCAGGAAGGCGTGACCACGCGTTACCGCGATCGGGAATTCGTCGAACTGATGCAGATCGAAGACCCGTATGCGTATCTGAGCACGCGCCATCGCCAGCGGCTGCGCATTCCCAAGTATCTGGTCAACGCCAGCGGCGACGATTTCTTCCCGGCCGATGCGCAGCGGCTGTACCTGGACGATCTGCCCGGCGCGACCAGTCTGCGCGCGGCGCCCAACTCCGATCACGGCGGCATCCGCCGGCATATGCGCGAGACCCTGATTCCGGCCTTGCGGCGCTTCAACCGCCATCAATCGCTGCCGCAAGTCGATTCGCGGCTGAGCGAGCGCGGCGGCCGGCTGAGCCTGCGTGCGCGAGTGTCGGAGCGGCCGGTCAGCGCCAAGTTGTGGGTCGCCGACAACGCATCGGGACGCGACTTCCGCTTCGCCTGCGGCGTGCGTTATCGCGAACAGGCCGTGACGATCGCGCGCAACGGTGTCGAGGCGGCGTTGAGCAAACCAGCGACCGGCTGGTCGGCCGCATTCGTCGAGTTCGCCTTCGCCGATGGCTTCATCGCCACCTCGCCGGTGTACGTCTATCCCGAACGCGAATTTCCGCAACAACCGCCGCCCAACGGCAGCGGTGCGTGCCTGATGGTTCCGCAGTGATGCGATCCGGCGCGGCGGGCCCGCTCGCCGCGGGCTGAAAAGTCTGGCGTGCAACCGCCGCATCGTTTGCGGCCGTGCGATCGACGATCGATGGCGCCGGCGCGCCGCGTCGCGGCGTCGCCGGACGACCTTGTCCGAAATCAGCGAGTAATCCCGCGTCCACGGTTCTAGCTTGGACGTCGAGGGCCGCGAACGCCTGTTTCGTTCGCAATCGGCTCGTTGCCGCCGCGGCATTGCCGCGCCCGCGGCAGGCCGTGTTTGCGCCCTCGTCCTGACTTCGCGCGATGCGATCGCACCGCGCTCGCGCGAGGCCGTCTCCATGAACCGTCCATCCAGGAGTCGAGCCATGCAAGCCAGTCGAATCGCGCAAGTTCTCGCCATCGCCTTAGCCGCCGCCTGCGCCGGCGCCGTGCCCGTCCATGCCGGCGGGGAACATCATTCCAACCAGCGCGTGCTGTATCCGCGCGATGCCAGCCCGTTCGGAAAAAGCATGTCGACCTGGGCCGAAACCGCGTCGCAATGGGTGTATGCGCAACCCTACGATCGCAGTCCCTTGTTCGATCCGACCGGCGCGAACTGCGCGGTCGATCAGCACGGCCCGGTCTGGTACATCGCCCGCATCGCCGGGCCGCCGGTGTTCAGCGGCACCCGCCAGTGCAGCATTCCGCGCGGCAAGTCGGTGCTGCTCTACATCGGCGCGGTGGTCGACAGCTATCCGTGTCCCGATCCCGACTTCGAACCCGCGCCGGGGCAGAGTCTGTACGAGTTCCTGCGCGCCGACGCGGCCGCGGCGATGGATACGGTGAACCGCCTGGAAGTCAGCCTGGACGGGCGGCCGATCCGCGATGTCTTCGCTTATCGCTACGCTTCGGAGAATCTGTTCGCGATCAAGGGCGACCCGAGTCTGCGTCTGCCCTTCGACGGCTGCATCACCGGCGCCTGGCAACCGGCGGTGGTCGACGGCTTCTTCATGATGTTCAAGCCGCTCTCGCCCGGACGCCATACGTTGATCGTGCACGGCACCAATACGATCGGTCACGACAAGACGTTTACTTACTATCTGACCGTGCCCTGACCGTGCCCTGACCGGGGCCGCGCCGCCGCCGGGCCGCTGCGTCCGCCACGGCGTTGGAGTAGGCTGGCCGCGCAGACGGAGAGGCCGGGATGAAGGCGAAGATCGCAGCACCGATGCTTGCCGCATGGGCCTTGGCGTTATGCGCTTGCGGCGAGCGACAGCAAGAGCCTGCGCGGACCCAGGCGCCGGCCGCGACGCCGGCCACGTTCGATTTCGCGGCCTGGGTCGGCGCCAATGCCGATTGCAATGGCGATTATGTCGCCGATGTGCAGCAGGCCGATTTCGGCCGACGTTTGCGCGAGGCCGGAGTAAGCGTCAGCGCGGACAGCTTGATCGGCGAAGTGGGTGTCGGCGGCGGCACGCTGACGCCGGGCCGGCCGATTCGTCTGCATGGGCTGCCGGTGCGGCGCATCGATTACGACTTCGGTAGCGGCGCGACTTTCGCGGTGGTGGTCGACGCGAGCGCCGAGCAAGCGCGCGCGGCGATCGGCGCGGCGCCGTTGCCGGAGATCTATCGCGAGTACTACCGCCTGGGCGTGGCGACCGCGCCGCCGAGCGAGGACGTGCCGATGCCCGATATCCGCTTCGTGCGGCCGGGTGAGCAGCAGGGCACCCAGGAGCTGGGCTGCGCGGCGTTCGACATGTGAACGATCGGCGCGCGCGGCCGAGACGGGTATCGCATCGATAGCGAATGCCCGGCCGCGACATCGCGGCCGGGCATGCAAGTGCATCAACAGGTCAGGTTATTGCCCGGCGCCACGCCCAGAACCGCAGCGAAATTGCGGTAGTAGGTGCCGCGGTTGAGCATCTGCTGATGGCCGATGCCGGTGGCGTTGCATTCGATCCCACCGTTGATCGCGCGGATGGTTTCGCCGAACGCGCGCAGATTCACCATCGCCTGATGCGGGGTGTTGCTGGCGCCGCCGCGTTGGGTCATCCAGTACCACAGCGCGGTCTGCCAGGAGATCGCCGAGTTGGTCGCGACCCAGTCTGGGTTGTTGAGCAGGTCCAGTCCGAGCGCGTTGCCGGCGGCGGCGTAGTTGTAGTTCCAGCTCAACTGGATCGGGCCGCGGCCGTAATACTGCTTGCCGCCGCAACTGCCCTGCGGCTGGCAGTAGTGGTCCCAGTTGGCCTGGTTCAATTCGCGGATATGCACCAGTCCGCCGGTTTCCTGGTTGACGTTGGCCAGGAACGCCGCCGCTTCCTGGCGCGCGATGGTGTCGCCGCCTTCCTTGGCGAAGTTGGGATACGAGCGGATCGCCGCGACCAGTCCGGCGTAGGTGTAGAACGGGTTGCGGTTGGGGAACATCTGGTTGAACTGCGCTTCGGTGACCACGAAGCCGCCGGCTGGCGGGTTGGTGTTGTCGCAGGTGGTCGGTTGCCAGTACCAGGTGCTGATGGTCGGGTCGGTGCCGTCGCTGCCGTTGGTGCCGACGTTGACCAGCTTGTAGTACTGGCCGTTGGGCGGGTAGCGCACGATGGTGCCGAGCGTGTAGTTCACCCCGCGCGTCCAATCGACGTAGTTGCAGACCGCGGTCGGCGCGACCGCGGCGGCGCCGTAGCCGTCGGCCGAATCGATCGAGGGGACTTGCGGACCGGCCAGGGCGGCTGGGGCGCAGAGCAGGCCGAACAGGCTGGCGGCCCAAGCGCCGGCTCGGCGCGAATGGAAGCGTGCGTTCATTTCGTATCCTCAGGGTGTGGGCTCTCGATCCCCCCGGGACTACGCGCGCCGCGCGACGGCGACGATGCGTTGCTTGCGATGTGTGGCGATCTAATCGTTATGGCCACCCTGCAGGCCGTCGTGCCGCGACCGGTGCGATATCCGGACGTGCCGCGTCGGCGGCGGGCATGGCAGCGCTGTCATTCGAGCTGCGGGCGACTGTAACGGCGAGGTTAAAGATGAATCCGGGCAGCGGTCGCGAAAAGGGCGTGGGCCGCGGGGAAATCGCGCGATCCGCCGCGCGGGTACGCTGCCGGCGCGACCGCGGTCGCATTTGCGTTGCGATGCGGCAACCGTTTGCGCCCGCAACGGGGTATAACCCGCCCTATGGCGACGCTGGCACAAGCCCGTCCGGCGTCACGAATCCCGCTCAGGTTCCCCCGGCCGCGCGGCGGCGAGGTGCAGCGATGAAACACGAGACGAATACGCGAACCGCCACGGCCATCGTATGGGCGTTGACGCTGCTGCTGGGCGCTTGCGGCGGCCAGGCCGAACGCGAGGCCGCGGCGCCGCCGCAACGCGCGGGCCAGCCGCTGGATCCGGCGCAAACCGCCGAGCGCCTGGTCAAGATGCGCAGCCAGGCGCTCGGCGGCGATCAGAAGGGCCTGCAGCAGAACTTGCAGGCGCTCAACGAAGACGTCAACCGCTCGATCCGCCTGGCCGATCCGGCGCGCAAGGTCGATCGCGAGAACGCGCGCATCGTCGCCAAAAGCGTCAAGGGCGTGCGCACGGTGGCGTGGATCGACAACGAGAATCTGTTCGTGATCGTCAACCGCAACGGCGAACGGACCTACGGCACCATCGATGCGATCTGCAATCAGCTCGAACCGCTGGGCGATACGCTCGGGGTGGTGGTGAACGTGCAGAGCGGCGCGGCCCGCACCGGCGATGAACTCGAGATACTCAGTCGCAATTGCCAGTTGCCGCCGGGCGAACGCGCGATGATGCAGGCCAATCGTCAGGTCGACGCCTTGCCGCCGCAGATTCGCGCCCAGCATCGCGCCAACGCCGATGCGGCGCTGCGTGCCGAGCGCAGCGAGGACCGGCAGGAAAGCGATCGCATCATCCAGGCCGGCACACCGGAGATGTGATTCGCCGGCGGGCTGGGGCGCCGCGCGTTCGTGCGCAGGCACGGGGTGTGCGCGCCGCCGCGATGACCCACAATGGGCGCCCCACATCCCTGAGGTGAACCATGATCCAGCGATTCGACGTCGGCGCCCGCTTGTCGGAGATGGCCGTCTACAACGGCGTTGCCTATCTGGCCGGGCAAGTGCCCGACAGCGAGCACCTCGACATCGCCGGCCAGACCCGCGAGACCCTGGCCTCGATCGATGCCTTGCTGGCGCGCGCCGGCAGCGATAAGAGCCGCATCTTGATGGCGCAGATATTCCTGACCGACATGGCCGATTTCGAAGGCATGAACACGGTGTGGGACGCCTGGGTCGCCCCGGGCCACACGCCGCCGCGCGCGACTGTGCAGGCGCCGCTGGCGAATCCGAAGTTCAAGGTCGAGATCGTGATTACCGCGGCGGTGGCCGGATAAGCCCGCCCATGTCGACAAAAGAAACGGCGCCTGAGGGCGCCGTTTCTTTTTGTCGCGGCATGCTCGCGCGCAGTCGCGCAATTCACTTGTAGGAGCGGCGCGAGCCGCGACCGCATCCGCTCAAGGTCGCGTAGAACGTATCGGTTAGCTGAGCCATCTCCATTCGGCGGCATCGTGGCGATGTGACCGAAAGCGTCATGGCATGGCGATGTGAAGGGAACGCGACGCCTTTCCACCCGTTTGACGCCTTCAGCCACCAGTTCGAAGTTCTGTGATCGCCCTCAACGATCATTTAGAAGCGCGGTTCGTATTCGAATGGACGCGCATCCTCCGCAGGGCGCAGTGTCGGCGAGCGTCCCGCGACGCACGCAGCACGGACGTTGCTGTCCGGTGTTTTCCAAGATCGAACCCACCCAGCCGTCGCCCCGCGCGGGCGGCGCTTGCCGAACCTTTCTGGAGAAGAACCGCATGAACCGTCGCCGCATCCCGCTCACGGCTTTGGCTGTAGCGCTTACCGTTGCACCGTTGTTGTCTTTCGCGCAGGCCGCATCGGCGCCCGCGAGCGAATTCGAATTGGATCTGGGCGGAGCGCGTTTCGATCCGCTCAAGAGCAAGCCCGTGCAAGCCGCCAGCGCCTGGGGCCGGACCCGCGCCGACGGCGAGGACTGGCGATTGGTGCAGTTCAAGGGGCCGGTGCAGCAGGCATGGCTGGACGAACTGCGCAGCGCCGGGTTGGAACCGGTGCAGTACCTGCATCCCTACACCTACATCGCCTGGGGCAAGCGCGACGCGTTGAAGCGCCTGGCCGGGCAATCGGAAGTGCGTTGGAGCGGCGACTTCCTGCCGGCGTACAAGGTGCAGCCGGAACTGCGTAGCAAGGCCGCATCGGGCTCGGTCGAGGTCAGCGTGATCAGTCGCCGCGGCAGCGGCCAATTGGGCGCGACCTTGAACCAACTCGGCGTCAAGGATGTCGGCAGCGGCGCGAAGATCGTCGATCGCGGCCTGCAGACTCAGACCTTGCAAGTGCCCGGCGACAGCATCGCCGCGCTCGCGCAGACGCCGGGCGTGTACAGCGTGCAGACCGTGCCCACCGACGGCGGCCTGCGCGGCGAGATGAGCAGCCAGATCAACGCCGGCAACGTCAACGCCAGCAATCTGGCCGTGCCCGGCTATTTGAGCTATCTCAGCGGAGCGGGCGTGAACGGCACCGGCGCGATCATCGCCAACGTCGACGGCGGCATCTATCACACCCATCCGGACCTGACCGCGCGCATGACCACGTGCACCGGCACCACCTGCGGCGGCTCGGCCAGCAGCGCGCACGGCACCCACACCGCGGCGATCATGGCCGGCGACGGCGCGTCCAACGTCCGCGCCACCGCGTCGACCGGCAGCTTCCTGCGCGGGCTCGGCGTGGCGCCGGGCGCCAAGCTGGTCGAGCAGGTGTACTCGCCGTTCTACACCCAGCCCGGCGGCATGCTGTTGCTGATGACCCAGTCGGTGCGCAACCGCGCGACCATCTCCGGCAACAGTTGGGGCCCGTCGGGTTCGCCGCGCGGTTACGACGGCGATACGCGTCAGGTCGACGTGGGCGTGCGCGACGCCGATCCGGATGCGGCTGGCGATCAGCCCTTGAACTTCGTGCTGTCGTTCATGAACGGCAACGGCGGCACCCAGAGCCAGGGCTCGCCGGACGAAGCCAAGAACACCTTCACCGTGGGCTCCACCAAGGGGCAGAGTTCGGCGACGGTGCAGATCGCGGCGATCAACGATCTGTCCAGCAACACCGCGCACGGTCCGGCGCGCGACGGCCGGCGCATTCCGGGTATCGTCGCGCCGGGTTGTTCGATCGATTCGGCCAACAGCGCCACCGGCCACGGCCTGATGTGCGGCACCAGCATGGCCTCGCCGCAGGTCGCCGGCGCCAGCGCCTTGTTCACCCAGTACTACCGCAACAAGTTCGCCGGCGCGACGCCGAGCCCGGCGCTGACCCGCGCCGCGTTCACCGCGGTGGCGCAGAACCTGGTCGGCAAGCTCGACGCCGACGGCGTGGTGTTGACCACCGCGCCCGACAGCAAGCAGGGCTGGGGCCGCATGCTGATCGATCCGGTGCTGCGTCCGGCGCAGGCGGTGCAGTACGTCGATCAGAGCCATGTGTTCAACAACAGCGGCGAGACCTGGACGCGGCGCTTCACCGCGGCCGATGCGACCAAGCCGGTGCGGATCATGCTGGTGTGGACCGACGCGCCGGGCCACGGCCTGGGCGGCACCACGCCGGCGTGGAACAACAATCTGGACCTGCGCGTGACCGCCGGCAGCAGCACCTATCTGGGCAACGTGGTCAACACCAGCGGTTGGTCGGTCACCGGCGGCGCCGCCGATGCGCGCAACAACAACGAAGGCGTGTTCCTGCAGGCCGCGCAGCACGGCGGCAGCGTCAACGTGGAAGTGCGCGCGACCGACATCAACTCCAACGGTCTGCCCAACTCCGGCGACGACACCGACCAGGATTTCGCCCTGGTCTGCTACAACTGCATCGCGGGCTGAACGGCGTCGCATCGCCGAAAGGCGTGGAACGGAGGCGGCCGCGGGGCCGCCTCCGTTTTTTTTCGTGTTGAGAGCGGTGGTTCTGCTGTGCCAGCGGATACGCTTTGGCTCTTCAACGGAAACAGGAGCAACAACAACAACGTCAACAGCGATGGAGATACCGATTCGAACCGTGTCGCTTCAAGCCGCCAACGCCTGCTCGAAGCGCCGCGCGGCTTCCATGAACGCCATCAACAACGGCCGCCCCGGCAACAGGTCGGGGAATCGATGGTCGTGGAATTCCGGATGCCATTGCACGCCGACCACGAAGCTCTCGCCGGTGCCGCGGATGCATTCGGCAATGCCGTCTTCCGACCAGGCCTCGACCTCCAGTCCGTCGCCGAGTTGCTTGACGCCCTGGTGATGGATCGAATTGACCTGCGGATCGGCGGCCTGCGGATACAGCGAGGCCAGCCAGCCTTGTTCGCGCATGCGCAGGGAATGGGCGTGCTCGTCGTACTGCGCCGGAACGTAGTGCTGCGAGCGGGTCGCGCCGCCGCCGACCAGGTCCTGATACAGGCTGCCGCCGTGAGCGACGTTGATCAGCTGCATGCCGCGGCAGATGCCGAGCACCGGCTTGCCGGCGTCGACGAACGCGCGCAACAGGGTCAGCTCGAAGCGGTCGCGCTCCGGATCGGTGGTCATCAGCAGTTCGCTGGGACGCTCGCCGTATGCGATCGGATCGATGTCGGCGCCGCCCTGAAGGATCAGCCCGTCCAGCGAGCGCGCGTAGTCGCGCACCGACAGATCGGTGGCCTGGACCGCGCCCTCGGCGTCGACGGTGGGGATCATCACCACCAGCGCGCCGCTGGCCATGACCCAATGCGCCATCGATTGTTCGAGGTATTGCAAGGTCTTGTTGCGGAAGCCATATTCGGGCGGCAAGTTGCGCATCATGCGCGGCGACAGGCCGATCAACAGTTTGCGGGCGGGCGAGGGCATGGCGGGCATCCGGAAGGCGGGCGTCAGTGGCTGGGCGGCGCGGGAACGGTGGTTTGCAACAGCCAGTCGACCACGGCCTTGAGCGCCGTGCCTCGGTTGGCTCCGCTCGCCCGTTGTTCGCGGTAGATCGACAATTGGACATGCGCGCTGGTGCCGTGCTCGACGATGTCGTCCAGCGCGGTCAAGGCCTGGGTGCAATCGAGCTGGCGCGCATCGTCCGCGCACAGCTCGCGCAGACGATGCAACTGCGCCAGCGCCGGTTCGGTGGCGCCTTGCGCATCGATGAACTGCGCCTGCAGGCCGAAACGTTTCGCGCGCCAGCGGTTCTCGTCGATGATCCGGCGGGTGGTGGCGTTGCATGGCGGCGCTTCGCCCGGATGCTCGCACAGGTGGCGCATCAGGCAGCGATACAGCGCGGCGATCGCCAGACTGTCTTCCAGCCGGGTGCAGGCATCGGCGATGCGCAGTTCGACGGTGGGGAAGTTCGGCGAAGGCCGGATCGCCCACCACAGCGAACCGGCGTCGGCGATCGCGCCGGCGCGTCGCAGCACCGCGGCGAAGGCGTCGTACTCGGCCTCGTCGGCGAAGAAGTCGGGAATGCCGGTACGCGGCCATTCGTCGTACATGGCTTGGCGATAACTCATCAGCCCGGTGTTGCCGCGGTCCCAGAACGGCGAAGACGTGGACAAGGCCAACAACAAGGGCAGCCACGGCATGGCCCGGTTCATCACCTGGACCCGGTCGATCCCGTCGGGCAACTGCACATGCACGTGCAGCCCGCAGACCTGGCTGCGCCGGGCGACGATCTGGAAGTCTTCGACCAAACGCCGATAGCGGGGCTTGTCGGTCTGGCTTTGTTCGCGCCATTGCCCCAGTGGATGGGTGCCGGCGGCGAGCAAGGCCAGGCCGTGTTCGTGCGCGAGCGCGGCCAGGCCGCGGCGCAGCTCGCCGAGCTGGCGCCGCGCCTGGGCGATGTCGCATTGCACCGGCGAAGCGATTTCAATCTGCGCCTGCTGCAGTTCGCTTTCGATCGAATCGCCCAGCTCGGCGCGCGCGCGCTTGAGCAGACGCGAGGGGACCTGGGCGGCGAGCAGGCGACTGTGCGGGCGGACGAGGAAAAACTCCTCCTCGATGCCGAAGCTGTAATCGCACGGCGCGCTCATCGCCGGCGATCCTGGAACTGCGACCAGATAGGGTTCGTCATGCCGCCAAGGTAGCGTCCCGAATGTAAGCGCGAGTTGAAGAGCCGGTGGAACGGGCGCGCGCCGGGCCAGGGCGGGGCGGTGCGGTGCTCGGTGGCGGTCGCGCCGGGCCAGTGCGCGGGGCCGGTCTTGATCGAGTTTGCGCAATTGCACCGGCGGCATCATCGATCCGTCGGCGGCTCCAATCCCTTACGGGGCCGGCTGCGCCAACGCGGCGACGAAATCCACGAACGCGCGCAGCTTCGCCGCCGGCAGATGCCGCGAGGGGTACAGCGCATACAGCGGGAACGACTCGCCGTGCCAGTCCGGCAGCACTTCGACCAGTTGCCCGCTGTCGAGAAAACGCTGCACGCCGATCGCCTTGACCCGGGCGATGCCGACTGCGGACAGGCAGGCGCCGAGCATGCTGCCGAATTCGTTGACCAGCAGCCGTCCTTGAATCTTCACCTCCATCCGTTGCCGCCCGCGTCGATAGCTCCACTGCGTCGGCGGCTGCCCGGACAGGCTGTCGCGCATGCGGATGCAGGCATGGTCGGCAAGCCCGGCCGGCGTCGTCGGCGCGCCGCGACGGGCCAGATACGCGGGCGCGGCGATGGTGATGGTGCGCGTGTGCAGCAGTCTGCGCGCGACCAGCGACGAAGACGGCGGCGCGCCGAACCGCACCGCCAGGTCGAATCCCTCGCGGATCAGATCGCCGAGCTGTTCGCGCGTGACCAGATCCAGTTCCAGCGCCGGATGGCGTTCGAGAAACTCGCCCAGGTGCGGCGCCAGCATCATCCGGGCGAAGAACGCATCGACGTTGACCCGCAGCCGCCCGCGCACCGCCGTGCCCGCGCCCGAGGTCTGGCCGACCGCGTCCTCGATGCCGCTCATCAGCGGGCCGACTTGCGCGTACAGGCGCCGGCCTTCGTCGGTCAGCGTCATCGAACGGGTGGTGCGATCGAGCAGGCGCACGCCGATGCGCGATTCCAGACGCGCGACCGCGCGGCTGACCCCCGATGGAGTCAGGCCCAGCGCATCGGCGGCGCGGGCGAAACCGCCGGCTTCGACCACCGCGGCGAGTACGCCGATGTTGGCCAGCAAACGTCCGTCGACGCTCATGGGATCGCCTCGTTTGGATTAGTGACTGAAGATCATCAATCTTGTGACACTGGCGCGCTTGGGTCCACCCGCGCCGGTTCCTATGATGCCGTCCACGCAGCGGCTTGTCCGGCTGCGCTTTCGACTTCACGGGAATCTGCCATGTACGTCATCACCGGAATCACCGGCCGCGTCGGCGGCGCCGCCGCCCAGGAACTGCTGGCCGCGGGCCAGCGCGTGCGCGCGGTCGTGCGCGATCCAGGCAAGGGCCACCCTTGGCGCGAACGCGGTTGCGAACTGGCCGTGGCCGAGTTGAGCGATGCCCAGGCCCTGGCGACCGCGTTCGCCGACGCCGAGGCGGTGTTCGTGCTGCCGCCGCCGGATTTCGATCCCGAGCCCGGGTTTCCCGCGGCGCGCGCGCGGATCGAGGCGGTCTGCGCGGCGCTGCGCCAGGCGCGCCCACGGCGTGTGGTGTCGTTGTCCACGGTCGGCGCCCAGGCCGCGCAGGAGAACCTGCTGAGCCAGCACACGCTGATGGAGCAGGCGCTGGCCGAACTGCCGATGCCGGTCAGCGTGCTGCGCCCGGCCTGGTTTCTGGACAATTGCGAATGGGACATCGCCGGCGCGAGCGAGCGCGGCGTGTATGAGAGCTATCTGGATCCGCTCGAACGCGCGATCCCGATGGTCGCCAGCGCCGATGTCGGGCAGGTCGCGGCGCGATTGCTGCGCGAACCGGTGAGCCGGTCGCGAGTGGTCGAACTGGAAGGCCCGCGGGCGGTAGCGCCGCGCGACATCGCCGTGGCGTTGGCGCGTGCGTTGGGGCGGGATATTTTCGCGCAGACCGTCGACCGCGCGCAGTGGGAGGCCCGGTTCCGCGCGCAGGGCATGCGCCACCCCGAACCGCGCATGCGCATGCTCGACGGATTCAATGAGGGCTGGCTGGATTTCGCCGACGCGCCGGCGCAGCGACTGCGCGGCGAAACCGATCTCGATGCGGTGCTGCGCGGCCTGTTGCCGGCTCGGCCATGACCCGGCGCGCGCGAACGCTCCGCATCGCCGTGGCGATGCGGAGCGAGATGCGCAGGTGCGATCGCCACGCAGCGCGCGGCGACGATCCGATCGCGTCGGATCAGTCGATGGTCACCGCCGTCACCGGGCGGTTCGCGTTGACGGTGATGGTCGACGGGCTGGCCACCGCTTCCACGCGTACGCCGACCAGGCCCAGGCCGCCCACCGACACGCTGCCGCCCAGGGTCAGCGCGGCCGGCTGATGCTGCACGGTGACGTTGCGGGTGCCCGCGCCGATCGCGACGGCGTGGTTGAGCGTCAGCGCGCCGCCGACCGGCACTTCGATCGGCAGGCCGAGCACGGTCAGACGCAGGCTGCCGCCGACCGGCACGGTGAAGTCGCGCGGAATCGGCGAGGGAATGGTGATGACGTTGCCGCCGGCCACGCGCACGTCGGCGATGGTCGAGCTGGCTTGGCACCGCAGACGGGTGTCGCCGGACAGCGAATCGCAGGCCAGCGAGCCGCGCAGGCCCTGCGCGGTGACCAGGTTCTGCACCAGGCTCAGGCCGGCGGCTTCGGAGAAGCCGTCCAGCGCGGTGGCGCCGGTGAGGTGGGTGTAGTCGGCGCGCTGGTGCACGGCGTCGAGCTTGATCACGTTGACCAGCCCGAGCAGGCCCAGATCCACGCCGAGCGCGCTGTTCTCGTCGCTGCCCGCCACGGTCTGCTGCGCCTGGCCGGTGCACGGCAGCGGCAGGGTGGTGTTGAGGCCGAGCACGGTGACGGTCACGCTGCCGCTGACGGCGCAGGCCTTGACCGCGGCGTTGGCCACTTCCGAGCTTTGCGCTGCGGCGTTGTTGGCGGCGAAGGCCAGGCCCAGGGCGCAGGCGACGGCGCTCAGGCGGGCGGAGCGGAGGTTACGTTGATTCATGATGATTTCCTGCTCGGTTGATGAGAGAAGACGCGGATGGAATCCGTTGATGCGATCGGTTTGCTCAGGTCGTTGTCGTTCGCAGTCGGCATCGCGCAGCCGCCGCCGACGGCGCGCGCACCGTTGCGGGTCGGTTCGATCGGATGCCCTGTGATGAAACCCAGGAATACGGAGCCGGCGCAGGCCGCTCCGGTAACTGTAGTCAGGGCGCAAGCCTCGCGAATGCTGGGCTCGTGCTAAAAGCGTGATGAGGCGTGAATCGTTCGGGTTATGTGTCGCATCCATCGCGCCGCGGCGTCGTTAACGGGGAAGGACGGTGCCGCGTGGGTGGTGCGGGCAAAGAGTAGAAAACCCGCGAGGCGCGAAACCTTGATGCATCGCGCATTAGTCGCAGGGCTTAGTTCCGTTTGCCGGATCTGCGATCGATTCGTCGCTGCGCGTGTGCGCGTCGATCGGTTGCAAGCATTTCATCGCTTGCAGTTTCGCTCGCGCGGCGATGCGGATGTGCGCGGCATCGACTCTCCGGCGTGATGCGTTATGGCGTTTGCATGCGAATAGGCGATGCATACGCAGGCGTACTTGGTTTTCGCTGTTTCCAAGTCGGAAGTTTAGTTTCCGACGCACGCAAAAAAACCAGTGCGTAGCGCCTGTCGCGGCGAGCCGATGCGTTGCGCGCCTGAACGATACGGTTCGGTATCGCGCCGCGCGCGATGCCGCTCGGGTTCATGCTTCTACAGCGAGCGCAAGCGAACTGCGACGATCGCAGCGGACATCGCTCGCGCGCCGACGTGCCCGCTGGCGCCGCTCAGCTGCGAGCGAACGCCTCGCGTTCGTGCTCGCTCAAGGCCGGAGCCACCGCGCGGCCTTGTTCGGCCGATGCGACCGCCGCTTCGAGCACCGCCATCAAGGCCACCGCCTGCGCCGGCGTCACCGGGTTGGCGCCGACACCCAGCACCGCGTCGCGCACCGCCATGTAGTAGCGCCGCTGGTCGCCGGCCGGCGCGGGCAGCGCGCTTTGGCCTTGTTCGTCGTGCCACGCGAAGGCGTCGTCGTCCTTGCCCCAGCCCGGCGCGCCGGGAATCAGCCCCGACAACAACTGCGCTTCTTGCTGATCGGCGCGCGGCTTGACCAGGCTGCCGCGGGTGCCGTGCACCACGAATCGCGCGCTGCCGCCGGCGGCGAGCATGCCGGCGTGCAGGATCGCCCGGCGCGCGCCGTATTCGAACACCACGTGCGCCCAGTCGGCGACCACCGCGCCGTCGCGCTGCACCGCCAGACTGGCGATCACCCGCTCGGGCAGGCCGAACAGGCACAGCGCCTGATCGGCCAGATGCGGCCCCAGATCCCACCACACCCCGGTGCCCGGGCCGGCCTGTTCGCGCCAACGCTCGCGCACTTGCGGACGGAAGCGGTCGATATGCGATTCGAAATGCACCACCTCGCCGAGCAGGCCGTCGTCGATGGCCTGCTTCACGCCGAGGTAGTCGCTGTCCCAGCGCCGATTCTGGAACACCGACAGCAGCCGCTGGTGCTCGGCGGCCAGCGCGGCGAGTTCGCGCGCTTGCGCCAAATCCAGGGTGAACGGTTTATCGACCACCACGTGCTTGCCCGCGGCCAATGCGGCGCGCGCGAGCGGTGCGTGGCTGTGGTTGGGGGTGGCGATCACCACCAGGTCGGCGCGCGGGTCGGTGACCGCGGCGAGCGGGTCGGCGATCACCGCCGCTTGCGGATGGTCGGCATGGACCTTGGCCGCGTCGCTGGAACCGATCAATTCCAGCGACAGTCCCGGCGTGGCCGCGATCAGCGGCGCATGAAAGGTCTTGCCGGCGAAGCCGTAGCCGACCAGCGCGACACGGAGGGGAGCAGGGCTCATGGTTCGAACTCGTGGGGGAGTCCGCGCAACCATGCCGGATCGCGCCCGCCGCGGCCAGTGGGCGCGCGGGGGTCATGCGGGATGCGCACGCGGACTGTGCGTGCGGGCTTTGCAGAGCAGGGCCCGGATCGGGTATCAAGACAAGGTCCCCCGTCCGGAAATCCCGATGTCCGCAGCCGTCCAGGCCTCCGCGAAAGCCGTCCCGGCCTCCGCAAACTCTCCCGCCCGCGTGCTGTTCGCGAGCCTGATCGGCACCACCATCGAATTCTTCGACTTCTACATCTACGCCACCGCCGCGGTGCTGGTGTTTCCGAAACTGTTCTTCCCCGCTACCGATCCGACCACCGCGACCTTGCAATCGCTGGCGACCTTCGCCCTGGCGTTCTTCGCCCGGCCGGTGGGCGCGGCGGTGTTCGGTCATTTCGGCGACCGCATCGGCCGCAAGGCGACCCTGGTCGCGGCCTTGCTGACCATGGGCGTGTCGACGGTGGCCATCGGCCTGCTGCCGACCTACGGCAGCATCGGCATCCTGGCGCCGGCGTTGCTGGCGCTGTGCCGCTTCGGCCAAGGCCTGGGCCTGGGCGGCGAATGGGGCGGCGCGGTGTTGCTGGCGACCGAGAACGCACCGCCGGGAAAGCGCGCCTGGTACGGGATGTTTCCGCAACTCGGCGCGCCGATCGGTTTCTTCCTGTCCACCGGCATTTTCCTGTTGCTGACCGACACCATGGGCGACGAAGCGTTCTTCGCCTGGGGCTGGCGCATTCCGTTCCTGGCCAGCGCGGTGCTGGTGTTCGTGGGGCTGTGGGTGCGGTTGCGGATCAGCGAAACCCCGGCGTTCCAGAAGGCCATCGATCACCACGAGCGGGTCAAGACGCCGATGATCACGGTGCTGCTGCGCCATCCCGGCGCGTTGCTCGCGGGCACCTTCGCTGCGTTGGCCACCTTCGTGCTGTTCTATCTGATGACCGTGTTCGCGCTGAGCTGGGGCACCTCGCGGCTGGGCTACTCGCGCGAGCAGTTCCTGCTGCTGCAATTGGGCAGCGTGCTGTTCTTCGCCGCGACCATCCCGTTGTCGGCGATGTTCGCCGATCGCTGCGGGCGCAGGCTGGCGATGATCCTGTCGACCCTGGCGGTGATGGCGTTCGGGGTGTTGTTCGAGACCTTGTTCGCCAGCGGCAACGCCTGGGGCACCCTGTTGTTCCTGGGCTTGGGACTGGGGATCATGGGACTGACCTACGGCCCGCTGGGGACGATCCTGGCGGAAATGTTCCCGACACCGGTGCGCTATACCGGCGCCTCGCTGGCGTTCAATCTGGCCGGCATTCTCGGCGCGTCGCTGGCGCCGTCGATCGCGACCTGGCTGGCCGGCAGCTACGGCCTGGCCTACGTGGGTTACTACCTCGCCGCGGCCGGCGCGCTGACCCTGATCGCCCTGCTGATGGTGCGCGAAGAAGACAAATCCGATTGATTGGTGCTTGCCACGTCTCGAAGATGCCACGGCCACAAGCTGTAGGAGCTGCGCAAGCTGCGACCAACCGAAGCGACTCAATACCACGTGACCCTTCGAAGCCATAGCACCGCAAGTGCTTGAACGTGCTTTGGCGACTGTCCGGGCTTCGGTGGGATTCGCTTGCGTGGGCCATAACACTGCAGCGCTTGGACGTGCTTTGCCGACTGTCTGGGCTTCGGTGGGATGCGCTTGCGTGGGTCATAACACTGCAGCGCTTGGACGTGCTTTGCCGACTGTCCGGGCTTCGGTGGGATGCGCTTGCGTGCGTAGCTTCGGTTGGTCGCAGCTTGCGCAGCTCCTACAGGAGGATTGCGGCAATGCGCGCCCCCCGCCTCAGCGATCCTTGTTGTAAACGTGCTTGGCCGGGCGAACGCCCTTGGGAAACAGTTTGCGCAACCAGCCGCGCGCGGCGGCGTCGGCGCGCAGGGCGATATCGCGCACCGGTTGATCGGGGCGGCCGCGGAACGAGGTGGGATGGAAATACTCGTCGCTGGCGGCGGGATGATCGGAGAAGTAATAGTTCGAGACGCAGCAGCGCAACTCGTCGCTGAGGCTGGTCGACACCGAATGCCAGGAGTGCTGGTTGGTCACCATCACGGCCAGACGGTTGAAGCGGCTCACGATCGTGGTCGGCCGGCCGTCGGGGCCGTCGGGCCATACTTCCAGATTGCCGCCGTTGGTTTCCTGCCAGTCCGGCGAAACGTAGTAGAGCAGGTTCAGCACGCGATAACGCTCGCGATCCTTGTCGTGCGAATTGTCCAGGTGCGGGTTGAGGAAATGCCCGCGACCCATGACCGAGATGCCGCCGGCATACAGATGCTCGTCGGGATACAGCGAGCGCAGCGCGGTGATCGCGCGCACCTGTTCCACCACCGCCGGCTGCTGGAAGGCGAAGATGATTTCCTCGAGAATCGGCGCGTGCCGATCCATCTGCGCGGAAATGTATTTGAGCTCGCGCAGGCTCTTGCGCAGCATCATCTGCGAGGTTTGCGGAAACGCCTGGCGGATCTGCATGGCCAGTTCCACCGGCAACAGATCGTCGACGATGAAGTAATGGATCGGCGCGGCCTGCTGCCATTGGCGGCCGGATTCGTCGATGGCCCGAGCAAGACGTTGCTCGATCAGCGATCCTATTTCGAAACGATCCATGTCGGGCGTCGTCGTTGGGAGGAAGGGAACCGGATCGGGCGCTTGGATGCCGCCGCGCCTTTGCGATCCGGTCCGAGCGGCCCGCGAAGGCGTTTGCGCTCAGGGCCGTTATCGTACAACGTCCGCCGGTTCGCGGTTGTTCGGAAGCGTTCAGGCTCGGCCCGGGTCGGTGTTTTGGCCCGCGGCGATGTCCGCGTGCTGGGCTGAAGGGCACCGGCGCGGTGTCACCGATCCGTCGCCGGGGCGGGGCGAACCCGCGCCCGGCCGCGCGCGCGGCGCGGCGTTCCGAGATAGCCGAACACCGCATGCAGCACGCGACGCTCCAGCGCCTGCGCCTGCAGGTCGCCGCGTTCTCCGGCGCCGTCGACGATCGCCCGGACGATCGCGATCGTATCGAGCCCGATGACCTCCGGCGGCGAATGCCCGTCGCCGGCGACGGCGGGCGCATCTGCGCGTTGCAGCAGCGTCGACAGGCAGGCTTGGGCCGCGCGGTCCACTTGCAGATCGCGATCGCGCAGCGGCAGGCGGCGTTCCTCGAAATCGAGCAGGCGCGCCAGCGCCGGCCGCCGCGACTGATGCGCGATCGCGCCGCGCACCAGGCAGGCGATGCCTTCGGCGTAACTGGCCTGGGCGCGGGCCGAGGCGATGTCGGCCAGCAGCGTGGCGGTCTCGCGGTCGATCAAGGCCGCGGTCAGGGCGTCCTTGTTGGGGAAGTATTGATACAGCGAGCCGATGCTGACGCCGGCGCGCTCGGCCACAGCGTTGGTGTTGTACGCGGGCAGCCCGCCGCGTTCGAGAATGCGAGCCGCCGCTTCCACGATCGCCGCCACGGTTTCGGCGGCGCGGCTCTGGCGCGGGGATTTGCGCGGTTTCAGCGCGTTCTTGCGGGGCTTGGCGGCCATGGCGGGATGCGAGTAGTGAATATGAGCAATCGCTCATATTGTGTCCGCACATTCCCCGCAACGCCACAGAGGCATTCCGATGAGCGACACGCAACCGATCCAGACCGCCGGGCACGCCGCCGCGCTGACCGTCTTCATGCTGGTCAAGACCCAGCCCGAATGGCTGGCCTTCGACATCGACAACCGCTTCAAGCTGATCGCCGAGCACATGACGCCGATCCTGCGCAAACACCGCGACCAGGTGCGCTTGAAGTTCTTCGACATCGAGTTCTACAACGCCCGCGTCACCGACATCTGGCAATGGCAGGCCGACAGCCATCACGCTTACGAACTGGTGGTGGAGGCCTTGCGCGAAACCCCGTTCTGGGATCGCTATTTCGCGATCGTCGAGATCCTGCCCGGAGTCGAGAACGCTTACGCGAGCAACTACGGCCGCGATCCGTTCACCGACGTATGAGGCCGCCGGCGCTCGCCCGGCGCGATCCGGTCGACTGCGCGAACGTTGGCGCCGGCGGCTACTTTTGCGCGCCCCAGGCGGCCTGCAGCTTGCTCGACAAGGCGGCCTTGCCGGCCACCTGTTCGGCTTCCAAGGCGTAGGACAGCACCGATTTGCCGTCGGATTCGAAATAGCCGCGACGATAAACCGGCAAGTCCTCGCCGTTGATGTAGCCCATCTGGACCATGGCATAGAACAGGCGTTCGTCCGGATTCCTGGCCAGGCTCAAGTCGTAGAAACGGACCCGCTGGTTCTGGCCCGGGTAGACCAGCCAGAGCTTTTCCGGCGTGTCGCAGTAGGCGCGGGTCACGGCCTGCTGTTGCGCATCGGTCATCACGACGCGGCCGTCCTGGTCGGTCTCGCCGCGGCCCAGGACATCGCTTTCCTCGACTCCGTACAAACTTCCCGGCGCCTGCGAGCTCAGCATGAACGCCCAAGGCGTGAAGGCGAGGGCGTGGCCACTCGGGCCTGGCGAGTCGGCGAGCCGGTAGGCGATCACGCCGGAACAGGCATATGGAGGCCGCGAGGCGGGCGGAGCATGCGCGCAAGCGGTGGCGATCAGGATCGCCAGCGGCCGCAGCCACGCAGTGCAGGGTGAAACGTCGCGCTGCGCACGCGTTCGGTCATGGTGTTTCCTTGGTTTGCTTCGCCTGAAGTTCCAGCTGAGTCAGGTACAGGCGCAGATCGAATTCGAGCTGGTGGTACGCCGGGCTCATGTGGGTGCACAACTGGTAGAAGCCCTTGTCGTGATCGCGGTGCTTGAGGTGGGCCAACTCGTGCACCGCGATCATCTCCAGGAACTCGGCCGGAGCGTCGCGGAACAAGGTGGCGATGCGGATCTCGCGCGCCGCCTTGAGCCGGCCGCCATGCACGCGCGAAATCGCGGTGTGGGTGCCCAGCGCGTGTTTCACCACGTGCAGCTTGTTGTCGTAGATGACCTTGTTGAGCGGCTCAGCCTTGCGCATGTAGCGCTCTTTCAGGCCGACCACGTATTCGAACAGCGCCTTGTCGTCGCGCACTTCATGGCCGCCGCTGTAACGCTCGCGCAGCACCTCGGCCAGCCGCCCGCTGTCGATCAGCGCGCGGACCTGGTCCATCACGCGCTCGCCGTAGCCGCGCAGGTAGCGGAATTCGTCCATGCGCGCACGATACGGTATCGGCGTGTCGGGGCGCGAGACGGGGCCGTGGGCGTCGCCGCCGCGAAGCGGACGCGTGGCGGCGGTCACGAAACGCAGCCGCTGCGATCTGTCGCGCGGTTTCGGTCGCTGAAACGGTTTGGTCGGCGTTGACTGTGCCGTCGGCTTGAGCGCGCGCCGGGCTGCGCTTACGTCGCGCCGGCACGCAGGCCGTGCGCGAAGCCATCCCGGGAACCGCGCAGGGTTACTACGGTTTGACCTATGCGCAATGGCGCCGGCAGGACTGCCCTGGTCTGGAAACGTATATGACTGCAAGCTCACGCGGTGGAGTGCGCGACCGAGCGCGCGCCATCGGATGCGCGGCGCGACGAGGATGGCTAGAAACTCGACAAACCACTGGCTTCGCTGAAGCGATACCAGACCTTGCGCCAGGCCGAATCGTCGGCGTACTTGGGATAGTCGGTGCTGATGCCGCGGCCGTCGCCGTTGCTCCAGCTTTGTTCGAAGTAGGCCGCGGCCTGCATCGCCACCGGCGCATCGGCCCGCGCGACCACGCGCGCGCTGGATTCGAGGTTGTAGTCGTCCAGATTGCGCCGGGTGTAGTTGGCCGAACCAGCGATCAGTTCGATCTTGCCGTCGCCTCCGGTGCGCAGCAGCAGCTTGGCGTGGCATTGCTCGCCGTGGGTGTCGCACCAGCGCACCGGCACGCCGGCCTGGTGCAGTTCGGCGGCGACCTGGCGGTTGGGCACGCCGTTCTTCTTGCGGCCGAAGGCGTCTTCGTTGGGATCGAGCAGCACGCGCACGCCGACGCCGCGCTTGTGCGCGGCGGCCACGGCATCGACCAGCCGGCGGTGCGAGAAGTAGAACACCGCGATATCCAGACGGTCGCCGCTGCGCGCGCCGTCGACGGCCGCGAGCAGGCCGTCGCGGATCTTGCTTTCGGTCAACACCTGCACGCGCGGCGCGAAGGTGGTGTCGACGATGCTTTCGCGCGGGATCGCGGTCGGTAGCCCGCGCGGCCAGGCGCCGCCGGACAGCGCGACCACCGCGCGTTCGCTGGCCAGCAGGTCCAACGCCGCCGCGCCGCTGAAGCGCAGAGCGACGTTGCCGTGCAGGCTGCTGGCATCGTGCGGATTGGCCGAGGCGACCAGCGCGGTCCAATCTGCGCCTTCGTCGACCACCAGGGTCTTGCGATGATTGGCGTTGAGATTGAACAGCGCCAGCCAACTGCGCAGATCGACCTGGCCGGGGCCGAGCGGGTTGGGTAGCCAGCCATCGCGATCGTCGTTGCCGAGCCAACTGCAGCACAGATGCCACAGGCCCGACCAAGCCGGGTTGGGTGTGCGCAGTCGGCGCAGGTCGGTCACGACGACCTCCACTCCGGCCGCGCGCAAGGCGTGCAGTCGCGGCGAGGGCAGACCGCCGTAGACGGTGTTGATGGGGTCGGTGATCAGCACCGCCTGCAACGACGGTACCGCGCGCTTGCGTGCGATCAGGGCGTCGGCGAGTTCCTGACTGAGCTTGCGGTAATGCGCGCCGCTGGCTTCGCTGCCGAAATCGTTGAACAGGAATTGGTCGGCGACGACGACGCGTCGGGCCTGGCCGATCAGGCGCAGGGTTTCGTCGAACACGTGCTGCTCGCTGTGGCGGACCTGGCGCGCGTCGGTCCAGGTGATGTCGGTGAGCAAGGCGACGTTGCCCGCGGTGCGCAGCGGCCCGGCCTGGCTCACTCCGGGCGGTAGCGACTTGTGTACCTGGTAGACGCCCATCGCGATCCAGGCCAGCAATGCGATTGCCGCGCCGCGTTTGAGCCAGCGGCGGAAGCGGCGCGGCGGCGCAGAGGCGTCGGGGAAGGCGTCGGACGTCGTATCGGCGGAGGCGGGCATCGGTGCTCGGGGTGCGGGGTAGCCTATGGTGTGAAGGCGGGGCGGCTTATGCAACTACGCGGGAGAAGGGTTGGGGTGAGGGCCAGCCCGCCGCAGACACAAATCGGTCACGCCCCAGGCCTAGGCTGGCAGGATGAACATCCTGATGCTGTCGGACGTGTACTTCCCGCGGGTCAACGGCGTGTCGACCTCGATCCGCACCTTCGCCCAGTCGCTGGCGCGCATGGGCCATTCGGTGACCCTGGTGGCGCCGGACTACGGGCCCGGCAGCGGGCAGGAGCTGCACGACAGCGCCGAGTTCGAGATCGTCCGGCTCGATTCGCGGGTGATCTTCTTCGATCCGGAAGACCGTCTGATCCGCGCGCCGGAGTTGCGCCGGGTGCTGCCGCAACTGACGCAGCGGCACTGGGACGTGATCCACATCCACACTCCGTTCCGCGCCCACCGCCTGGGCGTTCGCCTGGCCGAACTGACCGGACGGCCGACGGTGGAGACCTATCACACCTATTTCGAGGAATACATCGGCCACTACCTGCCGTGGGCGCCGGTGGCGCTGCTGCGCCTGGTCGCGCGGCGGTTGTCGCGGTTCCTCTGTCACGGCGTGGATCATCTGATCGTGCCGACCGCGCAGATGGTCGAAGTGCTCGATCGCTACGGCATCGCCACGCCGTCGACGGTGTTGCCGACCGGGATCGACCTGGACGAGTTCGCCCATGGCGACGGCGCGCGTTTCCGCGCCGAACACGGCATCGGCGCGGGCCAGCCGACCCTGGTCACGGTGAGCCGTCTGGCCGTGGAGAAGAACATCGCCTTCCTGCTGCAGGTGGCCAAACGGCTGATCGCGGATTTTCCCGAACTGGTGTTCGTCATCGCCGGCGAAGGGCCCGATGCCGAACGGCTCAAGCGCCTGTCCAAGGAATATGGCCTGGAGCGCAACGTGCGCTTCTTCGGCAATCTGGACCGGCGCACGACCTTGCTCGATGCCTATCGCGCCGGCGACGCCTTCGTATTCGCTTCGCCGACCGAGACCCAGGGGCTGGTGCTGATCGAAGCGATGGCGCTGGGCGTGCCGATCGTTTCGACCGCGGTGATGGGCACCGCGACGGTGTTGCGCGGGGCGCACAGCGCGGTGGTCAGTGAAGAGAACGTCGAAGCCTTCGCCGGCCACGTCGCGCGGGTGCTGCGTTCGCCGGAACTGCGCGCGCAGTTGTCCGCGGCCGGTCCGGTGGATGCGCGCGGTTGGAGCACGCAGGGGCTGATGGAACAGGTGGTGGCGTTGTATCAACAACTGGCGCAAGCCCCGCCGAAGCGGGCGGGCGCGTCGCAGCAGGCGTCGCAAGCGGCGGGTTGAGCGCTTGCGGCAGTCGCGGGCGCAAACAACAAGCCGAAACCGCAAGGTTTTTGTGAGAGGCCTTCAAGCCGAGAATCCGAAGCAGGAAGTCTTTTGCGGGACCTTCAGGCCCAAAGCTGAAGCCAGAAGTCTTTTGTGGGAGGGCCTTCAGGCCCGACGCTTTTCGGCCAGATCGGATCGAAACGCGTCGGGCCTGAAGGCCCTCCCACAACCGCCGCCACCTGCGTGGCTCCCGGCGCACGCTGAAACTCAGCGCACGACCCTTACCCGCGCCGCCAGCGCCAGCCCGAGCAGCGCCAGCGCGAAGGCGATCGCGAAGCCGCAGACATAGGCCCAGGTGTGCGAGCGGCTCAGCAGCGCGGCGAACAGCGAGCCGCCGATCGCCAGCGCGGTGGCGGTGTAGATCGCATCGCCCAGGTGCAGCGCCGAAGAGTTGACGCCTTGCCGCTCCGGCGGCGACAGCTCCAGCATCAGCACCGACAAGGTCGGATAGATCAGGCCCATGCCCAAACCGGCGATAACCCAGCCGGCGACGCCCACGGCGAGCGGCGTATGCGCGTCGATCAGCGCGGCGATCGCGGCGATGCCGAGCGCGATCATCGCCATGCCCGCTTGCAAAAACCGCTGCGGCGCGCGCGCCTGGGTGGTGCGGCCGCGGAACCACGAGCCGGTGGACCAGCCGACCGCGCCCAAGGTCAGCACCAGTCCGGCCCAAGTCGCCGACAGGCCGCGCTCTTGCGACAGCAGCAGCGGAATGTAGGCTTCGGTCATGAAGAACGCGCCGGCGCCGATGCCGCGCAGCGACACCACCGTCGGCAATCCGCGCGCGGCGCGCAACGCGCCCGCCGGCAGCAAGCGCGAGGCGGACAGCGCCAACGCGGCCGTCGCCGGCAGCAACCACAGCAGCGCGGTCCAGTCGCGTTGCTGGCCGCCGTAGTGCAGCGCCAGCAGACTGACGGTGGTCAGCAGCGCCCACAGCAGGCGCGTGGTTTGCTCGTGGTTCGACAGCCCGGTGTCGGCCGAGGACGCGGGACCGAGACCGCGCAAGGCCGGCAGCACCAGCAGCGCGGCCAGGGCGGCGACGATGGGCACCGACAGGAACACCCAGCGCCAGCCGGCGTGTTCGACGATCGCGCCGCTGATCGCCGGCCCGACCATCGCCGGCACCGCCCAGGCCGCGGCGAAGGCGACGAATACCTTGACCCGCAATTGAGTCGGATACACGCGGCCGACCACGACATACAACGCGACCGAAATCAGCCCGCCGCCGAAGCCTTGCACGACGCGGCCGGCGATCAACAGCCACATCGACGGCGCTAAACCTGCTGCGATCAGCCCCAGCGAGAACCAGGCGATGCCATGACGCAAGGGCGCGGCCGGGCCGCGCGTATCGGCCCAGCGTCCGGCGGCGACCATGCCGACCACGCTGGCGGCGAGCGTTCCGGCGAACGCCAAGGCGTACAGCGGCAAGCCGTTCAAGGCGCGCGCGACGGTCGGCATGGCGGTGGTGATCGCCAGCGCTTCGAACGCGACCAAGGCCACCAGCGCCACCGCGCCGATGGTCAGGCCGCGATAGCGCGGCGCGTACAGGCTGGTCGCGGCCGCATCCGATGTCGTCTGGTCGGCCTGGCCATCGTCTTCGTGCCGGCCCGAGTCGTCCTGCGTCACCGAATCCACCGAGCCAGGCGCTCCAGCCCCGGCCGGTCCGCTCCGCAGCGCCAGCTTGCTTTCGTCGGGGGACGGCGCTGGAGCGCCTGGCTCGATGGATTCCAGCGAAGGAGCGGCCGCCAACGCGCGTGCCCGGATCGAGCCATCGTTCGCGCTCATGCGCTCAACCTCAACGCCGGCATGGCCTCGTACACCATCAGCACCACCTTGCCGCGCGCCGGCCCGTGTTCGACGGCGCGATGCGCATCGGCGGCGCGGGTCAGCGGAAACATTTCGCGCACGTGCACCAGCAGGCCATGGCTCTCGTGCAGGTTCGCCAGTTCCGCCAGGCGTTCGCGGCTGCGCTGGTCGTGCAGCACTTGCAGGCCCAGGCGGCGGGTCTGCGCGGTGTCGCGCAAGGTCGCGATGCGGCCGGGATCGGCGCCCAGGCCGATCCAGGCGAGGAAGGTTTCGTCGCCGAGCGCGTCGAATACCGCATCGGCGCCGTGCGGCGCGTGCGCGCGGGTCTGGGCGATGCCTTGCGCGTCGTCGAGCACCGGTTGCGCGCCGAGCGAACGCAGGTAGTCGTGATCGGCGGCGGCCGCGCTGCCGATCACGCGTACGCCCCAGGCGCGCGCCAGTTGCGCGGCGACGCTGCCGATGGCGCTGGCCGCGCCGTGGATCAACAGCGTTTCGCCCGCGCTCACCTGCAACTGGCGCAGGGCGGCGTGCGCGGTCTGGCCGGTCGAGGGCAGGGCGCCGGCCACCGCCCAGGACATCGTCGCGGGTTTGCGCACCACTTGTGCGGCCGACACGGTGAGCGCTTCGGCGTAGCTCATCGCCGCGGCCCAGCCCATCACTTCATCGCCGATCGCCCAGTCCTCGACGCCTTCGCCGATCTGATCGACGACGCCGGCGAACTCGTTGCCGATCCGGCGCGGAAACGCGCCGGGCGCGGCGCTGCGGGCGAACTCGTGTTCGATCTCGGGCTCGCCAAGTCCGCGCCGCAAGGCGATGTCGCTGGGCCGCACGCCGGCCGCGCGCACGCGCACCCGGATTTCGCCGGGATCGGCCTGCGGCATCGGCAGTTCGATCGCACGCAACACCTCCGGTGCGCCGTAGCGGTCGAACACCACGGCCTTGACGCGGGGAAGGCCGCAGGTCGTGACTGGGTCAGCGTGGTGAGAGGCCATGACTTGACGCCGCAAGGGGATGGCGCGCAGGATAGAACCTCAATATAAGTTGAGGTCAAGCGTCCATGTGTCGCACCCCGCAAAGGCATGCATCGATGCCCGCATCCGCATCCGTACGCATGCCCGCGACGGCCCGGGAACGGCGATGAGCATGACTATGGAACTCACCGTCGGCCAGGTCGCCGAACGCTCTGGCGTGGCGGTCTCGGCGCTGCATTTCTACGAAGCCAAGGGCCTGATCCACAGCCTGCGCACGGCCGGCAACCAACGCCGCTACAGCCGCGACACCTTGCGCCGCATCGCCATCATCCGGGTCGCGCAGCGAGTCGGCATGCCGCTGGCGACGATCCGCGAGGCGCTGGACACGCTGCCCGATTCGCGGATGCCCTCGCGCAGCGATTGGGCGCGCTTGTCGGCAGCGTGGAAGGACGAGCTGGAACAGCGCATCGTCAACCTGACCTTGATGCGCGACACCCTCGATCAATGCATCGGCTGCGGCTGTCTGTCGCTGGATCGCTGCCGGCTGGCCAATCCCGACGATACCTGGGGCGATCAGGGCGCCGGCGCGCAGCGCTGGGCGGCGGCCTTGCAGCAGGGCAAGCCGCGACGCGGCGCCAAGAAGGCCTGACCACCGTTCGCGCAAAGCCGGCCCGGATCCTGGCCGGCCCGGCGCGATTCGCCGTCGCGGCGGGCCGCTGCGGGCGCGATCGGCCGCGATCGGCCGCGTCTGGGCCGCCGCCGCGTCGTACCATGGGCGCTTCCCTTCGCACGACGATTTCGCCATGACCCTTTCGATGCACGCAGCTTCAGTTCCGGTAATCCAACAAATGCTCGGCAGCCTGGCCGAGATTCTCGCCCGCACCGAAGCCCACGCCACGCAGCGTAAGATCGATCCGGACGCCTACCTGCAGGCGCGCCTGTTCCCGGACATGTTCGCGCTGCTGCGCCAGGTGCAGATCGCCTGCGATTTCGCCAAGGGCATCAGCGCGCGCCTGGCCGATGTCGACGTGCCGGTCTACGACGACAGCGAGCGCAGCTTCGCCGATCTGCAGGCGCTGATCGCCAAGACCCTGGCGTTCATCGGCGGGCTGGAGCCGGCCCTGTTCGAGGGCGCGCAGGACCGAGAAATCGTGCTGCGTCCGGGCACGCCCAAGGAGCGCCGCTTCGCCGGCGGCGACTATCTGGTGCGCTACGGTCTGCCGCAGTTCTTCTTCCACGTCACCACCGCTTACGCGATCTTGCGCAGCAACGGCGTGGAGATCGGCAAGCGCGATTACATGGGCCAGTACTGAGCCCGCGCGACCGCAGTCGCGGCGCCGCCCGGCGCCGTTGAGACCGCTTCGAAACAGCCCGCTTCGGCGGGCTTTTTCGTGGCCGCGACATCGTGCGAAACGAAGGCGGCGAACGGCGATTTTTTCGATCGCCGTCGCCTCCCGTCTCGGCCTCTGCGACGCCTTGCTGCGATCATGTTTTCCCGTTGGGACAGGAGGTCGCAACGGGTCCGGACACAGTCAGGAACACGATCGCGGGGCGATGTCGACGACAGGTCGCGCACCGATCGGCGCAGGGATGCGCGGTCCGGAAATTCCCCTCCGTTGCAATCCAGAAGGAGTTGGCATGCCGTACAAAAGTATCCAGGGGCCCTTCGTGCTGAGCTTGGCGCTGGTCGCGCTCGGCGCCGGCGCGTTCGGTGCCCCGCAATTCGACGATTCGCAATTCGACGATGTTCGCGCAACCGCGGCGCAACCGTTGCGACCGCACGGCGCGCAATCGCTGCGCGATGCCGACCGGCTGCGTTTCGAGCAGGCGGTGGCGGCGCGCGGCGAGTCCGCGGGCCAGGCCTCGCGCGACACCGCGTTGGCGTCGGCGCAGCGGGAAATCGGGCGGCTGCGCCGTTACGAGCCGCTGGCCGCGGCCGACGTGGTCACCCACAGCGTCGACGGCGCCGATTCGACCATCGCCTTGCGCGGTTCGATCGGCGACGGTCAGGCGCTGAGCTACAGCCTTGCGCAGGCGCCGCGTCATGGCCGGGTCACCATCGACAACGGCCGAGCGACGTATCGCCCGGATCCGGATTTCGCCGGAGTCGACACCTACACCTACCGCGTGCAAGCCGGCGATCAAAGCGCCGAAGCGGTGGTGGCGGTGACCTCGATCCGCGAACGCAGCCTGCCGGCGACGGCAGCCGCGGCCTTGTAATCGGGCCGCTCGCCTTGTCGCCGCTGCGTTGCGCGCAGCGGCGCTACCGCTACCCCTCGGAAAGGGGTAGGGGACGGCTCCCGCGCTGGGCGCGCGAGCCGATGCGCAGCACTTCGGACCGGTCCGCGCGATGCGCGGCCGATCCGCCGGCCCTCTCGTCGTGGTGACGGGCACAGGCCGATCGCGCCGGCGCCGCCGTTGAATACGGCGTCCGGCGCGGATCGGAACGAAGGCTGCGCGATCCCCGGTGTCGGCCGGTCCGCGGCGTTCGCAGGTCTTCCGCCTGCGACGCCGCGGCCGGTACGGACCGAACCACGCCATGGGTATCGATGCTTCGCCGCGCATGCGGCGACGGCGCTTCGTGTTTGGACGTCTTTCATCCCCGTCAGTGATGAAAGCCGCAGCGGGCAGGGACGCCCGCCGTCGGGGCTCCGGCCGCTCGCCGCCTCACTGGGCCGGCGGCGCGGCGGCCGGAGCCGGCCGATGCAGCTCGCGACCGCGCGGCGACCGATTCGACGAGTGCATCGCAAATCCGTCGCCAGGGCTTGCATCTTGAGCGCAGCGAGACGACGATGCGGCCTCGGCTTGGGGAGGCCCTGAACCATGGAATTGCTGACGCTGGAACACTTCGCCGGCCATGTGAACGAGACTTACTCGGCGCATCTCAACGACAGCGAAGTGCCGTTCGTGCTGGTCGAGGCGCGCGCGCTGAGCACGCGGCCGCAACAGCCCGAGCGCATGCCGTTCTCGCTGCTGTTCCGCAACGGCTCCGCGTTCCTGTTCCCGCAACAGACCTATCTGATGCGCCACGAGTCGATCGGCGAAATCGGAATTTTCCTGGTGCCGGTCGCGCGCGAACGCGACGGCTTTCTGTACCAGGCGATCTTTAACTAAGGCTGCTTCGACTGAGCCTGCGCGCCGGGCGCGGCCCGGCGCGATCGTCGTCGAATTTCCGCGCGCGGGTTGCGTTCATGCCAGTGCTTTGACTGCGATCTGCCGCTCGCGCAGATCCCACTCCCAGCGCATCAGCGCATGGGTCGGCATCGATTCCACCGCGACGAATCCCAGCCGCTCGTACAAACGCCGCGCGCCGTGATTGCCGTGCTCCACATGCAAGCGCATGCCGCGTCCCAGCGCGTGCGCTTCGTTCTGGGCCCAGCCGATCAGCGCACTGCCGATGCCATGTCCGCGGGTGGTTTCGTCCAGGCTGATGTCGACCAGCAGATGCTCCGGCGCGGTGCGTTGCAGGTATAGCCGCCCGATCGCCGCGCGCTCGCGTTCGATCACCAGAAAATCGGCGCGTTCGTAGTAGCGAACGTAATGCAGGTGCTGCGCGGTGAACTGCTGGTCGAGGAAGGCGTGCAAGGCCTGCTCGGGCCAGCCCATCGGTGCGAACTCCACCGCGCGCTGGCGCCGGTACAGCGCGCGCAGCCAATCCATGTCGCTGTCGCGCGCCGCGCGCAGACCGATCCCGCTTCCGCTCAAGGACGTGGGAAGCTCGAAGTCGCCGCCGCGCGCGTCGGGAAACGCGAGCGGCGGCATGTGGGGTTTCGCAGCGTGCATGGTCTTACTCGAACGCCGGGAAGACGCCTTCCAAGGCGATGCAGAAATTCATCGCAAGGTAGGGCTGGCGGTTCTCGTGCGGCTGGCTGTTGCCGGTGGGCAGCACCAGGGTCGGCGAAAATTGCGCGTTGGCGGCGGTGCCGGGGACGAAGGCGAAGGTATTGGGCGAGCCGAGCGAGTTGCCGCTGCTGGGCACGTCCGCCTTCTTGCTGGCTACGTTCTGGTTGTAGAGCGTTACTGCGTGGGTGTGGATGGGCATTTCCTGCGAGGAAAGGGTGACCGCATTGGAGCCGAAAGTTTCGCCCATCGATCGCGGGGTTAGACCCGACCCCTGACCTTGGCTGCAGACGGCGCGATTGACGAAGTTCGGCAATTGGAAGGTGGTCTTGCCGTCGCCGCCGTACTGGGTGCCGAGCAGTGCGAACAGCGCGGTGTTCTGCTGGATCGGTATGGTTTGTCCCGTGCAGACGGCCCAGCCGCGCGGCGCGAAGTTGAAGCCGAAAATCTGGATTTGAGCGATGAAAGGTTCGGTCATGACAGTGTCCTCTGACTCGGCCTGCGCGACCGCGGTCGCGATGGCGCGGCTTGGTGATGGTGATCAGCCCTGCGACGGAAAGAAGCCGAACGCGGCGATGAAGAACATGGCCGTCAATGTCGGCATCAGATTGCTGTGCGGTTGATTGCCGCCGCTGGGCGTCAACGACGCGGGATTCATCGCGAGCGGCGAGGAGCCGCTGGTGTCGGTGACGTACATCGCATCGCCGTTGAGCGCGCCGAGTTCGACGCCGACACCGATCTGGGTCGCGGTGGCCAGTTGCGAAGTCGCCAACAAGGTGTGTCCGTGCGCGGGCATTTGCTGGGTGATCAGGGTGACCGATTCGCTGCCGGACGCTTGGCCGGTCACGTACGAACTCAGGCCGGGACCTTGTCCCTGGTGGATGGGCACTCGGCCGCTCAGCCCGGGTACGGCGAAGGTGCTTATGCCGTCGCCGCCGTAAGTGGTGCCGATCAGGGTGAACAGCACGTCGTATTGCGAGATGGCCAACAGTCGTCCATCGCAGGGGATCCAGCCTTGCGGGGTGCGGCCGAAACCGAACAATCGGATTTCGCCGACATAGGGATTGCTCATGGTAGGTACTCCGGAACCTTGCATTGTGAAAGGTGTGGCCGCCTCGCGCGGCCGTCTTGCATCGATCGTCGGCTCAGTTGCGCGACGGATAGATGCCTTGCAATGCGATGCAGAAATTGATCACCAGATACGGCTGCAGGTTCGGATGCGGCAGGGTGCCGCCGGTGGAGCCGATGGTGGCCGGCGCCAACGGCACCTGCGTCTGTCCGGTGGCGGCGTAGATAGCGGTCGAGGTGGTTCCGTAGAAATTGTTGGTCGGATTGCGGCCGGTCGTGGCGGCGGTGACGCCGCACAGGTTGTGGTTATGGACCGGCAGTTGCGGCGTGAGCAGAGTGACGTTCTCCACGCCGCCGGTCTCGCCGAGTTGATACGGCGTTGGGCTCCAGCCCGGATCGCTCGAGGCGCCGAACTCCACCGGCGTGCGGCTTTGCAAGTTGGGCAGCGCGAAGGTGGTCGTGCCGTTGCCGCCGTAGGTGGTGCCGAGCAGCGAGAACAGGGCCTGGTTCTGCGCGATGGACAGGATCTGACCGTTGCAAAGGGCGAAGCCCTTGGGCGCGAAACTGAACCCGACGGTGATGATCTGTCCCACGAATACTTCTGTCATCTCTTCCCCCAAAGGATGTTTCCGGACGCCGTGCGCGCTGCCGGACGAAATACCGTGCCTCTGCCGCACGCCCCGTCCGCGCACGGCGGAAACGAGCCGGTCCGACCTGGCCAGGTATGGCGCGTGAGCGCCATGACCTTGCCTAACGCAGAGCGGCGGCGAATACGGCCGGTTTTGCCGCCGAACTGCGTAACAGGTCATGAAAAGGGGCATGCCAGGGGCAGTAGGCGTGCAGACCGCGACCAGAGCGATCTTTGGGTTTACGGCGGCGGTTTCGGGGAGGACACCCGGTTCCGCACCGTCAGGGGATGATCAACATGCAACAGCAGTCAGCGCGTCGCGCGGGCGATTCTTTCGTCATGCGTCTGCATACCGTGCTTCGTTCCGGCTTGTTCGCGCTATGCGGCCTGGCCGCGTTGTGGGCCGGGTCGGCGGCGGCGTTGCCGCCCTCGTTGCATTGTCCAGTGATCAACATATCGGTGGCCCATGGCGGCACCCACGAGCGCGACGTCAGCAATTGCGACGGGCCGGCGAACTTCGGCATCGGCGTGGTCGACTTCAACACGGCGCACGGCCGCGCCGTGACCGTGAATGTCGACCAGAACGTCTCGAAGCTCACTTACACCCATAACGGCGACAGCGCGCTCAGCGATACCTTCGTGTTCCCGGACGGAGACAACGGCGACGTCACGGTCAACGTGACCATCGCGCCGGCGAGCAGCCCGATCACGGTCAACCCGGCGACGATCACTCCGCAACTCGGTGTTCCTTACAGCCAGAGCATGAGTTCGTTCGGCGGCGTGAATCCCTACACTTACGTTCGCAGCGGCGGTACCTTGCCTAACGGCTTGAACTTCAGCAACGGTACCTTCAGCGGCACGGTGCGTCAGCGCGGCAGTTTCCCGATACAAATCACCGTCACCGACTCGACCCTGCCGACCGCGCTGACTACGGTCAAGTCGTATTCGATTTCGATCCCGAACGCCCAGCCGGTCATCGGGCCGGATCCCTTGCCGCCGATGACGCGCACGGCGCCTTACACGGCGACGCTCAACAGCACCGGCGGCAATGCGCCGTACAGCTATTCCTTGAATGGCGGTGCATTGCCGCCGGGTCTGAGTCTGAGCGGTGTCGGCCTGATCAGCGGCACGCCGACCGCCACGGGCAATTACAGTTTCACGGTCAGGTCGGTAGACGACAGCGACCTCGGTCCGGGCGTTCCGGCGATCGCGTTCGGCGTCAAGACCTATAACGTCACCGTCGCGGCCGAGCCCACTATCGTCGTCGGTCCGGCCAGCGTTCCGGATGCGACGATAGGCGTCGTCTACAACCAGACTTTCATCGGCAGCGGCGGTACTGTGCCGTATACGTTCTTGTCGACCGGCACTTTGCCGACGGGGTTGATCCTCAACACCAGCACCGGCACTTTGAGCGGGACGCCGACGGCCGCGGGTACCTTCAACTTCACGATCCAGGCCAAGGACAACAACAACTTTACCGGCAGCCGCGCTTACACCGTCGTGGTGGCGCCGCCGGTCATAACCATCGCACCGGTTACGCTGCTCAACGGCGCCGTCGCGGTCGCTTTCAACCAGACCATCAGCGCCAGCGGCGGCATCGAGCTGTATAGCTACTCGGTGCCTCCGGGTACCTTGCCGCCGGGATTGAGCCTGAACGGCACCACCGGCGCGTTGACCGGCACGCCGACCGGCGGCGGCACGTTCGCCTTCACCGTCACCGCCACCAGCAACAGCACCGGCAGCGGCGCGCCGCACACCGGTACGCGCACGTACAACCTGACGATCAACGCGCCCACCGTTTCGCTGCCGGCAACCAGCTTCCCCGTTGCGACGCAAGGCATGCCCTTCAGCGCGAACTTGAACGGCGCCAGCGGCGGCACCGCGCCGTACACCTACGCGTTGAGCGGCGGCGCGCTGCCGCCGGGCATGAACTTGAGCAGCGTCGGCGGGTTGTCGGGCACGCCATCGGCGTCCGGCAATTTCAGCTTCGACGTCGTCGCCACCGACTCCAGCGCCAACGGCGGGCCGTACAGTTCGACGGCGCGCAACTACACGCTGCAGGTCGTCAACATTCCGCCGGTGGCCAATCCTCCGGTCGTGGCGCCGGTGTTCGCCTACAACGACATCGCCAGACCCGTCATCTTGAACATCACCGGCGGCGTGGCCACCTCGGTCGCGATCGCTTCCGCGCCTGCGCACGGCACCGCGATCGCGTCGGCGATGACCATCACCTATCAACCGACCACCGGTTACGCCGGTCCGGACAGCTTCACCTACACCGCGACCAACAGCGCCGGTACTTCGGCGCCGGCGACGGTGTCGCTCACGGTCGGCAATCCGACCATCACGGTGACCGCGTCCGGTCCGTTGACCGCGCAGATCGGCGTGCCCTACACCCAGACCTTCACCTGGACCGGCGGCGCGCAGCCGTTCAACGGTTACGACGTGACCGGCGTGCCCAGCCTGCCCGCCGGGCTCAGCGTCACCGGCACCACCAACGACAGCGTGACCTTGTCCGGCACGCCGACTGCCGCGGGTACGTTCTCGTTGACCGCCGTCGCCACCGACAGCAGCACGGGGAGTGGACCGTTCACCGAGGATGAAGTGTTCGTCCTCACGATAAGCGCGCCGACGCTGAGCATGACGCCGGCCGCGGGTACGTTGCCCGCGACCTACGGCGTCGCCTACAGCCAGACCTTCATCGCCAGCGGCGGCTCGCCGGCCTATACCTACGCGGTCAGCACCGGTCTGCCGTCGTTGCCGCCCGGCCTGTCCCTGGATACCGCCACCGGCGTGCTGTCCGGTACGCCGACGGCGCCGGGCACGTACGCGTTCTCGATCCGGGTGACCGACAGCTCCACCGGTAGCGGCGCGCCGTTCTCGCGTACGCAAAACTACGTGGTGCAGGTTCCCCCGGTGAGCATCGCGGTCGCGCCAGTGAGCCTGCCGGGCGCGCAGATCGGCGCGGCCTACACCGCCTCCGTGAGCGCCAGCGGCGGCATCGGGCCGTACACCTTCAGCATCCCGCCCGGCAGCGAGCCGCCCGGACTGAGCATGGCCGCCGACGGCACGTTGAGCGGTACGCCGACCGCCGGCGGCACCATCAACTTCACGGCGATCGCCACCGACGCGAACGGGCATACCGGCAACCGTCCCTACATCTTCACCGTGGCCGCGCCGATCATCGCGATCGCGCCGGCGAGTCTGCCCGACGGCGGCATCGCCCAGCCCTACGCCGCGACGTTGACCGCGTCCGGCGGTACCCAAGGCATCGGCTATCAGTTCTCGGTTCCGCCCGGCGACCTGCCGAACGGCCTGAGCCTGGCGTCCAACGGTGTGCTCAGCGGTACGCCGAGCGCGGGCGGCACGTTCGCCTTCACCGTCACCGCGACCGACCGCAGCACCGGCGCCGGGCCGTATTCGGGCACGCAGAACTACAGCGTGACTATCAATCCATCGACCATCGTGCTGCCGCCGACGACGTTGGCCAACGCGACCCGCCACTCGCCTTACAACGCGAGCATCAACGCGGCCACCGGCGGCACCTCGCCGTATTCGTACACGCCGTCGGGCGCGTTGCCGCCGGGCATCGCCTTCAGCAGTTCCGGCCAGGTCAGCGGCACGCCGACGCAGCCGGGCACGTACACCTTCAGCGCGACCGCGACCGACAGCAGCACCGGCACCGGCCCGTATACCTCGGCGGCGCAGAGCTACACGCTGGTGGTCAACGACATAGTGCCGATCGCCAATCCGGTGTTGCCGGATCCGTTGATCGACTACGGCGACGCGCCGCAGTCCATCACGCTCGACATCACCGGTGGCACCGCGAGTTCGGTCGCGATCGCCACAGCGCCCGCGCACGGCACCGCGATCGCGTCGGGGATGACCATCACCTATCAACCGGCCGCTGGTTATGCCGGCGCCGACAGCTTCACCTACACCGCGAGCAATTCGGTCGGCACCTCGGCCCCGGCCTTGATCAGGCTCACGGTCAAGAATCCGACCATCCGCGTCACCGAGTCCGGACCGATGACGGCGCAGGTCGGCGCGAGCTACACCCAGACCTTCACCTGGGCCGGCGGCATGGCGCCGTACCGGGAGTTCTCTGCGGCGGGTCTGCCGGGTGGCCTGATCGTCACCGCCACCAGCAACGACAGCCTCACCGTCAGCGGCACTCCGACCGAGGCCGGCGGCGCTATTCCGATCACGGTCAGCGCCAAGGACAGCAGCACCGGCAACGGGCCGTTCATTCAATCCAAGGCGTATGTGTTGGCGGTCAGCGCGCCGACGCTGGCGATGACCCCGGCCGCGGGCAATCTGCCGATGAACTACGGCGTGGCCACCACCATCAACTTCGCCGCCAGCGGCGGTACGGTCGGCACGGGATACGTTTTCAGCCTTGCCGCCGGCGTGTTGCCGAACGGGGTGGGCCTGACTTCGTCCGGTGTGCTCAGCGGTACGCCGACGGTGCCGGGCACCTACAACCTGGTGGTCCGGGTGCAGGACCAAAGCACCGGCACCGGTGCGCCGTTCGTGCTGCAGCAGAGCTACACCATCGTGGTTGCTACGCCGGTCATCGCGATCGATCCGCCGGCCTTGCCCAACGGCACCGCCGCGGCTGCGTACGACGCGCAGTTCAGCGCCACCGGCGGCGTCGCGCCGTACAGCTTCTCGCTGCTCAGCGGTGCCTTGCCGATCGGCTTGGCCTTCAACTCGGCCGGAGCGGTCTCTGGCGTGCCGCGCTCGGACGGCAATTTCAGCCTGACCGTGCAGGCCACCGACAGTAACGGCCAGACCGCGTCGAAGGTGTACACCTTCACCATCGATCCGGCGACGGTGGCGATCTCGCCGGCGACCTTGCCGGGCGGCGTGGTCGGCACGGCGTACAACCAGAGCCTGAGCAGCAACGGCGGCATCGCGCCGTACAGCTACTCGATCGTCTCGGGCAACCTGCCGATCGGCCTGAGCTTCAGTTCGGCCGGCGCGTTGAGCGGCACCCCGAGCACGGCCGGCAGCTACACCGCCAACATCCGTTCGACCGACGCCGCCGGCTACAACATCACCGCGCCGTACACCATCGTCATCGCCGACGCGACGCCAGTGGCGGTGGACGACAGCGCCAGCACCTTGGCCAATCAAGCGGTCACGGTGAACGTCACCGCCAACGACACCGGCATCATTGCCGCGGTCGCGGTGGATTCGGCGCCGAGCCATGGCGCCGCGACGGTCAGCGGCGTCAACGTGATCTATACGCCGACGAGCAACTACTTCGGCAGCGACAGCTTCACCTACACCGCGAGCGGTCCGGGCGGCACCTCGGCGCCGGCCACGGTCGCCATCACCGTCAACGCATTACCGGTGCCGGTGGGTCAGCCGCAGAACGTGACCACGCTGTCCACCCAGGCCGTCGTCATCGACGCGGCCAACGGCGCCAGCGGCAGTCCGTTCACCGGTGTGACCTTGCTCGCGCCGCCGAGCTCGGGCACGGCGGTGGTGCAGGGCGCCACCCAGATCCTGTACACGCCCGCGGCCGATACCAGCGGTGCGATCGCGCTGAGCTACACGCTCAACAACGCGTTCGGCGCATCCGCACCGATCACCTCGATCATCACCGTCAATCCGGTGCCGGTCGCCGTGTCGCGGCGCGTGCGCACCATCGCCGGCGCCACGATCACGGTCGATCTGACCCTGGGGGCGCGCGGTGGTCCGTTCACCGGCGCGACCCTGGTCTCGCTGACTCCGGCATCGGCCGGCGAGGCGGTGGTGAGCGGCTCGGGCGGCGTCTATCAACTGCGCTACTCGCCGCCGATCGGTTACTCCGGCGTGACCGTGGCGACCTTCACCTTGAGCAACGCCTTCGCCACTTCGGCCAGCGCGACGATCGAGGTCGAAGTCGCGCCGCGCAGCGATCCGTCCAAGGACCCGGAAGTGCTGGGCATCCTCAACGCCCAGACCGAAGCCGCGCGCCGCTTCGCCAATTCTCAGATCGGCAACTTCCAGCAGCGCATGGAAGGTCTGCACGACGGCGGCACCTCGGGCACGCGCTTCGACAACGGCCTGAGCTTCTCGATCGACCCGCGTTGCCGCGACGAAGCGCGGCGCACGCCCGGCAGCGATTGCCGCCAGCCCGCGCTGGGCGACGAAAGCGCCGCGCTCGAACCCAAGCCGGCGGTGGAAGGCACCGGTCCGCAGTACGGCGTCTGGACCGGCGGCACCATCAACAGCGGCAACCGCGACGGTCGCGGCGGCGGCTCGGCCGGGTTGGACTTCGAGACCAGCGGTATCAGCCTGGGCGCCGACTACCGCATCAACCGCAACTTCGCCTTCGGCGGCGGCCTGGGCTACGGCCGCGACGACACCGAAGTCGGCCAGCGCGGCAGCCGCAGCAAGGGCGAGAGCTACAGCGCGGTGCTGTACGCCAGCTATCACCCCGGCGAGAGCTTCTATCTCGACGGATTGCTGGGTTACCAGTGGTTGTCGTTCGATTCGAGCCGTTACGTCACCGACACCGGCGGCCGCGTGCGCGGCAGCCGCGACGGCAACCAGTGGTTCGCTTCGATCTCGGCCGGAATGGAGTACCAGCGCGACCGGCTGCGGGTGTCGCCGTACGCCCGCCTGGACGTGGCGCGCGCGACCCTCGACGGCTACACCGAGCAGGGCGATGCGCAATACGTGTTGAAGTATCAGAACCAGGACGTGGAGACCACCACCACCAGCCTGGGCCTGCGCATCGACTATCGCTACGCGGTGCGTTGGGGCACGTTCTCGCCGCAGTTGCGTCTGGAATATCAATACGACTTCCAGAACGACAGCTTCGCGACGATGAGCTATGCCGACATGGCCGGCGGCCCGTTCTTCCGCGCGCGCCTGGACGGACTGGACCGCAACCGCTTCGTGTTCGGACTGGGCGCGGTGCTGCAGACCGAGCGCGACTGGGCGCTGCGTTTCGAGTACCGCGGCCTGTTTGGCAGCGGCAACGACGACGACAACGGCTTCATGATCAACATCGAGAAGAAGTACTGAGTCGATAGAAGCATCCAGCAGGTCGACAGCGGGCGCGGCTTGGGCCGCGCCCGCTGCGTTTCTGGCGTTCGGGCCGCCGATCGTTTCGCCTCCGACCGTAGGAGCGGCGCAAGCCACGACCAACCGAAGCGACGCAATACCACTAAATCAACCGAAGCGATGAAACTCGGTGGCTCTTGCATTTGAAGGCCTGAGGCAGGCGGGCAATACCACTAAATCAACCGAAGCGATGAAACTCGGTGGCTCTTGCATTTGAAGGC
>NZ_JBQJIL010000016.1:12818-82908 GCF_052078715.1 Lysobacter sp. CA199 | reverse complement strand
GCAATACCACTAAATCAACCGAAGCGATGAAACTCGGTGGCTCTTGCATTTGAAGGCCTGAGGCAGGCGGGCAATACCACTAAATCAACCGAAGCGATGAAACTCGGTGGCTCTTGCATTTGAAGGCTTGAGGCAGGCGGGCTTCGGAGAAGGCGCTGATGTCAGTCGCTTCGGTTGGTCGCGGCTTGCGCCGCTCCTACAGTCGGAGGCGTTCCATCGTCCTCGGCGGCCCATCTTGGTCACCGCCCTGGCGCCGGGGGCTGCCTTTATTCTTAATGAGGCGTCGTTCGCGCGCTGGCGCTGCTTCCGCCACGCCACGACAACAGCAAAGATGCCAAGATGCCGGCATTCCCGTAGCCGCGCCGCCGCTATGCCAGATATGACCGTTCCCGCGCCCGAGTCCAAAGACCGCCTGCCCGACACCGCGCTCGCGCAACTGCCGCTGTCGTTGCCGCCCGAACAGATCGCCGCGCTCGAGGTCGCGTACGCCACGCCATCGCGCGCCTACCACAACATCGGCCACGTCGCCGAAGTGCTGCGCCACTACGCCGACGTCGCCGCCGGCCCCGGCTGGACGCAGCCGCGCGAAGTCGCGCTGGCCGTGCTGTACCACGATGCGATCTACGAAGCCGGCCGTCGCGACAACGAAGCGCGTTCGGCGGTGCTCGCGCGCGAGCACATCGCGCGCTGGCTGCCGCAAGCGGGCATCGACGCCGACCGCGTCGCCGAACTGATCGAACTCACCGCGCGCCACGGCGCGATCGCGCGCGAGGACGTGGACGAGCAGACCCGTTTGTTTCTCGACGGCGACATGGCCATCCTCGGCGCCGAACCGGCCGCGTTCGACGCCTACGACCGCGGCATCGCTTCGGAGTATCGCGGCCATGTGCCGGGACCGTTGTTCCGGCTCAACCGGCGGCGATTTCTCAAAGGTTTGCTCAAGCGCGAGCGGATTTTTCTCAGCGATCACTATCACCAGCGTTACGACGCCGCGGCGCGCAACAATCTGCGGCGATCGATCACCACCAAGCGATGATTCGCGGAATCGGTGTGGTTGCGGTCCGGTGTGCAGTCGATCCAGACCTCGGTCGGGCCTGAAGGGCCCTCCCACAAAAGACCTCGTGGTCTTCGTGCTGGGGGAAGTTCCAAGAGGGTTGGTGATCGGCGATGGATGATCGGTGATCGGTGATCGGCGAGAGCGAAGCGCTGCCGAAATCACCGGCGAATTCGCGATCTCGCAACATGGACGACCGAAAGCGCCCCGACGTCTTTTGTGGGAGGGCCTTTCAGGCCCGACCGCGAATCCTCGACAACGAAGTCACTTGCCCTCGGGCCGGATCGGACATCCCCGACAACGACGCCGCAGGTCCACGTCTCGTGCCGGGCCAGAAGGCCCGACACGGACGCATCGAAGTACCGATGCGTCGAAATGCACTGCCGCCGGTTGCGATTCAGCCCGACAATCGCCCCAGTGAACTGCCCAACACCCGTTGCAACTTGCGCGCCGCGCCGCTGATGGCCGCGCGCATGCTGTCGGCGTCCTCGGTCGCGGCGACCGGCGGGCGACCCTCCAGCCGCGCCTCGATCGTGCAGTGTTTGTCGCCGCCGCCGGCCTTGGCGCCGTTGACGTCGCGCAGATGCACTTCCACCCGGGTGACCTGGTCGCGGTAGCGGCCCAGGCTGTGATCGATCACGCCTTCCACGTGCTGGCTCAGCGACTCGTCGCCGCGCAGATGATGGTCGGTGTTGAGCTGAATCTTCATGCAAACGCCTCCTTGTGGCGTTGGATGTCGGGGCGGCGCCGAGGCCCTTGCCGCGGCGTCTGCGCGGTCCGTCGGCTGGGATGCCTTCGTTGTCGGCCACGCAAATCCTGGGACAGCGGCTCCCGCGGAAGGTTCGCGGCTTGGTTCAGCTTCGGCCCAGCCGGGCCGTGTCAGGCTCGCAAAGGCGCCGGGCGCCGGGGCTGCTTTAGAATGGCGGCCATGATCGTCAACATCGCCGCCTACCATTTCGCCGTCATCGACGATCCGCCGCAGTTCGCCGCGCGCTTGCGCGAACAGGCGCAGGCCTTGCAACTGCGCGGGACCGCGCTGGTCGCGGGCGAGGGCATCAATCTGTTCCTGGCCGGCGCGGCCGATGCGGTCCAGACTCTGCTCGACGGCCTGCGCGCGGATCCGCGCCTGGCCGACCTCGCGGTCAAGTACAGCCACAGCCGCGCTCAGCCGTTCGCCCGGCTCAAGGTCAAGCTCAAGAAAGAGATCATCGCGTTCCGGCGCGAAAACGCCTCGCCGCTGCACGGCCGCGCGCCGAGTGTGACGCCGGGCACGCTTGAGCGTTGGCTCGACCGCGGCCACGACGATGACGGCCGCCGGGTCGTGCTGCTGGACACGCGCAACCGCGAGGAAGTCGGCTACGGCAGTTTCGAGCAGGCGCTGACCCTGCCGATCGACAACTTCACCGACCTGCCGCAAGCGCTGGCGCCGCACCGCGACAGCCTGCGCGACGCCACCGTGGTCAGCTTCTGCACCGGCGGAATCCGCTGCGAAAAAGCCGCGTTGTGGCTGCGCGCGGACGGCATGGACAATCTGCTCCAGCTCGACGGCGGCATCCTGGGTTACTTCGAGCAGGTGGGCGGCCGTCACTATCAGGGCCGTTGCTTCGTGTTCGACGAACGCGTCGCCCTGGATCCGCAGTTGCAACCCTTGCACGATGCGGCCGCCTGACCGGCATTTTTTGCCATTTATTACAAACTATTAACCCGTCCAAACGCGGCCAGCGGTTAGGCTGCGCCTTCGCATCGCGCCGCCGCCCCCGCATCGGCTCCTCCCGCGAAGCGTAACGAACGTCAGGCTCGCGGGCCGGCGACGCTGGTTCAGCGCCGCGCGCGCGTAGCCGAATTTGAATCGAAACGAGGACCATCGATGAACCGACGCCTGTTCCCCGCGCTGAGCCTGCTCACGCTCGCCGTCCTGACGACGGCCGCCTGCAGTCAGCGCGCGCCGGTCAATTCCGCCGCCCCGCAGGAAACCACCGCCGCTCCGCCGCCGCCGCCCCAGGCGGTGCCCGATCCGGACGCCGACCCGGTCTCGCGCGCCTCGCCGCCGATGCTCACGCCGGTGGCGCTGGGCACCTTCGAGCCCGGCAATCCGGTCGCTCAGGCCACCATCGGCAAGATCACCATCGACGATCTGGAACTCAAGGGCGAGAACGGTTCCTTGTACAAGACCGAGCGCGTGGCGATCGTGCGCGGCGGCGACCAGTACTCGGCCGGCCAGACCTACGGCGCGACCATGCAGTTGGACGCCAGTCAGCCGGTCGAGCTGCGCCGGGTGATCGAACAGACGCCGCCCAAGGAAACGCCGGCCAACGCGTTCTGCGGCACCACCCCGACCGGCTTCATCGCCCTGGCCAAGGTCAGCGAAGCGACCGGCGACGTGGTCAAGCTGATGGCGTTGCAGGGCAGCGACCTGCCGGCGGCGACCGCGCAGGGTGTGGGTCTGTGTGCTTCGATGTTCTTCATGGGCAAGGCCACGGAGAAGGCGGCTTCGTAAGTAGCCGCCGCGGCGGCGCGCTGCCTTGCGCGCCGCGGTGTTCAGCCGATGGACTCAGCCGGCGGACGCATCGAGCAACCGCCGCGCCGCCGCCTGCCCGGCGATCGAACCGCTGGCGAAACATGCGGTCAGCAGATAGCCGCCGGTCGGCGCTTCCCAATCGAGCATTTCGCCGGCGCAGAACACCGCCGGGCTCAACGCTGATACCTGCAGCGCCGATACCCGCAACGCCGGATCCAGCGCTTCCAGGCGCACGCCGCCGGCGCTGCTGATCGCCTCGGCGATCGGGCGCGGGCGCAACAGGCGCAGCGGCAGGCGCTTGATCGTGCGCGCGACCGTGGCCGGGTCGTTGAGACCTTCCTTGCCCAGCGTTTCGAACACCAGCGCCGCCTTGACCCCGTCCAGCCCGGTTTGCCGGCGCAGATGCTCGCCGACGCTGCGGCCGCGGCGCGGTTGGGCGAAATCGTTGTGCAGGCGTTGCAGGTCGCGGCCCGGCGCCAGATCGAGTTCGAGCGTGGCCGCGCCCTGCGCGGCGATCGTCTCGCGCAGCATCGACGAGAGGGCGTAAACCAGGCTGCCTTCGACGCCGGTCGCGGTGGCCACGCATTCGCCTTGCAGGCTGCGCTCGCCGCCGTCGCCGTCGCGCCAGTGCGCGACCACCGGTTTGAGCGGCGCGCCGGCGTGGCGCTGGGCGAAATGCGCGCTCCAGCCGATGTCGAAACCGCAGTTGGACGGCTGCAGCGGTGCGATATCGACGCCGCGCTCGCCTAACCATTCGGTCCAGGCTCCGTCCGAACCCAGTTCCGGCCAACTGCCGCCGCCCAGCGCCAACACGACGGCCGGCGTCTTCGCTTCGATCACCCCGAAGGGCGTCTGGAAACACAGCGCGCCATCCTGATTCCAGCCGATGCAGCGGTGCTGGACGTGAAAGCGCACCCCGTCCTCGCGCAGCCGCCGCACCCATCCGCGCAGCAGCGGTGCGGCCTTGCGGTCCATCGGGAACACCCGGCCGGAGCTGCCGACATACGTCTCCACGCCGAAACCGCGCGCCCATTCGCGCAGCGCATCGGCGTCGAACCGGTCCAGCCAACCGGCGATCTGCGCGCTGCGCTCGCCGT
Source organism: Lysobacter sp. CA199 (assembly GCF_052078715.1). Lineage (NCBI taxonomy): Bacteria > Pseudomonadati > Pseudomonadota > Gammaproteobacteria > Lysobacterales > Lysobacteraceae > Lysobacter > Lysobacter sp. CA199. The sequence goes on along the minus strand of NZ_JBQJIL010000016.1, from coordinate 78,239 downwards.
AGCGGCGATCGAAGGCCGGGCGCGGCTCGCCGTGAGTCAGGTTCAGCCCGCCCTTGCCGGCGATCAGGAATTTGCGTCCGACCGAGCCCTTGGCCTCGAACAGATCCACCTCCACGCCGAGCGCGCGCGCGGTTTGCGCGGCCATCAGGCCGGCAGGACCTCCGCCGACGATGGCCAGACCGGGGAGTGCGAGGGTGTCGGACATGGACGAGGGCAGGGTTCGGCGACGCGGGCGCGCATTATGCCGCCTCGCGCGGATCGGCCCGTGATGCGTCGTGTGCGACGGGGAGCGTCGATCCGCCGCTGTTTGCGGGATTTGTCGTAGAGGCCGGCTGGTTCGTTGCAGCGGATGACGATGCCGGCCAGTCAGCGATTGCCCCACAGCCCCAAGCCGACGACCTCCACCGCTAACGATTCCCCAAAAGGATTCCCCCCTTTGATAAAGGGGGTAGGGGGATTTGCTCTTGCTCTTGTTGTCCGGTGCAGCTAAGAAAAAGCAAAAGCAAATCCCTCCTAACCCCCCCTTTTCAAAGGGGAGAACGTCAGGGCGGCAATAAAGCGCCTGCGATCGCCCCTGACTTCAGGCCTCTGGCGCGCCGCGGCGCGATCGCCGACAGTGGCGGCCTTGTCGATTGCCAGAGTTCCAGACGATGCGAGCCACTGATTGGAAGGCGCACGGCGCCGGACTACTGATCTGCATGAGCGCCACCGGCACCATCGCGCAGACGCCCGCCGATGCCGACGTCCGCGCCACCGCGCCCGATGCGCCCACGTCCGCCGCACAGGCGTCGCTGCCGGAGCAACTGCGCGACTTCGACGCCTACGTCGAAGCGGTACGCAAGCAATTCGAAGTGCCCGGTATCGCGGTGGCCATCGTCAAGGACGGCCGCATCGTGCTCGAGCGCGGCTACGGCGTGCGCGAACTCGGCAAAGCCGAACCGGTCGACGCGCACACCTTGTTCGCCATCGCTTCCAACACCAAGGCCTTCACCTCGGCCTCGTTGTCGATGCTGGCCGACGAGGGCAAGTTGAGCCTGGACGATCGGGTGATCGACCATCTGCCGTGGTTCCGCATGGCCGATGCGTACGTGACCGGCGAAATGCGCGTGCGCGATCTGCTCGCCCACCGCAGCGGCCTGGGCCTGGGCGCGGGCGATCTGCTGTACTGGCCGGGCACCGATTACAGCAACGAAGAAGTCGCGCGCCGCCTGGCCCGGGTGCCGTTGAACGGCGGTTTCCGCGGTCAATACGCGTACGACAACATCCTCTACGGCGTGGCCCAGTTGGTGGTGGAGAAAGCCAGCGGGCAGAGCTATCGCGAGTTCCTCGGCCAGCGCATCTTCAAGCCGCTGGGCATGGACGAAACGCGTTACAACGCCGATGCGCTGCAAGCCGGCGACAAGGTCGCCAGCGGACACGCCAAGGCCGATTTCAAGACCCTGCAGACCGCGCCGCGGATGACCTGGGCCAACGTGGCCGGCGCCGGCGGCCTGTATTCGAGCGTGCACGACATCGGCAAGTGGATGCGGGTCCAGCTCGACGGCGGCGTGTACGGTCGCGACGGCGACAAGGAACAACGCTTGTTCAGCGCCAAGCGCCAGCGCGAGATGTGGTCGGTGATCACGCCGATGCCGATCGCCGAACCGTCGGTGCCGGAACTGGCGCCGGTCAAGCCGAATTTCGCCGGTTATGGCGAGGGCTGGCAGCTCACCGACTATCGCGGCGAGAAGCTGGTCTGGCACACCGGCGGTTGGCCGGGCATGGTCTCGCGGGTGACCTTGGTGCCCGAGCACAAGCTCGGCGTGGTGGTGCTGACCAACGCCGAACTCGGCGGCGCGTTCCAGGCGGTGACCATGCGCGCGCTCGACGCGTATCTGGACGCGCCCAAGACCGACTGGAACGCCGCCTACGCCGCAGCGCTGGCCAAGAGCCGCGGCAAGGCCGATGAGGATTGGGCGAAACACCTCAAGGCGCGCGACGCCAAGTCCAGGCCTTCGTTGCCGCTGGCGGGATATGCCGGCACCTATCGCGATCCGTGGTACGGCGATGTCTTCATCGAACCGGCCGCGGGCGGCAAGCTGCGGGTTCGGTTCGGCCGCACCAAGGATCTGGTCGGCGAACTCTCGCACTGGCAGCACGACACGTTCATCGTGCGCTGGGATCAGCGCTGGCTCAACGCCGACGCCTTTCTCAACTTCGCCTTGACGCCCGACGGCAAGGTGCGTGAGTTGCGCATGGAGGCGATTTCGCCGATGACCGATTTCAGTTTCGACTTCCACGATCTGCGCCTGACGCCGGTGGCGGACCAGGCGGCCGATGCCGAGAGCAAGCTCAAGCCGGCCGCAAAGCGATCCTGAGCGGCGCGGCCTCATCATTTCCCGGCCGATGGCCGTCTTGCGTTCACTCAAAGAGGCATCGGTATGGGTAATCGGAGTTTCACCGCGATCGCCGTGTTGTCGGCCGCGGCGCTGTCGCTGTCCGGCACCGTCGCATGGGCCGATGAAAGCGCAGGGGACGCGAAGCTCAAAAGCACCATCGCCGAACTCGACGGCAAGGTGTTCGACGCGTACAACCGCTGCGATCTCGATGCGTTCGGCGAATACTTCACGCCGGACGTGGAGTTCTATCACGACCAGGGCGGAGCGAGTTTCGACCGCGCCACGGTGATCGCCAACACCCGCAAATACATCTGCGGCAAGGTGCGTCGCGAGTTGCTGCCGGCCTCGTTGAAGGTGTATCCGATCAAGGGCTATGGCGCGATCGAGGAAGGCGAGCACCGTTTCTGCGAGATCGCCAGCGGCCGCTGCGAGGGCGGCGCCAAGTTTCTGATGGTCTGGGCGAACCAGGACGGGCAGTGGCGGATGACGCGGGTGATCAGCTACGGCCACCGCGCGCTGAGCGAGGCGGAAAAGGCCGAGCTGTCGGTCAAGCCCGGCGGTTGATCGCGTCGCGGGACGAGGGCGTCCGAGGCGCTCGGATCGCAAATGCCATGAGCGAGCGCCGCGACGGTGCTCGGTCCGGATCGCGCGTGCCGCCCAGCCCGCCACTCCCCTTTTCCACGACGAGCGGTATCCGCCCGGGGTAGGGAGGCTGACGGCTCGCATCGTTGTAATCAATGACTGGGACCCAGTCGTTCCGCCGGCGTGTCTCCAGGATGCCGGCGGTTGCTTGTGGTGGAGACGGGACCGTGCCCGTCCGCCACTTCCGGCCCTGCACCGCGGCGCTACGCGGTGCAGGGTCATCTTCCCGGTCGTTCTCAACGCCGGTCTCGACACCCGGGTTTTCGTGGTTTCAGCGCGCGCGCTCGACTTGCCTCGCTCAAGCGAAGGCCGCGCGCAACGCGGCGGCGGCTTCTTCGATCGCCGTGTCGGCGGCGTCGACGCGCCCTTGTTGCAGCAGGAAACCGTGGATCTGCCCATCCCAGCGCTTGCTGCCGACCGCCACGCCGGCCGCGATCAGCGCTTGCGCGTAAGCCTCGGCCTCGTCGCGCAGCACATCGTATTCGGCGCTGAACACCGTCGCTGGCGGCAAGCCGCGCAGGTCCGGCGCACGTAAAGGCGAGGCGCGCGGATCGGCCGGATCGGCGTCGGCCAGATACTGGCGCCAGTACCACTGCATCATCGGCGCACTAAGGAAGTAACCGTGCGCGAATTCGCGGTAGGACGCGTGCGTGCAGGCCGCGTCGAGTGCCGGATAGAGCAGCAGTTGATGACGCAGACGCGGGCCGTCGTCGCGCGCGCGTTGGGCGAGCGCCGCGGCGAAATTGCCGCCCGAGCTGTCGCCGGCGACGGCGATGCGTTCGCCGTCGCCGCCGAGTTCGGCGGCATGGTGCGCGACCCATGCGAGCGCGTCGTACGCGTCGTCCAGCCCGGCCGGGAACGGTGCTTCCGGCGCGAGCCGATAGTCGACAGAAACCACCAGCGTCCGCGCCCGCGCCGCCAGGCTGCGGCACAACCCGTCGGTGGTGTCGAGGTCGCCGAGCACGAAGCCGCCGCCGTGCAGGTAGACGGTGATCGGCAGCGCGTAGGCCTCGCCTTCCTTTGCGAAAGGGCGATACAGCCGCAAGGGAATCGGTCCGGTCGCGCCGGGCGCGTGCAGTGTTTGCGTGCCGACGTCCTCGCGCGGTGGAGCCGCCGGTTCGGGAATGGCGAAGGACCCGCGCAGTCGTGCTGCGTCCAGTTGCGCGTAATCGAGTTCGGGATCGGGCGAGTAGGCCTCGATCATGGCCTGGGCTTGGGGATGCAGCGGCATGCGGACTCCAATGGGATGCGGTGTGCGCACGCTAGCCCGACGGGAATGCTCGGATAACCCGGCGCGCAATCCGGACAAAGCGGATAAAAACGCTCTAATGCCGGTTCGTTTACGTTGCGCGGGATCGCGGAGGCGGGCCGGGCGCTGCGCTCTCTTGATCTGCGCTCGCGACGCGGTCGGCGGCGACCGGCCGATCTATTCCCAAGCCGCCTCGCCGCCGCTCGGCGCCAGCCGCTGGGCGAGAAAGTCCAGGAAACAGGCGATGCGCGAGGCCAACTGGGTGTTGCGGTAGTAGACCGCGTTGATCGGCTGGCGCACGTCCAGGGTCTCGCGCGCGAACAACTGCAGCAGATCGCCGCGCTCGCGGTCGGCGCGGGTCATGAAGTCGGACAGGCAGACGATGCCTTCGCCGGCCAGCGCCAGCTGCCGCAGGGTTTCGCCGCTGGAGGCGTGCAGATGCGGGGCGATGTCCAGCTCGTTGCCGTGAGCGTCGCGCAGCGGCCAGCGGTTGAGCGTGGCGGTCGGGGCGAAGCCGAGCAGGACGTGCTCGCTCAGTTCGGCCACGCTGCGCGGTTTGCCGTGCGTTTGCAGATATGCCGCACTGGCGAGCACGCGCAGGCGGCTGCTCGGCAGCGGCCGCGCATGCAGGGTCGAGTCGGCGAGCTGGCCGATGCGGATGGCGATGTCGGTGCGCTGTTCCAGCAGATCGATGATCTGATCGTTGGTGTTGAGCTCCAGCTCGATCTGCGGATAACGGCGGCGGAAGTCGCCGACCAGCGGCACGATGACATGCAGCATGAACGGCGAGGCCGCATTGACCCGCAAGCGACCGGCCGGTTGCTGATGGCGCAGCGCCATCTGTTCCTCGGCATCCTCGATCGAGGCCAGGATCGCGCGTGCGCGGGCCAGCATGAGTTCGCCTTCCTCAGTGAGTTCCAACCGCCGCGTGGTCCGGCGCAGCAGGGTGGTGCCGAGTTTTTCCTCGAGCCGACCGAGCGCGCGGCTGACCCCGGAGACGGTCTGATCCAGCGATTGCGCCGCGGCGGTGATCGAACCGGTGTCGACCACGGTGGCGAAGGCGAGCAACTCGTCGAGAGTGATCTTCATGGCCGCATTCTAGGCCCGCGGCGGAGAGCCATGAGGCCGTCGGCGTGGCGGCGTTGTGGTTGAGCCCCGACGGTCGCCGATCCGACGCGGCAGCGTCATCGGGACTTGCTGCGGGTCTTTTGTGGGAGGGGCTTCAGCCCCGACGCTTTTCGATCCGGCGCGGCAGTGTCATCGGGGTTTGTGTAGCGGGCGTTATGGGAGGGGCTTGAGCCCCGACGCATCTCGATCCGGCGCGGCACCGTCATCGCGGCTTGCGTAGCAGGCCCTTTGTGGGAGGGGCTTCAGCCCCGACGCTTTTCGATCCGGCGCGGTCATGGTGTCGGGGGCGACTGAAGCAAAAAGCCGGGGTCGAAACCCTCACGGCCGATTCCGGAGCTAAAACCGATGCGCTTCACATAACCGGACGCCATCGGCCCGGTTTCTCGCGGGTTTTACTTCCCGCCGCGCATCCTCGCGACATCAGCCACGGATTCCGGAGTCGATCCATGTTCCGCGCAACGCGCCCGACTGCGTTATCGATCGTCCTCACGCTGGGCCTGGCCGCCTGCGGCGAAACCGCGACCCTGCAAGTCGCCGACGGCACCGGCGCGGCGCCGAAACTGCCGGCCCCGAATGCGACCACGTTCCCCACGGTCAACATCGCTCCCGCGATCGGTTGGCCGCAGGGGGCCAAGCCGACGCCCGCGCCGGGTCTGGCGGTGGCCGCGTTCGCGCAGGGCCTGGACCATCCGCGCTGGCTGTACGTGCTGCCCAATGGCGATGTGCTGGTGGCCGAAAGCAATGCGCCGGCCTCGGACCAGAAACCTTCCGGCATCAAGGCCTGGGTCGCCGGGCGGGTGATGAAGAAGGCCGGCGCGACGGTGCCCAGCGCGGACCGCATCAGCTTGCTGCGCGATGCCGACGGCGACGGCGTGGCCGAACTGCGCACGGTGTTTGCCAAGGATCTGCATTCGCCGTTCGGCATGGCGCTGGTCGGCGACGAGTTCTACGTCGCCAACGCCGATTCGGTCTGGCGTTTTCCGTATCGCGAAGGCGACACCTCGATCGCGGGCAAGGGCGTCAAAGTCACCGACTTGCCGGCCGGCATCAACCATCACTGGACCAAGAACCTGATCGCCAGCCGCGACGGCAGCAAGCTCTATATCACCGTCGGTTCCAACAGCAACGTCGGCGAGAACGGCATGGAGATGGAACAGGGACGCGCGGCGATCTGGGAACTGGACCGCGCCAGCGGCAAGAAGCGTTTGTTCGCCACCGGCCTGCGCAATCCCAACGGTCTGGCCTGGGAACCCGATACCGGCGCGTTGTGGACCGCGGTCAACGAACGCGACGAAATCGGCAGCGACCTGGTCCCCGATTACGTCACCTCGGTCCAGGACGGCGGTTTTTACGGCTGGCCCTACAGCTATTACGGTCAGCACGTCGACGTACGCGTGAAGCCGCAGCAGCCGGAGCTGGTGGCCAAGGCGTTGGCGCCCGATTACGCGCTGGGTCCGCACACCGCCTCGCTGGGCATCGCCTTCTCGCGCGGCAGCGCGCTGCCGGCCGCGTACGCCAACGGTTTGTTCGTCGGCCAGCACGGCTCATGGAATCGCAAGCCCAAGAGCGGCTACAAGGTGATCTTCGTATCGTTCAAGAACGGCAAGCCCGATGGCGTGCCGGCGGACGTACTGACTGGATTCCTCGACGGCGACGAGAACGCGCTGGGCCGTCCGGTGGACGTGCGCCTGGACGCGCGCGGCGCGCTGCTGGTGACCGACGATGTCGGCAACACCGTATGGCGCGTGACTGCGGCGGCGCCCGGCGCTTGAGCGATGCGTTGCCGCGTATCCGCCTGTAGGAGCGGCGCGAGCCGCGACTGCGAATTCGCGCTTACGGCGTCGCTGTGAATTCGCAGTCGCGGCTTGCGCCGCTCCTGCAGGGGCCTATCGAGATAGCTCAGTCGCAACCGTCGCGCCGGCCGTCGAACAGCACCGCCGGCGCGCTTGGTCCGCTGCCGGGCTTATGCGCTAACGGGACGCCGGGCAGGCTGAGTTTCAAATGTTCCTCGGACACTTCGATGCGCAGACGCTTGCTGGCGCCGCGTTCGCGATAGTCCAGGATCAGCGTGTCCGGTGGCGCGCCGGTCGGCGGTCCGGACGGGGCGGGCGTGCGTTCGAACTGCACCTGCGCTTGCGCGGTGGCGACCAGCGATCCGGCAGCGCCGGCCGGCGCCTTGGGCTTGACGAGCGTGCGCATCGGCGAGGTATTCGGCGGCGGCGCGGCCGGATCGGTAATGTCGCGGCTGGCCATCAAGGCCGAGCGGCCGTCGCGCGCGAGCCACACACGCAGGCGGCGATCGGGATCGTCGCCGTCGGCGCGTTGCAACTGGCCGCTGAGCCAGTCCTTGTGTTCGCGATCGGGCAACAGCCGCAGCAGTACGGTGGCGCGGCCGTCGGGTTCGACGCGCTGGATCCAGCAGCCGCGTACGCGATCGAGTTGGGGATCGACGACGGGATCGCGCGAGGCCGCCAGATCGGCATCGGACGCGTGGGCGCAGCCGATCGCGAGCAGCGACGCACACAGGCTGAGAGTGATCGACGGACGCGACATGGTGGGGTTCTCGCATTGGGCCGGCATTACACCCGGCCACACTAGGCGTTCGCGCGGGGCTTGTGGTGAAGGTCGTTGCGCGCGGGAACGAGAGCGTTCAGCGTCGCGGTCGCCGGGCCGGCGCGCGGCGATATCTCTCGGAGCTTGTGCAAAATCTCGGCTTCGGGTTTGGAACATCTGCGTTTTTTGCTCGTCATTCCCGCGTTCGCAGGAATGACGAGCCTGTTTTTTCAGCGACTTTGAACAGACTCATTGCGAAGCCGAGAGTTCGGCGAGGCAAGCCTACTGCACCACCGCCACTTCGATCTCGCGCTCGTCGCTGCGGCCGCGATCGTCGACCACCGACAAGCGGAACTGGCCGGTGCGGTCGGGCGTCCACGCCAGCGCCTTGCCCGGATCGGCGCTGCCGATGAAGGTGTTGCCGACGAACCAGTACAGCTTGGATACGTCGGCATCGACCGTCGCCGACAAACTCAAGGAGACCTGGTCGGGATGCGACAAGCGCATCGTGTAACGGGTGGCGCGGTAGGGCGAGGTGATGCTCGGCGCCGAACCCAGCCAATCCTGGGCACCGCCGCAATCGTGCCCGGACGGCGGGCGCCGGCGCGGAATGCCGGCCTGCACGAACACCTGGGCCAGATCCGAAGGCCAGAATTCGAACACCTGTGTACGCATGGTCGCCGGATCGAAGCGGCCGCAGGCGGGGCGGCCGCTGGCCTTGTCCAGCGCGACCGCGCGATGCACGGTGCTGATCCGGATCGGCGACTTGCCCGGGATGAACCAAGTCATGCCGCGCTGCGGGCACCAGGCGTTGGGCAGGTCGCCGCTGGCGCGGCAGACTTCCACGCGCTTGATATTGATCGGCCACTGCCGCACCGGATCGGCCAGATCCACGCGCGCGGCCTGCAGTCCGTCGACGATGTCGAAGAACAGCGGCGCGGCCGCTTCCACGCCGACCAACGCCGGATTGCTGGAGCCGTCGAAGTTGCCGAGCCACACGACCAGTACGTACGGCCCGACGATGCCCGCGCTCCAGGCATCGCGGAACGCCCAGGAGGTTCCGGTTTTCCACGCCACCGGCAGCGGCCGCGAGGCCGGCTGCGAGCCCGCGTCCGGGCGCGGGTTGTGTCGCAGCATATCGCGGGTGATGTACGCAGCTTCGGCGCTGATCAGGCGCGCGCCGTCTTCGTGCGGATCGCTCTGGCGCCAACGCAGCGCGCGCAGGCGGCCGTCGTTGCCGAGCATGGCGTACATGCGCGCGAGTTCTTCCATCGTGACCTCGCCGCCGCCCAACACCAGGGCCAGGCCGTAGTGGTCCTTGCTGGCCATGCGGCTGACCCCGGCCTGACGCAGGAAGTCGTAGAAGCCCGGTTGCTTGAGCTGAGCGGCGACATAGACCGCGGGAATATTGCGGCTGCGCACCAGGGCTTCGCTCGCGGTCACCGGTCCCATGAAGCGGCCGTCGAAATTCTCCGGCGTGTACGGGCCGAAGGCGCTGGGTACGTCGCGCAGCACGGTCTGCGGGTGCAGCACGCCCTGGTCGAGCGCGAGCGCATAGATGAAGGGCTTGAGGGTGGAACCGGGCGAGCGTTTGGCATCGCTACCGTTGACCTGGCCCTGGATGCCGGCATCGAAATAATCGGCCGAACCGACCAGCGCGCGCACGCCCATATCGCGGGTGTCGATCAGGATCGCGCTGGCGTTGCGCAGGCCGCGGCTGCGCTCGCGGCGCAGATGGTTGCGCACGCGTTCTTCGAGCAGCCGTTGCAGACGCGCGTCGAGGGTGGTCTTGAGCTCCGGGCCGTCCTGCGGGTGCCAGGCGCGTTCGGCCAGCACACGATCGACCAGATGCGGCGCGCGGAACGGCAGTTCACGCGCGCTGTGCAAGCGCAACGGCAGGCTCAGCAGTGCGTCCTCGGCGGCATCCTCGGGATGGCGCTCGCGCCAACGCGCGTACAGCCGCGCGCGCGCAGCTTGCAGGCCGCGGCCGATGTAGTAGGCGTCGTCGTCGTGGGCGGCGAGTTTGCCGCGGCGCGAGGGCGCTTGCGGTAGTACAGCCAGGGCCAGCGATTCCGGGAGCGTAAGGCGATCGGTTGGCTTGCGGTAATAGATCAGGCTGGCCGCGCCGACACCTTCGATATTGCCGCCGTACGGGGCGAGGTTCAGATACGCCTCAAGAATTTCGTCCTTGGAATAGCACAGCTCCAATTGCAGCGCGCGCGCGATCTGCACCAGTTTGCCGCGCACGTCGCGGGTCTGCAGGCGCCAGCGCAGACGCGCGAGCTGCATGGTCAGGGTGGAGCCGCCGACACGCGCCTCGCCGCTGCCATAGGTCGACCAGGCGCCGCGCACCAGGCTGATCGGATTGAAGCCCGGATGCCAGCGGAACCAGGCGTCCTCCTGCAACATCACCGCTTCGACCAGTTGCGGCGAGATGTCCTCGAGCGGCACCCACAGGCGGTAACGCTGATCGCTGGCGAGGGTCAGCCGCAACAGCCGGCCCTCGCGATCGCGCACCACGGTGGAAAGCGGGATCGCTTCCGACAGGCCCGGGCGCGGCCAAAAGCGCACAGCGCCAAAGATCGTAGCGACGGCAATGAGACTCAGCAGAAGAACCACCCACCGCCGGCGCAACTTTCTAATGCGAAATACCCGCGGATTCATAGCGCAAGCCACCAAAAGCGCACAGCGCCAAAGATCGTAGCGACGGCAATGAGACTCAGCAGAAGAACCACCCACCGCCGGCGCAACTTGCCTGGACGATATGGCTTCGGTGTCATTACGGCGCCCACTTGGCCCTCACCCCAACCCCTCTCCCGCCAGCGGGAGAGGGGCTTTTATGCACCGCTTTTCTACGAAACAGCCCGAGATTCATGGCGTAGGTACATTCACCTGCAACACACCGGCCGGACCGCCCTGCGCGTACACCGAGCGCTCGTACATCGATTCGGCGTACACCGGCGGCACTACGAACTTGCCGCTGTTGTTGGCCCGGACCTTGTAACGGAACTCGCTGGCCTCGCCGCCGACACCGCCGTACAGGACGATGCGGTCTTCGCGCTGCTCCACATGCGCCGGCGCGAAGGTCGAACCGGGCAGGGCCAGGGTCTGTTGCGGCGCCGCGTTGGGATCTTCGCCGTCGCGCGAGGGCTGGCCTGCTTCCTCGCCGTCGCCACACTCTTCCTCGCAGCCCTCGCTTTCCTGGCCGTTGGCGTCGACGCTCGCGGTCGGCGCGGCGTACTGCATCACCGGTTCGAAACCGCCCGGCAGCAGGTCCACCACCGCGATCGAGTCGCGGAACGGCGCGCCGAGTGCGCGCACGCGCAGGCGCACGGTGATCTCCTGGCCTTGCTTGATCGCGGTGACCGGCTTGCCGGCGTCGTCGAGGTAGTCGCGCACCACTTCCAGTCCCTTGTCCTGCACCGCCTTGGGCAGGGCGCGGTCGAAACCGCTTTGATTGACCAGATACCAGGCCGGCGCCGGGCCGCCCGGCGCGACCCACAGGCGCAGATCGCCGCCGGCGAACGCGCCGCGTGAGATCACGCCTTGCGCCGCACCGATCTGCCGCGACTTGCCGTCCTTGCCGGCCGCTTCGAGCACCGGCAGGGGCTGCTGCGGCTGCGCGCCGGCGTAGGCATCCATCGCCAGCACGGTCAGCGCCGAGGACAAGGTGTTGTAGCTGTTGTGACGCAACGGATCGAGCAGGCGTTCGAGCGCCGTCATCTTCAGGCCGTCGCGGCTCAGCGCGGCGAAGTGGCGGTTGAGCAGATACACCGTCCAGGCCTGATCGATGCCGTTGTCGTAGTAGTGCGAGTACGCCGTGGCGACCTGGTTCGACGCCGCGTTGGCGCGGATCAGCGCCTTGTTGACCAGCGGCCGAGCCGCCTTGTCCTGCTGCAGCAGCTGATAGCTCGAGGCGATCAGCAGGCCGGCGACATCGTTCTCCCAGGTCTTGGACTGATCGCGCTTGATCTGCTCGTGCACCGCGCTGAGCAGATTGCTCGCGGTGCGGCCCTGGCGGACCAGCAGATACACCGCCAGCGCGCGGCTGCGCAGCGAAGGCAGATCGTTGCCGGAACGGTCGGCGGCCAGTTGCTCCAGATAGCCGTTGAGCGACTTGAGCAGATCGCCGGGAATCGCCTGGCCGCGCTCGCGCGCTTCCAGCAGATACAGCGCGGCGTAACCGGTGACGAAGTCGTCGGCGTCGGGCGTGGCGGTCCACAGGCCGATGCCGCCTTCGCTGTTCTGGCGCGAGCGCAGCACGTCGACAATGTCCTGCTTGGGATCGCCCGAAGCCGGCGCGACGATCTTGCCCAACTCCGGATGCGCGGCCAGCACAAGCGCCGGGAACGCGCCGCTGAGCAACTGTTCGCTGCACTGGTGCGGGTAATCGCCCAGGTACGCGGCCAGGCCGTCCACCGCCACCAGCGGCGACACCGAGGCCGACAACTGGCGGGTGGCGCGCTGGTCGTACATCGAACGCAGCGGCTGGATGATGCTGCGCTTGTCGGCGCGGCCGGCGATCAGGTCCTGTCGCGCGACCAGGGCCGGACGCAGCGACAACTCGATCCGGCGCTTGGCCGAGTACGTCCCCGACGCGGCCTGGATGCCGACCGGCAACGCGCCCAGCGCATTGCCGGCCTTGACCCGGAACCGCACCGTGGTTTCGCTGCGCGGCGCGATGCTCACCGGCGCCGGAGCGGCCCCGACCAGGCTCAGCGATGCGGGCAATTGCAGGCTCACCGTCACCTGCGAGGGCTTCTTCGCGCCTTCGATGGTGTTGGCCACGCCGACCGGCAGGTCGAACTCGTCGCCGGGTGCGACGTGGGTCGGCACGGTCGGAGTCAGCACGAAATCGCCGCGCACGAGCGCATCGTCCTGGATCACGCCGATCCGTTCGGGCGTCACCGCCACCGCGACCACGCGCACGCGGCCGTTGAAGTGGTCGGGCAGGGTGAACTTGAACTGATGGGCGCCATCGACATCGACGATGCCCGACCACCACACCGCCGGTTTCTCCGATTTGCGCTTGAACGGATTGAGGTGCTTGGCCATGCCGCCTTCGCCGTCGCCGCCGGGCGCGGCCGATGCGGCGATGCGGCTGAACTCGGGCAGCAGCAGGTCGAGAATCTGCGCGGTGTCCACTTGCAGCATCTTCTTGCGGAAGAAGTGATCCAGCGGATCGCCGACGCGGTAGCGCGCGACCTGCAGGATGCCTTCGTCCACCGCGAACAGCGCCACCCGCGCCTTGCCTTGCGTAGTGAGGTCGGCGGTCATCGGCGTGCCGGGCTTGGTCACCTTCGGCAAGACCAGTTTCAGCGGCTGAGTGCGCGCACTGCGGTCTACGGTGAACGGCGCCACGCCGAACGACAACGGGCTCATGTAGATCTCGTCGGAGTTCGGATCGCGCAGGAACTGCACGTTGATGTAGCCGTTGCCCTCGAAATCGGCCGGCACCACGATCTTCTGCACGCTGGCGTTGCTGTCGGCGCGGAACCACGCGTGGGCATAGACCTTGTCGCGCTCCAACGTGATCAACCCACTGCCGGCATACGGCGCGCGAATGCTGATCTCGATGGTCTCACCCGGTTTGTAGCCGGGCTTGGACAGATTCAGGCTGAGCTCGGCGTTGCGCTCCAGCGAGCGCGACAGATTGGCCGCGCCGGCGATCTGGTAACCGATCTGGTTGAGCACCTTGCCGTCGGCGCTACGCACTTCCAGCAGGAAATCGCCGGGTTGGTCGGTCGGCAGCGACACGTTCTGACGGCCGCCGGCCAGAGCCAGCGGTTCGTCGCGCTGGTCGTAGCGGCGTTCGTGCGAGACATAGCGGTACAGGCCCGAGTCCTGCTTGGTCAGCACCGAGACGTAGCGTTTTTCGACCACCACCGCGCGCAGGCCGGCGACGGCCTTGGGCTGGCCGTCCTGGCCGATGGCGAGCAATTGCAGCGCACGCTTGGCGCCGCGCTTGATGTAGTTCAGATCGTCCTGCGGTTTGATGCCGACCAGGAAGTCGTTGTTGGACACGAGCGCGGTGGTCTGTGCGGCGACGTTGCGGCCGCTGCCGGGTTCGAACGCGCGGGCGAGGAAGCTCAACTGATACGTGGCGCGCTCGTACTTGGTCAGATCGAGTTTGAACTCGGCCTGGCCCTCGGCGTTGGTGGTCTGATCGCTCAAGGCCTCGTCGTAGCCCTCCTTGGCGCGCTGCGGGTCGAAGAACTGATAACCCGGGTACTGGGCGAAGCTGGGGAAATAAGGACGCAGCACCATCGTGCCTTCCACGCGACGCTGCTGCGCCGGCGTGCCGAACAGGTTCTCGGCGGTCACGGTGGCCGATAATTGTTCGGGCTTGATCCAGCCCTTGGGATTGTCCGCCGACAGTTTGGCCGCGACCTTCATGGTGTCGGGCGCGAATTCGCGCACCTGCACCGAGGTCGAGCCGATGGTCGTGCGCTGGTCGTCGCGGCCGAGCAGGAACAACTGCACCTGCCAGGTACCGCTGGGCGCGCTTTCGCTGGGCGCGAAGCTGGCGCTCTCGAAGCCCTGTTCGCTGAGTTGGAGCTTCTGCCGCTTGGCCACGTTGCCGCGCGGATCGGTGAACTCCCATTCCAGCGGCAGGCCGGTCAGCGGGCGCTTCCAATCGGCGGCGCGCACGATCATGCCGATGTTGATGGTGTCGCCGGGACGGTACAGGCCGCGATCAGAGAACAAGAACGCGTTGAGCGCGCCGGCCTCCAGATCGTTGGGTTCGCCGCCGATGTCGAAGCGCGAGTAGTCCAGTTTGCGGCGGTAGTCGTCGATCGGCAGGAAGGAATAGTCCTCGCCCTGGCTGACGGTCAGCATCGCCGGTTCTTTCTCGCGCTTGAAGCCCTTGAGCGAGGGAATCTGGGCGCGGCCGCTGGCGTCGGTCTCGGCCTCGATCAGGGTTTCGCCGTTGCGCGCGACCGCGCGCACCCGCACGCCGGCCACCGGCGAGCCGTTGGACAGCGATTGCACGAACACATCGCGGCGCCCGTCCATGGCTTGTTTGACCACGATGCCCAGATCGGTGAGCACGACCAGGCGGCTGTCTTCCTCGCTACCGGCGTCGTCGGCCAGGGTTTCCTCGGCCGTACGCTTGGCATCGTCCTCGCTCAAATCGCGCAGGCTCAGCAGGAACACGCCGCGGCGGTTGGGCTTGAGGTATTGACCCAGGTCCACGCCTTCGTAGTGGGCCTTGGCCGGGTTGTCGGCGGGCAGGGTGAGGCGTTTTTCCTCGCGTTCGACCAGGCTGTCGGCGGCGAGGTTGTAGAAGGTCGGCTTGGCGTAGCTGCCGCTGTTGTTGAACACCAGGTGCTGGATCTGCTCGGGCAGCACGCGGGCGATTTCCAGGCGCGCGGCCGGCACGTTGCGCGAGACCACGCTGACCCGGCGTTCGCCGCGCAGCGACAGCAGCGCACCTTCGCCGACGAAGCGCAGCAGCTTGGGATACTCGGGCACGGTCTGCACGGACGAGTAGTTGCTGCCGAGGATGAAACCGCCGAAGGCCTTCAGGCCCTTGTTGACCCGCACGTAGACATGGCGGCCCGGCGGCGCCTGGAATTTGAAGCTGTGGGTTTCGATGTACTCGCGTTCGGTCGGCACCGCGCTCAAGGGCAACACGGTGGCGGCCTTGAGCACGCTCTCGTCGACGTCGTCGCGCGACCAACTGTGGTTGCCGCTTTGTTCCTTGGCCGGACGGCGCGGATCCTTGGCCGGCAGCAGCCAGGCGCGCACCGCGCCGGCGACGTCGGCGTCGCGCATGGCGTTGTTGAAGTTGAGCACCAGCACTTGTTCGGGTTCGAAGCGCTCGTTCTCGACCAGGCTGGTGTCGAGGCTGTCGATGCTGACGCTGTACAGCGAGGGCAGGCGCACGCTGGCGCTGAGCTTGTCGGCGCTGCCTTCGCCGCCGAGCGCGCTGACCACGCCGGGAGCGAGTTCGAGCTTCAGCGTGCCGCCGTTCTCGGGCAGGGTCAGCGGTTCGGAATGCACCCAGGCCTTGAGCCGGCTGTCGTCGTAGGTGAGGGTGTACTTGGGCGCGGCCAGCGCGGTGCCGGCGCCGTCGGCCAGCGACAGCGCGACCCGCCGCTGCAACTGCGCCTCATCGACCGGATGGGAGAACTTGAGTTCGTACACGCCCTTCTTGAGCGCCGGGTCCTGCGGGTCCTGATAGAACTCGCTGTTGGCGATGTCGGCCTTGAACGGCGCGGTGGTGAATTCGAACTGGCGCTCCTGCAGCAGCACCTTGGGCGCGACGGTCTGCTTGGGATCGAGTTCGACGGCGTACTTGGCCTTGACCGGCCAGTCGCCGGACGGGGTGAACACCAGGGTCTTGTCGTCTTCCCAGTTCCACGCGCCCTTGAGTTCGGGCGTCAGGCTTACCCCGGCCGGCGCGGAGCCGATCTGTTTGAGCGGCGCGGCCGAGTCGGAAAAACTCAGGCGCAAGGTGTCGACCTTGGCCGGTTTGCGGCTGTAGTCGGTGAGTTCCGGGGTGTGCAGCTCGATCGCCAGCGCGCCGGGAATCACCGGCTTGGGCCGGGTGGCGAGCCAGTAGCCGAGCGAGCCGACCGCGATCAGTCCGAGCACGCTGCCCAGATACAGCTTGGGCTTTTGCCGGATGCGCGCGAACAGCGCGCCGAGCCACGGCGGCGGGGACCAGGACAGGTTGCCGAACACGGCGCGGTGGGCGCGCGTCCAGGCGTTGGGGCGGCCGGCGGCGCCGGCCTCCGTATCGGGAGCCGGTTGCGTCGGGGGCGAGGTGGTTTGCATTGCGGGCGTTCCGATCCGTGGTGCGGTGGCCAGTGCCGGGCCGAGCGATCCGTTGCTCAGCCGGTCCCCAAGAGTAGCGACGTTCTGACCGCTCAAGCGCGCCTTTTTGCGCGTTCATGTATCGATCGGAACGGTAGACCCAAATGTTAGGAAATTGTTCCTGCCGTTCGTCGGTTTGTCGAGATTTTTTTATTTCGGTTGGCTGGCGGGGGGCGCGCGGGAGCGGCTCGTCGGGGAGAGGATGAAGGGCGTTCGGGCTTCCGGGGCGCTCGCGAGCGTTGTCAGCGAAGCGGCTGACACGCCATGGCGGGAGGCTTGGGGTGTTGGGCTTCGGGGGCTGCGCTCGCGTACGTAGCTTCGGTTGATCTAAGCTCGGGACCGTTTTATCGCCGGAGCTGGCATGGACATCGTTGCGCTGATCGCCGTCGTCGCCGGCCTGTACCTGGCCTTCAAGCTGGTCGGGTTCTTGTTGAAGTCGGCGATGTGGCTGGTGGTGATCGGCGGCTTGTACTGGCTGATCGCGCCGCTGGCCGATTGGCCGATGCCCGGATAATCCCGTTCCGAATAAGCCCGCTCACGCCGCGTCGCGGCGGGTTCGCCGGTTCCGACCCTACTCAATCAGGAGCGTGTCGCCTCATGAGCCATTCCGATCGGGCCGTACCCCAGCAGTGGATCGACGACACCCAGGACATCGGCCGACTGGTGCGGGCGATCTACGCCTGCATCTCCGGCCCGGCCGGCGCGCCGCGCGACTGGGCGCGTTTCCGCTATCTGTGCCATCCGCGCAATCTGAGCCTGCGCACCGTAGTCCAGGCCGACGGCTCGACCCGCGCGGCGGTGTTCGACACCGAGCAATACATCGCCGACGTGACGGCGTTCTTCGCCGACAACGACTTCTATGAGGTCGAGACCGACCAGCGGATCGAGCGTTTCGGCCAGATCGCCCATGTCTGGAGCAAATACGACGCGCGGCCGAGCGCCGACTCGCCGGTATTGCTCAAGCGCGGCGCCAACAGCATCCAGCTGTGCCATGAGCATGGGCGCTGGTGGGTGGTGTGCACGATCTGGGATAACGAGCGCGAAGGTTTGAAGTTCGATCTGTTCTGAGCGGTTGACCCGATGCCCCAGTTCCGACTGTAGGAGCGGCGCGAGCCGCGACCGCGACCTCGCGCATACGACGTAAGCCAGATGTCGCGGTCGCGGCTCGCGCCGCTCCTACAGTCGGATTGCCGCCATTCGGGCGACACAGCCGATCCCTCCCGGCCCGAACCGGCAGCTGGAATCGTGCGCGGCGGCCCCCAGATCAAGGGGATCTTCCCCCGAGTCGCCCCGCATGCCGCCGTTCTCCGTCCTGGATCTCGCCCCCGTCACCGAAGGCAGCGACACCCGCCAGGCCTTCGCCAACAGTCTGGATCTGGCGCGCCACGCCGAAGCGCTGGGCTACACCCGCTACTGGCTGGCCGAACACCACAACATGCCCGGTATCGCCAGCGCCGCCACCGCGGTGCTGATCGGCCATATCGCCGGCGGCACCTCGACGATCCGGGTCGGCGCCGGCGGCATCATGTTGCCCAACCACGCGCCGCTGCAGGTGGCCGAGCAGTTCGGCACGCTGGCGTCGTTGTACCCCGACCGCATCGACCTGGGCCTGGGCCGCGCGCCCGGCACCGACCACGCCACCGCGCGCGCCTTGCGCCGCTATTACGACGGCGCCGACAGCTTTCCACAGGACGTGGCCGAGTTGCTGCATTACTTCCAACCGGTGCAGCCGGGCCAGGCGGTGCGCGCGGTGCCTGGCGCGGGACTGGAGGTGCCGGTGTGGCTGCTCGGATCGAGTTTGTTCAGCGCGCGCCTGTCGGCGGCGATGGGCCTGCCGTTCGCGTTCGCCTCGCACTTCGCGCCCGATGCGATGGACGAAGCCCTGAATCTGTACCGACGCGATTTCCAGCCTTCCGCGCGCTTGTCCGCGCCTTACGCGATGTTGGCCTTGAACGTGGTCGTGGCCGACGACAGCGCGCAGGCGCGGCGTTTGTTCACCACCCAGCAACAGGCCTTCGTCAACCTGCGCCGCGGCCGGCCCGGGCTGATTCCGCCGCCGATCGAGGACATCGAGAGCTTCTGGACGCCGTTGGAAAAAGCCGGCGTCGCCCAGGCCCTGGCCTGCGCGGTGGTCGGCGATGCGCAGCAGGTGCGCGAAGGCATCGCGGCCTTTATCGCGCGGCATCGTCCCGATGAGTTGATGATTACCGCGAACATCTACGAACACGCCGCGCGGCTGCGATCGTTCGAATTGGCGGCGGGGGCGTTGAAAAGCCTGGCGTGAGAGCGAGGGTTCTTGGCAAAACAAATCCCCCGGTGCAGACGAAGGCGTCGCCGCGCTGGATCGGCGTCGGCGCCGGCCCCCTTTTCAAAGGGGGCGATGATGCGCGCCGCGAAATTTGACGCCCAAAGACTGGGATAAATTGCCTCGCGGGGCGTTGCACATAGCGTAAAGGAATTACCGTTTTGACGCGGATCGGAGGGCCGGTCGATCGAACGACGGCTCCCACGTCGCGACGGACTCGTCCTGCTGCTCCCGGTGAACAACCCCGGCTCGGAGATCGGTCAGCACCTGCCGGAACAGTCGCAGCCCCATTGGTGCCAGGTCACGGCGCCACAGCGACGCGGCGTCATCGCCGGGGCGGACGAAGCACCAATCCTGTGCTGCGATCGGCCCGCCGTCCGCCCGGTCATCCATCCAGTACACCGTTCCGCCGGTGACCCGCTCCTCCATATGGACCGCCCATCGAACCGCGTCCCGGCCCCGGTGGCGCGGCAGCAGGCTCGGGTGGTAGCCGATCGCGCCCAACCGCGCCCGCGCCCGCGCGCCGCCAGTGACAAAGCAGTGGGCATGGGCCGCCACGATCAAGTCCGTTCCCTCGGGCACCCACGCGGCCGGTAATGTCGGGCCGGGATCGCCACAAGGGATTCCGTTCTCCACGGCGACAACGGCCAGCCGATCGTTCGCCGGCGCTGCAACCTGGGTCACTTCACAGCCTTCGGTCCTCAACAAGGCCAACGTCTCAGCGCCGAGCCATTTCTGCCCCACCAACATCACGCGCATGCAGCGTCCTCCCGGCCCAAATACCGAAAGCCTTGGACGGCGCGGAAGTGCCCGCCGAAGCCGCCGCCTACGGTGACGACACGGCCGCGCTGTTGGCTGAGTGCCATAGACGCCGCGCTCCTACCTTTATGTGCGCCCGCCAGCGTCGCGCTGACCTGCGTCCAGTTCCGATCGCGCCGCAAGGCGTCGCACAGACCCGGGTGGCTGGTGTGGAAAAGCGTCGGCAACGGCAGGCCGAAACGATTCTCGCCTCGGCGCCAGCGTTCGCAGATGGCGTTCAAGAAGCGTAGGCCAACGCCGGCGCCCTGCCATTCGGGCATCACGACCAGGCGGCAGGCCCGTGCCTCAACCAGGCCCGGCCGCGTCGAGAAGGCGACATGCGCCACCGGCAGGCCGCTGATGGTGCCGACATAGCAGCGTGCCGCGATCATCCGGGGCAGCTTCAGATAGTGATGCGGCTCAAAAGCGGGCCAATACTCCCAGCTGGTTTCAGCGATTTCGAGCTCGAACGATGGGCGTCGCCGAAGCCGGCTCCCGGCCGGAGCCCGCTCGAACTGAGCGGTGGCCGTGTCGAAAATCCAATCGGGCTCGATCCAATCCAGGATGTCGCGGTGGCACGACAACAGCACGGCCTGGCCGCGCGTGCGGCGCCAGGCCTTGGCGAAGGCCAGCGCACCGACACAAGCGATCTGGCGGTCCACGACGCTACTGAATTCGTCCACGACGGCGCGCGGTGGCGCTTCGGCGATCAGGCGGGCCAGATCGGCACGGAAACGTTCGCCGTTCGATAGAACGGCGTAGGGACGCAACCACGCCGGCACGCTGCCCAGGCCCACCGATGCCAGCGCGGCCGTGGCGGCGTTGAAGTCTCCAGCCGGGTCGATTGCGTCGATGATCGGTGCGTCGGCTGGCCATTGCGGATGCCAGAAAGCACCCTCACCCCACACGGCGGCGCCCAGGCTGCTCTTGCCGCTACCGGACGGCCCAACGATCACGCCGACCGACCAGGCCGCGTCTTCGATCGGCAGTTCCGCATCCAGCTGGAATGCGGCGGCGTCCTCGCAATTGAACAGCGATTTCACGCGCGCGGCGCGGTAGCTGTCGAAGTCGGCGCAGGAATGACGGATCGCGAGCTTCATACGCACACCACCCGCAGCTTCAAGCCGCGTTGCTTCAGATCGGCGTAGATGCGTTGCTGGTGAGCTTCGTCTTTGCACAAGACGATGACGCCGAACTTGGGGCGGTAGCGAAACCCGTTGACGCCCGGGGTCTTGCGCCGGCGCGGAGCGGCGGCGGTGTTACTGATTTTTTCCATTGCTGCAAGTCTTTTACGAAGGTTGGAATATCGGTAGCCTTCGACCCGCCCGTGCGCACACGGCAGGGGGCCTTGGCCAAGACTCGCAGCTTCAACTGCGGGTTGCGGTGGCGTCGGGGTGCTTCAACACCTCGACGCCGCCCTCTTTACATGCCGCAGCGGCGGCTAGTTTTTCTCCTGCGGGTTGTGGCTCAACAGCGACACGCCGTCGAACGCAACGAAAAAGAAGTTATCGACCTCCTCGACGTCGATGTTTGCGACCTGGAGCGGTTCCTCGACCAGGCGCACCGAATCAATGCGAATTTCCCGGCGGTCATCGGCCAGGAATGCATCGCCGGGCCGTAGGTCGGCCGCAGCGCGCCATCCCCATTCCGCACCGCGCAGCACGAGGAACACGTGCTCATAGGTCGCGCGCAAGGCTTCATTGATGAGGTAATGGCGCGGGTAGCGGCTGTGGAGGGCCATGCGCACGGTCACGGGGATCAACACGCCCTGGCTGGTCTGGCCGCGCGGCAGCCGCCAGTCGCGCCAGTCGGGTTCCGACTCGTCCACCATGCCCGGTACGTACCAGCCGATGACCAAGTCGCCCGGACGAATATCGCCTAACGGCTTGCTGCCCTGATCCCACATCAGCACCGGCGTGTCGATCGGCAAGCAACCGCCACCACCACCGCCACCGGTGCTGACCGAGCCGCGCTTCGCGTAAAGATGCCGCACGTCACTGCCGGCGTGGCTGATTCCGGTGTCGACTTCCAGCGTGGTGCCGCCGGCGGTGCGGGGATAAAACCAATCGGATAGGTTGCGCCCGCCGCCGGTGATCGAAATGTTCGCGGCCGGGGCGGTCGCGCCGCGCGCATGAAACAGGGTTTCCAGATCGACCCAGCCGTAATAGGTGGTGCCGGCCACGACCAAGCCGTTGACGTTGGATTGCAGTCCTGTCGGCATGTCAGCGGCCCGCTTCCAGCGCTTCGATGCGCGCGTGCAACTTCGTGATCGCCGCGTCGAGCTTGTCATCCAGTTCGGTGATCGCGCCGGCCAGGACTGGCTCGCCCTTGCCGTACCGGACGTAGAGCATCCCGTCATCGTCCTCGTGGACGGATTGCGGCCATACCTCGCGCTGCTCCTGGGCGATCCAGCCGAAATCCTCCGACCCGTCCGCGATTAGCTTGTAGCGGCGTGGACGCAGACGGCGCACGGTGGCCAGGCAATCGCGCAAGTCCTCGATGTCGGTCTTGAGCCGTTCGTCCGAAGACGTGCCGCCGATGGTGGGGGCGGTGATCGCGCCCCAGAAGGCGGCGCCGCTGAGGTTGGCCTTGCTGTTGGGATCGAAGTTGCCCGAACTCCAAATCGTGCCCAGGCCGCCGAGTTCGTAACTGTCGCCGTCCCAGAAGATGTAACGGCTGCCGCTGTTGCCAAGGAACACCACGCCGCTTGACGGCGCCTGCGCCCGGTAAACGGTCACGTCGCCCGTGATCTCGCCGCCGCTTCGCTTGAAATAGCGCGCGTCCTGCTCGCTCTCATGGATGCGGCAACGCTCCCAAGCGCCCCAGGCGTTATTCGCTTTCTGCCTGCGCCACATCACGCGAAAATCCCCGGAGAAATCCCAGACCGTCTGAGTGATCCAACCGCTGTTGTGCTGAACAACTTCCCCGAGATACCAGCCGCCACCCGGGGCGTTTGCGGAGCCAACGCCCATCCACCAGCCGTTTTCGACCGCCGTATTCCAGTCCGTGGTGGTCTTGCCGACAGTGCCAAGCCGTCCGCCAATGTCGTTGCCGTCATGGGTGTGGCTTTGATTGGCCTTTGTGTCGAGCGCGCTCTGCAGGCCGCCAATGTCGGGAACGGAGTGGCCGTGTGCGGGCAGATCGCCCGCGCCGAGCGCCTGGTACTCGATCACTCGGCCCCACGCATCAATGCGGCATTTCGCCCACCAACCGGGGGCGGTCGCGTGCAACTGATACAGGTCAAGGTTGTCCGCGTTGGCGACGATCCGGCCGGCCGAGCCGACCGCGTCGATCTGATTGCCGTTCTTGACCAGGCCGGTGCCGGCGATCAGATCACCCGCGCGGCCGAAGAATCCGAAATTCAGCGCGGTCGTGCCCAGCACGATCTCGCCTGCGGTCAACAGGGTCCAACTCGTACCGCCGTTGAGCGTGCCGGATTCGACGGCCGTATACAGGCGCGAGGTGACCTTCTCCGACGCGTCCGCGTCGTTGGATCGCGTCCAAGCGCTAGCGGCGACGATGTACAGGCCGTTCTCGCTCGCTGTGGTTTGATCCTTGGCGAGCACGCGATTCCCTGCGGCCACGGCGACGCCGTCGATCGTCTGCAAGCCGTTCAAGGCCAGGTTTGCCGTCGAGGCGACCCGCACCGATTCCTTCGGGTCCAAGCCCTGAATCTTGCCGTCCACGTAGCTCTTGGTGGCAACGTGGCCGCCTTGAGTCGGCGCGGCGGCCAGGCTGAACTGCCCGGCGGTGACGCCGCCGGCGATCGGAATCGCATCGGTGATGCCAAAGCCGGACAACGTGGTCGGATTGACGCCGGCGGTGACCTGGCCGCGCGCGTTGACCGTGACCTTGGTATAGGCCGCAGGTGACACGCCGGTGCGGCCGGCCGCCATCTCAAACGTCAGCGGCGTCGTGGCGGGCGTAATCGCGCCGTCCGTGACCAACTGCCACAGCGAATCGCCGTTTGCGGTGCCTTCCTCGATCGTGACGAATAGGCCGGGCGTGACCTCGATCGCCGCGTCCGCGTCGGTGGCGCGGGACCAAGCGCCAGCGGCGGCCACATACAGTCCGTTCTGCGTCGCATTGGCCTGGGCGCGCACCAGCACGCGATCGCCGGCGACGACGGCGACGCCGTCGATCGTCTGCAACCCGGTCAGCGCGGTTTGAACCGTGGTGGCCACGCGAGCGGACAGCTTCGCGTCCAGGCGGCCAATTTCGGCCATGACCTTGGTATCGACGTAGGTGCGCGTGGCCAGCACCACGCTCGGGTCGATTTGCAGGGTCACGTTGGCGGCGTTGCCGACCTCACAGACCGCGCGCACATAAAGCTGTTTGTTGGAACCGCTGGAGAGCGTCGGCTTGAAGCTCTCCGGATACTTGCCGACGAACAGCAGATCACCGCTGGCGTCGTAGATGCCCACCTCGCGCACGTAGAAGCCGCCGACGTCGTCGGGGATTACCAATTCGGCCACGATCCAGGCGGTGTTGTTGGGGTCGCGGTTCAGCGCGTTTAGCGGCGCCCGATAGGTTTCGTTCTTGAGCGCCGTCTGCGCTTCGGACGGGTTGTAGTACCCGCCGTTTTGACCATCACCAACCGCCATATGGGTCAGTTGCAGCGGGGCCTGGTTGGCGATCGCAGCGGCGATCTTGGCGCGGCCGGTGGCGGTCGCCAGGGTGTAGAACTCGCTGGGCATGATTACTCCTGATACGGAAAGACGATTGCCGTTTCCACGCCCCATAGCGCAGCCCCCAGCCACAAGGGGCTGTGCTGTTCGAGATGGGTGAGTTCATACGGCAGAACGGTGGTGATTTCGCCGGCCAGCACGACGCTGGCCAGCGTTGGAATCGGGGATCGATTGGTGAGATAGAGCCGCAGCGCATCCAAGTGCGAGCGAACGTTCTTGTATTCGTCGATCAACGCCAGCAAGGCGTTGTAGGCGTCTTCGTCGATGCCACGGCTGACCAGGTCGATCTCGACCTGGAAGCGGAACGGATCGCCGCCGTACTCGAACCATTCGCGGATGCGCCCGTCCAGGCCGAGCGTCACAAGCACCTGGTTTAACGCCCAGCGCGTGCCTTTGTAGCGGTGCAGTTCGATCGCGCGCTTGAGCAGCCGCCGGCGGGCGAGATCGGTGTCGGCGAACAGCCAGCCCTCGAATCCCATCACGTGGAACTGCTCGCCCAGCACGGGCAATGCGGACGCATTGACGGTATCGATCAGATAGACCAGCACCGGCGTCAGATCGATGCCCTGCAGGCGCGAAGCCAGCAGCGCGATCGCTTGTGAGCGCTCGTCTTGCGCCAGCGGTGGCGGCAGTAAAGCGGCGTCAGCCATTGACCGAACCTGCCAAGGTCAGCGTGATACCGCTGCAACGCGCCCATTCGTTCTCGGCCAGGACGCGCGAAGCCGCCGGCATCGTCAACCTGACCTCGTAGACACCGGGAACAGACAGTGCGGCGATGATCTGGGTCGGCACGATGTCCCGGCCGAGCCCGGCCGCGCGGTCGGCGGCGTAGCGATCGGCTGCCTCGCGTGCCTGAACCAGCACGGTGGCCGCATCGACGTTCGCGTACAGCACCAGGCCGGCGGCCAGGGCGTAATTCACCGGCACCGGCGATCGCGCCAAGACCTGATCGGTCAAGGGCCGCACCTTGTCCGCCGAACAAATAGCCTCCACCAGGCTGAGCAGCGTTGCGTCCGGGAGCCCGTCCGCCGACAGCGGATACAGCATCACCGCGCCAGGCGTCGGCGACAACACTGCTACGTCCACAATGCGCTGGCTGGCCTTGAGCGCGTGGAAGCGATACGCCAGACGGCTACCCGCGTTGCTGAAGGATTCCGGGCCGAGCTTGATGCGCTCACGCAGGCGCTCGTCGGATTCTTCATCCACGCCACCGAGCGTGGTGGCCAGGTTCGCCACACTGCCCACGCCGGCAATCGGCGCGTCCAGCCATTCGTTGAGCTTGCCCGCGCCCCAGCCATTTCCGACCGCCCCCGACTGGATGCAGGCGGCGCCGACGTCGATCGTTACCGCGCCGATCGGTGCGGTGATATCCGCGTCTGTCGCGAAGGTCACCTCACCGCCGCCGGTCTCGACATGAATGCCCGCCGGAATCAGGCGCGACGACACCAACGGTGCAGCGAACGTGAATCGCAGGACGGTCCGCGCTGGCTGTGCCGGCAGGCGCGACACGCCAACGATTTCGCCAAGGTAGTCGAGGATGGGCGCGCGGGCGAATGCGACCAGATTCTGTTTCGCCGCTTCCTGTATCCCGATGCGTACCAGCGTTTCGCGATAGGCGATCAGATCGACCCAGATGCGTTCGACCTGCGCCGGGTACAGGGTTTTCCCAGTGGCGCGTTCGTAATCCGCAATCAGTTCGGCGGTGACGATCGCCGGGTCGCGTTGGATGAAGTTCGGCTCGGCCAAGCTCACGGGCGGAACTCCGTGCGTCGTTCCAGGCCGTCTACCGCTTTCCAAACCAGGGTAAGCACAACGGCTGCGCCATCGACCCCGTGCGCCACGCGAACCAATTGGCAACGCGGCTCCCAGCGCTCAATCGCGGTCACCGTCTCGCGGATCAGGTGCGGCAGTGCCCGCGCGGCGGGCCAATCCAGGTATCGCTGAAGATTGGAACCGAATTCCGGCCGATGCGGATCGCTGCCCTTGGGCGTGCCGAGGATGATGCGGATCGCCTGATCGACGTCATCCACGCCTTCGGCCAAGCCGTCGCGGTGCAGCGCGGGCTGCCAATGAACAGAAGTGGATGGGGCAAGCGGCATGGGGTTAGCGTGACGAGATACGCCCGCCGGCCCCACGAAAGCGGTTTAGAGAATCGCCGCGCGGCTAGTGCTTGTGGTGGTTCGAGTTTCCACCGACGTCGATGATCTTGCCGTCGCTACTGATGTCGCCCGCGCAATGCAATTTGCCAGCCACGGACAGGTCACCGGTAAGTTGCGCGTCGGGGCTGTCGATCACCACACGCGGGGCTTTCAGCGTTATCTGCGTCGCCGATTCGACCAAGACATCACCGACGGCCTGAACCGTCAGCCGATGCGCCGCGCGATCGTATTCGACCGTGCTGCCATCGGCGAAGCGCACATGGTGCTTGTCCGCGCTCTGAACCGGTGGACGATCGGCCTCAGAGTAGATCGCCCCCAGCACCAAGCCGTCCTCGCCACGCGCATCGAGCAGGACCGCGACGTGTTCGTCCAGATCGAACAGCGCGAAGTGCTTATCGTTCTGCGATTTTGGAACCAACACTGGCAACCAGGCCGAACGAAAATCGTCGTAGTCGGGAAACCGAACCCGCACGCAGACGGCCGCCGCGTCGATGTCGGTGACGAAGCCGAAACGCAGCGTGGCCAAACCTTCCCGGAGGGTTTCGTCAAAAGTCATACCGATTCCTTCACCCGTCGCAAGTCCAGCGCGGTGACATAGCCGGCATTGCGCTCGATCGAATGGCGGGCCGTCGTAATCAGGTAAATCCCCGACAGCTTTCCCATACCGGTCAATTCGACGCCGTTGCCGGCGACTAAAACTGGGTCGCCGGGTAAGGTCAGAGTGGCGGTCGTGCGATCGGCATTGCTGTCTAGAATCGCCGCCTCGGTTCGGGCTTTGGCCGTGTCGCGGTTGGTCGATCGACGCGACAGTTCCAACGTATCGGCGCTGGTCGATCCGCGATTCTCGCTGGTGTCGGTGACCAGGCGCCGGCGCTTCGGGTCGTGGTAACGGTTGCGTGCGGCGACGTAGACGCCCCGAATCTTGTCTTTGATCGAGATCCCGCTTAGGTCGCCCGGTGCCAGCGTTCGCACGACCGATGGCCCCTGCAACGCGGCCAGCGCCGTGAACACCAGACGATCGCCTTTGACCTTGAACGCATAGCCGTACTCGCGCGCAAGCCGGTCCAGGAATTGCAGATCACGTTCGTGGTACTGCGTTACCCGATCGATGCGAACCGAACGGATGTCGCCAACGACGGTCAATCCGTTTTTACGGGCGATCCGCTCGGCAATCTGTGCAAGCGTCATATCCTCGAACGCGCGACTGGCGCGCGTGCGGATCGGCTTGGAGACGCCCGCACCCAAGGCCCGAATCGATAGCGTCGTCGGCGGCCGGCGGAAATCGATCTCGTCAATCTCGAACACGCCGCACGGCAGCAGCGGCGCACCGGCGTAACCCATTTCCAGGGTCAGGCGGTCGCCCTTTCCCGGGTACCAAGGACCGATCCAGCGCTCGGCGGTGTCGTCCAGTTCGACCTCAAGCTCGTCTGATTCGCCGCTGAGCTGGTCGATGAAGGTCACCCGCTCGCAATACGGCGAAACGTCCGACGTGATGTCTTTCTGTCCGTAGATCAGCCGGAATGCCGGTGCAGGAACAGCGGCCGTCGTTCGATCGATCAGCGCATCCACGGCGGCAACTCCGTTTGCAGTGGCTGCTGTTCGATCACCGGTATGGACAGCGCCAGACCGGCGGGCAAGGTGGCGGTAATTGCGACGTCCGGATTCGCGGCGATGATGCGCTCGTACTGCAACGCATTGCCGTAATAGCGGTACGCCAGCTGGTCCCAGCGCTCGCCCTCAGTGGTGATATGGGTCAGAAACATCAGGGGCCTCGAACGATCAGGCGGGACGTAATGGCGTTCAAGTTCGGCGAGGCCGTCTCGATAGCCGTCGAAGCGGTGCCCAATGTGCCGGCGACGACGTCGAGTACGCCGGCGACGTTGCCGGCGTTGACGCCGCCGTCCAGCGCCGCCCGCGCGTTCTGGACCGCCGCCTGGGCGGCCTGCATCGCGGCCAGCACCGGCCCGGCATCCGACGTCACGCCGAGCAACCGGCCAAAAGCCTCGGCGCCGCCGGTCAGCGGCGTAACGGCCTGGCGCAGCGATCGGGACAAGTCGGGCAATTGGCCCAACGCGGCCAAGGGATTCGCGCGCAACGAGCCGGCGAACCGGGCCGCGTCACCGGCAACGCGCAGCGCAGAACGCGCCTGCGTGGCCAGCGTAACCGCCGCGCCCAGCGCCTGGCGCGTCGCGGCGGCGCCGGTGACATCGCGCACGGACGGCGCGACGGCGGCCTGTAGGGCGGTAGTCGGCGGGAGCTTGGGCCGCACGGCCGGGGGTTGCAGTGGCCGGGCCGGGTCTCCGGTGAACTCACGCAACGTCGCCTCAGCTTCGGCCGCAATGACGGTGCCGTCGCCTTGCGTGTGCTGGCGAGTCACTCTCAGTTCGGTCAGCACGTACCAGCCCAAATAATCGCCGTTGCCCATTACCAGGGCCATTGCCTCATGCGCGCTCAACGCGGCGCGGAGCTTGGCCAGTTCGGCGCCCGGATCGCAGAAATGGGTGTGGAACGCCATCCGCAATTGCTGCTCCTCCAAACGCGTGCCGGTGTGCTGCAGGCTCGGCTTGGCGCCGATCAGCGCGTGTTCGGCGAAATCCGCGCCGGCCTGGGTGTCGAACCCTTGCAGCGTTGCGCGTTCCTCGAACTGGATATCGCCCAGCAGCGCGTACACGTTAGAAGCTCCGTCGTTTGCGGTCGTGTTCGACGCGCTCGAACCAGCGTTTGAACTGCTCAAACGACAGTTGCAGTGCGCCATCCAAATCGCCGCGCATCTGCGCCGGTGTGCCTGGCGGTAGATGGATTTGTGGGCTGAAGGTCAGTTGCATTCCACCTGGCACGGACGCGCCTGCCATCGTGCGGGCGGTAGCGGCGGCTGTGGCCACCCGCCTGGCCAAGCTATCGGCTGCGCCGGCGGCCTGCGGGCTGCGGTTGCGAATGCCGAGCGCTGCACCTTCGGCGATGTTCGCGCCGAATCCCATGAACACACGGGACGGCGAACGGATACCCAACCGCTGGGCGAACCAGCCCGACACGCTACTGCCCAGGCGCGTCACGCTGTCCTTCAAGGCGCCTGTTTTCTGCGTGATACCACCGATCAGGCCGTCGATGATCCGCCGGCCGAAGCCGGTGAACTTCTGCCATAGCATGCCGAACCACGACAGCACCGGTTGCAAGGCGCGCACGAACAGGCCCAGCGGCGACCACCGCAGTAGCAATCGGCCGATGCCACCGATACCGCCGGCAAAGGCTTGCTGAACCTCACCGACGAAGGCGACAGCTCCCGCGCGAAGTCCGGCGGTCGCTTCCACCGCCCAACCGATACCGCGCACTAACGTGCGGATTGGCAACAGCATCACGCCGATCGCAGCGCCCAGCACCTGGCCGAAGCGCTGACCGGCCTGAGTAGCGCCCTTGAGTTCCTGCGCGGTGGATTGCACTGGCGTGAACAGTTCCGAGACCCATCGCCACACCTTACCGAGGACGTTGCCGATCGCCTCCCAAACGGGTTTCAGCGGCGCAACGGCTTGCCATAGCGTTTTGCCCACGGCGGCGAATTCGGTGAACACCGGCCGCAGCGCGGCGCCTGCGCCTTGCCACACGCCGATCACGAAGGCTTTGATCGGCTGCCAGTACTTGTAGACCACCGCCGCCACCGCGATCACGGCGGTGATGATCCAGCCGACCGGGTTACTGCCGAGGAACAGACGGCCGATCCACGGAACGGCCTGCCGTAGCCCGGCCAGCAACGGGCCGCGCAGAAAAGCGCCAACGCGACCGATGCCGGCGGCCAGGCGCGCGGCGCCGCCTTCGCCGAATCCCAGCACGCGGAAGAACGCATTCGCACCGCTGCCACTGCTGGCCATCGCCAAGCGGAACAAGGTGACCTTGCCGCTGATCGTCGTGAACACGGTGTTTGCCGCATTGAGCGGTGACAGCACGCCGAAGACCCATACCGAACGCAGGCCCAGCACAACGCCCTTCGCGGCCAGCAGTCCGCCAACGAGCGTCACCACGCCCCGGATCACGCCGGGGTTCTTCTCTGCCCATTGGCCGAACTTCGCAATCAACGGCGTAACGACATTGCTCAACTGGACAAGGACCGGCTGCAGTGCGTCACCGACGGTGATCGCAAGTTCGGTCATGCCGATGCGGAACTTGCGCGCGTTTGCTTCTGGGGTTTCAGTTCGCAGCTTCCAGTCCTGCCCCAACATGTCCGAGTTTGCTGCGCCCAGCGCGCCGGTCTTGATCTCGGTCATCTTGTCGCGATTCGCTAACGCTGGGCGAAGGAAGCTCAGCACCTGCTGGTCCTGGAACAGCGTGCCGAGTTTGTACGACTGCCCAATCTGCCTAAGTGCCGTCCCGCGCTGATCTTCGTCAGCGATAGACATCGCGCGGTCCAGTGCGGCGGAAGCCCCCGGGCCTTTCGCCTTTACGAACTTATCCACGATCTCCAGCATCGCCTGGATGGGGGACATGCCGGTCGCGACCAGACGATTCACTTCACCCTTCAGGTTTATGCCGGCTTTGTCGAAGTCCTTCAGCGTGTCCGGGGCGAAAATCTTGTTCAGAAAGTTGCGAAAGTTGTTCGCGGCCTCATCGCTGCTGCCGGCACCAACGCGGGCAATTTGCAACGCGGCACCGAGTTCGGCGACCGCGCTCTTACCGGTCATTCCCATACTGGCAAGAGCGGGAGATAGCATCGGCAGCCAACGCGCCATATCGCGAATCTCGAACGACCCCTTCTTTCCCGCATAGGCGAGGATGTTTAGGGTCCGCTCGGTATCCTCGGCCGCAATGGCGAGGTTGTTCTTTGCCGCGACGATAACCGCGCCCAGGTCATCCATGCCCGCGCCCGTTGCGGTCGCCGCTTTACCGAGCAACGGGATATAGAACTCAAGGTCTTTAACCTCCTGAACGTTGTTTGCCACCAGCACCGACGTACCGCGCGCAACTTCCTCTTGCAGTTGCAACCAGCGGCTGGATGACTTCCGAATAAGTTGCGCGACTCGGCGTTCTTCCGCCGCCGTCATCTGCCCGGTGATGCGAATGTCCCGTAGCTGCTCTTGAAACGCACCCGAGAGGTTCAGAGATTTGAACAGTGGGGCGCCGAACGCGACCGAGCTTGCACCAAGGCCGATCCATTGCCCGCCTATTTGCTGGCGCTGCTGGCCCAGTTGCTGGCCCCGCGCGATCGATGCGGCCAAGCGCTCTTGTTTCGCCCGTACCTGATCGATCACCTGGCCGATTCGCACGTAGTCGCGATTCAGGGCCGCCAACGAACCATCGGATAGCGACCGCATTCCGCGTTTCATGGACGCGCCGAAGGCGTCCTGTTTCCGCGTCAGGGCTTCGACCTCACGCCCGAGGCCTCCGACCACCGTCTTGGCGCCGGCAAACGCTGATCGGAAGGCACCGTTGACGGTCGCCCCGATCACCACACCAACTGCTAGTTCACGCGATGCCATTTAATCCCCATTTCGATAGGCGTTGGCGCGACGTTCTACTTCTCGCGCGGCGCGTTCGCACCATTCCTCGAAGTCGGCAAAATCCATAGCCTCGGTTACGTCCGGCTGTATGCGGTACGCCACCAGTAGCAATTCGGCGCCGTCGAATAGATCAGAGGATCGAACCGCTCTGCATCTGTTGAAATCGCGCCTGCAGCGTCGTGTAGTCGGCCGCGTCCATCTCGTCCATGTCCTCGGGCGTCAGGCCGGCGATCAATGCGAACAGCGCTACTTCCTGATCACCCTGCGTACCGCCGTCGCGTTGCGATTGCTTCAGGTCTCGAACCTTCGGGCGTCGAAGGTTCAGCGCACTGATCTGTACGCCGCCGGCGGTCGTGAACGGAAATTTCAGCGGTAGCTTGTTCGGCCCGGTCGGTGCCGCCGGCGTGGTCGAAATGGTGGCATCGGATTGCACGGCCGTAGTGCCGGAGGTGGTCAGCGCGGCGGTCACGGCGTTGTCGCTGGGGTTGTTGCCGGTCATATCGTCGTCTCGAAGTGATTGAAAGATTCGAGCGTCAATGTCGCTTAGCTGCGCAAAGCAATCAGCTAAAGCGCTTTAGAAGCGTCGCCCCATAACGCTTACGCCACGCTGTCGTAACGCTGCCGGTACTCCGTCGTAATGGGCTCGTTACAAGCTTGCAGAAAACACTTGACGGGTTTCGCGATCGAGACTTTAACTGGCCCCGCAGCACTCACTATCACCTGAGGATTACGAAAATGGCTACCTACGGAATTCCCTACTCCGACCTATACAACCCTGTTGTAAATGAATACACGCGGTTCGTCTCGATTGGCGAGATGTTCGAGATTGGCGGCATCAATTTCGACTCGCCTGAGGAGTTCAAGGACATCGCGCGCGCGAGGCTCGATGCGCTGGCGCGTACTGAAACTCCGTTCGACTCCTGGCAGGAATTCACGGCTGCTGCAGCTAAAAAAAGGATATGTCAGCAACTGCGCAGTTCCCGCTGAACGACAACGGCCCGCAATTGCGGGCCGTTTTTACATACGTTGTCGTCAATGGTTATCCGCCGATG
This sequence comes from Lysobacter sp. CA199, assembly GCF_052078715.1. Taxonomy (NCBI): domain Bacteria; kingdom Pseudomonadati; phylum Pseudomonadota; class Gammaproteobacteria; order Lysobacterales; family Lysobacteraceae; genus Lysobacter; species Lysobacter sp. CA199. Next base: position 44,978 of record NZ_JBQJIL010000016.1, on the reverse strand, counting down.
TTGGCTCGGTACTCGGCCAACTGGTCGACACCGCCGACGCGGAAGATGTTGGCGAAATAGTCAAGTTCCAGCACTTCGCGACCGTTGATGACTTGCTTGATGTAGGTCGCGGAGAAGGCGCTGCTGAATTCCGCGTTTTCGTGTTGCTTGTACGTACCCAGCGGTAGCTTCTTGAACATCACCGTCAGGAATGTCACCAGGGCGATCTGTTCAAGACGCCCCTGCGGTCCGTAGCTCTCAACGTTGGACCGGACCTGCAACTGCACTGCTCGGAACGGATTGGACACGGCGCGGCCGACATCCTCGTAGTACGAATTCCATTTCACCTCGCCTTCAAGCTTGTCGAATCCGGCGGGCAGTTCCGTCTTGCCGATCATGCCCAGGCCCTTATGCTCCTGCATGATCGCCGAGATGTCCGGCAGCTTGACCTCTTCGGCCCGACCGAGCAGCGAATTGCCGTTGACGTAAAGGTTTGCGTTGGTGATTCGGTTGATCTGAATCTTGCCCGGCATGATCAGCTACCTTTGAAAGTGGCGAGGAATTCGGTGGTGATCTCGGTCTCATAGGTGAGACGTTCCATCGGCGGCGGCGGGGTGTAGCGAAGGCTAAGCAGCAAATGACCGGCCGACAGTTCGGTGTCGGGATTGCGAGCGGGATCGAACCAGCACTGGAAACCCAGCAACGCGCCGTCGCCGATGAGCTTGCGGCCGTATCCATTGGCCGATTCCGTCATGCTGTCGATCAGGGCCTGGGTTATCGGCATGTCGATGAAGGGCTGACTGGCCAAGCGAAGGGCTTCGTTGATGAGATCGCCGGTTCGCCGAACATTCTCGAAGTTCCGCAGGTGCGTCACGGTCGGAAATGCCGCCGTGCGATTGCCCCACAGCCGGAATCCCGTACCGAAGCTGTTGAACACGGTGGTGATGCCGACTTCGTTGAGCAGGTTCACTTCCGACTGCGGGTCGGAAATCATCGCGGACAGTGGGCGTTCCAGTCCGATCACACCGGCCAATTGCTGATTGGAGCTCGACCACCAGAATCCGTTTTCCTGATCGACCCAGGCGCGCAGGCCGGCGGCGCGCTGGGACAGCGGTTCCAACCGTTCCGCATTGAGCACCGGGTCGTAAACCTTGACGTGCGGATAGCACAGACGAACGCGATCGCTGCTGGTGCTGAAATTGATGGTGCCGGACGGGCCGCGACCAGCCAGCGCCTGGTCAAACGTGGTTCCGATCGGCGCGTCGATGTAGGTGACGGCTTCCAATTGCTGCGCGATCCCGGCCAACTCGGCCGCAACACTGGCCTGCGTACCGTAAGCCGGTGCGATCAGAATCTTCGGGCTGAATCCGTAGAGCTGATACGCGTCCTTGAGCGCGAGCAAGCCGGTGCGAATGCCCGCCGCGTTTACCGCACCGATGACGTCGGCCGCGGTGACCCGCGCCGGGTCCGCATGATCATAGTCCAGCGCCACATCCGCGCCGGCGACGATCGCGCCACCCTTCTGTCGCGTGATTTCACCGGTGGCCTTGTCGACGCTGTAATCCACACCCGCGTTGTAAGTGGTCTGACCATTCTTGCTCTTGACCGCTACGCTAATCAGCGCCGGGTGCAAGGTTTTGAGTCTGTCGCGTGCGTCAAATCGCGCGAGTTCGGTCGCCACAGTCGATTTGTGAATCGCTGGGTCCAGCACATTCACCACCAGGACCGTGCCGACGCCGTAGTCGTAGATGGCGTCGAGCGCCTGCGGGATCGTGAAGCCGGGCAACTGCGCGCCGAACTGCGCCGCGTCGCGTTCGTTGAGGGTGAGCGTCAACGAGCCCACCGGCCCACCGGGTGCGGTGCCGACCAGACCGATGACAGCGCTCTTGATCGCGCGCACGGGGCGCGGGCCGCGTTCGATCTCGATCGTTTCGACGCCGTGCAGAAAATTAGCGGCCATTACGGCGATTCCTTCTTCGTTTCGGCCTTGGCGGCCGGCGTCTTCGGGGCCGGGGCTAGGCGCTTTTGCGCGATCAGACCCAGCGTGTACGGATGCGTTTCCGGCAATTCCACGTCGCGCTGATCGAACAGCATGACCTCGTGCGGTTCGCCATCGATCAACAACGTGGCGCCGCTGGTGGGGCCGTTGTAGCGGTATTTCATGGGGTTTCCTCGTAATGGGTCCGAACCAGAAGTGGCCCGACGTCGGGAATCGCGTCCTCGATCGCAACGGTTTGGGTGGCTAGGTCGAGGGCGTACTGCCATTGCCCCTCGACTTGGCCGATGAACTTCTCGCCGACCGCCCGGGTCTTGCGGCAATCGGGTGGGCGAAATCCCAGCAGATGCCGCCGCGCCTGGTCGAGCGCATCGATCGCGCCGTCGCGTCCATGCAACTGGCGAAACACCAGCGTTACCGTGACGCGCAGATCGCGCGGCTGCGCAACGAACTCGGTGTCCGCAGGAGCTTGAAACTGACTCCCTGCGTAGGCGATCAGGAATGCGCCGGCCGGATGGTTTAGGCGGTACTGGCTCGGCGCCTCCGGGAACAACTCACCCGCATATCCCGGCATGCGCGATCGGAGCCGCTGAACATAGGCGTCGAGGATTTCGCGGGTCGCCGCCATCAGTACCGATCCAGCAGGGTTTGCGGGAACGCTTGGCGGCGCGCGCGCACCTTGGTCTGCCCGGGCTCCGGCGTCGCCGCCTGCGTGTCCGGGTGGCCGATCGTGACCTTGCCGTCGCGAATCTCCTCAAGCAGATCGATCGCACCCTTGTGGGTACGAACCACCGCGTCGGGCAGATCGTTGCCTTCGGGGCGACGCGCATACAGTTCGTACCGCGCCAGATGAATCGTCACGTCTTTGACGACAGTCGGTACCGGCGCGAGCGGCAGTACGTAACGCCCGCGCAGGTACGAATCGACCAGTTCCTCGGCGCCTTCGATCTTGCCCTCGACGATCGCGATATCCGGCGCGTCAGCAGTGGGGTCGTCGTTGGACAGTTCGACCAGCGTGCGCGCCGGGATAGCGCGCTGCAGATCGGCGAAGGTGCAATAGCGCATCGGAGATCAGCCGGCTTTCATTTCGTACAGCGCCTCGGGGAACAGGCACAGCGCGAGCGGGTTGGCTTGACCTTCCAGCTCCCAGCCTTTGCCCATGCGCCGTTCTTCGGCCTTGGCATAGAACGGCTTGCCGAGCGTGTTGACGGCTTCGTTGTAGTTGGCCGGCGCGTTGTAGAGCTTGAACACGCCGCGTGCCACCGGGAAAACCTGGGCCACGTCTTCGGGGATGAAGCGCTGAGTGCCAACCGTCACGTCGTACTCGATGAACTCGATTCCGCCGAAGGTAAAGCCCGAACGCTGATCGCCGCCGAGGCGATCCTGCGCGGCCTGCCAGCCCTCGAATGCCGCCTTGACGTTCTTGTGCGCCGTCATGGCGTCGAACCAAGCCGGGCCGCAGTACGCGCGGAAGCCGGTGACCAGTGTGGCCCCGAGCTTCTTCTCGGAATAGCGCTTGGCGTCCAGGCACGCCTTGCGCACGTCGGTGGCCTCGTTGCCGAATGCAATCGTGGCGGTTTTCTTGGCGACACCGAACTCATCGAACAGGTCGTAGATCACCGAGCCATCGGCGTCGAGAATCTTGCCGCGAAGTGCGCCGATTCGCTGGAATTCGCGGGTCGCGTCGATGTTGTTCTTGAGCCGTTCCAGTTCATCGTTGATAACGGCGGCCTGGGCCTCGACCGCGTCGTCGGAGCCGAACGCGGCGACGCTCTGGATATCGACCGGCGCCACATTGCCGGACAGCGGAAGGTGCTGCGTCTGGAACGTGCGGCGGACACGGCTGCCTTTGCCGGCGGGCTCGGGATCGGCGGTGCGCGAGATGTTCGGCACCAGGACCAGGCGGCCATCGCGCTGGTCGATCACGACAGTGGTGTCCTTGATGCCCTTGTCCTCGAACAGGCCGCTGGCGCCGACCTTGGTCGGAACGGCGGGCAGCTTGTTGATCGCGTCGGTGAGCGCGGCCGTGGTGAAAAGGTCTTGCAGATTCATGGGCGGGTTTCCTTAGAGGACGGCGCGGGCGACGATGCCGCGCGCTTCGAGTTCGGCCACGCCTGCGGCCTTCTGCGGTGCGGTGATCGCGGCGGGCCACAGCAATGCGGCCTCGTTGACCGTGGCGCCGCGTGCGATGACGGTTCCCTTGCGCGTTGCCGCACTCGCGGCCAGCGTTTCAGCCAGGATCGCGTTCGTCCTCTTGGCGGCGGCATCCGCCGATGCCGGATCGACGGCCTGGTACTGGCCGTTCACCAGGGCCAGCACCGTGCCGAGCGGAATCTCGGCGCCAGCCGCGAACGTGCCGCGCTGTTTGGTCCAGCCGGTGGCGACTTCGATAAGCAGCAGATCGGTCAGGGTTTTGGGTTGGGTGAAGGTGGTCATGCGGGCCTCTGTCAGCGCGTACGGTGTTCGCTACGACGCTCGGCGTCGGCGACCAGGGGATTGACGGGGCCGTCCTTGGCGACGGCGGTTTTGGTGGCGGTCTCGCCGAAGCTCACGCTTTGCGGCAGATCGGACAGAAACGCCTTGACCGCGTCGGCTAGCGGCTGCTTGGCCTCGCCTTCGCCGAATTCGAGCGTCTGCTCGCCGCCGCTGCTGTGGTCAAGCCAGGCCACGACTACGTCCTTGTGCTTGGGCGGCAGCCGGCCGCCGGTGACCAGGCCATCGGCGAAACTCAAGTTCTGCGTGTGCTGGGTCTCTTGCGCGGTGCCGGCGTCGCGCTGTTCGAGTTCCTGGACACGCGCCTTCAAGCGCGTGTTCTCGGCCTCGATGGCGGCCTTTTGTTCGGGGGTCACGGTGGTCTCCTGCGGAGTGATGCGGGGCGGATCGCAGAACGCGGGACCGCTGTTGGGTTCGATGAGCGCGGCCTCGCGCAACGATTCGATGAGCCAGTTCGGCACGATCTGATCCGCGTCCTCGGCTCCGAACTTGGTCAGAACCCAATCGCGCAGGCGGCGAAAGATGTCGGCGCTGTAGCCGTGGGCGTAATCGCCGAAGTGGACGATGCCGGTCTCGTTGTCGGCGAACTCGACCTTGCCCTGGGCGAAGGCACTCAGGTCCGGCGCGCGCATGCCTTTGTTCGCCGGCGGCGCTGCGCCGAGAAACCCGACATGGCGCAGGTAATACACACCAGGGACCGGATTGCTCGGGGATTCGGGGTGATAGAAGCTGCCGCTGAGCGACAGCAGCCGGCCGGCTTCAACCGCGTCGGCAAACTGCGGGTCCACCTTGGCCGGAAGGCCTTCCAGGGCGCCATCCATGAACGACAGGCCGGCGATGTGCCCGTAGGCCAGGTCGTCGTGCTTGGGGTGGCCGATCACCAACGGGGCGCGGTACTTCTGCGGGTCGTAGGCCTCGGCCGAACGGCGCAGATCGTCGTCGGAGAAACGGACGGGCTGACCGCTCATATCGGTCTTGTGGCCCGGGGTCATGATTTGCAGGGATTTGCTCATGGCCGCCACTATCGTCGGCGGCGGACGCCCTTTCCCCTAAACTGATTTAGAGATTATCCGGGCGGCCAAGTGTCATGTTTGGCTCAGAAACGGTGCCGAAAAGGCGCTGCAAGCCGACTCGATAAACGCCCGGGTTTAATTGCGAACAGTCACATTTCCAGGGGGTGAACCCGGGCACGTTGGCGTTTCGCCGGCCCTGCTATTCTCGGGGTGAGTCTTACCGAATAAGGACATTCAGATGGCAACGCCCCTGCGCCGCACAGATACCCGCGATGTCACAGCCCTACTGTCGGCTGTTGATGAGAAGGGTCAGTATGACCCCCTGACATTCGAGGCCCAACGCCTCATCCTGCGAAATCAACGGGTCGGCGGCGTCGATGCTGCAGCACTCGTCAACGATTTGCAGCGTGCCCCCGGTTACCGACATTTCAACCGCGATAGTTTCTTGGACGCGATTGATAGCCGCTTGGAAACACCTGCCGAGAAGCGCCGATTCGCGGAGGCCTTGGATGCCGCCAACATCACAGACTCTTGGCAAGAACGGATAGCCGAGCAGGCTCAGGAGCGCACAGCTGAACTAGTGCGAGCAGGCGAAGAACTCGTCAAGAGACTGGACAAAGCAACAAGCGACGGCCTATCCGTCGCCAAACAGTGGGCTAACGAATCGGCCAACGACCCCAATGCCTCGACGGCAGAACGAGCAGCGGCAGCCGCCGCCTCGAAGTTGGCTAGTGAAGTGCAATTCGGTTACGGCGCCACCAAAGGTGCGGTGGTACATACCGGGGAAATGTTGGGTGGCTTCATCGATCTCGCCAAGATGGGCGAGCAGATGGCGACCGACGAGAACTACCGCAAGATCGTTTTCGGCATGGCGAAAATGTACGCCGCCGACGTGATAGCCGACCCTAGCAAGCCTGGAAACGATATTTCCCAGGCGGTCGGTGATGCGATCGACAAATGGAAAGCCGGATACGAGTCCGCGCGCCAACAAGGCAAGGTCGATGAGTATGTGGGCGGCACTGCCGGTGCCGCGGCTGTCGAAATTGTGTCGCTTGCGGTTCCTCCGGCGAAACTTGGCAAGTTTGCGAAGGCTTTGCACGCGATAGACGCTGTCGTTCCCGAGCACGCGGCTTCGTTAACGCATGCGCTAGGTGAAGTAACTCCGAGCGGGGTGCAGGTCCATGTAGTCGGAAAAGCCGGGGATCTCGCGAAGGGCGCCCGCGCGCTTGGCGACGATGCGGGGCGCGTCGCGCATTCTGCGGAAGCGATCCACGCGTTAGGTGAAACGCTGGCCGATGTTAATCGGGGCCTGAAGAAAGGCGGTCAACTCGCGGAAGGCGCCGACGACATTGCCGAAGGATTGATTGGCCGAGCCCGAGAACACGGCAAACTCGAAGGAATCGTTAAGGCAGCGCACGCAACGGGTAATGTCCAAGGGCTGTTGCGGAGCGGCCATTTATCGCCGAAGGATTTGACCGAAGTCCTCAAGATGGACAAGACGGTTTTCGACGGTGAAATTAAATTCGAGGAGGCTCTTAAGCAGAGTACCGAAGGCATCACAAAGGCACAGGGCGTAACACACCTAAGTGAGCTGACGCCGCGTAAGTTACTAGGCGATATCGCGGAAGCCATTCAGACCTACAAGATGGTGGAGGATGGCTATACCGACATCGTCACCATCAAGAACAACTCCGGCCACGGAATCGACATCGTCGGACGTAACAAAGGCGGTGATCTGGAGTTCTTTGAGGTTAAGTCATCGGCCAAGGGAATTGCCGTTGCACAGCATGGCGATCCAGCTCAATTCATTGCTTCCAGATTGGACAGCGCAGTCGAGGGTCTGGAGAAATGGGCAGCTCACAACCAAATGCCTGGGACGCAGGAACTTGCGGCCAAGCTTCGAGGGGAAATCACAAGCCCGGATGGGACGGTCTCTGTAAATGCCAAGTGGGTTCAGATGAACATGAGCCTGGAGCCCGGCACCGGCAAGATTCTGTTCGATCGGAAGGTCGAAGATTGGGTTGTTCCGGGCCCTAGGCACACCGGCCAAGCGCCTGCGCTTGAGCGCTTTCAGGATCACGCCGAGTTCCAGCAGATTCACAAGGCGGTGCTTGCTGATGGGCGAGGTAACGAAGAGCAGTGCGCGAACGTAACCGCCGCGCTGTTGCGCTCATATACGGCCGATCCGCTCATGAAGCGCATCGACTCCGTAGCCTTTGGAAACGCTCCTACGGGCGAGACGAACGTCTTCGCGGTGTACTCCCCACACGGAGATAAAGGCCCGCACTTCCACGTTCATGTGAACGCCCAACAAGCCGCCCAGGAGCCAGCGGAAAAGAACCTGACGCAGGTTGAGCAGATCAACCAACAGCAAGCGATTGCACAACAAGAAGCGCTGCAACGCGGGCCGGATGATCCGGGTCGCGGTGGCCCGAGGATGGGTTGATGACCGAAAAAAGAACGAAGAATAAAAGCGATCTTGCCTGGCACCCCTCGTTGAAGAAGGTGTTCAAAGAGTGCGAGCGATGGTGGGCCGTTCATTTCAGCGAGCGGGGGGATGTCACCAAAAGACTTGGCGAATTACAGCGTTCCATCGACGCGCCCGGATCGTTTTCTCCTGGGCCTTTAACCCTTCCATTGATTTCCCTCGGATCAGAGATTCAGGCGTGCATCCTCGCTCAGACAGGAAGCTCACCTGAGTTCTCGCAAGCGTTTCAGGAGAGCGTTGCATTTCGGGCGTTGGAGTTTCGATCGTTAGCCGGAAGATCGTTTCCGAGCGATCAGCAGCCTTTCTATATCCACCAACATCCCAGCCTATCCGCCGCTGGCCCTGCAATATTGTCGCAGTGGCGACTGGCGGAAACCTGCGCCCGCGTCTTGATCGCCCTCGGCGAGAAAGATCAGCGGGTCAACCCGAGGGAATCGTTTCGTGATGGATGGGGTCGGGGCACAGTTGAAGCATTTGTGATCCGGCTGTTTTCGGATGCCTTCGCTATTAGCACCACATACGAGCCCGTTAACGCGTTGACTCCTGAGTACCAAGCTCTACTAGACGCATGGCGAACCAACGATGAGGCGATCTATCGTGCATCCATGCAGGCAGCGGCAGAGTTTCATCTCACACGCAGCCGACAGAGCACAGACCATGTGACGTATGAGTTCGATGCCCCGTTCGACCGTGTGTTCCCGGTGGAACTTCTCGCCGTGCAGGCTCTGCGCCGCAGAGATCACCTCCCGGAGTTTCAAACCGGGCACAACCTTGTGGACACGCCGTGGTCTGTGGTTAGCGATCTATCAACAGCACTCGACCAACCGCTCGTCGTTTCTGCAGAGGCGCGCCTACGCCGCGACTACCCCGAATTTCGGTAAAGAAACTCATCATGAATAGCCCGCCAGATCGGGTGGATACCCGCGACATCGCTGCACTGCTCGCTGCTACGGACGATCAGGGCGAGGTAGACCCTATCGCATTCGAAGCCGAGCGACTGATCCTCAGAAACCAACGAGTCGGCGGCATCGACGCGGTCGCGTTGGTCGATGCATTGCAGCGGCTAGCCCCCTCCGAGAATTCCAATGGAAGTGTTTCTCGGCAAATAGCCGACGACGTGACTCAGTGGCAAATCGATCGGCGGATAGGGCGACGTCGCCGGAGTAGAACGGCGACGAAAAGCTTTGCAAAGGGTTTTTAAGCGCGACGCGCCCCTCCGGCGGTGACGCCGTTCGTACCCGGGGCTGCACGCGCCTTGTAGCGCGTTCTAGTCGACCGCCGAAACGAGATGACGCAACAGCGTGTCGAGGACCGCGCGTTCGGCCTCGGGCTGCAAGCTGCCATCGGCTTGCACGGGAAGATACGGCCGCGCCGGTATCGTGACCTTGCGATTGCGTCCGGCCTGGCCGCCTAGCTGCTGTATCGCCGCGTAGACCTTGTTGCTACCTACGATGGCGGTATTTGCATCGAAGTCTGTCGTAACCGACGCGGCCAACTGACCGGATTCCTGAAGCATCGCGAAGTTTCCCGCGTCAGGTTCGATGGGTTTGCGCCGCCGGCGCTTTCCATCCAAGCCGTTGTTGATACGGTCGGCCCGCTTCTGCAGCGTAACCTCCGCGAGCGGCTGCCAGTCGGGCCGTCCTTGAGCCTCGAAATTATTCTCGGTTTCCGCCGCGAGGGTGCCGGCGATCTTGCGCATTGCTGGCGTCCGATCCAGGCCCGCGCGTTCGAGCCGATCCAGTGCTTCGATCACACGGCCGTCGTCAATCCGCGCGTCGAGCCACTTGTCGTTCACCGCTCCAATTCCCGACCGGCCAGATCAACGAGATCGCCGCTGTAGCGATTCGGGTCCGCCGTCCAATGCGCGGCGCCCGGGTTGTAGCTCCAGCCGACACCGGGAGAAATGGTCGTATCGCGGCCGGTGAGTGGATCGCGGGTGCGGTATGTCGCGACTTCGCGCAATTCACCGGTGCGGCGGGAAACGAGTTTCCGGGTCGTACCGAGCCGGCCGCGCATATCGGTGATTCCCTTCGCTTCCGCCTCATCGCGGGTCAAAGCAGTAACACGGCAGCGACAGCCAAAATCGTTGGGCGGGTAGTAGCTGCGGAAGAAGTCGCCGGCCAGCAGCGCAACGGTTCCGTGCAAGGCGCGATGCTCGGGGCGGGTTTGCGCGTCCATCACCGCGACGTACCGGCCATAGGGCCGATCGTCCGCATTCGCCATCTGTTGCTGGTAACGCCCCGCCTGATAGGCGGCTTGAAGATTGGTTCGGTAGATCGTCCACAATCGCCAGGGGCTGCCCAACTGGACGCTGCGCTGTTCGCCGTTCGGTGCCGTCACGATCTTGCTGCCCCACCAGCCTTTGCGCCGCAACACCGGCGTCAGCTCTTTCTCGAACCAGCGGAAGGTCTGGCCGTTCTCGATCGCCTGCTGCACGGCGCCACGAATGTCCTCAAGGATATCCAGCCGCGTCGCCTTGGCGACGGTGAATGCCGTCGCATGAGCGTCCTGCCAAACCTCCTCCCAATCGAAGCTGATCTTGAATCCCTTCTTGCGGAGCAGCGCGATGGCTTCCTTCGGTGGCAGGGCCATGCAGGCAGCGAGCGTGGTGGCGTTCGGCATTGATCAACCCTCAGCCGCTTCCGCGTCCGCCGACAACCGGCCCCATACATTCGCGACGAAAATGATTCGTGCGACGCGCTCCTGCAGTTCGGCACCATCCATTGCCGGATACAGCCCGACCAAGCGCGCCTCCAAGTCCGTCGAGCTCAGACCGCCATCGACCGCGTCCAGCAAAGGCTGCAGCGCCGGCTCGATCGCCAGGGCGAAGTCATCGGCCGCAATCACACGATCGAGCGCGGCGTCCAAGGCATCCTGATCGGGAAAGGTCTCGACGTCAGCGAAGTCCAGCGCCGGCCTGGACGCCGGCAGCGCGGGCGCTGCGATCTCGACTTCATCGTCGGCCAGGCCATAGCGGCGCTGAAAATAGACCTTGGTTAGCTTGGCGCCCGCCTTGGTGAGCTTCTCGTCGCGCTCGGCCAGGCGCACGTCTACGTCTTCCTGCTGCCACATATCAAACTTCGGGCGCTCAGCGTCGCCGAAGTTCACGTCGACCACCCAACCGATCAGTTCGTTCATCACCTCACAAACAATCTCGGCATCGCCGTCGCGGATGTCCTCAGTCACTTCCAGGCCAGCGGAGGCCGAAGCCCGCGTGCTGTCCTTCTCGGTGGATTGGTTTTGTCCAAGCAATGCAATAGCGATCTCCGAGCGGCAGAACTCCAGCAACTCGCGATAGACGCTGGCGCTGGCGCCCTTCCCGCTGGCGTCCATGATCTCGACCGAACTGTCGTCCGGGATAACCGCGATCGCATCCTGCACCATGTCAGCTAGGCGATCGAGAAACAGATCCGTTTCTTCGTCATTGGTGCCGCGCGGCTGTTTGCCTACCAAGAACGGCGAGCCGTACTTCTCGGTGAAAGCCACCCAAAACTTCAGGCCGCCCTTCTTGAACACGGCGGGCCAGAACACGCGCGACATATCGGGGAAGCCGTAGGGGTTCGCATAGCTGGCTTCCTGCGTTGCCACCAGGAACTTCCGATCGGGTACCGGTTCGCCGGCCGCCGGTTCCCTCGACGTGCGCAAACGCAGTTCATTTTCGCGGCCAAACGTGAACCATTCGGGCGGCTTGCCGACGACCCGAACCGGCAGCCATAAGCCATCTTCCGCCGCCCACATCACTTCCAACGGCTGATAGCCGTAGAGGGTCGCATCCAGAATCTCGGAAATCAGTTTCGACATGCCCAGCCGATCGAGCATCTGGTCGATGACCTTCGCGACACGGTTCTTGGTCCCGGCGCGATCGATGCCACGCTCCAGCGAACGCACGGCGGATTTTCGACGCCGCACGCATCCACCGATGGCGGCGTCGGCGAGCAGATCGCGATAAACCGTCACGTCCTTGCCGAGCTTCTTCAGCACAGGATCGGGATTGGGCAGATGACCGCCGCTGCCAATCGCAGCCGCACCCCGGCCGCGCAGCGCCAGTTCGCCGCTGTTGGGCCGCTTCAGGTCGGCGAAGCTGACGAATTCGTGCGGTGAGATGAATAAACCTTTGGCGCTCATGCGTACCCCTTCAGCAGTTGGACCACCTGGCGCTTGCGCCGCGAGCGCACCTTGGCCGGTCCCTTGTTCAGTTCAAGCGTGGCGTACCAGGCCAACGCGAGCGCGATGACGAAGTCGCCGTGACGCTGAATGTCCGGGTCTTTCAAGTCGTCGCGCCGCAATGTCGGCACCATCGGGATACCGTCCACCTCCACCAGGTCGCGAAGATCGGCGGCGTGGTTTTCGTCGCGCGGCAGATCGATCACCCCGTCTTCAAAAGCACCAATCATTCGTGGCATGTACTGGCCATACCAGGAGCGGCTTAACTTGATCTCATGGATACGCCCACGGCCAAAGCGATCGGCGGTGTACTCGGCCAGGGTTTCGCCGTTACCGCCGGCGTCCATTGCGCCACCGGCGAATCGCGGCAACCGCTCGATCATCGCCCACAGGATCTGTTCCTGTTGGCGCGTCGGGACGTTGTGCATCTCGATCACGAACGGCACGTTGCGGCGGCGATCGGGCAGGATCGCGATCGGACAGATCACGCTGAAGTCGCGATGACGAGCGAAGTCCTGCCCGAAGGCGTGCCGATGATCGTGATCGAGTAGTGCCAGCAGTGGATACAGATAGCGCTTGATCCAGTCCTCGCACCAGGCGCGGCGCCAGCTTTCCGGCTTTTCCACGAAGCCATCATCGAGCACCAATCGCAATACCGGACGCGCTTCCAACATGGCGTCGTCGATCCATACGCCGGGGATGCAGACACCGTTGCCATCGCGCGGTATCGCGTCCAATTCCTCGCGCATGGCGGACTTTCGCGGGCCGTACTTCGCCCGGATATCCTTGTACCAATGCTCTTTGCCTTCGGCGCTTGGCTGCTCGCCGAGCATGAAACAGACGCGCTCGTACAACCCGTTCGCCACGGCCTGGTCGAAGGTCACGGTAAACACCACCGCGTCGTCGCCGTACTTGCCCGCTTCAACGTCTTTGACCAACTGATTGAACGCGTTGTTCTTGCCGTTGTGCGAGGAGATGACGACGATCTCGCCACCCCAAATTGACAGGGCCGACGCCGCGTCCAGGACGCCTTCGACGTCGACATGGAACGCGGCCTCATCGATCACCACCTTGCCCTGCAAGCCGCGCACGTTGGCCGGACGTGACGATAGCGCCGATATCTGGAAGCCTGATGCGAAGCGGATGCGGTACGCCGTGATTTCCCGCGTACGGCCGTCTTTGTCCTGATCCTGGAACAGGAACTCTTCGATTGACGACACGCCCTGACCCTGCGCCTGGGCGATCACCCGAGCGAACTTGGCGCAGTAGCCGATGAACTCCAGTCCCTTTTCCTTGGTGTCGCCGATGTAGAACACGTTCTTGCCGCCGGCGGACTTACGGGACGCGGCGAGGATCGTGTCGTCCAGGGCCTCGGCAAAGGTGATGCCGGTGCGGCGGCCTTTCGGGCAGACCTTCAGGCCCGCCCTCAACGCGAGCCATTCCCGCTGGTGCGCCATCAAAACGCCATCGGCCAGCGGATTCAGATCGGCGGGCACCTCGCGCGCACGCGCAGGCAGCTCATCCCATTCGACAATTCGTAAGGTGCTTTTGAGAGGGGCGACGGCTGCCATTAGCCGACGCCCAGCACCTTGGTCCGCCAGAACTCAACCTGCGATTCGTCCATGCCTTGAGCGCGTGCGGCATCACCGACAGCGTCGGCCGCCTCGCGCAGCGCCTGGTCGCGCGCCTGACGGGCGTGCTTCTTCTGCTCCATCGACGCGCGAACCAGTTGGGCGACTGCCTTGGTGATCGATGCCAGGTTGACGTTCTTTCGATCCACGCCTTTCATTTCGCGCAGAATCGTAAATAACTCGGTCTGCAGCATACGAACCAGGCCCGCATCGAGCGCGCCTTCTTCGTCGGGGCTGGCGTCGCAGAATGCCTTGGCCTGCTCGGTCGCCAGCTTCACGGCTTCCAGCTTCTGCTGGAAGTCGCTGCCGTAGTCGGCTAATGCCGACTTGCTGATGCTGAAACCACGCACACGCAGTTCTTCGCACAACTCCTGATAGCGGCTGAAGTTGTTTCCGATCAGGGCCGAGTCCAGCCATTGCTTGACCTCTTTGGGCCAGCTCAACACCTTCTTTCGCTTAGGCATGGGTCAGCTGGCCCAATACTTCGGCGGACGCGCGATGCCAGGCCCGCACTCGTCCACATACTCGACGCAGTCCACGCCCTGATGCGTCAGCGCCGCGTGCCAGCGACCGATTGGCTTGCGCTCGATCTCGATCAGCTTGCGATCTTCCAGATAGTCCAATTCCCGACGCACTTCCAGCTGGTTCGTGTCGAAGTACATTTCGCGCACGATGTCCAGGATCATCTCCTCCGGTGCGCCCACCGGCCGGCCCCGATCAAGGACCGATAAAATCAGCCAACGCAGCCCTTCGCGTCGAACCTTCGCGTGATCAATTGCCATTCCTTGCCCCCTGAATCTGCACCAGCTCGACTTTGCTCATCACCGCGTCGAGCTTTGCCTCGATGATGGTTTGCCCGCGAATAAAATCCTCGCGTTGCGTATATCGCATGGGTAGGTCGGCCTTGAATTCAAGGAACGCGCGCTCGATCTGACGCCATTCATCTCGGTCCCGATTACTTTGCGTCTCGAAGCCGTCCATCCGTTCGGACAGCGTGTCGAAGCGGTCGCCCATCTTTTCGTCGATCGCGCTCAGACGCGTGGTCAGCCAACGCTCAGCCTGTTTCAGGGCGATCATGGCGATCGCGCCATACGAGCCGACGATGAAGATCACCAGGGTGATCAAATGCCCGATGTCGAATTCGACTTTCACGATCCGATCTCCGGGCAAGGCGGCGGCTCTGATGCCCGGCAATTACTGCTGTCGCTAGCCACACAACACGGCTCAACGCTGTGATCGGCATAGACGGGCCACCAGGCGGCTGATTGCGTATGCGGCCAGGACCCGGAGGCAAACACCGGGTCGCTCGGGCCGGCGCCGGTATCGGCGACAGCAGCGCGTTCGTAGGTGGCCGGGCGTGGATTGCCCGCCACGGGTTCGGAGTACCTGACCGGGATGCGGGCAATGCTCCGGCACATCCGCCAGTCACAGATTGCGAAGATCGCAACGCAGACGACGCCCGCGATAAAGAGGGAACCGACGACAAAGAAACCGATTGCGGTCGAGTTCACGGCTTCACCTCTTGGGGCTGCGCCGCGTCGATCAGGGCATTCACCTGTCCTTCGATACCTCGGCAGCGTTCGCCGTAGTCGGCGATGTGGGCGAGGATGTCTTCGGGTCGAAGCGCGGTCGCCAGTAGTTCGGCATCAGCACCGGCGGCGCGGAGGGTCGCGTCGCCAATGCCGGCGGCAGCGATGGCTTCCGGGGCGGAAACGCCGAGGGCGAGGTTGTAGTCGCGCACGAAGCCAGCAGTAAAAACAGCAGCGGGAAGGGATTGGGGCGCGGCACCAGGTGCCGAGATATATTCACGGGTGACACGATCGATTCTCCGAAGGAGTTGGGCGCGGTCGCGCGCAGCGAAGTCTTTCTGTTCTTGCAGCCGCGCATCCAGGCGGTTGCCGCGCTCGACTTGTGCGCTGTAGTCGGTCCAGGCTTGTGCGTGAGCCTTGGCCAGCGCGCGAACTTGAACGACTTCGCGCTGAGCGGCATCGGCGTTCAGCGCGTCGATCTCGGCCGCCCGTTCGCGGCGACCCGACGCCTGACCATCACGGAAGGCGATCAGGTAGCCCGCAACCAACAGTGCCGAAGCTAGCAGCACGACTGCGAGCGAGCGCAGCGCCCGCCCGAGCCGATTACGCACGGTGGCAGGCAAGCCGCCGTACCAGGAAAGGACGACACCGATCACGGCGCATCCTCCTGGCGACCGGAGAGCCGCGCTACCCAGGTGTTCACGTTGGCGGGCAGATGCAGACCTTGCGTGGTTACGACGCGCAGCGCGGCATTGATGAGAGGAAGGACGAGCGCGACGTATAGGTAGAAGTTGCCAGGCACGATCTGGCGCAGCACATCCAGTCCGGTTTCCAACGCCACCAATACTGCAGCCAATAAATTCACCCACAACGTCCAGCTGCGATGCCACGGCTTCTTGAGCGCAGTGACGTTTGATGAGGCCGTCATTCCTTACAGCCCTCCGTTCAGGATGTTCGCCGCGTCCGGTGTCATGCCCTGAGACAACCACCGGGCGACGTCGAAACCTGGGCAGGTCTTCAGCCAATCGATCGACGTAATCCGACCGTCCCCATTTTTATCCGGGGACAGATCGCGGTGGCCACAGATGCGCGCGGCGGGATAGTCGCGGCGTAGGGTTGCGATGAGCGTAGCTAGCGCGTCCCATTGCGCCTGGGTGTAGCCGCTCGTGCCGAGCAGGCAGACGCCGATGGATCGCTCGTTGTGGCCGGCGACGTGTGCGCCGACTTCGTCCAGATGACGACCGGTCGCGACGGCGCCGGTGGTGTAGATGATGAAGTGGTAGCCGATCGCACCCAAGCGAGAATTGACGCGGCGCCGCCATTCCATGCCGCGCTTGAACGGCGGTTTGCGAGTGCGGTGCATTTCGTCGATGACATCGACGGGGGCCATGTAGCCGGGCTGCCCCGGCAGGCCACGGAATAGCGGACTGCCGTTCGGCGTCGCCGAACAGTGAATAACAATGTGGTCGATCTTGCGCGGCATCACCGCCCCCTTGTGGAGTTCCCCGCTACGATGCGGGGAACCTGGGGCGGCTTCCTCTAAACCGCTTTAGAGACTAAGCGCTGCCTTGCGTCTGTTTCTCCGGTGCGGCCAGGCATTCCTTGCGAGCCGCTGTGTATTGCTTTTGATCGTCGGCTATCGCTTCACGCCAACCAGAATAGGTGCCGTTGCTCGCCAGCATCTCTATGTGACGCCAGCTGGATTCAACTAACGTTGAGGCCCGCACGCATTCCGCATAAGGGCTTTCATCGAGCAGCGTGCCGAATCGTTGTGACTGTTGTCGGACTGCGCTCACGCGTGCGTTCAGCGTGGCCGTATCGCCAAGATTTCCGCTCGACGCTACTGACCCAAACTCAGCGACGACGCCGTCCAACTCTTTGACGAAGGCTTCAGTCTCTGCCGCGTTGGGCCTGGCTTGCTCCCTCGGCGCAGAGTCCGGCGCCGCTTCGGGCGCGCTTCGCGCTGCCGTTGTCGCGACGCTGCTGGGGTTCTCACCGGCCTGGTGAACTTCCGGCGCTGATTGCGTCTGAGCACCGCATCCCGAAAGGCCCAGGACCAACGCGCACAAGATCGCCGGCTTCATGCGCGCCTCCGGTGCTGCCGTTCAACGTTGCGGCAATAGAGCTCGTTCTCGATCAGCGCGATATCGTCCTGGAATCGAAGAATCGCAGATCGTTCCTGCTTGCAAAGGTGCCGCACCCGGTCCCAAACGACATACGCCAGGACTGGAATCAACAGCAGCAAGAACATGAGGTCCTGGGGCTGCGCTTCCGCAAGGCGCATTAGGATCGCCCAACCGATGAACATGCCGGCGCCTATCGGCGTCCAGATTTGTGGATTCATCCAGTAACGATATTGCACAGTCCGCAACGACTTGCGCTTGATCCTCAACTCTTCCGCAAGCTCTTGACCATCCATCGCTTGCCAAGCGTGCAGCGAGTGGTGATGCACATCGACGTTGTTGATATCTCTTCCGGCCGCCTGGCCGACCGGCGCGTTGAATATCTGGCTCACTTCTTCTTTCCTTTGCCGTGATTGGTGATGTCGCGGCCGGCCGCTTGACCAACCCGCTCATTGAAGACTTGTGATGCGCTCGCTTCGCCCTCTGCGCGCAAGCGCGCCAACTCGTCGCGAACCATCGCCGAATTCTTAGTAGCGATCGCGAACAGCACCAGTTGCAGCGATCGTTGATCTTCGACGGGAAGATCAAGCGTGGTCACGGTGTCGGTAGCCAACTTGACGAAGTCGAGCAATCGCTCGGTGTTCCCAAGCCGCTCGGCCGCAGTTGTGCCGTAGAGCACGTAATCGACATCCAACTGCGGCATTCGCTGCTTTAGGACGAGCAACTCCTCCTTCGGGAACGCCCCCCGTTCCTTGCGTCCGTGAAATGCGCGGGCTGAAAGCCCTAGCAACTCGGCGACTTCTTTGTCCGACCGAACGGACAACTGCTGCTTCAGCCGCAGCAACTGGCTCAAAAAATCTTCCATAAGACCCCTTGACACTTCCCTTGGTGGTAATTAAATTACCACTTCGGGATTAATTGAACATCTGAGGTAACGAAATGACCCCATCGCAATTGAAGGCCAAGTTCCGCCGTGAGGGCCGGACCTTTTCCGACTGGGCTCGTCAGAACGGCTTTAAGCCGGACCAGGTCAGCCGAGTCGTCAACGGTCGATCGCCTGCCAATTACGGCAAGGCCCATGAGATCGCTGTCGCACTCGGCCTGAAGCCCCAGTCCTAAGCCGCCATCTGACCACCCCTTATTAGGAGTTCGCAACTGTGGCGAAGGATAAAACCAGCACTTCGGGAATTTCGAGCGCCGGGCAGCGTGTCCTCCGGGTGTTCAAAGCTCTCAAGGGCTATTCCATCGAAGGCATTAGCAACGGCGATCTGGCACGTGGTCTGAACGAAAGTCCGGCCAACGTTTCCCGAGCACTCGCGACCCTGATCGAAGAAGGGCTCGCCATCAAGTTAGACAACGGCCGCTTCGCCCATTCCGTGCAGACCTTGCAGATCGCGTTCGCACACGCCAGCGCCGTCGAACGCATTCAATCCCGCATTTCTGAGTTCCAGCAGCGCCTTGCTGCCGGCCTCAATCGTTGAAGGAATCCCATATGGCACGCACCAAAAACCCAACCGTGGCAGCGATCGAGCCGGCTCAGACCGCCCTGGCGGAAACGGCCCAGCAACAAAATCAGATGGCAGTGATTTCCGGCCAGATCGCGGAGGAGTTCGGTGACGGACTTCCCTATGATCGCAGCCGTTACATCGAGAAAGCCCGCTGGCACATGCAGCGCAGCGCGGAAGAAGCGCTGGAAGTAGGCCGCTGCCTTTTGGTCATGAAGGAATGCGAGCCGCACGGCGAGTTTCTCACGTGCCTGCAGTCGCTTGGCATGGAGCCTCGGCTCAGCCAACGCATGATGCAAGCAGCGGTGCGGTTCTCGAATGCGTCGACGTCGACGCATTTGGTCGAGGCCGCCAAGTCCAAATCGAAGTTATTCGAGTTGATGGTGTTGGACGATGACGATCTTGACGCGCTGTCGAGCGGCGGAAGTGTCGCCGGCCTAAAGCTGGACGACGTCGAGCGTATGTCCGTGAGCGAGCTTCGTGCCGCTCTGCGAAAATCTCGCCAATCCGAAAAGGATTCCGAAGATACGCACAGCCGCTTGCTCGCCAAAAAGGACGAGCGCATCAATCAGCTTGATCGAAAGCTCGCCCAAGCCGATACCGCCAAACGCGCGCCGAACAGGCAGGAGGCCGACCGCCAGGACGCCGAGAGCGCGCTGCTGGCCAAGCTCCAGAACAGCGCGATGAAGCTTTACGGCGAGATCACCCCATTTGCCCAGGACGTCGCCGACTGCTTGGAAGGCGCCCCCTCGGAATCGTTCGCCACAGCGGTGACCACGACGGTGCAGTGGCTGTTCCAGCGCATCAACGAAGTGGCCCTAGCGCACACGATCCCGGTCGATTTCGCCGAAGTGGTAACGCCTTCGTGGATGGGCGATCTGCTGAATCAATCCCCGAACAGCCGCGCCGCAGCGGGGGCCTGACGCCATGCGGACAGACCTCGCCGAACTGGACTATCTGCGGGGACTGGCCGAGCGGTTGGGCCAGGCCAAACACGGAACGAAACGCGGGCTGGTCGAGGCCGCCGCCAATTTCTTGAGGTGCAGCGTGAAACAGGTGTATCGAAAGCTAGAGGACGCCGGACTCGCGCCCGACCGCAAGACGCGCGCCGATCGCGGCACGACCGCGGTTCCCGAGGAAGTTGCGCGCAAAGCCGCTGGTTTGGTGCGCATGGCGCAGCGTGCCAACGGCAAGCGCACGCTGACCATGAAAGACACGCTGCCGATCCTCCAGGCGAACGGCTACGGCGCCGTAGATACGGCGACCGGGGAAGTCACCCCCATCAACGTCTCGCCGACGACGCTCGCGCGGGCCATGCGGTTGTATGACTGCCATCCGTCGCAATTGGCGATTCCGTCCGCTCATACGGTCCAACGCAGCCTGCATCCGAACCATGTCTGGCAGATCGACGCCTCAGTGTGCGTGATCTTTTACCTGCCGCGTGGCGGGGTGCGGATCATGGAGGAAAAGGAGTTCTACAAGAACAAGCCGCAGAACGTGGCCCGGATCGAGCGCGACCGCGTCATTCGCTATGTCATCACCGATCACACCAGCAGCAACTTCTATCTGGAGTACGTCCTCGGCGCCGAGACGGCCGAAAACATCATCAAAGTGTTTCTCAACGCGATTCAGTACCGCAGCGCCGATGATCCGTTCCACGGCGTTCCGCACATCCTCATGATGGACATGGGCGCGGCCAACACCAGCGGATTGTTTCGCAATCTGCTCAAGCGGCTGAACGTGATCGATATCCCGCACTTGCCGGGCAATCCCCGAGCAAACGGCCAGGTCGAAAAGCACCAGGACGTGATCGAGTGCGGATTTGAGGGCCGCCTCGCATTTCAGCGCGTGGATCAACTGGATCAGCTGAACGCCCTGGCGACGCGATGGCGTAAGGCGTTTTGCAGCCACGCCAAGCACACCAGGCACGGCCGCACACGCAACGCCGCGTGGCTCATGATTCGCGAGGAGCAGCTGCGCCTGGCGCCACCGATGGAGTTTTGCCGCGACCTGGTCACGACCCGTCCGGTCGAAGTCACCGTGCGCGGTGACCTGACCGTCACCCACGCTTTCAAGCAGTTCGGTCGCAACAGTTACGACCTGCGCTTTATTCCAGGCGTTGCCCCGAAGCAGAAGGTTCAGGTGGTCGTGAACCCCTATCGGGCACCCGCGATCGACGTCGTGCTGACCGATTCCAAAGGTCAGGAAAGTCTCTACACGGTCGAGCCGATCGCCAGGGATACACACGGCTTCCCGCTGTCGGCGCCGGTCATTGGCGAGCGCTACCGCGCCATGCCCGAATCCGACACCGATCGCAGCCGCACGCGGATCAACCGCGACGCCTACGGGGTTGATACCGAGCGCGAGGTGGACGCCGCCCGCAAAGTCCGTAAGCCGGCGTTCGAGGGACAGTTCGACGTCATGGCCGACGTGGATCAGACGGCACTGCCCGAGTACCTGCCGCGCCGTGGCCGCGATTTGGGGCTCGACGGCCGCCATCGCGAATTGGCGCCGCTGAACCATATCGACGCGGCGAAGCAACTTAAAACCGCGCTGGGCGATGCGTGGACGCGCGAACACTTCGGCTGGCTACAGCAGCGATACCCGGACGGTGTGCCGGCGGACGCGATCGCCGCCATCGCGACCGAACTTTCCAAACCGACCCGGGTCGCCGCGCCGCTGCGCCTGGTCAAAGCAGGGGGTGAACCGTGCTGAACATCAAAGCACTTGTTGAACGTCTCGGCGTGTCCCAGCAGAAGCTCGCCGACGCGATGGGTCTCTCGGGCGGGACGTTGGCGCAGATCGTCAATCACGAACTTTGGCCCAAGCGCACGCCGCGCGACACGCTGATCCAAAAAGCCAATGCCTTCTTGCTGGCCAACGGCGCCAGTCCGACCGATATCCGCTCAGCTTTCCAGACCACGCCGACAGCGCAAAGCAGCGCGACCCCGGACGACACCACGAATCAGGAGCCTCCCATGTTGCTTCGCCATCAAACGCTGTTCCCCGCCACCAAGAAGCACTTCGGCATGTTCCGTGATCCGTTCGATGCGGACGTGACCTGTCACGACGACGTGTTCGTCAGCCCCGATATCCGATACGTCCGCGAGGCCATCTTCCAGACGGCCAAACACGGCGGCTTCCTGGCGGTGTACGGCGAAAGCGGCGCCGGCAAAAGCACGTTGCGCCGCGACCTGATGGATCGCGTCAACCGCGAGCAGTTGGACGTTGTCATCATCGAGCCGTATGTCCTCGGGATGGAGGACAACGACATGAAGGGCAAGACGCTCAAGGCCACGCATATCGCCGAAGCGGCCTTGAACAGCGCCGCGCCATTGGAAGGCGCGAAGTCCAGCCCGGAGGCGCGCTTTCGTCAATTGCACCGCGTACTACGTGATTCCAGCCGCGCCGGAAAATCGCATGTGCTGATCATCGAAGAGGCGCACAGCCTTCCCATCGTCACGATCAAACACCTGAAGCGCTTCTTCGAGTTGGAGGACGGATTCAAGAAGCTGCTGGGCATCATCCTGATTGGCCAGAACGAACTTCGCTTGAAGCTGGACGAGCGGAACCCCCAGGTGCGCGAAGTCGTGCAGCGCTGCGAAATGATCGAACTGGCGCCGTTGGACGCGCGCATGGAGGAATACCTCAAATTCAAGTTCGATCGCCTCGGCAAGCCGTTGGGCGACGTCATCGACGAAAGTGGCCTGAATGCACTGCGCGAACGGCTGACGGTTTCTACCGGCCGGCGTAACGGCAGCGTGGGCGGGCGCGACAGCACTTCGATGCTGTATCCGCTGGCGATCAACAACCTGCTGACCGCCAGCATGAACTTGGCCGCCGAGATCGGCGCCCCGCGCGTAACCGCCGACGTGGTGCGCGAAATCTGACCCGCATTGCCACGACCGGCCGATCGATCACGCGGCCGGTCCCTGTCTCCCTCCGAGGCGGTTGGGCCGCCTCTTTCAAGGAATCCTCACCATGAACCCCAGCACACACCGGGTCTACGAAAAGGCGCGAAACGTCATCGGCGCCTTGTTCGCCCTCAGTGACGCCGACGCCAGCGTTGCGCACGTCGAAATCACCGAACAGCGCCCGATCATCACGCTTCGATCCCGCCCGTTGCGCACGCCGAAATCGGCGTGTGGCTTCACCTATCGGCGCTATCGCCTGTTCGGCATCCAGCGCGGGTTTGAACTGGCCGGTTGCCGGGTCCAGTGGGTTGAGCCGCGTCGCCTGCGCGGAAGTGCGCTCTATGTCTAAGAACATCTTCGTAGTGCTGCCCGCCGCGCGGGTTGTGGACACCGAATCGTTCGCGGCCCCGACCGCTGCGTTGCGTCACGCGCAGAGTCAAGCGACGACGCTACGCGCTACGCACATCGTCTTTGAGGTGGCTTCTACCCTGCGGGTGTTCCCGCAGTTGCCTTCCGAACCGGCGGCACACGGCGGCGGGGAGACGGCGAATGGCTAAGCCTGCGCTAACGCAAGCCGTGACGAAGGCACTGACGGGCTTCGGCCACGGTGCCGCGACCCTCGATGACATCCTGGGCGTCCTGGACTACGTGGATGCGCAACGCCGCGACGTGTCCAAGTGCCTCACGGACCTGTGGGACTCCGGGGCGGTGGTATCGGGCCTTGACGACGGCAAGGTGACGTATCGCCTTGCACGGTCCACGCATGCGGCGGATACCGCTCCCGTAGCGTTGCAGGCTTCGGGCGCAACCGAAGCCGCGACGACTCCGACCGTCGCGCCGGCTGTCGCTCGCGATCCGAAGGCGATCACGCTGGCTGGCGAGGTTCGACTCATCCTCGCCGGTGGCGAGCGATTGACCGCGGCCGCAGTGCGCGATCGGCTGAGCGTCAAGGCCTCGGCGACGCGCGTGAGTTCGGCATTGCTCGCGATGTATCGCAGCGGCGACGCAGATCGCGAAGCGGACGGTAACGGACGCTGGGTGTGGTGGAAGCCGTCGCCGCCGGCGGTCATCAAGCTCAATCGCCCGCAGCCGCATGTGGTGCTTTCGGCCGAGACCATCGCCGCCGTCGCCGCCGTCCTCGCGCCCGTCACTTCGCCGAGCCAATGCGACCCGCCGCCCGATCCGCTGGGCCTGCGGGCTCGCTTCGACGCCGTGCTGGATGACGTCGAAGCCCTGGTCGTGGACTCCTTCGACGCCCGCGTGTCCCCGCAATTTCTCAAGCACCTCACCGCTGCAGCGTTTGACCTTAACCGCGCACTGCGCCGCCTCACCCCGGAAGGATTCGCCCTTTGACCACGATGACCCAAATCGAAGAGACCGCCCGCCGATACGCCGCCCTGCGCGACGATCTCGGCGAAGCGATCGGCACCATGAACACCGCGTTCGACGCAATCAAAGAAAAGTATCTCGATCGTGTGCGCGCAGCGTTGCACGACTTCAACACTGCCGAGGACGAACTGCACACGCTGCTGCGCAACGCGCACGAACTGTTCGGCAAGCCGCGCACTCGCATTTTTCACGGCATCAAGGTCGGCTTCCAGAAAGGCAAGGGCGGCCTGTCGATTCAGGACGAAACGCGGACGGTCAAGCTGATCCGCAAGCACCTCACCGACCAAGCCGACGCATTGATCCGCGTCACCGAGAAGCCGGTCAAAGACGCATTGCAGCAGTTGGACGCGACCACGTTAAAGAAGATCGGCGTGGAAATCGTCAGCGCCGGCGACGACGTCGTCATCCGCGCCACCGACACCGATCTGGACAAGTTCATCAAAGCGCTGCGCGGCGACGCCGGCCTCACCGAGGAGAATTCCGAATGCTAGTCCTGGCCCGCCGCGTCGGCGAGACGCTGAACATCGGCGATGAAATCACCGTGACTGTGCTTGGCGTCACCGGCAATCAGATACGTATCGGCATCACTGCGCCGAAGAGCGTGGCCGTGCATCGCGAGGAAATCTATCAGCGCATCCAGCGCCGGGAGCAGGAGGGCGATCGTCATGCTGATCCGTAACTCTTCGCTGTTGCGTGGCGCTCAGGCCGACGCTCGCCGTTCCTTCGTCAAGCTGCTCGGCGTCTACGCCACCAAGGTTACGCTGCAGGCGAATGCCGTCGCGGCCCGTGCTAAGCGCGTCGCACCGGATCGTCAGTCCGTGGTCAGCCAGATGGGGCGAGAAGCCTCGAACCTGGATACCGCTGCCCGCTTGTTGCGCGAAGCGGCGGAACGGCTGGCACCGCCGGTCAGCGATGTCCAACGCGGCGCGATCCGCGCCGCGTTGGCCCACCGTTGGCCCGACGAAAACCCGGTCGAGATAGATCGCGACGTGGCGTCCGTGTGCGAGGCGCTGACCGCCTTGAGGGGGACGCGTTGAAGAAGCCACACGCCATCACGCCCACGGATACCCGATCGAAGCCGGGGCCGCTGTCTCGACCTCCGACCGACGCCGACGTTGACGGCGCCGAATCGTCGGAACTGCGCAGACTGGCCATCCAGATCGCCGACAGCGCGGCCCGAAGCGATATCGAAGTGAATTGCGGCTTCGTGACTGACCCGGCCGGCGTGACCTGGTACGACACCGACCACGCGTTTTTTGAGTGCGATCGCGCACTCATCGACGTCGCGTTGCGCTACCTGCAAGTTCGCGGCGTGGTGCGATGCCACCCGGTCCATGCAAACCGCGTGACCTTCCCGGAGATCGCGGAATGACAGAAGGCTCTGCCGCGCTCTATCTGTTGCGGGTCGCTGATCGGACGTTCGGCGTCGGCTATCGCAATCGGGCGCATCGCCATGCGTTTCGCGGTGGTGCGGTGGCCCGATGCGAGGGAATGCCGGAACGCGCCCCTTATGGCGTCGGCAATCGCTTGCACCAAAGCCTGCGCGCCGCCTGGCTGGACGGTTACCAGCGCATGCGTGCCAGCGAGACGGGCGCGCGGTGATGGTGCAGATGACGTGCCCGTGCTGTTTCGCCGAATTTCCCGTCGAGGCCGGGCTGGTCGAGGCGGACGGCAAGCGCCTGGCGGCGGCGCTCGGCGTCATGGACGCGGACCTGGTGCGCGTGTTGTTCGGGTATCTGCGCCTGCACAAGCCGGCACAGCGGGCGCTGGCGCAGCACAAGGCGTTGACGTTGGCCGTCGAGATTGGCGACTTGGTCGCCAGCGGAGAAGTTCGGCGCAACGGCGTGTCGCGGCCGGCGTCGCTCGCGGTCTGGGCACAGGCGATCGAACAGATGCTCGAAGGGCGGAGCAGCCTGCGGCTGCCGTTGAAAGGCCACGGCTACTTGCTGGAGGTGGTGTTCGGCCTGGCCGACCGCGCCGACGCAGAAAACGAGCGCGAGCGCGAGCAGCGCGTCCGCGAAGGGCGCCGCCCCGACGCCGTCGCGCAGCCCAAGCCCAAGACGTCCGATGCGCAAGCGCGCCGGGAAGCGCTGGAAAACGAGCTGTATGACATCGCCCATCGCCTTCGGTTCGAGCAGATCAGCGAACAGGACGCCCAACGGCTACGGGCCGAGGCGCCCAAGAAACACGGTTTTTAAGTTACCGCCGGCGACGTGGTGCTGCGCCGCCGGCCTCCCTTCCCCCAGCACCACATCAAGAAGGTATTTCCCATGACCAAGCAAGACCTGATCAATGCCCTGTCGGACCGCACCGAACTGACCAAGACCGATTGCGGTCGTCTGCTCGATGGCCTGGTCGCGACCGTGCATGACAGCCTGAAGCACGGCGCCGAGGTGTCGATCCCCGGCGTCGGCAAGTTCAGCGTCAAGCGCCGCAACGCCCGGCAGGGCCGCAACCCGCAGACGGGCGAAAGCGTCGATATCGCCGCAAAGACGGTACCGGTGTTCTCGGCTGCGAAGGGTTTGAAAGACGCGGTGGCGTGAATCGCGAAACGTCGGGGGCCGCGCGCCCCCGACGTCTGCCGGGCGTGGTAGCCCGGTACTGATGAGCAGCCTATGACCCGCCCGACCCAACAACTCAGCCGCAAGCAACTGATCACGTTGATCCACGTGGCCAAGCGTGAGCTCAAGCTGGACGAAGAGACCTACCGCATGGCGTTGGTCACCGGCGGCGGGCACGCATCGTGCGCGGACATGACCGATGCGGGGCTTAAGCGAGCCCTCGCGCATTTTCGCTCTCGGGGCTTCGTGGCTCGGAGCGGCCGATCCGGCGACGATCGCCGCCAGGCCAACGATCCGCAATCCCGGAAAATCCGATCACTGTGGCTTCAACTGCATGCGGTCAGCGCTGTCCGCAATTCCTCCGAAGCCGCGCTTGGTGCGTTCGTTAAGCGCATGACGGGGATCGACACGCTAAATTGGCTGAACACGGAGCAGGCCAGCCGGGTAATCGAGGAATTGAAAGCATGGCTGCACAGGACGAGCGGGGTGAGCGATGGCCAAGGGTGATCGCGGCCCAAACGCATTAGATTTTTTCAGCGACGTGGCGTCGCAGGCGCGCGGCCTGTTGCTGGAGCATGACGTTTGCAATGAAGAGGCGGCGCGGCTGATCGGTCACGAACTAGGCCAGCGCATGGCCGAGCATTGGGGCGGCCAGAGCCTGTACGTACCCCAGGGCGTGGCCCTGCGCGTGCTGCCGATCCACGCCGAAATCTACCGGCGGTTCACCGGGCGCAATGCCCCGGAACTGGCCCGTGAGTACGGGCTGTCCATCCAGTGGGTCTATCAGGTCATCAAGCGCATGCGGCGCCGGGACCGGACGCAGCCGGACCTCTTTGACGGGGTGGACGGCGGCCTGTTCTCAGCATAGGCGCCCGGCCTTGTTTCGCCAGTGGCGGTATGGCTAACCTCTGCCATTCCTGGGGGCAAAATGGGGCAACGTTCGATGAAGGTCTCACGGTTACTGCTGGTAACTCTCGGCGCTACCCCAGGCGCCGCATCGGCCGCCTCCGGCCATGCCGGTGACAACTACGCTCTCGGCTTGTTGCTTCTCCCTGTAATCGCGGCCGTCCTAGCGTTTGGCGAGCGACCGTTCCTACGCCACTTCCTGAAATCACTCGGAATGCTTGCGATTATTGGATTTGCTAGCGTCTTGTTGTTGGCGGTGGTCCGCCGCTTGGATATTGCACTGGTCACCGATCCCGCGACCTTTTCTATCGTATTGGTGCTGGGAATGGGAATCGGACTCTGGTTGGCTAAGCGGAAGCAGAGACGATCTGGCCCGCCAGACGAATAGAGCGCTGACCTTAGTTAGAAGAACACTCGAAGTTCTCTTGCGCGGTCCACGTTAAGGCGCATGTCGCATTTCCACGTTTCCCCGCTGGCCGTCGTCTGCGATGATTCAAGCTTGCAATGTTCGTCTCGATACTTGATCCAAGATTTCTGTGACGACTCCAGTTTTGGGAGAAGTTGCGGGTTTTCCTTGGACAGTTGGGCGTGCAACCGCTTGTACAGGTAAGTGATCTCAAGCTTGGCTTGGTCTGATACCTCCACAGAGCAATTGCCGTCTGCGACTCTGCTCGATCCGCCAAATCGATTAATGCATGACTGGTACATGCCGGCGTAGTCCGGGAGATCAGCGGCGCTAAGTGGGCCGGAGATCGCAGCAAGAACTATCGTTAGAACCGTGGCTCGCATAAGACCCTCCTGGGCTCAACTCAAATTTGCGCCGCTGACTAGCCTCGCGAAAGGCTACCCGATTCTTCCCCGGCGCGATCTGGCGGATGCTAATGCAGTTGCCGCGAGGTCAACCGAGACCCGGTCCTCGTGGTCAAGCGTGGCCCGCGCTTCTCGGTATGTGGCCGCGCAGTAAAATACCGGGTCAATCCGTAAGTATCAGATACTTACCTAATATTTTATTGAGTTCTTGAGGCTGGACGATGAGCCATTTCATTAACTTCGCGCGCTCACTTGCATACTTGGCCGGGGGAAACGAGTTGTACAACTCGAGATCGACGAACTTGTGCCAAAGCGTCGTCTCCAAGTATTCCTGCACCTCGGGACCGAAAAGCCACCGTGCCGCCTGAACGCTGCTGAGGTATTCAAATTGCTGACTTGGCTCTAGTTTTCCGTGGCCATAAGCTTGGGTTAAAGCCTTTCGGGCGGCCTCGTACACCAGAAATCGCCTGTCGAACAGATCGAGCTTTAACTTGTTACGTGCAGTACGGTACTGCCGATACGCGATCCAAGCCGCGAGACAAGCGACCAGCAGGGCGACAATGGGCTGAGCGATCGCTGAGACGTAGGCGGTCCAATGCGGTTCACAAGTCATGAGCTTCCCTTCCCCTGCGGCTCTCTCGGCATTTCGGATAGTGTAACGCCGTTACAATTTGGCCTCCGTTCTCTTCCGGTTTCATCCGGCCTAGTCCGGGTTATCCCCTAACTTCCCTTCCATTTATCCCGATAGGGATCAGGGCGAACGGTCCGCGAGCGAGCGGCCCAGCCATCGCCCCCTCCTTGGCAGTAGCTGTTGCTGTTCCCCTTTGAAAAAGGGGGCAGGGGGATTCGCTTCTGAGCCTTACTTCACTGCCCCACAATCCCAAACAGTTCGACTTCGAATACCAGCGAGGCATCCGGCGGAATCGCTCCGCCGCCCGCGCCGGCGGCGCCGTAGCCCAGGTCCGGCGGCACCATCAGCACTCGCTTGCCGCCCACGCGCATTCCGGCCACGCCGTCGTCCCAGCCGCGGATCACCCGGCCTGCGCCGAGCAGGAAGCTGAAAGGTTTGCCGCGGTCGTAGGAACTGTCGAACTTGCTGCCGCGCTTGTCGGCCGCCTTCTCGTCGTAGAACCAGCCGTTGTATTGGACGATCACTTCTTGGCCCGGCTGCGCGACCGCGCCGGTGCCGACGCGTTCGTCGATGGTCTGGAACTGGGCGATGCGGCCGTTGAGCACCTTGGGCGCGGCGGCCTGTTCGGCTTGCGCGGCGGGTTTGTCGCAGGCGGACAGACTCAAGACGCAGGCGGCCAAGGCCAGCGCCAGCGGCACTGCGCGGACGGTGCGGCGCAACGCCGAGGGCGAACGGGCCGGATTTGGATCGCGGGAGCGGAAACTAGGGAAAGACACGCGCGGCCTCGCAGGGTTGATCGATCAGGCGCACAGCTTAGCGGTTGTGACGCGTTGGATCGCTGGTAAGCCGTGTGGCGGGACTTCGGAGTTGCGCGGTGGTGGGCAGGGCGCGGTCGCGGCTTGCGCCGTTCCTACAGTCGGGGGTGTGGGAGTGGGGTGGCGGCTACGCTGGTTTGGCGGATCAGGCTATGCGCTGTTCGTATTCGGCTTCCAGCCGGGTGTGGGTGCGCCAGAATCCGTCCGGGGTTTGTCCCGACAAGCGTGCGATCAAAATCCCCAGGTGCGTGTGCCAGCCGCCGCAGACGCTGATGATTTCGTCGCGGCCGGCCAGGCGGCGATGGGTGACCACCAGCCGTACCTGCGCGCCCTGGGCGCTGAGTTCGAAGCTGACTTCCGAGGGCGCGTCGTGGTCTTCGCTCCAGGTGTAACTGAACAGGTACGGCGGATCGATCGCGGTGATGCGGCCGTGGTTGCGCCGATCTGCCGCTCGCCGCTTAGAGCAAGCGCTCGCGAGTGGACGCGTCGATATTCCGCCGCACGCGCCGGCCTCAGTGCGAAGCGGTGGGCGAGGGTTCCAGGCTGGCGGCCAGCGTGCGCATCGCCCGTGCGGTGGCGGCATCGGCGGGGAAGAAGGACTCGATCGCGATTTCCGACAAGGTCACGTCCATCGGCGTGCCGAACACGGTGGTGGTGCTGATGAAGGACAGGTCGCCGAGTTCGCTGCGCACCTGGAACGGCACCGCGACCAGACTGGATGCGGGCACGTCGTTGTCGTCGAAGTCGTCCGGCGCGGGATAGGCGGCCAATTCCTGGTACAGCTCGGACAACGCCGGATCGCCGGTCGCGTCGATCTGATGGCGCAGGCGATGCAGCAGATGCGCCCGCCATTCGCCCAGATTGATGATGCGCGGCGCCAGGCCTTCCGGGTGCAGGCCGACGCGCAACACGTTGGAGGGGCGCGCGAGCAGGAAGTCGGGGACGCCTGCGAGCAGCGGAACCAGCGAGCGGTTGTGTTCGATCAGATTCCAGTGCCGGTCCACCGCCAGCGCCGGGTGCGGCTCGTGGCCGTACAGCACCAGCTCGATCGCCGCATGCGCCTCGCGCAGCGCCGGATGGTCGAGTGCGCGCTCGGCGTAAATCGGCGCCAGACCCGCGGCGGTCATCAACTGGTTGCGCTCGCGCAGCGGCACGTCCAGACGGTCGGCCAGGCGCAGCAGCATCGCGCGGCTGGGCAGCGAGCGGCCGGTCTCGATGAAGCTGACGTGGCGGGTCGAGATCTGCGCCAACTCGGCCAGATCGAACTGGGTCAGGCGGCGACGCTGGCGCCAATCGCGCAGCAGCTCGCCCACGGGGCGTTGTTCGTTCATGCCGCGAAGATAGCCCAGCGCCGCGTTCGGTGGCATTACCTGTGGGGTAATCGACCGGCCGTGCGGGCGGGTGTGTGATGGCTTCGACCTAAACAACGAACGATCACAGGAGAACGATCATGGCCATCGCCACTCATGCCCCCGCCTCGCAACTGCTGCGCCGGGTGATTCTCGCCGACGCGGTAGTGTCCGGCGCCGCCGGGCTCTTGCAACTCGCCGCCGCCGGGCCCTTGTCGGGCTGGCTGGCGATCGACGCCGGCTGGCTGCGCGGCGCCGGTTGGATCTTGATGGCTTGGCTGGCGTTTCTGCTGTGGACGCTGAGCCGACGCGAGATCGGCGCGCCGCTGGTGTGGACCATCATCGGCGTCAACCTGGCATGGATCGCGGCCTCGGTGCTGGTGTTGGTGGAAGGCGCGATCGCGCCCAACGCGCTGGGCATGGCCTTCGTGTTGGCGCAGGCGGCGGTGGTCGCGGTGTTCGCCGAACTGCAGTTCTTCGGTCTGCGTCGGCAACAGCGCGGCTGAGTGGGGCGGTCGCCGATGCGAATGTTTTGATGTAGGTGTAGGGGCTGAGCGAGCTGCGGCCGTCCGGTCGCGGCTCGCTTCGTTGGTGGGGGTGGGTTCGCGGTCGCGGCTTGCGCCGCTCCTACAAGGGGCGGGGGTTGGGGTCGGCGAGGCGCGTCGATGCGGCGATGTCTTGGGGTAGGAGCTGCGCGAGCTGCGACCGTCCGGTCGTGGCTTGCTTCGTTGGTGGGGGTGGGTTCGCGGTCGCGGCTTGCGCCGCTCCTACAAGGGGCGGGGGTTGGGGTCGGCGAGGCGCGTCGATGCGGCGATGTCTTGGGGTAGGAGCTGCGCGAGCTGCGACCGTCCGGTCGTGGCTTGC
>NZ_JBQJIL010000016.1:0-12718 GCF_052078715.1 Lysobacter sp. CA199 | reverse complement strand
CGCGGTCGCGGCTTGCGCCGCTCCTACAAGGGGCGGGGGTTGGGGTCGGCGAGGCGCGTCGATGCGGCGATGTCTTGGGGTAGGAGCTGCGCGAGCTGCGACCGTCCGGTCGTGGCTTGCTTCGTTGTTGGGTGTGGGTTCGCGGTCGCGGCTTGCGCCGCTCCTACAAGGGGCGAGGGGCCGCTGCCGGGATCAGCGCCTGGTCTGCGACACCGTGGCCGCGCCGAGCCATTCGCGCCGTCGCTGCGCCACTTGCGTCGCCACGCCGCCCAGTTCGCGCTGTTGCGCGAGGCGCTGCAGGCGGTCGAGCAGGGCGCCGGCTTCGTCGCGCTTGCCTTCGGCGGCCAGTACCCGCGCCTGACTGAGTTGCATGTTCAATGCGTCCGCGCTGTCGCCGTGATTGCGCAGATAGGTCAGCGCGGGCTCCAGCGCGGCGCGCGCGGCCGCGAGTTGGCCCAGCGCGACCAGGGCCTCGGCGCGCAGGCCGCCGGCCAACGCCAGTTCGATCTCGGCCTGGCTCTCGCGCAGCGCCGGTTCGATCTTGTCCAGTTGCCCCAGCGCCGCGCGCGCCTGGCCCTGGTCGATATCGAGCGAGGCCAGTTCCAGTCCGGTCACCGAGCCCCAATAGCTTTGTTGATGTTCGCTCTGGCGATCGCGCGCGGCATCGAGCTGCTTGCGCGCTTCCTCCAGCCGGCCTTGATCGTGCAGCAACTGGCCGATGCGGTACTGCGCTTCGGCCTGGCCTTCGTAGTCGCGGTTGCGGCGTTCGATCGCCAGCGCCTGGTCGAGCAGTTCTCGCGCTTGCGGATAGTCGCCGCGCAGCCGCATCACATCGCCCAGTCCGCGCAGCGCCCAGGCGCGGCGCGCATCCAGGCCGGAGCGTTCGGCGATCGCCAGGGCCTGGCGGTAGCTGGCCATCGCCGCGACGGTTTCGCCCTGGTCGAACTGCAACGCGGCCAAGGCGCTCAAGGTCCACGACTCGCGATCCGGATCGCCGAGTTCGCGCGAGAGTTGCAGCAGGGTTTCGGTCTTTTGCCGCGCCGCGCCGCGGCGGTTCTGGGCCCAGTCGATGTTGGCCAGATTCTGCAGCGCGGCGGCTTGCGAGGCCTTCATGCCGGCGCTTTCGAACAAGGTCAGCGCGCGCTGGTAAAGCTCGCCGGCTTGGGCGAAGTCGCCGCGTTCGTAATGCCAGCCGCCCAGGTTGACGTCGCTGCGCGCCTGGCCGATGGCGTCGCCGATCTGTTCGAACTGCGCGCGCGCGGCGCGGTAGTCGGCTATCGCGCCGGGCTGGTCGCCGAGCGCGTTGCGACCCCAGCCGCGTTCGAGCAGGGCGCTGCCGATCAGATACGGCGCGCGCAGGCTGCGCGCGCTGCGCAATGCGCGCTCGCCGGCGTCGCGTTCGGCGGCGTAGTCGCCGCGCGCTTCGGCGATCGCGGTTTCGGTCAGATCGATGCGCGGATCGGCGCTGCCGTGACGCTTGCGCAGCTCGTCGAGACTGGCCTGGGCCTCTTTGAGATCGCCGCCCTGCGACTGCGCGCGCGCCAGGCCCAAGCCGTATTCGATGTCTTCCGGATAGAAGCGGTACAGCGCGCGATAGGTGTCGATGGTCGGCGGCCAGGCGCGGTCGGCCTCGTACATCAGCGCTTCCAGGGCCAGGCGGATTTCGCGCGGCGCCGCGCTGGCGTGGCCGAGCGCGGCGCGCGCGACCGCACCGGCGCGCGGGTGATAACCCTGCTGCATCAGCGTGCGGGTGAGCGCGAGTTGGGCCGGAAGGAAATCCGGCGCGCGTTTGACCGCGGCGTCGAGCTTGCGCTGGGCGCCGCCGGCATCGCCACGGCGCAGCGCCTGCACGCCGTCGGCGTAGTCGCGCAGCAACGCGACGTCGTCGCTGGTGGTGGCGCCGCGGGTGCGCTCGATCGCGCTGCTCAGGCGCGGCAGTTGCAGACGTTCGCGCAACTGCGCGCCGGCCGCGGCGATCAGCGCGCCGGGACGGCGGCGGTCGCCGTCGATGCGCAGCCGCTGCAGGGATTGGCCGTTGGTCGCGTCGAGCACGTCGAGTTCCAGGCTCAGCGCATCCGGCGTTCGCGCGGGCGCCAGGCGGTAACGGCCGAGCACGGCCCAGCGCAGGCCGAGTTGGCGGCTCAATCGCAGCAAGGTGGCGCGGTCGGGCGCTTGTCCGCGGGTCAACGGCGCCAGTTCGGCCAGGCGTTGGCCGTTGAGGATCCGCAGGCGTTCGTTGAGCGCCAGTTCGCGGCCGAGCAACTCGGGCAGCGCATCGGCGAGCCAGGCGTCGCCGCTGCCGGTGCCGCTGTCGGCCGCGGAGAAGTCGAACACCGCGACCGCCAGCGTGGCCGGATCCGCGGGCACGGCCGCCGTGGCGGCCTCGGCGGCGTGCGGCGCCGGGCGCGGCCACAGCGCTGCGACGCCGGCAGCGATGGCGATCAAGCCGCCCGCAGCGAGCGCCGGCCATGCGCGTCGCCAAGCCGGGTGTGCGGTTGCGGGAACCGGCGGGACGGCGGGCGGTAAATCGGTGAGGTCGGCGAGGTCGGCCGGGGCTCGAATCGGTTCGAAGGCTGGCGTGGGCGCGGCGATGGCGTCCTGGCTCATCGCACCCGGCGAAACCGTCGTCGCGGTCGAGGTCGCGACCGCTTCGCGCACGACTTCGCCGATGAATCGATAGCCCTGCTTGGGCACGGTCTGCACGTATTCCACGCCGGCCTCGCGCTCCAGGGCCTTGCGTACCTGCCAGATGTGCCGGCCCAGGCTGGCTTCGGTGACCACGGTGTTGGGCCACAGTCGCGCGAAGAATTCCTCGCGCGTGACCAACGAGCCGGCCTGGCGGACCAACAGCAGCAGGGTGTCGAACACCTTCGGCGGCAGGTCGACCGATTCGGACCCATGCCACAGACGGCGCTGGTCCGCTTCCAGCCGGAATCCGCCGAAGCGATGAATTTCATTATCAGACATGCACTTACCCGCGACGCCGATGAAGAGCTGGGCCCCCTGTGCGTGGCCATTCTCGGCCCTGGCGGTGCAAAAATCACAAAAAAAGCAAGTTTTCTTCCGCGCCGAGGCCATCGCGCTGTCGCTACCGTGCGCCTCGACACGGAAGGGCCGCGTCCAGGACGGACCGGTGCCGCGGTTGAAGGTGGGAGTCGCGGATTCGACGTCAGTCGCAATGTCGGCCTGGACGCGCAGCGCTACAGCCGTACCAACAGCCACGGCACGGTCAAGCTGAGCTGGAACCTGCTGACCGGCGACCGGGTGATCGAGCGCGGCGAGCCCAACGCCTCGGGCCAGGGCGATGCGGCGATCGTCTACGCGCCGGCCAAGCGCGACAGCAAACCCTTGTACATGGAAACCACGCCCAATCCGGACGAGTTGCTCTAGCCGGCGCGGCGGCTCAGTCTGCGATAGGGCCGGCGTAGGACACCCCGACGATCGCGAACCGGGCCATGCCGCCGGGCAGCAGGGCTTCGAACTCGTCGTCGATGCGGCGCTTGAGCATGGCCCGCGCCAAGGGCGAGTCGATGCTGATGTGGCCGAGCTTGGCGTCGGTCTCGTCCGGACCGACGATGCGATAACGCGCGGTGTCGCCGCTGGCGACGTTCTCCACCTCGATCCAGGCGCCGAAGAACACCGAGCGCGGATCGCTGGGCGTGGTTTCGATCACCCGCAGCAGCGGCAGGCGCTTGCTCAGATAGCGCACGCGCCGGTCGATCTCGGCCAATTGCTTCTTGCGATAGGTGTATTCGGCGTTTTCCGAACGATCGCCCTCGGCCGCGGCCGCGGCCAGCGCCTTGACCACTTCCGGGCGGCGCGACCGCCACAGCTCGTCGAGCTCGTGCTTGAGCCGCGCATGGCCCTCCCGGGTGATCAGGGCGGTGCTGTGTTCGGCAGGGGGGCGCCATCGGCCCATCGGCAAGATCATCGATGCAGTCTGGGCGGCCGTTATCGCAGAGTGGGCGTCGCGGTTCAAGCGCGAGCGCGGCTTCACATTGCGCGATTCCTGCGTCGGCCCCTGTAGGAGCGGCGCGAGCCGCGACTGCGAATACCGACTTGCATCGTAGGCGTGGTATCGCGGTCGCGGCTCGCGCCGCTCCTACAGGAGGCGGACCATCGTCCATCGCCGCTTGCCAAGGCCGCAGCCGATCGGCAACGCTGTGAGCGCCGCAACCACTCTCTTTCCTTCTTCCTTCTTCCTTCGTTCCCGCTCCCATGCTCATCCTGCCGCTGCATCGGCCGTTCACGCGCGCCAATTTTCCGTTCGTGACCGTACTGCTGGCCCTGGTCAACGTGTTCGTGTTCTTCGCCCTGCAAAGCGGCGACCGCGATGGGTTGAAGAACCTGCGCCAGTACTACCTGGATTCGGGGCTGGGGCGGATCGAAGTCCCCGCCTACGAGCAGCATCTGCGCCAGACCGGCCAACGCGAGGCGATGACCGCCTACCAGGCCATCGACAGCGGCGAACGGATGGCCTACGTGGGCATGCGCACGCTGAACGACGTGGGCTTCGCCCGGGCCTTGCGCGGCGGCGCGCTGTTCGAGAACCCGCGGACGCTGGAGCAGTGGACGCCGCTGCGCGCCCGTTACGACGCGCTGCAGGACGAGGTGTTCACCTTGCGCCACATCATGCGCAGTTCCGAGTTCGATCCGTGGCGGATGTTCTCGGCGGCGTTCCTGCATGGCGATCCGATGCACCTGATCGGCAACATGGTGTTCCTGCTGGCGCTGGGCTTGCTGGTGGAAGGCGCGGTCGGCCCCTTGCTGTTCGCGCTGCTGTACGTGCTCGGCGCCTACGGCTCCAGCGCGGCCTCGCTGCTGTGGCGTTGGGGCGAAGCCGGCGGCGGGCTCGGCGCTTCCGGCGCGATCGCCGCGCTGATGGGCGCGTTCTGCCTGGTCTGGGGGCTGCGTTCGGTGCGGTTCTTCTACTGGATCGGGGTAGTCTTCGACTACGTGCGTGCGCCGGCGATCCTGCTGCTGCCGGTCTGGCTGGGCTGGGAGCTGTACAACCTGGTGGCCAATTCGGACATGGGCATCGGTTTCGACGCGCACGCCGGCGGCCTGATCAGCGGCGCGGTGATCGGCGCGGTATTCGTCGCGGCCGGACGGGTGCGCGAGAGTTTCGTCGGCGAGTCGGTCGAAGCGCAAGCGGGTGACACGCGCTGGGAGCAGGCCCAACAGCATCTGGGCCGGATGCAGCTGGCCGAGGCCGATCGTTTGTTGGAACAGTTGCAGCGCGAACAACCGCAGCGTTTCGAGATCACCTTGGCGCGCTATCGGGTGGCGCGCAACACCGGCCGGCGCGACGTGCTGGCCCAGCGCGGCGGCGAACTGCTCGCGGCCACCGCCGACAGCAGCGAAGGCGCGCGGGCGCAGGCCGAAGCGCTCAAGGCGCTGGAAAACTCAGGCGTCGCGATCGACGCGAGCCGGCGGCAGGCATTGGCGCGGACCTGGATACGGCTGGGCGCCTTCGAGGAAGTCGACGCCTTGCTCGACAGCGACGCCACCCGCGCCCTGCCGGCGCAAACTCAGGCGCAGCTGTGGTTCGAACTGGCCCTGGGCCATCGCGACCGCCACGCGCCGCAAGCGCAGGCCAAGGTGTTGCGCGAGTTGATCGAACGTTATCCGCAGCAGCCGCAGGCGGAGAAGGCGCGGTTCTTGTTGGAACATGAGTTGAGCGCGCAGCGCTAGGCGAACGTGTGGCGAGCCGCGTCGATGCCGCTACGCCGGCGCTCTCGCAATCGTCGCGGATTCGCGGTCGCGGCTTGCGCCGCTCCTACAGTCGGATTACGCGGCGCTTCGCTCACCGACAGCCGCTGTAGGAGCGGCGCAAGCCGCGACCGCGAAAACCGAATAACGCCGAACCCACGCCGGCGAGACCGCGATGCGCCCCCTGGCCGCGTCAAGCCTTGACCGGCGCCAGCGGCTTGAGCGCCGCTTGCAGCTTCTCGCGCAAGCTGTCGTCCTCGCAGCGCGCCAGTGCCTGCTCCAGCAGCGCACGCGCCTCGTCGTCGCGTCCGAAACGATCGACCAGCAGCAAAGCCGCATCCAAGGCCCAGCGCGGCGCCGACGGATTGCGCGGCGACTGGCGCAGCAACGAGCGCAGCACGTCCACCGCCAATTGCGACTGCCCGGCCAGACGCGCGCGTTCGGCCAGACGCTCGGCGTGTTCGCTCTGCATCGGGGCGAAATCCGGATCGGCATTCATCGCATCGCGCAGCACGGTCAGCGCGCGGGTCTCCTGCTTTTCGATCATCAGCAGATTGAGGTATTGGCGCGAATGCTCGCTGCGCTCGGCCGCGCTGCCGTCGGTGCGCAGCAGCCGGTGATAGAGCTCGTGCACTTCCGGCGTCACCGAGCGCACCCGGATCTCGGCGCGCAGGGTTTCCTTGGCCGCCTCGTTATGGCCGTCGCGCACCAGCGCCTGGGCGCGTTCGAGCAGCTCGCCATCGCGGTTGTGCAGCGTGGGCAGGGCGTTGCGGTGGCTCTCCGGCTCGTAGCCCAGTTCCTCGTGGTACTGGTAGACCAGATAGCCCATCAGATGGAACGCGGCGAACAGGCCCCAGAACGACACCAGATTCAACAGCGGCCCGCCCAGGATCACCGGGACGAACTTGGCCATCCAGATGCCGGCGGTCGCCACGCTGGCTTGAATTACGAACAGCAGACCGAACACCGCCAGGTACGGCCAGCCCACGCGCGCGACGATGCCGAAGGAGGTCGCCGGGTTGAGCGCATTGCTCAGGCTGCCGTCGATGGCCAGCGACATGATGCAGCCCGGCTGCAGGAATACGATCGCGGCGATGGTGAGCAAGCCCACGATCGGCCCGCCCAACACCAACGCGAACACCACGATGACGATATAGATCAGTTGCAGCGCGATCAGCCGCCAGACCACGCCGCCATCGACCTTGAGCACGCTCTCGGGCGGATCCATGCGTCCGTCGGCGGTAGCGCGCAGGATTTCGAAGGCGTATTTGTACGCGGCCAGCCAGGTCACCAGCTTGAACAGCCAACCCACGCCGGGCAGCGCGCCCAACAAGGCGACGAACAGCGTCAGCATCAGCAGGGTGTAGAACGCCGCGCCGCGGACCGGGTACAGGGTGATCGATCGCAGGCGCTGCCAGAACGGAGCCGGCGGCGCGGAAGTCGGGTTGGGCGGCATGGTGAGCGGTCGAAAACCGTGACGTGGGTTGGGATTGGCTACGTTAGCCGATCCGCTACCGATTTCATCCAACACCCGCGCATAAAAAAGCGACGGGCCGGAGGACCGGCCCGTCGCGATGCGCATCGAAGTCGCGCTTGCCCGCGCGCGAGGGTGGCGCTTGCCGCCCCCGGCCAGGCCGGGCCGGACTTACTGCGCGGCGCTGACGCGCTTGAGGCTGTGGTTGGCCTGCGAGTCGATCGCTTTGCCTTCCTGATTGAGCAAGCGGATTTCCTCGTGCGAGACCACATCGAACAGACGGTCGTTGTCGCTCTTGCTGTTCGGGTCCAGGCGCAGACGCTTGCCGTCTTCTTCCGCGGTCCAACTGCCGTCGCCCTTGAAGTTGCCGTCCTTCTTGCCCTGGTAGCTTTCTTCGATGGCGTAGCTGCCGTCGGCCTTGAGATCGATCTTGGTATCGATGCCGGCGCAATCGGCGCAGGGAAGGGTGCCGCTGAAGGCGCCAGCGAAGGCGGCGGCATCGAAACCGGGCTTGGGGGCTTCGGGGGCGGGTTCCGCGGTGGGAGCCGGGGTGGTCTCGGCGGTTTTGGCGGTTTCGGCGGGGGCGGGCGTCACTTCGGTTGGCTTATTGCATGCGCTCAACGCGAACGCGGCCAGGCAGGCGAGTGCGAGCAGTTTCTGATTCATGTGCGGCTCCTGTGCAATGAGTGGAAACGAGCTGAAAAGAGGCTGAAAACGAACGCAGTTGCGGGCGGCCGGAGCGATCCGGTCGCCGGATGAGCGAAGCGGCGCTGTTCGCCGCGGATCAGCGCTTGCCGCCGAAGATGCCGCCGAGCAGGCCGCGCAGGATCTGCCGACCGACCTGGCTGCCGACCGTGCGCGCGGTCTGCTTGGCCATGGTTTCGACCATGCCCTGGCGGCGCTTGGTGCCGAACACCGCGTCCTTGACCGACTGGCCGAAGCCGCCTTCTTCCTGGTCGTCCTGCTCGCGGGTCTTGGCCGGCGGCGCCTGCGCTTGTTCGGTCGCGGTTTCGGCGCGCTTGACCAACATCTCGGCGGCCGATTCGCGGTTGACCGCGGTGTCGTACTTGCCGCCGACCGGGCTGCCGGCGCGCACCTGCGCGCGCTCGGCCTCGGTGATGGCGCCCATGCGGCAGCGCGGCGGCGCCACCAGGGTGCGTTCGACCGGCATCGGCACGCCCTTGTCCTGCAGCGTGGATACCAGCGCTTCGCCGGTGCCCAGCTTGGAAATCGCCTCGGCCACGTTCAAGGCCGGATTGGGCACGAAGGTTTCCGCCGCCGTGCGCACCGCTTTCTGATCGCGCGGGGTGAACGCGCGCAACGCATGCTGCACCCGATTGCCGAGTTGGCCGAGGATGTTGTCGGGAATGTCGTCGGGGAACTGCGAGC
Organism: Lysobacter sp. CA199; assembly: GCF_052078715.1. Taxonomy (NCBI): domain Bacteria; kingdom Pseudomonadati; phylum Pseudomonadota; class Gammaproteobacteria; order Lysobacterales; family Lysobacteraceae; genus Lysobacter; species Lysobacter sp. CA199. Next base: position 4,143 of record NZ_JBQJIL010000016.1, on the reverse strand, counting down.
AGAAGTACACGCCCACGCCCTTGGAACGGATGATGCGCACGACTTGCTCGACCCGCTGCTGCAACGCCGCTGGCGCGTCGTCGAACAGCAGATGCGCTTCGTCGAACACGAACACCAGCTTGGGCTTGTCGATATCGCCGACCTCGGGCAGTTGCTCGAACAACTCCGACAGCAGCCACAGCAGGAAGCTGGAGTACAAACGCGGCTTGAGGATCAGCGAATCGGCGGCGAGCACGTTGACCACGCCGCGGCCGTCGGTGGTGGTGCGCATCAGATCGGCCAGTTCCAGCGCCGGCTCGCCGAAGAAATGATCGGCGCCGTCCTGTTCCAGGCGCAGCAGCGAGCGCTGGATCGCGCCGACCGACTGGCTGCTGACCAGGCCGTAGCTGGTCGAAATGTCCTTGCGTTCGTCGGCGACCAGACCGAGCAGCGCGCGCAGGTCTTCCAGGTCGAGCAGCAGCAGGCCGCGGTCGTCGGCCAGCTTGAACACGATGTCGAGCACGCCCGACTGGGTGTCGTTGAGCTCCAGGATGCGTGCGAGCAGGGTCGGGCCCATTTCGCTGACCGTGGTGCGGACCGGATGTCCGAGCTTGCCGAACAGATCCCAGAACACCACCGGATTGGCGGCCGGCGCCCAATCGGTCAGGCCGATCTCGCCAAGCCGCGCCTGCAGCTTGTCGTTGCTGGCGCCGGGCATCGCCAGACCGGCGACGTCGCCCTTCACGTCGGCCAGGAACACCGGCACGCCCTGGCGCGAGAAGCCCTCGGCCAAGGTCATCAGGGTGACGGTCTTGCCGGTGCCGGTGGCGCCAGCGACCAGCCCGTGGCGGTTGCCGAGCTTGGTATGCAGAAACACCTGCCCGCTTTCGGGCGTGGTCACGGCCTTGCCGATCAGAATGTCGTGCGGGTTTGCCTCGGGGGTGGGGGCCATGTCCGTGTCCGTGATTCAGTGAAGGAGCAGGGGCCGATTCTAGCGGGAGCGGTGAGGGGTTCGTGAACCCAGGTTCCAGGACGGCCTTGGCGGCCCGAAGCGCGTGTTCCCGTCTCGTCGCCCGGGTTTGCCCGGGCGGCGCCATCGCCGTGGTGGCGAAACTCGGTCCGGTTTCCGATGCCGATCGGCAAGCGCCGCCGCACCGTGATGGCATGCCATCAGCACAAGCCTTGCACCAGTGTGCGCATTCGATGACGGCGCTTCGCGATGCGTTTGGCATACGTAGACGCGATCGGATGCGGGCGGGGGAAATCCGACGTGCGAATGTCCAGTGTTGGGCGATACTCGCAAGCCCGGACAGGGGCGCCGATTTCAGATCAGCCGTGGCCCCGCGCGACATCCGGAGGCCGATGCCGGTCGGTCGGGTCTTCTCCACGCATGAAACATCAAGCCCTCAAGGAAGCGAGCCATGCCCATCAGCCATGAACTGCAAGCCAAGATCGATGCGTTGGAAGACGAAAAGCTCAGGGCCGAAATTCTTCAGCTCCTGGCAATCCCAAGCGAGAAGCGAGTAAGCGATGAGGAAATTTACGAAAATTCCCTAGCCAGTTACACGATGGTCAAGGAACAACAGGCACGGACCAGAAAGTGGCGGGACGACGAGGTCGTTGCCTTTGCGCAGTATTTCAGCGTCCTAAGCCCGCGCGACTATGCTGAGTTCCTGCGGCAGGATAAGGAGTTCAACTGGATCGACGACGAGCTCGGCTGGGAAACTCGTAGGTTGATCTCGCGCTGGGCGCCGAATTTGGACTACTTTTTGGACGGTGGTGAGTTGTTTGGCGATTTCCGCGACTACGTCAAGGCCACCTTCCATGAGTCTGCACTTGAACGCCAACCCGTGGGAGACAACGCCACGCCCCTAAGTCCCGAGTTGCGCGCCAAGATCGATGCGCTGGAGAGCGAAAAGCTCAGACTCAGAATTCTTTGGGCACTGGCTGCTCCCGTAGAGCGGAGGGCGAGCGACGAGGCGACTTACCAGATCATCCTGTCCGCCGACGCGATGGCCAAGGAACTGCTGTCCCAAGTGACGCTGTGGAGCAAGGACGAAGTGGCCACCTTCGCGCGGTATTTCAGCGAAATAGAGCCGGAGGGATATGCCGATTTTCTGCGGCAAAAGGATCTCATTCGGTTCGAGCCGGAGCTGGATTTTTCGGTTCGCTTTTATATCGGGCAATGGTCGCGCGATTTTACCGTCGCGGGCAATAACGCGCGGTTCGACCAATTCCGCGACTACCTCAAGACGACGCCCAAGCTCATAGGCCCGGACGACCCCGCTGCATGGGCGCGGGCCACGCCGATCAGTCTCGGGATGCAAATCGAGATATTTACACTCGAAGACGAAGCGCTCAAAGCTCGAATCCATCGAGTGCTCTCATGCCCTTGGCGGGGCGTCGTCAGCGACGAAGCGATTTACAAGACGATGGTGTCAAACCACCAGGAGGCCGAGTTGGATCGGGAATCCTTGGAGGAGTGGAACAGCGACCTCGGTGAGAAATTCGCGCACTACTTCAAGGAAGAACGGCCGCAAGAATATGCTGAATTTCTGCGGCTGGCCAAGGCGTCGGACCCGGTCATCTCGGAACTTGTCTGGGACATTTATCGCTGGGTGAGGCAAACGTGGATAGGCATGAAATCGCCGGATCGCAAGCTGACATACGAAAAATTCTACAACTACGTCAAGCGGAATTTGATCTGAACGACGGTGGTTGGACGTCGGCTCATCGCCCGTCGTCCAGCCCGGCCAATGTCGCTGCCATCACCATCGCCATCGCACAAGCGCTTGCTAACGACCTCTCACGCCGTCATTCCGGCGAAAGCCGGAACCCTTTTTACTTTACTCCCAACCGCCGCCCAAGGCAGTCCTGGTATCGCGCAGACGAGCGTGCAGACGGGCCGACTTCCAGACCCTGCCAGTCCTCGGTGTGAGTGGGGTCGGCCGACCGCAACCGCCGGTCAGCGCACCTTGGGACGCTGCTCGCAACGCGCACGGCCCAGCGCGCAAAGCGAAAAGGCTTGAGCACAAGGCATTGAGTCTTGCGCGCGCCCCGCCACATACCAGCCGCGACCCCGCGCGGCCCGACCGCGGTCCATTTGGCTTGCGCGCAAGCCGCAACGTATCGCGACCGCAAGCCACCGTGCCCTGATCGCAAGGCCTTACGGGGCAAGCGCAAGCCGCGAAGCCTTGAGCGCGATTGCCCCGGCTTGCGCGCAAGCCAAAACACGTCGCAAACGCAAGACACGAGCAGTCGCGCGTGACAGACGGCGGTACGCGCGCAACGCGCCGCGCTTAGCGACCGGGGCATGCGCGGTCGCGACAGGGATTCAACGGCTTGCGAATGAGGCGACGCGGCCGGGCTGCAAAGCCGCGCGTCTTGCGCCCGACGCTTTTTCGCTCGCGCGCAAAGCGATTTGCCTTGCGATTGCAGCGATACGGGCCGGGTTTGTCTCTCAGTGAGACGAGACCGGGACTGCGCCTACTGCCATCAGCCCCCAAGGACTCCTGCATGGGCTGCGAAGCCTTACGTCAGTGCACCCGGCGCGAGGCCGCCGGCCAGCGACCAAGACCGCCGCCGCCTTCGCCATCGGGCGTCCACACACAAGCCTCCAGAACCGGGTCCAGCCGCCGGGCGAGGGCGTGGAACACATCGCGCAGCAGACGGGGATCGTGGTCGGCGGCGTAGCCGATCTCGGACAGCACCTCGGGCTGCAAGGTGCGCACGATGCCGTGCAGTTCTTGATGGAAGGCGAGCAGCGTCTGGAAGGCGGTGACGGTCATCACCACCCCTTCGCGGGCGGTGGCTGGTTTGGATTTGCGGGGCATAGGCGGTACTCCAGTCCTTGGGTGAGAAATCCGCGCGACGCATGGTGCGTTAGGCGGGAACATTCACCAATTTCGGAGGTGAGTAACGCTAGGTGAGGAGTTTCGACGCTCCGTGCTTGCGACTTTGCATAGCCCGCGAATGGCTGTCAATTGCCGGATTTTATATCCGTATGAACGACGCAGATAATTGCGCTGTTTGGCACATGGACTGCCCAGGAATTTAAGACACTCGCCAGCCTCAAATTGAGGCACGCTCAAAGGCCTCAGGACTGACGCCGCCCAGATGGCTGTGGCGGCGGGTGGGGTTGTAGAACATTTCGATGTAGTCGAA
>NZ_JBQJIL010000015.1:0-233118 GCF_052078715.1 Lysobacter sp. CA199 | reverse complement strand
GCACCTCGGCCTCTCGCAGCTTGTGGATGATCTCTTCGGAACTAAAGCGCTTCTTGGGCATGGTCCAAATCTCCTTGGTCATAGTTTATGAACAATCGATCTGGATCAGTTTTTTCAGGTCAGGTCACACTTGGCGACGTACTTGAAGTCGTTGCCGTGAATACCGTCAACAAAATTCACCTGCATGTCGCCGGTCTTTATCGAATACGTACCAACCATTGTGATTTCTGGTAAGTAAACTCGCTCGTAAAGCGAGAGATTGTCTTCGGTGCCCCATAGTTCAAGGAACCCGACAGGATCAACACCCCTTACATCAAGGGTGCCGAATCCATCCTCCCAGAGTTTGACAACGGATGTATACCGTGTGTACGTCATTTCCACATGGCTATTCTTCGCGACCTGTCCGTTCTTGAACAGCCGAGCGCCATCGCATTTTACAATCGCTGTTTCATAGCCAAATGCCTGAATGGCAAGAAGGCCCACGACCAACACGGCGACGAACAGAAGAAACAATCCAAGCCCCAGGATCATCATGGGTAGCAAGTCGGGAAAGCGCTTTGTGTCTCTGACGTCCATGCCTGGATCTGCGCTGACGGCCTTGTGGCCATTGTGGGAATCATATCCGCGCCTGTCGTGCCCTGTCCGATTCCACGAAGATCCATTCCGTCGGGCCAGATGTGAAGACGACCGGCGCATAGCGGCCGCCTGCACTCCTCTTCAACGCGACCTCACTCACGCGGATGCGGAAGGCGGGCGCGATCTCCTTCCTGACCGATTCGACGCTGCCGTCAACGGATGGGTGGCAGAAGTGGCGCTTGCCGCCGATCTTCTGGATGTAGGTCGATCGGCCTATCTTTGAGATCTGAAAAGGAAGGACGCCGCCGTTGCGGTCCATCCGCCAAATCTATTCCAAGTCGTCCCACGAGGACTTAGATCGCGTGTCAAACTTCGCAACAACGTAGATGTCTCCTGGCGCGCTCTCGTGATCTTCCATCACCAAATGGATGCCGTGGAGCTTCGAATGCTGCCGAATGCTGGCGACGTATTTGTTCGACTTCGCTCCCCAGAAGTTGAGGCTCTCGACTATGCCACCTTTACCGTCGGCGCCGAGTAGCTGCTGGTGATAGACCGCGCTACCGCGTATGCGGTTCTTCCCTGGCATAGGGAATGCGGAGATCGCGTAGGTCAACGGACGATGGAAGTCATCTGGTCGTTCCGAGGATCGGGTCCAGGCACCCTCTCTGAAAACGTACCAGCAACGGGTGCATATCCGGCCACCCTCTTCTCCTACGACCAAGCAATCCGCCGCTCGACTCCAAACGTCAAGGTTTCGACTCGGCCTGGACAGATCGTCCTTGAGATCGGCGCTATTGGCTAGCTGGCCCTGGCAGATGGGGCAGGTTGCGTCCGCATCGCTCGCCACCAAAGGGAGCGACATTGTCATCAGAGCAAACCCGCATACAAACTGACGCCGATCCATACGCCCTCCGTTGCCTTCCGTCCTAGATAGCTAAGGCTACTACTTGTCGGAAGCTATTTCGATGGCGTCGTCCGAACCAAGCCTCGGCTCGGCAGCCGCTTCCTACCCTCTGCTTCCGCGCATAGTTCAAGGTCCGGATACACCATCACAAGCGTCACGACCGTCACGGCAGCGAGATCGCGGTTGCTGTGCCGTCATCGTGACGGCATTGTGGTCATCAGCTCACTGTAGCGAGATACGGCATGAAGAACACGAAGCGCAATCGATCCAGGCAAGCGGCGAGCCCATCCAAGCACGACGCCAACCTGCGCGACAGGCTTGAGAAGAAGCTGCTGAAACTCTGCGCCGACATCGGCTGGATCTGCGGCTGGCGGAAAGAGCGGCTACCGGTCGTCCCGGTCGCACGGCGCTCTTCGCGGCGTCGGGTAATGCTGGGGCGGTCCGTTACCGCCATCGAAGCGCAGACGGGTGACGCTTTCGGCTCCGTCGAGACGAAGTTCGTTTCAACTAACCGGTCGGTGCATAGGCAGACCGAACGGTCTGATCCCGCGTTTGGCCTCAACGATCTTGTTCTGGATGTGCACGACGAGGTCGCATACCAGCTCAGCAATGCGGTCGACGTCGCCCAACTGCTCTCGGATCCCCGCGTCCGCGCCTTCGGCCAACAGCTTGCGCAGAAGAAGGTCGCGCGGGCTTGAATGACCGAGCTGCGGTGGATGCAAAAAGAAAAAGGCCCCGTTGCCGGGGCCTTGGTGAAGCTACGCAAATATTTTCGCAAAGGGTTAGTCAGGGCTGAGCGCTTTGATGCTTATCAGGTATATGCCCAGTTGCTTGCAGGCCGTGATTGACGTCGATCCCGGGTCCCTTGCCGCGTAAGCAATTATTCCATCGATTCTCACATCCTTTGCGTTTAGCTCTGACACTTTTGCCGTCATTTCACCATTCCCCGCGTCGATCAACACAGGCAGGCAATACGAGCTTGGCCGGCCTTCACTTGGCGTGCCGATTTCGTACACAGACTTGTCTTTAACATCCCAATACAATCTTCCAACGAGGGATGTCCTTCGTGCTATCAATACTGAAGGATCCAAAAGCGTTCGCATGGACAGCTTCTGTTCTTCCTGGCTTACATCCGCCGCCAACGCATGTACCGGCACGAACAAAAATGCAAACAGAATTAAAAGAAGGGATTTCATCGTAGCCTCAGAATCCATTGGGTTATGGCTTGTTCTGCAATTTGTTAAGTTCCTGACGAATCAGCTTTCTATGCACCGGCTCAAGCCGGCCTTTGAGGAGCCGATATTGATACTGGCCATTGTCCTTTTCAAGTACGCCGTAGACCCCATTTCTCACAATGTAATTCGGAACGCCTAATTTGACCGCCGCATCATCACCCCACCCGGGTATGGGGGAGTAGTTGCTCCCTTGGGGATGCGAGTGGCAGATAGCGGCGGTTTTCGAAACGTCAACGTCAAAACTTCCAGTAAAGCCCCTAGAACTTTCCCTCCCTTCGCCGGCGATTGGCGTAAAAAGCCCATCCTTGCCGATACCCGCATAGAACTCTTCCTTCTCGGATTTGTCGAGCGTCTTGCCATTGGCTAAGAAGATGCTATCGGTAGCTGGCGTGCCTACAACGGTGGTAGTGCCGTGTTTGGTCGGATCATAGTTGCTGGAGTCGAAGCATTTGCCTGCCTTTTTCAAGTCAGTCGGACAGACCAAGCCTAGAGCATCAACGGTGTCTCCCGGTGAACCGCCGACATAGCCGTAAGTGCTTACGCCGCCTGCTAAGCCAATGGGGTCGCTTTGGATGTACCGCCCGCTAACCGGATCATAGTCCCGGAAGTAGTTATAGCTCAGTCCGGTATTTGGGTCATGACGCTGCCCCGGGAATCGCATGTTGAACACGAACGTACTGCCATCAAGGTCGGGATCCTGATTCGGCGGACTGTTGCCGAACACTTCGCTCTTAGCATTCCACGTCCAGGTCGCGATGTTTCGAGCGGGGTCGATGACTGATCTTGGCGTGCCCAAGTGATCGGGCTGTATGTACTTCAGTGACTGATTGGCGCCCGCACCAGCCAGGAGACCAACTGGTGCGCTGCCCATCCAGACGGCTTGCTGGACCGCCGCGCCGATGCTGTCGTAATCGCCGATCCACTGCCCGGCTTCGTCGTACAGGGTGTACGTGGTGACCGGTCCCGTATCGCCACTGATCGCGGCAACGCGCTCGCCGATAGCGTTATAGCGATACCCCATCTTCACCACGCCGCCCAGCTTGACCTGCTTCATCCGGTCATTAGCGTTGTAGACGAACTCTTTGGCCGTACCGCCGATGCTGGTGGTGTTGCCGACCGCGTCGTAACCCCGACTGGTTGCCCCGATACCGCTCAGGCGATGGCTGGTCGTCGGGTAGTTGTAGCTATCGGTGATTCCGGCGTACAGCAGGCTGGTCCGGTTCCCGGTCTTGTCGTAACCGTAGGTCTCCAACGCGGTAGTACTCGCACCGTCGCGGGTAACCGTGAGCCGGCCGACCGTGTCGTAGTCGTAACTGGCCTGCGTCGCGAGGTGCTGACCGTCTTTCAGCTGGGTCAGCTCACCGACCGTGTTGTAGCCGTAGCCCAGCGACAACCCGCCACTGGCCGGGTCGAAGATGGTCTTCGGGCGGTAGTCCTGGTCGTAAGTGCGGCTCAGAGCGCGGCCGTTGCCGTAGGTCCAACCGGTCACCGGGCCGAACGGTTCGTAGGTGGCATTGTTCAACAGCACCGTGCGGGTTCCGCCGTACGGGCGGACGCCGATTTCCTTGATGCGCGCTTGGGTATCGCGGACGTAGTCCACTGTGGTCCCGTCGGGATAGGTGACGGTGTAGAGGTGGCCTGCGATGGTGTAGGCATACTTCAGGGTGAAGCTCTTGCCCGCGACGACCTGCACCTTGCGCACGACCTGGCCGAAGCGGTCGTAGCAGTATTTCAGTTCGGTGCCGTCGTGACGCATCGCGGTGACGCGACCCAGCGCGAAGGTCTGACCTGCGGCGCACTCGGTATTGACGACATCGTAGTCGTACTCGACATCGGCCGGGCCCGCGGTGGTGTAGAAGATCGCCTTCGGACGGTTCAAGGCGTCGTAGGTGTAGCGGTGAGCGACGGCGTCGTTGGCGTCCTTCTTGGTCGCCAGCAGGCCGGCGTTGTAGGTGTAGTCGGTGACGCCGGTGTCCGGGCTGGTCAGTTTCGTCCGGTCGCCGAAGCCGTTGTAGGCATAGACGGTGTCGAGGCGCTTGGGATCCTTGACCTTGGTGATCTGGTCGAAGGCGTTGTACTCCAGATTCGTCTCAACGTTCAGTCCGCCCACGTCTTGCATGGTGGTGATAAGGCGATTGAGCGGGTCGTAGGCCTGGTCGGTATTCCGCAGCAGCGCGTCGGTCGTCCGGTCCGGGTTGCCGTTCTTGTCGTAGCGGAAGCCGGTCGGGTTCTCCGAAGCGTCCTTGAGTGCTTCCAGCTGGCTCAGGGTATTGAACACGCGCGACAACGTCCGCTTGAGCGTGCCGTTGGCGGTCTTGGTGTCTTCCTGCTTACGGTTGCCGGCCAAATCCAGGGTGTAGTGGATGAAGTTACCGGCGTTGTCGGTGATGTCGGTTAGGCGCTGGGCCGCATCGTAGGTGTAGGTGGTGGCCACATTGCCCGGCAGGGTGACCTTCTTGACCAACCCGGTCGGCCAATGTTCGACGCGGGTGATGCGGTCGTCGGTTTCCACGGCGTTGTCGGCGCCGCGGATCTTGGTGGCGGTGATCCAGCCGCGCGAGTTGTACTCGTAATCGGTCACTACGCCGTTGGCATCCAGCACCGACAGCGGTCGGCCTTGCGGGTCGTAGCCCAGCACTTCGGTGGTGCGGTTGAGCGCGTCGATGGTCTTGCGCAGGTCGCCTTTGCGGAAAGTGCACAGCGGGGGCTGGCTGGCGCAGGTGCTGTCGTCGCTGCCGTAGTACTCGAAGCGGACTAGGTCGCTGACGTCGCTGCGCGGGCCGTCGGCCGACTTGGGCAGGCCCAGGATCGGGCAGGCGCTGTTGCTGGCGGCGACGTCGGCAGCTTCGCAGTAGGCGAACGTGGTGGTGCGGGTTTCGTTGGTAGTCGTGTCGCGCACGGCGATCGAGGCAGGCTGCAGGCGTGCGTTGCGGACGATGCGGGTCTCGCGATTGGCGATGGCCGAGTAGATCGGCCGGTTGCTGGCGATATCGTGGCGTTCCAACGTGACGCGCTGTTGCGCCGTGCCTGCGGCTTCGGTGGTGGTCACGGTGCGCGCAAGCGCGCCGGTCACCGGGTCGTTGGCTTCGGCGTAGGCATATTTGGCTTTAACGTTCTTGCGATCGGTGAATTCGGCAGAACGGCCACGGAAGTCGGCTGTTTCGTCGTTGTAGATCTTGCTCAACGCGCCGCGATCATCGACGACGTCGCTGACCCGCCGCGGTAGCGCCCCGGTGCCGCTGGTCAGACCATACGTCGTCTGATGACCCAGCGCATCGGTCACGACCGCGCCGCCTTCCGGCCGGTAGGCCAGGGCGACTCCGTCGATGCCGCTGTCGTGCTGACTGGAGATCACGCGCCCCTTGGTGTCGTAGGCGAAGGTGCTGTAACGCACCTCGCCTTCCACCGTCACGCCGGTCAGATGGCGCGGGAAGCGTGTGTCCTCATAGTGATATTTTCGATAAGTACCGCCGGGGAAGGTCGCCGTTTCGACCTGGCGCTTCGCGGTATAGGTGTAACTGGCCAGCGTCGCGCCCTCTGAGGTCACCGAGGTGATCAGGGCGTCGCCGGAGCTGTCCGTGTAATTGAGTTGCAACGAGCGGCCAGTGGAGTGCGTGACCTTCTCCAGGCGGCCATGATCGCTGTAGGTGTAGATCAATGCGGTGCCGTCTTCGGCCTGCCGCTCCACGAGGCGTCCCTTGCCATCGAACAGCAGAACCGAGTTCTCGCGATGCAAGCGCCATTGCGGGCCGGATGCGACTACCCGATCGCCGCTGTTGTCGGCTGCGATATAGGCATCGCCGACTTTCTTGTAGCGCACCTGGTAGCCGTTGCCTCCGGTCAGACTGAGAGTATCTGCAGAAATACTGAGCCGCAGGTCCAGCGAATGCGTCCAACCCGGGCCGAAGCCGCCGGAGCGGATCGCGACGCCAGAGTGATAGCTGCGCGTGAAGGCGATCCAACCCAGGTCGAAATCCTGCTGATGTTCGCTCTTCTCGCCGGTCTTGGTGTCGCAGGGATTTCCCGCCAGCCCGGAAAACACCGCCGGTGTCGCCGTTTCGCAAGTGAGCAGTTTGTTGGTGACGACGTTGGCGAGGAAGTTCTCGTTGACGCAGGCTTGGCGCTCGTTGCTCCACTGCGTCCACTGGCTCGGGCATTGCTGTTTGCGGCCGCGTTGCGTGCCCACTGGATCGGACATCGCCTCGCAGGGCGAATTCGGCGTGTTGAGTCCGGTGTAGTACTCGACCGTGTACTCCCGCTCTTCGAGCAGGCCTTCGTAGCCAGGCACCGAAGCGGCCCAGGCCCCGACGGGAGTGACTTTCGCCTTGATCGGGCAATGCGGGTTTTCCTCGTCGTAGTACGCCTTCAAGGACGCGGCCATTTCCGCTTCGGCGGCGAACTTGTCCAGGGAGAGTCCATGGCTGTAGCGCCAATCCGGATCTAGCGGCGACGATAGACCCATCCAGTAAACGACATCGGCTTTACCGTCGGCCCTTGGCGCGATCTCCTTGATCTTGGTCATCTCCAGGAAAGGACTGGGCGCACCGCCGAAGGGGCTGGGTATCACCTTGATGGCTTCTTCGGCTTGGTACTGGGTGTCATGCGCCGTAGGCGGCGGACTGGTGAATGCCGTCATCTGCCATTTGATCTGACTTTCCTCCGCGACCGCGCCGGTGCTGCATAGCAGCAGCCCCAGGTGCACGGCGTGCTTGATCCAACCGGACATCCGGCCGGAGGGAAACCACTCGGGTTTGGGCGTCATGTAACGAATCCTTGTGAACATGGTCGATTCCCGAAATCAGAAAGGAAGGACTTCCGCGATGCCAGACGAGCACGCGCAAGCGCCCGAGGCGGCTACGCCACGGGCATCAATGAGGGATGGGCAAGAAAGCCGCGCGCTCGCGCCGCGAGCGATCGTAGGCTGGGAGAGGCCCTCGAACTTGAGGGCGCGTGTTACCGCGAACATCGGCAATTCCATTTGCACTACTCCATGTGGCTTGGACCGTTGTAACGATCGGGCGTCGCTGCTGTTGCGACGCCGCCGGCAATTCCTGGCCGGGCTGATTGCTCCATTTACTCCCCGTGCGCGGGGGCAGTCAAGGCTGACGCATGTTCGGGTGGGTAACTGCAATCGCGCTGAAATAAAACGACCGCGAAAGTGCAACTGCAGTCGCAGTTTGTTCCGACGCCTGAATTCGCCTCAGGTTTTGTTGTTTCTCGCAGAGCCGCTGCTTAAGTCCAGCACGGCGCATAAAATCCGCTCACCGCTCCGGCCAATACCAAGCCGGCGCATCCAGCATCCCCTGCCCCACGATCTGCGTCTGGCTGAACTGTTTCTCCAGATGGATGCTGTTGCAGTCATCCACCTGCTCCAACGCACTGATCAAGCGCGAGGCGTGCGAGACCACCCACACCTGCGTGCGTTTGGCCGCGTGCGCGATCAACCGCGCCAGCGCCGGAAGTAAATCCGGATGCAGACTGGTTTCCGGTTCGTTGAGCACCATCAGCGGCGGCGGGCGCGGGGTGTGCAGTGCGGCGATCCACAGCAGGTAACGCAAGGTGCCGTCGGAGAGTTCGGCCGCCGACAACGGCCGCAGCAGACCGTGTTGATGGAACTCGAGCGCGAAACGTGCGCCTTCGCCGGCGATGTCCACGCGCGCGCCGGGGAAGGCGTCGTCGACCGCCGCGGCCAATGCGCGTTCGTCGCCGATTTCGATGATGGTCTGCCACGCCGCGGCGAGGTCGCGGCCGTCGTGGCTCAACACCGGGGTGCGCGTGCCCAGTTGCGGTTGCCGCGCAGGTGCGTGGGCGTCGCTGCGAAAGTGATCATAGAAGCGCCAACCACGGATGGTTTCGCGCAGGGTCAGCACTTCGGGCGCGGCGTGCGGGTCGGCGATCTGCGCGAACAGGCTTTCGAACGGACTCAGGTGTTGCGCGACCACGCGCCAGCCGCGGCCGTCGCGCACGCGCGCCATGCTGCCGTTGCGGTCGACCAGCACATTGGCGCTGCGCAGGAACGGGCCGCTCCAGATGGCTTCGCGTTTGATCTGGGGGTCGTGGGTGAAACGCGAATTCGATGGAATCGGCAGGCCCAGGTCGATGGCGTAGCCGTAGTCTTCGCCGGCGAAACCCAGGCGCAGCGAGACCGGGTCCTTGCGCGCCCCGCCCTGGATCGGCACCTCGCCGCGTTTCATCCGTGCGCTGATCGTTTCCGGCCCGGCCCACAGCGACGATTCCAATCCGCCTTCGCGCGCCAGCGCCGGCACCACGCCGCCTTGCGCGGTTTCCGCCAGCAGGCGCAGCGCACGGTACAGATTCGACTTGCCGCTGCCGTTGGCGCCGGTGACCACGTTGAGCCGCGCCATCGGCACGGCCAGTTCGCGCAGGGATCGGTAATTGGCGATGGCCAGGGTCGTGAGCATGATCGGAATACCGGGCAGAAAACCGTCGACAGGATCGCCGGCGGAGGTCGCACAGGTTGAGTCCAGAGCCCGGCCGCACGGCTGCGAGCCGCTCAGCGCCCGGCGCCGTCTGTCGGTGCGGCCGGCCCCTGGCCTGAATACGACAGCTATCACGTTATCATCGGCGGGCGAGTCGTCGCTCGGACGGGACCAACCCGCCCGAACCCGCCTGGGGAATCCGGTAGACCTCCCGCTGCCTCGCAGCGAGGCCGGGATCGGACGGGACGACCGCGCAGGCGCCGCGCGCCGCAATGGACGCGGCTTTCAGGGAAGCAGTTTGAAGGAACGAACCGACAATGAAGACCGCAATTAGGGCAATCCCGGCCGCCGTATGCGCGATCGGCCTGGGACTGGCGCTGACCGCCGCACCGACGTGGGCCCAGCGCAAGAGCGCGCAGGATCTGCGCGCCGAGAAGATGACTCAGATCCCGACCTGCTCCAAGAACCTCGGCGCGATCTCGGTGATCGAGCCGGAAGACTCGGTCAACTGGTGGAGCGGCCAGCAACTGCCGGCGCCGAGCAAGCTGATCAAGGTGTTCGTGCAGAAGTCGCGCTGCTTCACCCTGGTCGACCGCGGCGCCGGCATGGACATGGCCATGCGCGAGCGCGAGTTGTCCTCCAGCGGCCAGCTGCGCAACAAGTCCAACGTCGGCAAGGGCCAGATCCGCGCCGCCGACTACGTGCTGGTGCCCGATCTGATCTCCAAGAACAGCAACGCCGGCGGCAACGCGATCGGCGGCATGCTCGGCGGCCTGATCGGCGGCAAGGCCGGCGCGGTCGCCAGCAACCTCAACTTCAACAAGAAGACCGCCGACGTGGTGCTCACCGTCACCGACGTGCGTTCCTCCGAACAGGTCGCGATGGCCGAAGGCAGCGCCAAGAAGACCGACATCGGCTTCGGCGCCAGCGGCGCGTTGTTCGGCAGCAGCGGTCTGGGCGGCGCCGGCGTGTCGGGTTACGCCAACACCGAAGTCGGTCAGGTCATCACCATGGCCTATCTGCAGGCCTACACCAATCTGGTCTCCGAACTCGGCGGCCTGTCGGACAACCCCTCGGCGTCGAATTCGCAGCAGGCGGTCACCGTGGTCAAGGCCGCGCGCTTGTTCGCCGCGTCCAACGGCGCCGGCAAGGTGGTGCGTCCGCTCGATGCGGGCATGATGCTCTACCCCACCGGCAATAAGCAGGGCGCGATGTGGGAAGTCGAGGACGAACTCGGCAACAAGGGCTGGGTGTCGTCCTTGGCGCTGGAGCTGTCGAAGTAGTCCGTCGCCTGGCGTTGCCACGCGATGCGATGCGAAAGGGCTGCCGGCGACGGCGGCCCTTTTCGTTTGCGGGCGCGGTGCGGGCGTCGGGCCTGAAGGCCCTCTCACAAAAGACCTCGCGGCTTACGCGGCCAGGTTGGCTGCGATGTGCGCGATCGACCAAGGCGCGGTTACGAATTGGCGGTGTGGACGGATCGCTGATCGCACGACAGCATCGAAGCTCGCGGCGCCCGACGCGGGCCGCAGCGGGCGCCATCGCGGATGGTGCAGTGCGATCTTGACCGGGCCGACCGATCGCGCATGCTATCGCCACCCGATCCCGCAACCCATCTCCATGGCCTACGAACCCATCCACATGACCTGGGACTACTGGGACGGTCCGCGCACCGGCATCGCCGATTGCGAGGGCCGGCCGCACTACTTCTCCCGTGTGTACGACTTGGAAAACGAGGAGTACGGCGAGGTGTTCGTGGTCACGCCGATCGACGCGGAAACCTGGGCCTGGGCGCAGGAGCATTGGGTGATCTGGCGACGTTGGGAAGCCGAGGTCAACGCCGGGCGGCAGACCTCGGACACGCATCCCAAGTACGGCCATTACGATCCGCGTTACAACGAGCTCGAAGCCTTGATCAGCGCCGGTATCGACCGGCTCGCCGCGCAAGCGGTACGGCGGCACGGCGTATTGCGTCCGGCCTCGCTGCCGGGCGAACTGTTTCCTGGCCAGTTCCGCCAAACCGAAGTCGAATGGTCGGCGCCGTTGGCCGAACCGGCCGCCTGAAAATCAGGACTCGACTCGCCGAGGTTTCCGCAAATAGGGGGAGAGGCTCACGCCCCAGCGCTTTTACCGGTTCGAGACGAACCGATCGAAAGCGCCGGGACTGAAGACCCGCCACAGAAGCCTTATACCTGCGCGTTCTTCCAACGCCCGCGAGTGAACAACCACAGCGTGAACAGGCCGACCGAAGTTTCGGAAATGAACACGCCCCAGAACACGCCCGAATGCTTCCAATCCAGGGTAATGGCCAGCACGTACGACAGCGGGATCTGGATCAGCCAGAAGAACACCACGTTGATCTTGGTCGGCGTCATGGTGTCGCCGGCGCCGTTGAAGGCCTGCACCGTCACCATCCACCAGCCGTAGATGAAGAACGAGTACGACAGAATCCGCAACCATTCCGCGCCGATCGCGATCACCTGCGGATCGTCGGTGAACAAATCCATCAACTGCCGCGGGAACGCGAAGAACAGCACCGAGACGATCACCAGATAGGCCATGTTGTACCAGCCGATATGCCACACCGAGGCTTCGGCACGATCGGGCTGCGACGCGCCGAGATTCTGCCCGACCAAGGTCGCGGCGGCGTTGGACATGCCCCAGGCCGGCATCATCGTGAACATCATGATGC
The DNA here is from genome assembly GCF_052078715.1 of Lysobacter sp. CA199. Lineage (NCBI taxonomy): Bacteria > Pseudomonadati > Pseudomonadota > Gammaproteobacteria > Lysobacterales > Lysobacteraceae > Lysobacter > Lysobacter sp. CA199. The sequence continues at coordinate 221,274 of NZ_JBQJIL010000015.1, read as the reverse complement.
GGATGGCGATGGTCGCACCGGCGACGGCTTCGCTGCCGATGCTGGCGAGAATCCGCATCAGGAAGATCCACGAAGTCATCGCCACGATCATCTGGCCGACGCCGCCGAGCGAGGTGCGCACGATGTTCCACAGCATGGCGCCGCGCCAGACCAGTTGCGCCATCGTCACCCGGATGTGCTTGCCGCCGTGGAACAGCACCCACAGTTGGAACAGCACGCCGATGCCGCGGCCGATATTGGTGGCGATCGCCGCGCCCTCGATGCCGAGCGCCGGCACCGGCCCGAGGCCGAAGATCAGCAGCGGGCACAGCAGGATGTTCAGACCGTTGGACAGCCACAGCACCCGCATCGCAATGGCCGCGTCGCCGGCGCCGCGGAAGATCGCGTTGATCACGAACAACAGCATGATCACCGCGTTGCCGCCGAGCATCCACTGGGTGTAGCGGTAGCCGTGTTCGATGCTCCAGGCATCGGCGCCCATCAGCCGCAGCAGGTCCTGGGCATAGAAAATGCCGGCCACGGCGGGCAACACCGAGACCAGCAAAGCGATGAAGATCGCCTGCACTGCGGTGATCGCCGCGTCCTCGCGCCTGCCCTCGCCCACCCGCCGCGCCACCACCGCGGTCACCGCCATCGCCAGGCCCATGGCCACCGCGTACAGCAGGAACAGGTAACTCTCGGTCAGCCCAACCGTCGCCACCGCCGACGGCCCGAGCTTGGCGACGAAGAAGATGTCGACCACCGCGAAGGTGGACTCCAGCACCAGCTCCAGCACCATCGGCACGGCCAGCAGGAACACCGCGCGCCGCAGCGGGATCTTGGTGTAGTCGGCGTCGGTGCCGCGGATGGCATCGCGCAGATCGCTCCACAACGTGTGCGCAGGCGGCGCGGCGGCCGCGGGGGTATCGACGGTGGAAGGTTCTTGAGTCATCGCGAGCTCCGTGCTGTAGTCGCACCGGCCGATGATAGGGCGGGCTGCCCGATTGACCAGTGACAACAGTACGACGAACCACGGGACACCGGATCGACAACCGCCCCCGGCAGCGCCCCGCATGACCGTTACGAGAATGTATTCGCCCTGGGATGTCGATCCACGCCCGTCCCGTTCGTCTACATCATGAGGGCTTCACCTCATCACAGGAGATCACCCATGACCGGCACCGTCCGCCTGCAACGCGTCTTCACCGCCCCGCCCGAGCGCGTCTACCGTGCCTTTCTCGATGCCGCCGCCCTGTCCAAGTGGCTGCCGCCGGACGGCTTCACCTGCACCGTGCACGAGCTGGACGCGCGGGTCGGCGGCAAATACAAGATGAGCTTCACCAATTTCTCCACCGGCAACGGCCACAGTTTCGGCGGCACCTATCTGGAACTGGTGCCGAATCAGCGCATCGTCCACGACGACCGCTTCGACGATCCCAACCTGCCCGGCACCATGGTCACCACCATCACCTTCCGCGAGGTGTCCTGCGGTACCGAGGTGCAGGTAGTGCAGGAAGGCATTCCCGAGGTGATCCCGGTCGAGCAGTGCCATCTGGGCTGGCAGGAGTCGCTGACCCTGCTGGAGCGGCTGGTGGAGCCTTCGATTCCGGGTTGATCGCGCACGAACGACGACGGCCCGGATTCGCCAGGCCGTACGTTCGTCTTTACCCAAACGCGTGTAGGAGCGGCCCCAGCGCTGACGCAGTTGCGGCGAAATCTTCGCCGCCGACGGCACCCCTGATGTCGCGACTTACGCCGCTCCCACATCAAGCATTCATCGCAACGCAGCCCCTTGTAGGAGCGGCGCAAGCCGCGACAGCGCTAACGCAACAGCGACGAATCCTTCGCCGCCGACCGTCACCACGATGTCGCGGCTCGCGCCGCTCCTACAGGGAGATCGCGCCGCATCGCGGCGTTGATTTCAAGTAACTCCGCCGGATCGCGGCGACCGGTTCAAAGCATCGGCAACTTCAACCCCTGCTCCTTCGCGCACTGTTGCGCGATCTCATAGCCCGCATCGGCATGCCGCATCACGCCGGTGCCCGGGTCGTTCCACAGCACTCGCGCGATCCGCTTGTCGGCCTCTTCGCTGCCGTCGCAAACGATGACCACGCCGGAGTGCTGCGAATAACCCATGCCGACACCGCCGCCATGGTGCAGCGACACCCAGGTCGCGCCGCCGGCGACGTTGAGCATGGCGTTGAGCAGCGGCCAGTCGCTGACCGCGTCGCTGCCGTCCTTCATCGCTTCGGTTTCGCGGTTGGGCGAAGCCACCGAACCGCTGTCGAGGTGATCGCGGCCGATCACGATCGGCGCCTTCAACTCGCCGTTGCGCACCATTTCGTTGAAAGCCAGGCCGAGCTTGTGGCGCAGGCCCAGGCCGACCCAACAGATGCGCGCCGGCAAACCCTGGAAGCTGATGCGCTCCTTGGCCATGTCCAGCCAGCGATGCAGATGCGCATCGTCGGCGATGATTTCCTTGACCTTGGCGTCGGTCTTGTAGATGTCCTCGGGATCGCCGCTGAGCGCGACCCAGCGGAACGGACCGACGCCGCGGCAGAACAGCGCACGCACATAGGCCGGCACGAAACCGGGGAAATCGAAGGCGTTTTTGCAGCCTTCATCCTGCGCCATCTGGCGGATGTTGTTGCCGTAGTCGAAGGTCGGGATGCCCTGCTGCTGGAACGCCAGCATCGCTTCGACATGCACGCGCATCGACTTCTTGGCCGCATCGCGCACGCCTTCGGGATTGATCTTCTGTTCGGCCAGCCATTGCTCGACCGTCCAGCCGATCGGCAGATAACCGTGCACCGGATCGTGCGCGCTGGTCTGGTCGGTCACCGCGTCCGGACGCACGCCGCGGCGCACCAGTTCCGGCACCACTTGCGCGGCATTGCCGAGCAACGCGATCGACTTGGCTTCGCCGGCCGCGGTGTACTTGGCGATGCGCGCCAGCGCGTCATCCAGGTCGCTGGCTTGTTCGTCGACGTAACGCGTGCGCAGACGCATGTCGATGCTGCTCTGCTTGCATTCGATATTGAGCGAGCACGCGCCGGCCAGCGACGCGGCCAGCGGCTGCGCGCCGCCCATGCCGCCCAGGCCGGCGGTGAGGATCCACTTGCCGCTCAAGCTTCCGCCGTAATGCTGGCGTCCCATCTCGACGAAGGTTTCGTACGTGCCCTGGACGATGCCCTGCGAGCCGATGTAGATCCAGCTGCCGGCGGTCATCTGGCCGTACATCATCAGGCCTTTCTTATCGAGCTCGTTGAAGTGCTCCCAGGTCGCCCAGTGCGGGACCAAGTTGGAATTCGCAAGCAACACCCGCGGCGCGTCGGCATGGGTCGGGAACACACCGACCGGCTTGCCCGATTGGATCAGCAGCGTCTCGTTATCTTCCAGCTCGCGCAACGACTTGAGAATCGCGTCGAACGAAGGCCAGTCGCGAGCGGCGCGGCCGATGCCGCCGTAGACCACCAGTTCGGCCGGATTCTCGGCTACGTCCGGGTCCAGATTGTTCTGGATCATGCGGAAGGCGGCTTCGCTGAGCCAGGACTTGCAGCTGATTTCGCTGCCGCGCGGGGCGCGGATGACGCGAGAGGGATCGTTGCGATCGGTGGCGGACACGGCGACTCCGGCGTTCGTGAGAAGCAGGAATTATCGCGCCGCGGTCCGAGCCCCCGCCAGCGCACGCCGGTCCGGACGGGCAGCCAATACGGTGTTTGCGCCCGAATTTGCCGCTGCGAGGCGAAAATGTATACGCTGTATACATGACTGTGCCCGCCACCGCCGACCGTATCCTGCGCGCCGCCCGCGCCTTGTTCGAGCGCGGCGGCGCACAGAAGGTCAGCATGCGCCGCATCGCCGAGGCGGTCGGAGTGACCCCGATGGCGATCTACCGCCACTTCCCCAATCGCGAGGCGCTGCTGCAACGCATCAGCGACGACAGCTTCCAGGAGATCTCGCGCCACTGGAGCGCGCGCAACGACGGCGGCGACGTGATCGCGCGCCTGCGCGCCACCCAGCAGATCTATCTGGACTACGCCTTGGCCCACCCGCATCTGTTCGATCACGCCTTCTCGATGCGGCGCGATCAGGCGCGGCGTTTTCCTGAAGATTTCCGCGCGCGCCGCTCGCCGACCTTGAACGTGGTCGCCGACGTGGTGATCGAAGCGCAGCACGCCGGCCGCCTGCGCGCGGGCGATCCTTGGGACATCGCGATGACGATGTGGGCGCATACCCACGGCTTGATCGTGCTGTACCGCGCCGGCCGCTTCAGTTATGGCGAACGCGAGTTTCGCGATTTCTACCAGGCGTCGCTGGATCGCTTGCTCGAAGGCATACAAGCCTGAGCTGCGACAGCGGTTTCGACCGTCGCGAGAGGATTCGGCCCCAACGTCTTTTGACTCGGATCTCCGCGATCCGGCTGAAAAGCGTCGGGGCTCAAGCCCCTCCCACAAGAGCGGCAACCGCCGAAGCGGCTTGCATTGAAACGGTCCGCTGCCGGAATGCCCCACGCGGCGCGGCTAAGCCATCGCGGCCATAGCCGCCTTCACCCTTTTCACGCCGACCGCGGCCAGTCGTTAACAACAGTCAGACCGGGTCGCGCAGCCGACCCGCCCCGACTCCACAACGCGACGACGGCCATCCAATGACCAACCTCGACCAAATCCATGGCATAGACGTATCCCACTACCAAGGCGATGTCGATTGGGCAAAGGTGAAAGCCGCCGGCATCGTCTTCGCCTACGCCAAGGCCACCGAAGGCAATACCTATCTCGACCCGAAATTCGCCGCCAATTGGCAAGCAATGCAAGGCGCAGGCATGTTGCGCGGCGCTTATCACTTCTACGAAACCTATGACGATCCGGTCGCCCAGGCGAACAATTTCATCCATACGGTCGGAACGCTCGGCGCCGAGGATCTACCGCCGGTCGTCGATATAGAAACCTTCAAAGGCGATTACGGCAGCAACAGCGTTGCCGCCAATCTGCAAATCTGGCTGGATACCGTCGAAAAGGCCCTGGGCCGCAGGCCGATGATCTACACCAGCCCCTCGTTCTGGGATCAGACGGTGAACGCGGATTTTTCCGGTTATCCGTTATGGATCGCCGACTACGGTGTAACCGAGCCGAAAATCCCGACCGGTTGGAACGCATGGAACTGTTGGCAGTATTCGCCGGCCGGGAGCGTCGACGGCGTTACCGGAACGGTGGATTTGAATGTTTTTGCGGGGCCGGGCCTGACTCGATTGATCGTCCGGGCTCTGTTCGGGTAAACGTGCCATCGGATGCAGTGCCATCGGATGCGGTCTTGTTGCGGCGCTGCATAAGGACGCGCCGCTATGCAAAAACACCCGCACGCAAAAAACGCCCGGCGCAAGGCCGGGCGTGAGGACGGTCCGAACCGAAGCCCGAACCGGAAGGGATACGCGCGCGCTCAGTTCAAGCGCGGATCGAGCTGACGCAGCGCCTGGCCCACATCGGTGCGGCCGGTGCGGTCGAGGTCATCGCGGCTGTAGCTGCGGCCGTAACCGGCGCAGCCGTTCTGGCTGCGCGGTTGCAAACGCGAACCGGTCTGGGTCAGACAGGTGGGATCGCGGCGATCTTTCTTCGCGGCCGCGGCCGCGGCGGCCGGCTTGGCATCGGCCTGGGCCGTGGCGGCGGGCGTGGTCGGTTCGCGCGCATCCTCGTGCGCGGGTTGCGCCGAGGCGGCGAACACGCAAGCGCCCAGCAATACGGCAAGCATCGAACGTTTCATCGAACACCTCCTGAGAACAGGAACCCTGAGACGTAACGGACACAGCCAGCCTACGCTTCCGGCACCGCCACGACGGCCCTGCGGCACCGGCCGTTTAAGCAGTCGTCAGCGTCGCGGGCAGTCCTCGCGGCGCCCGCGTTCGAAGGCCATGGCTTCGGCCTCGGTGGCCGGACGCGGGGTCAGACCGTCGTCGAACACGATCTTCCACGCCCCGTCGCCGTCGCGCCGCCAGACCGACTGGTACGCGCCGATCGAATAGCGCGGTTCCGCGCCCGGATCGAGCTTGTGATAGAGCGCCGGCCCGGTCGACCAGGCCACCTCTCCGTCGCCGCCGATGGTCACCCGGGTCGGGTACCAACGCAGCCGCAGGGTCTTGCCTTCGATCAGCCCGGCCCATTGCTCGACCACTCGTTCGCGGCCGCGCGTGGGCTGCGGGCGGCCGGCGCCGAACGCCGCTTGCGCGTGCAGATGCGAAGCGAAGGCCTTGGTGTCGTGTTCGGCGACCGAGCGGGCGAAGCTCAGCTCGCGCGCCCAGACCGCGCATTCCTCGTCGCTGAGCGGCGTCAACGGCGGCGCCGCGTCCGGAGCGGGCGTCGCCGGCTTGGCACCGGAGTTTGCGTCGGCCTGCGCCCACGCCGGCGCGAACGCCAGCAACGACAGGCCCAGACAGGCGGCACGAGCGGTGGCGCGCATGGCGTATCTCGATGAAAACCCGCGCCCACTATCCCGCCGCGCGCGGCGCCGCGCCAGCGACTGAAGTCATGGCCGGCGCCGACCGCATCGCCGATGGTGCCGACCTTGGCGGCTCGCCGCGCGGCCGGCGCGAGCGACGACTGACACCGGCCGGCAACCGCCGGCCGTTATCATGCGCCGATGCGTTCGATCATCCCCGCGGCCCGCGCCGCCCTGCTCGCCTTCGTCCTGATCCTGACCGCCTGCGCCGCGCCGACCCGCTCCGCGCCGCCGGCCGACACGCCGCTGCTGTTGATCTCGATCGACGGCTTCCGCGCCGACTATTTCGAACTAGGCCTGACCCCCAACCTGGAACGGTTGGCGCGCGACGGCGTGCGCGCGCAATGGATGACGCCTTCGTATCCGTCGCTGACGTTTCCCAATCACTACACCCTGGTCACCGGCCTGCGCCCCGACCACCATGGGGTGATCCACAACAGCATGTGGGACACCGCAATCGGCAAGTTCAAGATCTCCGACCGCGATGCGGTGGGCGATACGCGCTGGTGGAAAGGCGGCGAACCGATCTGGATCGGCGCGCAGAAAGCCGGTCTGCGCAGCGCAACCTTGTTCTGGCCCGGCAGCGAAGCGCCGATCCACGGCCAGCGCCCGAACCGCTGGCGCCCATTCGACGCCAAGATCGACGAGAACACGCGCGTCGACGAAGTGCTGGGTTGGCTGGGCGAACCCGCCACCACGCGCCCGCACGTGGCGACCTTGTACTTCGATGCGCTCGATCACGAAAGCCACGACCACGGCCCGAACTCGCCCGAATCGCGTGAGGCCCTGCAACGCATCGACGCCGCCGTCGGCCGCCTGCTCGACGGCCTGGCCGCGCACGGCCAGCTCGAACGGGTCAACCTGATCGTGGTGTCCGACCATGGCATGGCCGAAGTCGCGCCGGGACAGCGCATCGCGGTCGAGGACATGGTGTCGGTCGAACAGGCGGTGGTGACTTCGGTCGGCCAATCGATCGGCATCGCCCCCAACCCGGGCCATGAGGCCGAAGTCGAACGCCGTCTGCTCGGCCCGCACGATCATTACGACTGCTGGCGCAAGAGCGAGCTGCCGGCGCGTTGGCATTACGGCACTCACCCGCGGGTGCCGCCGATCGTCTGCCAGATGCACGAAGGCTGGGACGCGATCGAAGACGCGAAACTCAAGGCCTGGCCCAAGAACCAGACCCGCGGCTCGCACGGCTACGATCCGGCGCTGCCGTCGATGCGCGCGATCTTTCTCGCGCGCGGCCCTGCGTTCAAGCGCGGCGCGATCTTGCCGCCGTTCGACAACGTCGATGTGTATCCGCTGCTGGCGCGCTTGATCGGCATCGTCCCGGCCAAGAACGACGGCGACATCACGCCGCTGCTGCCGGCGTTATTGCCCGATCGCGCGAAGAAAAAACAGTAACGGCTGAAACCGTCGCGCGATGTCGGCGAACGATGCACGCCGCCGCGATTTTCTCGATCGGCTTCGCGCTTTCCGCGCTGACGTTTGTCATCAGTTCGGGATTCAGTGACGGTGGCGGCTCTTTCGTTTCGCGCATCGGCAGTAGCTTGGACGCCAGTACTCCAGGGACCTCAACCTGCTCCGCAGCAAGACCTCTGGCCCGGCATGTCCCCCGACTGCCGGGCCGTTTTTTCGGCTGCGTTCGCGTTGGCTGAAGATGGGTTGGGTGGTGTGAAACGCGGCGATTCGGCGACAAGAGCCAATCCCCCCTGCCCCCTTTTTCAAAGGGGGAACGGTGAGAGCAACGGCAGATGAAGATCTCGCAAACTTCGCCCCATTGAAAAAGGGGGCTGGCGCCTGCGTGGCGCGCTTCAGGTGGATGCGACTGCGCCGGGGGATTTGCCTCGGCCCTGTTCGCATGCGCATCGCGATCACGCAACGCCGCGCACGTCCGCACGCGGGGTCGCGACACGCACGCGGCGTCAACGCAGCACAGTCAGGAACCGAAATCCACGCCGAGCTCCAACCAGAACGAACGACCCAACGCGCTGTAATTGTCGCGATCGAAATACGGCCAGTCGCCATCGGTCCGATCCACCGGCGGTCGCTTGTTGGTCAGGTTGTTGACCGCAACCGACATCCAGAACGTGGGATTGATCTGGTAACGGGCCGTGGCGTTGTAGGTGATCAGCGGACCGACGTTGCGCGCCTCGCCGATCCGGTTCCAGGTCTTGCCGTTGCGCAGGCCGTACAGCGTCGCGCTCCAGTCGTCGCGTTTCCAGGTCGCGCTGGCGCTGGCGCGGCTGCGCAATTCATTGGAGTTGGCGCAGCACAGCAAGTCAATGGTGTCGTCGCCGTCCCTCTGCCGCGAGCTGTGCTTGAGCACCGTGTAGTAGTTGGCGTTGAACAGAAAATCGCCCAGACGCTCGCTGCGCACACGGTAATCCAGCGTCGATTGGATGCCGCTCTGGCGCTGCTCGGCGACGTTGATGGGATAGGTATAGACCGCCTCGACGCCGTTGGGCGTGACCGGATCGTTCGCCGGCAGGCGCCGGACTTCGCTCAACAACTCGCGGCAGGTCGGCGAATTGATGTCGAAGCCCGTGTCGCCGTTCTCCGACACGCCCAGGCGGCAATCCGCCTCGTTACGCAGGATCTGGTCGTTGCTCAGGGTCTGCACCTCGTTCTCGATCACGATGGAGTTGTAATCCACCGACAGGCTCAGCGCATTGTCCAGCGCCGACCAGACGAAGCCGTAAGTGAACGAGCGCGCGGTGATGTCCTTGAGACGGGTGTTGCCGCTGGAATAGGCCAGCATCGATTGGCCTGCATACGGACAGCGATTGTAGGAGCTGGCGTCGTAACCGGCGACGCGGCAGCGGTAGTAGTCGGTGGAGGTGGAGTAACCGCTGTTCTGGCTTGAGAACAGGCTGAACATGTCCGGCGCGCGGAACGCGGTCGCGTAGCTGCCGCGCAGCAGCAGGGTTTCGGTGGGGCGGAACTCCAAGCCGACTTTGTAGGTCAACTTGCCGTTGCCCTCGCTTGCATAACTGTACTTGTCGTGGCGGGTCGACAGGTTGGCGGTGAACTTGTCCAGCAACGGCAACTGCATTTCCGCGCCGGCCGCGTATTGGCGGCGCTTTCCGGCCGCGCTGGTGCGTCCGGTGGCGCCGCGGAAGTAGCCGGTCTTGGCCAGTTCGCTGGCCGAGTTGTTTTCGAACTCCTCGTTGCCCGCTTTGACGATCGCGGCGAAACCAACCGGACCGGCAGGCATCCGGAACAGTTCGGTGGTGGTCAAGGTGCCGGTGACGTTCTGCGTCCAGGCCATCGAGTCGGCGCGATTGGTGTCGCTGGAGCGGTCGTATACCGACTTGTCCAGGGGCTGGTAGAGCCGGGCCAGGTTCGGCGAGAAAATCTTGTACCCGGCCGCATCGGTGCCCAACTGCGGGCCGAGGAAATAGTCGTCGATGCCGTCGCGCGCGAGGAAATCCGTGGACTTGCGGACCACCTCGGACTGGGAGCGGTTGTAGTACAGATCGTAATCGAAGCGGCTGTCTCCGACCGGTCCGCGCGCGCCGGCGGTGAAGTTGTAACTGCGCGTGTAGACGTGCTGGTCCTTGGCCTGCAATCCGACTTCCTCGGGCGCGAAAATGCGCTGCCACTGCTCGTACTGGCCGCTGTCGCGATTGAAGAACGTCTGGTTCCAGAACGGACTGCCGCCGCTGTAAGTCGGGTTGCTGTAGCTGTAGAGCGCGTCGGCGTACAGCTCGGTCCCGCCGTCCAGCGCGTAGCGCAGGAACACCGAGCCGTTGGCGTTGGTGCTCTCGTTGGACAAGGTCGTGTAGCCGACATTGTGGGCGCTGCCGCAGTAATAGCCGGTGCCGGCGGCGTCGCGGAAACTGTAGGCGGTGGTGCCGCCGTACAGATAACTCAGCGGGGCGCAAGTCGCCGCGCCCGGATCGATGTAATGCTGGCCCGCACCCACTTGCTGGCGCAGGAACGTACGCGAAGGCACCGCGCCGCGACCGGTGGGATCGTCGAAATACGAATCGATGTAGTCGCGCTGGTAGGCCCACACCGGCCGCTCGCGACCGAATTCCACGCCGTAGCTCACGTCGAGTTTGCCGCGATTGAAGCCGCTGCTGAATTGCAGACGCTCGTTGCGTCCGCCGCCGTCGCTGTAGCCGCCGGCGCGCACGCGCAGATGCGTGCCCTCGACCCGTTCCTTGAGCACGATGTTGACCACGCCGGCGATCGCCGCCGAGCCGTAGATCGAAGACTGCCCGCCGGTCAGCACGTCCACGCGCTCGACCATGCTCAGCGGAACGTTGGCGATATCGGTGATGTTGCTACCTCCGTTGTAAGCCAACGGGTAGCTCGCCATCGGCCGTCCGTTGAGCAGGGTGAGCGTGTATCCCGGCGGCAGGCCGAACAGGCTGATGGTCTTGGCGCCGGGCGTGTAGCCGCCGGTGAACTGCGGATCCTGCACCGAACCGTTGGCCTGCGGCAGCGCGCGCAACGCATCGAACACGCTGCCGAATCCCTTCGCGTCGATCTGCGCCTGAGTCAGCGTGACCACCGGCGACGGCCCTTCGATCTGCGCGCGCGGGATCAGCGATCCGGTGACCTTGACCGCATCGAGTTGCTTGGCGCTGCGGCTTTCGCCTTCCGACTGCGCCGCGTCATTGCCGGCCGTTTGCTGGGCCTGCGCGGCGCCGGCGGATACCGCCAGCCCCGTAACGATCATCCAATACGCTCGCCGCTTCATTCGTTCTCTCCCCGGAAGTGGACGCCGGCCCTGTGAGCGAGGCCGGACCGTTCGGACTCAATGGCGTACGGGTTTAAATCGATCTAAATTCAACGCATTAGAATTCAGACAATCGTTGCCCGAGCAAACGCCACTCTTGGATTTCGACGACACCTCATCCAAAGCATTATTCAATCGATCTAATTTCGAGGCCGCAGTTAGAACCGCGCAATTCACAGCCGCGGATCCGCCGCGTAAGACGCCCACAGCTGATCCACGCTGTTCCCCGTCAGCGCTCGCCAGGCAGCGGCGGTGTACTGGCCCGCGCGCAGACGCGCATCGAGCGATTTGACGATGCCGGCATGGCCGTGCAGTTCCAGCCACGCCAGGAAACGCGCGGTTACGCGGTAACCGTCGGTGACTTTCTGGGTCGTGGCGTACGCCGGCAGCGCCCAACCTGCGGCCTGGTTGTCGCCGCCGTAGACATGGCGCACGTAATCGGCGATGCCCTCCACCAGCCAGCCCGGCTGCCCCGACGGACCGTAGGCCTGCACGATGTGCATCACCTCATGAGTGACCACGTCGATGTCGTCGGGATGCTTCACGAACCAGCCCGGGTTGTAGACCACCTTGCCGTCATCGGCATAGGCGACTGCGTCGTAAGCCGGATCCAGCCGGAACTGCAGCGTCTTGACCGCGCTCGGATTGAAGTCGGCGGCCAGCCGCGGGTAAACCTCGAAGAACCTCTCGACCATGCGGTCGGCGGTGACCTGTTGAGTCTTTCCATCCAGATCGCGGAAATCCACGGTGTAGCCCGAACGGGTATAGACGCGGCTTTCGGCCGCGTGCGCCGGCGCGATCGCCGAGCAGAGCGCGGTCGCGGTCGCGGTCGCGGCCAGCACGGCCGAAAACGGCTGACATCGCCTCATGCGGCTCTCCAGGTTTCGGGTGTGTGACAGATACATAGCGCGGAGGATTTGCGAAAGAAAGCCCGACCTTCGTTCCAGCCGGACGCGTTCAACAAATAAAATATGTCGGCTTTCACGCTTCGTCGTTCGCCGCTGCGATCGCGCTCCGCGTCGTGCGCAGGCAGTGAAAGCATTACGCGATACGCGATGCGTAAAGATGTCTTTACGACAAGCGCCCGCGTCGGTCTGATACGCGAATCGCAGAGACTTACGGTCTCGTCGACGCCGTCGAAGTTTTTGTGGGAGGGGCTTCAGCCCCGACGCTGTCGACTCAATTCCCATGAAGTCTTGCGGCGGTTAACCGGAAAGCGACGGGGCTGAAATCCCTCGCGCAGAGACTTCCGACATAGGGAAGGTCAGCGAGCGATTGCCGATATCGCGCGAAGGCACGACGCGCCGATCCGCCGCACGGACTGGATCGGTCCGCAATCGCCCGGCACTGCGCAGACCGGTGCGCAACGCCGGGCGATGACGCTGGCGCGAATGGGTTGTCACACGCGCAGCATGACAATGCCGGGCCCGGCAATACCGAAAACCTGCGACTTCGTGTGCGCGCATGCGCCCGTGACAGTGCCCGATCCTGACGTTTGTCATCGATCTGAGTTTTGGTGACGCCCGCCCAGCTTTTCGGCGGTTCGCCGACGCTAGCTTAGGCCCGGGATATCCAGGGACCTCCTCCCCGCAACACCGCTCAAGGAACGGTTCGCCGTTCCTTGAGCGCGCTTGTTCTCTCTCGCGCGATCCACGCATCGGACCCTCTATGCCGACCGAATCAGGTTCCACGCCTGCGCGCGATCGCGCTGGGCGCTCCGCCGCACGCACCCACTTGCGTTTATCCAGCATCGGCTTGCCGCACGCGGCGATGCTGCTTGCATTGCTGTGGTGCGCGCCGGCGGTTTCCGCCCAGAACATCGCTCCGGCCGGAACCGCCTATCGCTGGGCGCACGGCTACACACCCGGCGCCGACGGCCGCAGCGAAACCGAGCCGACCAGCGTGCGCGTCGCCGCGCCCTTGCTCAACGACGGCGACGACACGGTCGACGTCGATCTCAGCGGCGGCCAAGCCGAACCCAGCGACAACTACGAAGCCGCCGGCGTGCTGTGGAGCGACCGGCCGCGCACCATCGACCGGGTCGAAATCGTCCACGGCAGTTGGAACAGCAGCGGCGACGGCGCGTTCTGCGACGGCCTGAGCCTGCAGTTCTCCAACAGCGCGCGCGGCGACTGGCGCGACAGCGGCTGGACGGTGACACCGCAATACGCCTACGACTCATCGCAGACCGCCGGTGTGGTCTACAGCTTCGGCGGCGCGCCGCGTGAAGTGCGCGCGATGCGCGTGACCGGCAAGCTGCATTGCACCCACAACAGTTCCTACTGGACCAACATCCGCGAAGTGCGCGCGTTCCAGGCCGGCAACCAGAGCCTGTGGACCGACGGCGCCCTGCTGACCCTGGTCGATTCCACCGACCCGGACGGCGTCGAGCTGGGCCTGCGCTTCCGCAGCACGCAGCCGGGTTGGATCAAGGGCGTGCGTTTCTACAAGTCCACGGCCAATACCGGCGCGCACATCGGCAACCTGTGGAGCCAGGACGGGACCTTGCTGGCGCGCGTGGCATTCGCCGACGAGACCGCGTCGGGCTGGCAGCGCGCCGCATTCGCCACGCCGGTGCGCATCGCCGCCGACACCAGCTACATCGTGTCCTATTACGCGCCCAACGGCCGCTATTCGGCCGATCTGGACTACTTCTCGGCCGCCGATTACGCCAACGGTCCGCTGCGCGCGTTGCGCGACGGCAGCGACGGCAGCGACGGCGGCAACGGCAACTATCGTTACGCCGCGCAGAGCGGATTCCCGGATTCGACCTGGCGCTCGGCCAATTACTGGGTCGACGTGGAGTTCGCTCCGCTCAGCGGCGACACCACGCCGCCGAGCGTGCCAACCGGCCTATCGGCGACGGTGGCCGACGCCACCACGGTGAACCTGAGCTGGACCGCCAGCGCCGACGACACCAGCGCGGTGCGTTACCGCGTCTATCTCGACGGCGACGCCGAGGCGCTGAGCGAAACCGAACTGACCGCCTACGTCCACGACACCGCGCAACCGGAAACGCGCTACGGCTATCGGGTCAGCGCGGTGGATGCGGCCGGCAACGAATCGGCGCGTTCCGAAGCGGTCGCCGCGACCACCCCGCCGCTGGCCAGCGCACGCGCCTGCCCGCCGCTCCCGGCGTTTCCCGACCACGCCTGCACCGGCGTCCCGGCCGGCCAGAGCCTGACCACCATCGACGGCGATTACAGCAGCAGCCGCAACGGACAGATCATCAATGCCTTGCTGATCACCGGCGACCTGACCATCCGCCACGACAACGTCACCGTGACCAACAGCCGCATCAAGGGCTTCGTCGATCACCGCACGAATCGCAATCTGGTGCTCAAGGACGTCGACCTGGGTCCGGAACGCTGCCCGGCGGTCAACAACGGCGGCCGCCGCCTGATCAACGGCGACAACAGCTACACGCTGATCCGCGCGCATCTGCATCACAACGGCGACGACATGCTGGTCGCCGGCGGCGGCGAACCGGTGCTGATCCAGGACAGTTTGATTCACGACACCTGTTTCTATCCCGACGATCATCTGGACGCGTTGCAGTTCTATTCGCCTGGGCAAGTCGGCCACGTCAGCGTCATCCACAGCGATATCGACGCGCGTCCGGTCAACAGCTCCGGCCATGGCAACGCGGCGATTTTCTGGGCCGACCGTCCCGGCGCCGGCTCGACCTTGACGATCCGCGAAAGCCGGCTCGCCGGCGGCGGCTATACGCTCGCGCCATACGATTCGGGTTTGGGTTCGGGCGTGGTGATCGAGGTCAGCGACACGCAATTCATGCGCGGCTCGCAATGGGGCAGCGCCTGCTATCTCGGCCAGAACGACCCGGCCAGCCATTCGCCGACCATTCCCTACAACGGCGTGGAAGGCATCAAGTGGCTGCGCAACGCATGGAGCGACGGTACGCCGCTGCCGAGTTGCCAATAAGCCGTCCGGCATGTGCGCGAAGCCCGTCGCTCTGACCATCGGAGCGGCGGGCTTGCAAGCCGACGCGACAAGAGCTTTTGTGGGAGGGCTTCAGCCCCGACGCCTTTCGATCGGATCGCCGCGAGCGGACCGAAAGGCGTCGGGGCTGAAGCCCCTCCAACAAGAGCGCCAGACGGTCGCTATCCGCACGACGCAACCCGATCGCGCCGATCACGCCCGCCCCCGCCGGCAGGCTCGTCCGAATCCGTCCGCCATTGATGTCCGAATCCGGCGAGTCCGGCCCCGCCCGCGGTGCTAGCCTACGTGCATGGACGCCATCGCCGCCCCCGCACCGAACGCTTCGCTGCCGCACTGGCGGGTCTGCGAACAAGCCCGTTTCAGCCGCGATCCGCGCTTCGACGGCCTGTTCTTCACCGCGGTGACCAGTACCGGCATCTATTGCCGCCCGGTCTGCCCCGCGCCGGCGGCCAAGCGCGAGAACGTCAAATATTTCGGTCACGCCGCCGCGGCCGAAGCCGCCGGTTTCCGGCCCTGTCTGCGCTGCCGTCCGGAATTGTCGCCGGCAGAAGGCGCGTGGCGGCGCGGCGATGCCGCGGTCGCACGCGCATTGAAACTCATCGACGAAGGTCTGCTGGCCGAACAACCGCTCGCAGCACTGGCGCAACGCGTCGGCCTGGGCGAACGGCAACTGCGTCGCTTGTTCGTGGAACGCTTGGGCGCGCCGCCGATCGGTGTGCACGGCACGCGCCGTTTGTTGTTCGCCAAGCAATTGCTGACCGAAACCCGCTTGCCGATCACCGAAGTCGCGATGGCCGCCGGATTCGGCAGCCTGCGCCGCTTCAACACGACCTTCCGCGAGGCCTACCGCATGGCCCCGCGCGATCTGCGCCGGCGCCCCAACGAAACGCCGAACGGCGACGGCGACGGTCTGGCGCTGCGGCTGGGCTACCGGCCGCCGTACGACTTCGCCGCGATGCTGGATTTCCTGCGCGGCCGCGCCCTGCCCGGGGTGGAAGTGGTCGATGAACGCAGCTACAGCCGGGTGATCGGCCCGATCCAATCGCCCGGTTGGTTGCGGGTGAGCGCCTGGCCAGCCGACAAGCGCGACACCCAGCATGCGTTGAAGCTGGAACTGCACGGGCCCGCGCCGGCGCGATTGCTGGAGATCATCAACCGCCTGCGCCGCATGTTCGATCTGGACGCCGATCCCCACGCGATCGCCTCGGCCTTGTCGGTCGATCCGCGCCTGCAGGCGTTGTTCGCCAAACGTCCGGGATTGCGGCTGCCCAGCGGTTGGGACGGTTTCGAGATTTCGGTGCGCGCGATCCTCGGACAACAAGTCAGCGTCGCCGCCGCACGCACGCTGGCCGCGCGAGTGGCGCAGCGCTTCGGTCAAGCCCTGCCGAAAGCGTTCGGCCCGGGATTGGAGCATCTGTTTCCCACGCCCGAAGCGTTGGCCGATGCGGATCTGGTCGAGATCGGCCTGACCCGCGCGCGCGCCGAGACGGTGCGCACGGTGGCGCGCGCGCTGCTCGAAGGCCGGGTGGATTTCCGCGCCGAACGCACCCTCGACGATTTCGTCGCGCGTTGGGTCGCCCTGCCCGGCATCGGCCCGTGGACCGCGCATTACATCGCGCTGCGCGCGCTCGGCCATCCCGATGCGTTCCCGGCCGACGATCTGGTGCTGCAAAAAGCCCTGCCCGAAGACGGCGTGCGCATGACCGCGAAAGCGCTCAACGCGCGCGCCGAAGCCTGGCGACCGTGGCGCGCCTACGGCGTGATCCAGGTCTGGCGCGACAGCATGCCGGTGCCGATCGCCCAGGCCGCGGCGGGCACGACCGCATCGGTATCGGCCAAGGCGGTACGCAAACCGAGGAAAGCCGCATGAGCAAGCACATCCGCCTCAAGACCGGCGCGGTCACGTTCCAGCACATCGACAGTCCGGTCGGACGTTTGTTGCTGGCCAGCGGCGAGGACGGCTTGCGCCTGATCGAATTCGAAGCGCCCTGGCATCCGGTGGTGATCGAACCGGACTGGCGGGAAGGCGACAACGGCGTGCTGCTGGAAACGCGCAAGCAACTCGCCGAATACTTCGCCGGCACGCGCCAAGGGTTCGATCTGCCGTTGGCGCCGCACGGCACGCCGTTTCAGTTGCAGTGCTGGCATACCCTGGCGCTGATTCCATGGGGCGAGACCTGGAGCTACGGCCAGATGGCGCGACATCTGGGTCAGCCGACCGCCACCCGTGCGGTCGGCGCGGCCAACGGCCGCAATCCGCTGCCGATCGTGCTGCCCTGCCATCGGGTGATCGGCGCCGACGGCAGCCTGACCGGTTTCGGCGGCGGGTTGCCGACCAAGGAATTTCTTCTGAACCTGGAAGGCGCGTTGACCGACAGGCGCGTGCCCATCGACGATCTGTTCGCGGTTTGAAGCGATCGGATCGCTGATTGGATCGGATCGAAAAGCGTCGGGGCTGAAGCCCCTCCCACAAAAGATTGCGCTGCGACGAGGTCTTTTGTGGGAGGGCTTCAGCCCCGACGCTTTCCGCCAAGATCGCCGCGCCTCGAGCAACGGCTCACTCGGCCAGCAAACCCCGCAAAGTCCGGCCATAGCGCGCCGCGATCGCCTCGCGGTCGCGATGCCGTCCTTCGGCCACGATCTGCCGGCCGCCGACCCGCACCTCGCGCACCAGATTGCGATTGCCGCTGAACAACCAGCGATCGATATAGTCTTCATCGCTCGCTCCGGCGAATGCGGGCGCGTCGCGATCCAAAGTCAGCGTGTCGCCGGCCGACGCCGTCGCGGCGAAACCGGTCGAGCGCTCCGCGCTGGCGTGCGCGCCGCGCAACAAGGTTTCGCCGACGCTGTCGGACGCCGCGCTCACCGCGATGTTGCGCCGCCGGGTGATCAGTCGCTGGCCGTATTCCAGCCAACGCAGTTCCTCGATCGGCGACACCGAAATATGCGAATCCGAGCCGACGCCCCAGTAGCCGCCGGCATCGAGGTAATCGCGTAGCGGAAACAAGCCGTCGCCCAGATTGCCTTCGGTGGTGGTGCAGATCGCCACCGTCGCCCCGCTAGCGGCGATACCGCGCACTTCGGCGGCGTCCAGATGCGTGGCATGCACCAGGGTCCAACGTTCGTCGACCTGTGCGTTGGCCAGCAGCCACTCCACCGGACGCGCCTTGCGCACCGCCAGGCAGTCTTCGACCTCGGCCACCTGTTCGGCGATATGCACGTGCACGCGGCTGTCGGCCGGCAACGCGGCCAGCACCTCGCGCATCGGCTGCGGCGGCACCGCGCGCAGGCTGTGCAGGCAGCAGCCCACTTGCAGCAGCTGGTCGGTGTCGGCGCGCAGGTCGTCGAGCAGGCGCAGATAGGCCTCGACCGTGTGCCCGAAGCGACGCTGACGTTCGCTCAGCGGCCGTTCGTCGAAACCGCCGGTCATGTAAAGCACCGGCAGCAAGGTCATGCGGATGCCGGTCTCGCGCGCGGCGGCGATCAGCGCGCGCGACATTTCGGCCGGATCGGCATAGGGACGGCCGTCGGGCGCGTGATGCAGATAGTGGAATTCGCACACGCTGGTGTAGCCGGCTTCGAGCATTTCCACGTAAAGTTGGGTCGCGACCGCATGCAGCGCCTCGGGGGTGAAGCGCTCGGCGAAGCGGTACATGGTCTCGCGCCAGGTCCAGAAGCTGTCGGCCGGATTGGTCTGGCGTTCGGCCATGCCGGCCATGGCGCGCTGGAACGCGTGCGAATGCAGATTGGCGATGCCCGGCACGATGCGCTCGCCGGCGGCGTCGCCGCGCCAGCCGTCGGGGGTCCAAAGAACGGTCGGAGTCGAGGTGGTCATGCGCGCATTCTCGCCTGCATGCGCGCGCGGCGCGACCGTTGCGGCGCGTATGGCGCGGCTGCGGGCTGCGGGCTGCGCAAGGTCCAGGATCGGCCCCAGACCGTTGCTCGAGTGCGAATGCGTCATCCGAAGGGAACGCCTCGGGGTTCGAGCCCCTCCGACAACCGCCATTGACTAGAATTGGCGGCATGAACACCGCTTCCGCCCCGCTCACGCCCCGGCCCGACGGCCGGCTTTACGATGGCCGGCTTTACGATGGCTTGGCCCTCGGCGCTTCGCTGGCGACCCTGGACGCCGCCGAGGGTTACGGCGAGATCGCCGATGCCGCGCTGGCCTGGCGCGACGGCCGCATCGCCTGGCTCGGGCCGCGCGCGCAATTGCCGGGCGCGCCGGCCGAACTGGCCGCGTCCGTGATCGAGGCCGACGGTTGGATCACCCCCGGCCTGATCGACTGCCACACCCATCTGGTCTTCGCAGGCGACCGCGCGCGCGAATTCGAGCTGCGCCTGAAGGGCGCCAGCTACGAACAGATCGCCCGCGCCGGCGGCGGCATCGTCTCCAGCGTGCGCGCCACCCGCGAAGCCTCCGAGGCCGAGCTGTTGCGTCAATCCTTGCCGCGCGCCCGCGCCCTGCTCGCCGACGGCGCGACCACGCTGGAGATCAAGTCCGGCTACGGCCTGGATTTCGATAACGAACGCAAGATGCTGCGGGTCGCGCGCCAAGTCGGCGCGACGCTCGGCGTGCAAGTGCGCACCACCTATCTGGGCGCGCATGCGCTGCCGCCGGAGTACCAGGGCCGCGCCGACGAGTACATCGATGCGGTCTGCCAATGGATGCCGCGTCTGCATGCCGAAGGACTCATCGACGCGGTCGACGCGTTCTGCGAAGGCATCGGCTTCAGCCCGCAACAGACCACACGCGTGTTCGAAGCCGCGCGCGCGCTGGGGTTGCCGGTGAAGCTGCACGCCGATCAGCTCAGCGATCTGGGCGGCGGCGCACTCGCGGCGGCGTTCGACGGCTTGTCGGCCGATCACGTCGAACACACCTCCGACGACAGCGTGCGCGCGATGGCCGCGCACGGCACGGTCGCGGTTCTGTTGCCTGGCGCGTTCCACGTGCTGCGCGAAACCAAGCTGCCGCCGCTGGAAGCCTTCCGCGAGCACGGCGTGGCGATGGCGCTGGCGACCGACTGCAATCCGGGCACCTCGCCGCTGCTGTCGCTGCGTCAGGCCATGCAGTTGTCGTGCACGCATTTCCGCCTGACCCCGGAAGAAGCGCTGCGCGGCGCGACCGTACATGCGGCGCGCGCACTGGGCATCGTCGATGCCGGCGTGCTGCGGGTCGGCGCGCGCGCGGATTTCGTGCAATGGCGGATCTCGCATCCGTCCGAGCTGTGTTATTGGCTCGGCGGACGCCTGGCGCACCGGGTGGTCGCCGGTGGCCGCGTGCTGGTCGAACCCAGCGAGTCGGATTGAATCTCGGTAAGTGAGCTTGCGCCGGCGGTAGTCGGTTCGCGGTCGCGGCTTGCGCCGCTCCTACAGGGAGCGCTTTCGTTTTGGGGTAGGAGCGGCGCAAGCCGCGACCGCGAACCCGCATCGACGAGGTAAGCACACGCCTCGCCGCCTCGCCGCGCAAACGCTGCAGCGCCGCAAGGCAGCCCACGCGCGCTGTTGTACGCTGGGCGCCCGGCGCGTGATTCGATGCGCCCAGTCGACACTACGGAGGTCACGTGCGGATCGCTGCTCTCGCCCTAGCCCTTGCCCTGCTGCCGCTCGCCGCGCAGGCCGACCAGCCCCTCAGCGCAGGCCAGCGTTTCGCCCAGGAGGCGACCATCGTCGATACCCACATCGACGCGCCGAGCCTGCTGCTGCGCCATTGGGCCGACCTCGGCCTGGACACGCCCAAGGTCGAGTTCGACTACCCGCGCGCGCGCCAGGGCGGACTCGATGTCGCCTTCATGTCGATCTACACCTCGCCCGGCGAAGACCGCGCCGATACCGCCACGCAGACCGCCCACACCCAGATCGACGCGGTCGAGGCGATGATCGGCCGCCGCCCGGATCAGTTCGCGCTGCTGCGCTCGCCAAAGGATTTCGAGCGCCTGCACGCGCATGGCCAGCGCGTGCTGCTGGCCCTGGGCATGGAGAACGGCGCGCCAATCGGCGAGGACCTGTCCAAGCTCAAACTGTTCCACGAGCGCGGCGTGCGCTACATCACCCTGGCCCACAGCGAAGACAACCGCATCAGCGATTCGTCCTACAGCCGCAAGCGCACCTGGAAAGGGCTGAGCCCGTTCGGCGAGAAAGTCGTCGACGAAATGAACCGCCTGGGCATCATGGTCGACGTCTCGCACCTGTCCGACGACGCCGTGCGCGACGTGCTCGCGCGCAGCAAGGCGCCGGTGATCGCCAGCCATTCGGGCCTGCGTCATTTCACTCCGGGCTTCGAGCGCAACCTAAGCGATGAACTGGCAAAGGCGGTCACGGCCAAAGGCGGCGTCATCCAGGTCGTGTTCGGCAACGCGTTCGTCGATCCCGCGTCGGCCGCCGTCACCCAGGCCTATTTCGTTGCCAGCGCCAAGTTCGAACAGGAACAGGCCGCGGCGCGATCGCGCGGCGAAACGCCGAAATCCTCGGAAGCCTTCGACAAGGAATGGGAAGCCGCGCATCCGCCGCTGCCGGTCAAGATCGATGCGGTGCTCAATCAGATCGACTACGGCATCAAGCTGGTCGGCGCCGATCACATCGGCATCGGTTCGGACTTCGACGGCGTCGGCGGCGCGCTGCCGGAAGGACTGAAATCGGTCGCCGACTATCCCAATCTGATCGAAGGCCTGAAGGCGCGCGGCCACTCCGACGAAACCATCCGCAAGGTGCTCGGCGACAACCTGTTGCGGGTGTGGGGCGTGGTCGAGGCCAAGGCGGCCAGGCCGTGAGCGAGGCCGTGAGCCAAGCCGATGCGACGCAGAGCTTCGAGCCGCTGCCCGGCAATCCGGGCAGCGACACGCACGGCCATCTGCGCTTCCACGACGAAACCGGCGAGGAATGGTTCGAGCCTTTCGACCTGCCCGAACTCGCCGCCACGGTGCTGAGCGAACTCGGCCACGCGGCGCGGGTGCGCGAGGACGGCTGGCTGGAGTTGAGCGACAGCCAGTGGCGGTTGTTGCCGCAGTTCATCGAATTCCACGAGCGCGAGGACGGCAACATCGGCACCGCCACCACGGTGCAGTGCAATCACCCGCGTTTGTCGCCGCAAGGATTGTTCGAATACCAATACGCGATCCACGAAACCTTCGACGAAGCCGCCGGCGCGGGGTTTCGCAAATGGGCGCGGACCGACCTGCCGGTGCTGCTCGACGCCGAGCGCGACGAGCCCGAAGCGTGCATGACCATGAGCCTGGAATTGCCGGACGAGGATGGACAGCCGGCGCGCAAACGGCGTCTGTTGTTCGGGCCGATCGAGCACTACGGCCGGCCTGAGTCCGAGTCGGACTTGACGGTGCAAGACGACGCAGAAGACAACGCGAAAGAAGAAGCGGACCACGACGCGGAGGCCGAGGATTTCTGCCCTTGCTGTCTGTTTACCAAATCGATCGACGCCTTCGAGCCTCTGCTGCGAACCGATCGCATGTATGGCCTGCGCTTGTTCGCCTCCATCGACCATGCCAACGGCGCCTGCCAGGCCGATTGTCGGGTCGATGGCGAGGAATGGGAACAGGGACTGGACGCGTTGCGCGCCTACGCGGCGACCTGGCCCGCCGGCGCTGGCCTGGAATATCGCAAGCAATACGTGCTCGTGCAGAACGCACCCGGCTGATCGTTGGCTTCGCTTCTCGCCTGTAGGAGCGGCGCGAGCCGCGACCGCGGCAGCTCAACTGCGTCGTAAGCCCGATGCCGCGGTCGCGGCTCACGCCGCTCCTACATGAATCCCGACGCATGCAGGATACGAAAAAACGAAGCCCGGCTTTCGCCGGGCTTCGTCCATCGCCTTGCGATCGTATCGCGCTCGCTCAGAAGCTCGCGCGCACGCCGACGCGGAACTGACGATCGTCGGAGCCGACTTCGGCTTCGCCGACGATGCCCCAGACTTCGTTGAACTTGATCAGCGCGCCCAGAGTGCCGCTGAACTCGCCGTCGTATACGTCGCCGTCGGTGTAGTTGGCCTTGACCCAGCCTTCGAAGTTCGCGGCCAGATCGCCTTGCAGGCCCAGCGAAGCGCGGTAATCGTCGCCCTTGGCACGCGGATTGACGACGTATTCGCGATCGAACTTGATCTGCGTATGGATAAAGCTCAGCTCGCCGGTCCACTCCACGCGGTCACTGACCGGACGGTGATAACCGAAGCCGACCCGGCCCTGCTGCAGATCGGTATCGATTTCCAGCACATCGCCCAAGCCAACGATGCTCACGCCGATGTCGGCGTTGCCCTTTTGATAACCGCCGAACACATAGAAACGCTCGCCGATCTCGTACGAGCCGGCGATGTAGCCGCCATCGGCCTTGGCGTCTTCGATCGATACATCGGCGGCAGGAATTTCGGCCGGGCCTTGCAGCGGCGTCTTGACCTGGTGACGGATGAAACCGGCTTCGACGTAGGTATGGCGCAGACCGTCGGCCGCCGCGGCGGTCGAGGAAGCGGTGGCCAACAGCACGGCCAGCACGAGTTGATTCTTCATAAATCCCCTTGGGTCCTTTGATGAATTCGATTCCGTTCCCATTCCCGGGAACGGCCGGAATCTTAATGAAAAACTTACACTTTGTCGCGATTTTTCCGACTGCGCTCACGCTCAAAAACATCTCGCGCCGGGCCGGAAGCGGCCCGGCGCCAACCCCGGCAGCCAAACCACGGCAAAAGAAAAGCCCCGCATAGGCGGGGCTTTCTTTAAGCCTGAGCCGCAGTCCGTTACCCACGGCCGCGAAGCGGCCTGCGTAACAGCCGGCAGGCGGCTTACTCCTTTGCGGTCTTCTTCGCCACGACCTTCTTGGCCGGCGCCTTGGCGACGGCGGTCTTGGCGGTCTTCTTGGCAGCCGGGGCGGCGGCGGTGCCGGCGGCCTTGGTCACGGCCTTGCTGCGGGCATTGCCGTAGCTGGAGTTGTAGCGCTTGCCCTTGGCGGTCTTGCGGTCGCCTTTACCCATGGTCGTGCTCCTGTATGCGTTTGAACATGTTTCGAATGATGGTCCGCGCAGCCGCCAGTGCCGCTGCGGAAGGGCGCGAAGCCCGGTTTCCGGCGCAGCATGGCCGCGCGCGAGGCTGCGAAGCCTAGCACAAGCGCCCCGATTAGGCGTTCTAGATCGACCGGTGCGCTCAGTGGGCGCAGCGGGCGTCGTGGATATGGCCGTGGTTGAGGCGCAGATTGGCCAGATGGGCCAGGCCGACCAGGACGCCGCCGCAGGTCATGGCGATGGCGTGAGGCAGCAGGGAATGGTGCAAGGGGGCGTACAGCACGCCGACCCACAGCAGGGTCAGGCCGGGAACCAACAGCGAGAACGCACGCAACTCGCGGTGATGGCGATAGCCGGAAATCACGCTGAAACTGCCCAGTAAGGTCGCGAAGATCACGAACGCCAGCTCGAAGCTGTCGCCGAACCACACCGCGATGCCCAGCGAGGGCAGCAAGGCGATCAGCAGCGGCAGGACGGCGCAATGCACGGCGCAGGCCAGCGAGCCGACGGCGCCGATCCGGTCGAGCAGTTCGCGAAGAAAGGAAGGCATGTAGAGATGACTTCTGGGACGGTTGTCAATTAGGTAACGTTACTTTATAACATTTCAACCCTCCCCGCCAGTTTACCCCAGCCCCCTCGACATGCCCAAGCCCATCGCCCGCTTCCCGCGCACGCACCGCAGCGCGCTAGCCATCGCACTGACCCTCGCCCTGCCGTTCGGCCAAGCCGCCGCCCAGGACGCCTCCGCGGATGCCTCCGCCCAGAACACTCCCGCTCAAAGCAGCACCCCCGGCATTCCCAGCGACACCCGCCACACCAAGGCCACCAGCCTGGACGCGGTCGTGGTAACGGCCACCCCGCTGCAGTCCAGCGCGGAAGAATTGGCGCAGCCAGTGGAAGTGCTTTCGGGCGAACGACTCGATGAAGCGCGCGGCACCACCCTGGGCGAAACCGTCGGCAAGCTGCCCGGCGTGCAGAGCTCGAACTTCGGCGCCGGCGTCGGCCGGCCGATCATCCGCGGCCTGGAGGGCCCGCGCGTGGGCGTGATGACCGGCGGCCTGGCCACCCAGGACGTGTCCACCGTCAGCCAGGACCACAACGTCACCGTCGAGCCGTTCCTGGCCGACCAGATCGAAGTGCTCAAGGGCCCGGCCACCCTGCTCTACGGCAGCGGCGCGATCGGCGGCGTGGTCAACGTGGTCGACGGCCGCATCGCCGAAAAACCGCTCGACGAAACCGTGGCCGGCCGCGCCGAGATCCGCCGCAGCACCGTCAACGACGGCGTCACCGGCATGGCCCGAGTCGATGCCAGCGGCGCCGACGGCGCGCTGGTGCTGCATGCCGACGGCGTGTATCGCAACAACGACGACTACGACACTCCGCTCGGCCGCCAACGCAACAGCTTCGTCGACACCAAGACCGGTGCGCTCGGCGCATCGCTGGTCGGCGACCTGGGCTTCCTGGGCTTCTCGGCCGCGCGCTACGAAGACAAGTACGGCAATCCCGGCGAACCGGGCAATGCCGAAGAAGGCGAATCGCCCGTGCACATCGACATGAGGCAGAACCGCTTCGAGTTGAAGGGCGGCATCAATCAGGAATTCGGCATCTTCAGCGGCCTGCGCGCGAGCGTGGCCAACACCGAATATGAGCACACCGAGTTCGAAGGCAGCGAAATCGGCACGCGCTTTCTCAGCGACGCCACCGAAGGCCGCTTCGAGCTGACCCACAAGCCGCTGGGCGGATGGGTCGGCGCCATCGGCGTGCAGGGCTACGACCGCAAGTTCCAGGCGATCGGCGAAGAAGCCTTCGTGCCCAAGACCAAGACCCGCGCCGGCGGTGTGTTCCTGACCGAACAACGCAAGTGGGACCAGTTGCAGATCGAACTGGGCGCGCGCATCGACCGCGTGGAAGTCTCGCCCGAAGGCGCGGCCAAGCGCGACTTCAATCCGCTGAGCCTGTCGGCCGGCGTGTTGTGGAAGTTCAACGACGCCTGGCGCCTGACCTTCAACGTCGACCGCGCCGAGCGCGCGCCGGCGGAAGAGGAACTGTTCGCCGATGGCCTGCACGCGGCGACCGCGTCGTACGAAATCGGCGACGCCAATTTGCGCAAGGAGCGCGCCAATCAATTCGAGCTCGGCCTGCATTACCACGGTGCGATGTTCGAGGCGAAATTGGCCGCGTACCAGACCCGTTTCGACGGCTTCATCTACTTGCTCGACACCGGCGGCTTCGACGAGGAGAACAACCCGATCCGCCAGTGGAGCCAGGCCGACGCCAAGTTCACCGGCTTCGAAGGCGAAGCCATCGCGCACCTGTTCGACGGCGACGCCGGCAAGTTCGACGTGCGCGTGTTCGGCGACACCGTGCGCGCCAAGCTCGACAACGGCGGCGGCAATCTGCCGCGCATCGCTCCGGCCCGGGTCGGCGGCGAATTGCGCTGGGACGCCGACAGCTGGCGCGCCTCGCTGGGCGCCACGCGCTACATGAAGCAGGACAAGGTCG
This sequence comes from Lysobacter sp. CA199, assembly GCF_052078715.1. Lineage (NCBI taxonomy): Bacteria > Pseudomonadati > Pseudomonadota > Gammaproteobacteria > Lysobacterales > Lysobacteraceae > Lysobacter > Lysobacter sp. CA199. Next base: position 194,593 of record NZ_JBQJIL010000015.1, on the reverse strand, counting down.
CGGTCAACGAAACCCCGACCGCCGGCTACACCCTGGTCGACGCGCATCTGGCCTATCACTGGGATGTCGGCAATCTGGGTTATGAGCTGTTCCTGGACGGCACCAACCTGACCGACCAGACCGCGCGCGTGCACACCTCCTTCCTCAAGGACACGGTGGTGTTGCCGGGCCGCGGCGTGGACTTCGGCGTGCGGGTGTTCTTCTGATCCGCGGTCCGACCGATTGCTTGCGGGGCCGATCCGACTCTCTCCAAGTCGTCCGGTAGCGCCTGTCCCGCGGCCCCGAACGCCGGCCTTCGCGCCGGCGTTTGCGGTTGCGACCCATATAGGTGTATATACACATAATGAGCACGATCCGCGAAACCCTGGCGACCGAAAACGCCCCGCCCAGCGTCTGCACCTGCTTTCGCATGCGCAAACTCGCCCGGCTGATGAGCCAGCGCTACGACCAGGCGCTGGCGCCGGTCGGGATCAACCTCAACCAGTACTCGATCCTGCGCCGCACCGGCGGCCGCGGCCGGCCGCTGGGCGAGGTGGCGCATGAGCTCGGCATGGACCGCACCACGCTCAGCCGCGATCTCAAGCCCCTGGTCGCCGCGGGCTGGATCGAATCGGTGCCCGGTGAAGACGCACGCCAACGCCGGCTGCGCATCACCGCCGCCGGCCGCGCGGTGATCGAACGCGCGCAACCGTTGTGGCGGGTGGCGCAGGACGGGATCGATCGCGGGCTCGGCGAGGACGGCATTGCGTTGTTGCATGCGCAGTTGGATCGGGCGATCGCACAGTTGCAAGGAGCGACAGAGTGATGCTCGCGAACCTCGTCCCTTGCGCCGCGCGATCCTATGCCGCGCAACCCTCCGACCGTCATTCCCGCGAAGGCGGGAATCCAAGGCCTTTTGTGCGAGAACGTTCGAAGTCGCTGGAGTTACGCCTTTGCGGGAGTCACGGCACAAGGGCAGCACGGCGGCTTCAGAGTTTTTCGCGCGAAAGGCCCTGGATTCCCGCCTTCGCGGGAATGACGGCAAGAGCAAAAGCGGATGCGCGAGCGGGTGCAGGTGCGGGAAGACTTCGGAGTCTCTCGCCCGAAAAAATCCAGGATTTCCGCGTTCCCGGGAACGACGGCAAGAACGACCGCCAACGCACCAACGAATTTTCGCGGCCACTGCGGCGTCGCATCGGATCCACCGCAAGCACGACTGCGCGCGTAAGCGTGCGCACAGTCGAACAAACATCGTCCCCTCACCTCCCGCAGCCCCACCTGCCGAGATCCCAATGAACGCCACCCCCGACGCGTTATCCGGCGCCAAGACTCCGTCCTATTGGCCGCTGCTGCTGGCCGCGACGGCGATGCTGATGATCACCATGGGCATCCGCCAATCGCAGGGGCTGCTGATCAAGCCGATCGGCCAGAGCACCGGCATGGGCATCGCCGAAATCAGTTTCGCTCTGGCGATCGGCCAGTTCGTGTGGGGCGCGGTGCAGCCGGTGTTCGGCGCGCTGGCCGATCAGCGCGGCCCGGGACGCGTGCTGGTGTTCGGCGGTGTGTTGTTGATCGCGGGCATGGCGCTGACTCCGTTGGTGTCGTCGCAATGGGGGTTGATAGTCACGCTCGGCCTGCTCGGCGCTGCCGGCGCCGGCGCCGGCAGCTTCTCGATCCTGATCGGCGCGACCGCGCAGCAACTGCCGGCGGAAAAGCGTTCGATGGCGGCCGGGCTGATCAATGCCGGCGGCTCGATGGGCCAGTTCCTGTTCGCGCCGCTGGTGCAGGCGGTGATCGCCGCCGCCGGCTGGATGGCGGCGATGTGGACCCTGGCGGTGGCCGCATTCGCGACGCTGCCGCTGGCCTGGCCATTGCGTCGCCGCAAGCCGGCGGCGGCGAACGCGGCGAACCCCACCGCCACGCCGGCACCGGGCATCGGCCTGCGCGAACAAGTGCGCATCGCCCTGCGCAATCCCAGTTACTGGATGTTGCACATCGGCTTTTTCACCTGCGGCTTCCACATCGCTTTCCTGGTCACCCATCTGCCCGGCGAAATCGCGTTGTGCGGGCTGTCGGACAATGTCTCGGCGATGGCGCTGGCGCTGATCGGCCTGTTCAACGTCGCCGGCAGCCTGGCCGCGGGCTGGCTGGGACAGCGTTACCGCATGAAGCATCTGCTCGCGCTGATGTACGCCAGCCGCGCGGTGCTGATCGCGATCTATCTGATCTCGCCGCCGACACCGATGACGTTCTATCTGTTCGCCGCGGGCCTGGGCGTGACCTGGCTGGCGACGGTGCCGCCGACCGCGGGCCTGGTCGGTAAACTGTTCGGGCCGCGCTATCTGGGCACGCTGTTCGGCCTGACCCTGCTCTCGCATCAGATCGGCGGCTTCTTCGGCGCCTGGCTCGGCGGACTGGCGATGGCCAAGTTCGGTGACTACACCTGGATGTGGTATGCCGATATCGCCCTGGCGCTGATGGCCGCGGCCGCGCATCTGCCAATCCGCGAGGCGCAGATCCAGCGTGCAGTGCCGGTCCCGGCTTGAGTCCCACCCCAGGAGCACAGCGATGAGCTTGGATCCGTCCCACTGGTCGGCGTACGCGCGTTGGTGCCAGGAATCGTTCCAGGAATGCTCGTTCCAGGAAGAGCTGATACGCGAATGCGGCGGCCACGCCGATATCGCCTGGGCGGTGCACTACCACTGCCGGGAGCGCAGCCTGGACTGGCTGCGCGCGACGGTACCGGCGCTCGACGACGCCCGCGCGTGCGATCTGATCGCATCGGGCCAAGCCGACCAGGTGCGCGAGTGCCTGATGAGATTTCCTTGACGCCATCGCCGGACACCGCGGCAGAAAACCGCCCGCTTGAGCGCGGGTGCCGTTGCGGGAGGGTGCTTCAACCGCGAGCGGTTCGGTTCGCTCCAGCGGGTTGAACATCATCGGCGCGAAAGCTGCACCCGCAAGAACCGTTCACGGCAACGCAGGTCCGCATTGAACCGTGCGATCAGTCGCCGGCCGGTCCAGCGGGTTGCGCCGGGCGAATCGATGTCGCGAGCTACGCGCTCGCCTTGGCTTCGACGCAATCGGCGCACAGGCCGTGCACTTCCAGCGTTTGCGCCTGCGGTACGAAACCCAGCGCGCGTGCGCGGGTTTCCAGCAGATCGACGATGCGCTCGTCTTCCAGCTCGGTGGCCGACTGGCAGTTGTCGCAGATCAGGAACGGCACCGCATGCTGTGCGCCGCCGGGATGGTGGCAGCCGACGAAGGCGTTGATCGAGGCAAGCTTGTGGATGAAGCCGTGTTCGAGCAGGAAGTCGAGCGCGCGGTAGATCGTCGGCGGCGCGGCGGCGTCGTGGGTGGCCTTCATCTGATCGAGCAGATCGTAGGCTTTCATCGGCCGACCGGCGGCGGCGATCAGGCGCAGCGCGTGGGCGCGGATCGGTGTGAGCCGCAGGCCGCGCTGCTCGCAGGCCCGCTCGACCTCGTGCACGAAGGCATCGCCGTCGTGGACGTGGTGTTGGGGATCGGTGCAGGCGTGGCTGGTGCTCATGGCGGGGCTCCTGATGCGCGGCGCGGGACGGCGACGCTGGCGGGTTCCTACGCAGGAATCTTAGTGAGGGCGGCGTCGATGCGTTGCAAGGCCTCGGCCTGGCCCGCCAGGTACACCGTATGCGAGATGTCCGGGCTGACCTGGGTGCCGGTGATCGCCACGCGCAGCGGTTGGGCGACCTTGCCCATGCCCACGCCGAGCGCCTCGGCGGCCTCGTGCAGCGCCGCGGACACGCTGTCGGCGGTCCAGGCGGCCAACGCCGCCAGACGCGCGCGGGCCTCGTTCAGCGGCGCCTGCGCGGCGGCGTTGAGGTGCTTGGCGACCGCGGCTTGGTCGTAGTTTTCCAGCGGGCGGTACCAGACCGCCGCGCGTTCGGCCATGTCCTTGAGCGTCTGCACGCGGTCGCGCAGCGCGATCACCACGTCGGCCGGCGCCGGGCCTTGAGTCAGATCCAGCCCCTGTTGGCGCAAATGCCATTCCAGGTGCTTGCCGACTTCGGCCGGATCGTCGCTCTTGAGGTACTGCTGATTCATCCAGCCCAGCTTGGCCGCGTCCAGGCGCGAGGCGCTGGAATTGACGTCGACGAGTTGGAACAAGCGGGTCATCTCCTCGATCGAGAAGATCTCCTGATCGCCGTGCGACCAGCCCAGCCGCACCAGATAGTTCAGCAGCGCGTGCGGCAGATAGCCGTCGTCGCGGTACTGCATGACATCGGCCGCGCCGGTGCGCTTGGACAGCTTGGCGCCCTCGGGATCGAGGATCATCGGCAAGTGGGCGAAATGCGGCACCGGCGCGCCCAGCGCCTGGTAGATGTTGATCTGGCGCGGGGTGTTGTTGACATGATCGTCGCCGCGCACGACGTCGGTGATGCGCATGTCCAGATCGTCGACGACGACGGCGAAGTTATAGGTCGGATAACCGTCGGCGCGGAAGATCACCAGATCGTCGAGTTCGCTGTTTGCGATCTCGATCCGGCCCTTGACCTTGTCCTCGAACACCACCGTGCCCTCGAGCGGATTCTTGAAGCGGATCACCCGGTTGGGATCGTCGCGGCGTGCTTCATCGAAGCCGGGCTCGTTGCGCTCACGGTAAGCCCCGCTGTAGCGCGGCTTTTCCTTGGCCGCCAACGCAGCATCGCGCGCGGCCGCCAGCTCGTCCTTGGTCTCGTAGGCGTAATAGGCGGTGCCCGCGGCGACCATCTGTTCGGCGACCTCGCGGTAACGGTCCAGGCGCTGGGTCTGATAGATCGGGCCCTCGTCATAGCTCAAGCCGAGCCAGTCCATCGCCTCCAGGATCGCGTCGATCGCCGCCTGGGTGCTGCGCTCGCGGTCGGTGTCCTCGATCCGCAAGATGAACTGCCCGCCCGCGCGGCGCGCTTCCAGCCAGCAGTACAGCGCGGTGCGCGCGCCGCCGATGTGCAGGTATCCGGTGGGGCTGGGGGCGAAGCGGGTGCGGGTCATGCGGGGCTCGGGTGGATCGGGGAGTCGGTCATTTTAACGGACTGGCCGTATCGGTGCCGGCATGGAACGCGGAAGCTCGTGTTTGCCCGGTTTCAAGGGGGTAGGAGCGGCGCAAGCCGCGACCTCGACATCGGGTCTGCGACGTATCCCGGAGGCCGCGGTCGCGGCTTGCGCCGCTCCTACCCTCTTGAAACCGATTGAGCGGTGGTGGCCTAAACTAGGCCCATGACGACCCTCTTCATCTCCGACCTCCATCTCGACGCCGAGCGTCCGCAGATCACCGAGCTGTTCGGCCGCTTCGTGCGCGAGGACGCGCGCGGCGCCGATGCGCTGTACATCCTCGGCGACCTGTTCGAAGCCTGGGTCGGCGACGACGATCCGTCCGAGACCGGCGCGTTCGTCGCCCGCGAGCTCAAGGCCCTGGCCGACAGCGGCGTGCCGGTGTTCTTCATCCGCGGCAATCGCGACTTCCTGCTCGGCCAGGACTACGCCGAACGCGCCGGCATGCGGGTGCTGCCCGATCCGTCGGTGATCGTGCTGTACGGCCAGCCGGTGCTGATCGGCCACGGCGATCTGCTGTGCACCGACGACGTCGCCTACCAGCAGTTCCGCGCCCAGACCCGCCATCCCGCCTGGCAGGCGCAGTTTCTGGCCCAGCCGCTGGCGGCGCGGCTGGCGTTCGCGCAACAGGCGCGCGCGGCCAGCAAGGCGCACCAGGCCGGGCTCAAGGACGCCGGACGCATGGAAACCATCACCGACGTCGCCCCGGCCACGGTCGCCGAGACCTTCGCGCGCTACGGCATCGATACGATCATCCACGGCCACACCCATCGCCCGGCGGTGCATGGGCTCGAAGTGGACGGCCGCGCGCGCACCCGCATCGTGCTCGGCGATTGGTACGAACAAGGTTCGGTGCTGCGGGTCGATCGCGACGGGATGCAGTTGCAGAATATGAGCTGAGGCCGTCGGCGGGAAATATTGCGGACGGCGGTTCCCGCTGCCCTGCTGGGAACGCGTCCGGCGGCCCCGGTCGCGCCGTTCAATCCGCTCGCGACGCCCAACGCACCGAACGCGCCACCGCTTCGGCCCAGTCGCCCGGGGCGTCGAGTTCGTCGGTGATGGTGAGCAGCAGCACGTGGCCGTCGACCGCGCAGGCCGTGTACAGGTGGCGCACGCCGCCGCCGGCGTCGTGTTCCCAATGCGCGCAACCCAGTATTTCGTCCTGCGTCCACTGCAGGTCCGCGGGAGCTTCGCGATTGGCGGTCTCCAGCAATTCCGCAGCCGGCGGCGGGCCGGCGGCGGCCGCGGCGATGCTCAGCGAACTGACGTAGACCGCGCGGCGGTCGCCGACGTACTGCAGATTCTTGTCTTCGTTGAGCCGATGTTCGATGAAGTGGCCCGGCACCTCGACGCTCCACGGCTCGTCGTACAAGCTGTGCCGCGTGGGCAGGCGTTTGTAGCCCGGGCCTTCGGCCTGCGGCAGTTCGATCTCCGCGCCGCGTTCGAGCAACCATTGCAATTCGTCGCGTAGGGCCGGCTCCAGGCCGCGGCGCGGATCGAGCGCGGTCGCGCGGCGATCGCTCTCCAGCACGCGACGCAAGGTGTCGCGTTCGGCCTGATCGCGCGGACCGACCCAGCTGACGTCGCACCACAGGCCCACCCGCGCGATCCCGCTCCAGAAATCCGCGCCGAAGCCGCGCTCCCACCACGGAAAGAATTCGCGCGCCAAGCGCGAGGCTTCGCCGGCATCGTCGGCGACGGCTCGGAAACGTTCCTCGCTCCAGATGCCCATGGGCGAGCCGACGAAACCGGCGAAGCGCGGCAACGGCCCGATCGGCATGGATACGAACAGATTCTCGGCATCGTGGTGTTGCAGCAATATCTTGGCGATCTGCCGCAACCACGCCGCCATTTCGTCCTGCAAGCGGGCCATGTCGCGATGAACGGCATAGCCGGTTTCATCGCCGCCCTCGTCCTCGCCCGCATCGTCCCAAAGCCAACGCAATCCCCACTGCGCGGCGATCCTATCCAGCAAGTCGATCAGGAACGCGTGATAACCGGGGCCGATGGTATTGGTGGCGGCCCAGGCAAGCAGACTGCCGTCGGCGCGCAGGTCGATCGACAAGCCTTCCTCGGCCGGATGCCAGGCCACGCTCACGCCCTGCTCGCGCTGCCACAGGTTCAAGCGCTCGCGCAGCATCGGCTCGGACAAGGCTTCCTGGCAGGTGCGACGCAGTTCGCGCGCCAGTGCCGACACGCTGGGCTTGGCCCACATGCGCCGTTTCCAAGACGTGCTGGCGACTCGAAATCCGATCCCCATCGCGACTCTCCCCCGCTCGCATCCCCGCTCGAATACTAACGAGTTTGCGCTATGCCTAACGAGTCGACTGATGGCACATACACCGATACGCGAACGCCCGGCCGAAGCCGGGCGTTCGTTGCGATCCATTCGCACGCGGACAAGCCGTGCGAAGTCATCGGACCGGGTTGGCGCCGATCAGAACCGCACTTCCGCGGTTACGAACACCTGACGCGGCGCGCCCGATTGCACGGTGTAGTTCAGCCCGCGCGGATCGGAGGCGACGAAGCCGTTGGTGCCGAGGCTGCCGAAGTACTCCTTGTCGAACAGGTTGGTCGCGTTCAACTGCAGCTTGAACGCATCGGCCCAGGACAACTGCTTCCATTCGTAGGAAGCCGAGGCGTCGACCACCCAAAAGCCGTCGACCTTGGAATCGTTGAGATAGGTCAGATAACGCTTGTCGGTGTACTTGGCGCCGAGCTGCAGCGACAAACCGTCTTGCTCCCAACGCACTTCGGTCGCATACAGACGCTTGGGCGCATCGACCACCTGCTTGCCCTTGGTCCGCACCAGGGTAGTGCCGTCCAGATAGTCGGACTCGTACTGCGAATCGTTGAACGCCAGCGAGTGGTACCAGCTCAAACCGGCGATCGGCTTCCACAGCACGGTGATCTCCGCGCCGCGGCTGTCGACGTCGCCGACGTTGGCGAAGCTGGAGGCGCAGCCGACGATGCCTGCGCAACGCGCGATCGCCAACAGGCGGTTCTCGAAATTGACCCGGTACACCGCAACCGACGCCTCGATGCTATCGCGGCTGGTGCGCAGGCCGGCCTCGAAGGTCTTCGAGCTTTCCGGCTCCAGCGTCTTCACCGCCGCGTCGAAGGCCGCCTGCGAAGTCGAATGCGGACCGTTGACGCCGGTGCGGAACGCCGACAGGTTCTCGCTGTAGGAGCCGAAGATTTCTTCGTGTTCGCTGAGCTGCCAGCGCGCACCGAGCTGCGGCAGGAAGTTGTCTTCCGACACCAGCTTGCCGCTGGCGCGGCTGGCGCCGCCGATCAGGGTCTTGCCGTCGGTCTCCACCCGCAGTCCCTTGAAGCCCGCGTCCACGGCCAAGCGGCCGTCGGCGAACTCCATGTGATCGAGCACGTAGTACATGCGCGTATCGGTGTCGAAGCGCTGGCGGAACACGCGCGCGCTGGGATTGCGATAGAAGAAGATCTCGTCCGGCGGCTCGTTGCGGTTGAGGTCGTAGAAGTTGCGCTGCACGCCGTGGTCGTTCTTCTCCAGCCACAGGCCGGCCTGCAGGCGGTGATTGCCGATCTGCCAGCTCAGGTTGGGCATGAAGCCGGTACGCTCGATGTCGTATTCGGTGGTGCGCATGCGGATCGGCACCGTCGGCGAGGTCGAGTACGGCGTGGCCCAATGGCCCTGGCCTTTGTTGGTGTGGTAGTACGCGGTCGCCGACAGGGTCAGGTCGGGCGTGGCGTTCCAATCCGCGCTCAGATAGACCAGGTCGTCGTCGCGCACGCCGCGGGCGATGTAGTACGCATCGTCCAGGCTGGTGACGCCGCCGCGGAAGATGCCGCCGGCCGCGTCGATCGCGCGCTGCCAATCCTTGGCGTAGTTGTCCCAGTCCATGCCCAGGCGCTGGGCCGATTCCAGCGACAAATCGGCGTAGTCGGTTTCGCGGCGACGCGAGGAATCGGCGAAGCCGGTGATCTTGAAGTCCTCGCCGGCGTAGACGAACTTGCCGTTGAACTGGCTGTTGCGCTGCGGGCCGTCGCCCTTCCACTTGTCGGTGGTGTGGAACACGCCGCTCAGATAAGCGCTGAAGCCGTTATGGTCGCCGGTGTCCAGGCGCGCGTAGCTGCGGCTGGTGGCGTCGCTGCCGAAAGTCTGGGCCAGACGCACGCCGAAGTCGGCGGCCGGATCGGAGCTGAAGAAGCGCAGCGTGCCGCCCAGGTTGCCCGAGGACGCGGTATCGATCGCGCCACTGCCTTGCGAGAGTTCCGCGCCGGACAGATTCTCCGAGCTGATCGCGCGGCCGATGTGCAGGCCGTTGTGGTTGCCGTAGCTCATGTCGCCCAGCGGCACGCCGTCGAGGGTGAAACCAAGCTGCTGCTGCGAGAAACCGCGGATGCTGAGCTTGCTCGACCACTCGTAGTTGCCCCACGGATCGGAGCTTTGGAAGTGCACGCCCGGCAGCTTGGCCATGACCTTCAGCGGGCTGGTGCCGGCGGCTTCGCGCTGCAGTTCGGCGCGGCCCAGCGCCTGCACCTGACGGGTCTGGCCGGTACCGACCACCGAGACCGCGTCGAGCGTGGTGGCGTCGCGGCCGGCGTCGGCGGTGGTGCCCGCGTCGGCGCTGGCGGTGGCGGGCGCGAGTTCTGCGGCCAAGCCGGTTCCGGCTTGCAGGCACAGCAAAATCGAGGCGGCGAGGAGCGTCGTCTTCGTCGTCATGGGGACTTCCAAGGGTGAGTGGCCGCCGCGTGCGATGCAGAATCCGCTGCGCTTAATCACTCTGGGCGGCTTGAGAGCGAAGCCCGGGAGTCTGTGGGGGACGTGTGAAAGCGATATTTCAAATCGGCGTCAGTTGATGGATTCGGCACGCCGCCTGTGCACGGCTTCCCCGGAAACCGTGTGCGGTTTGGCAATTGCACCACCCACACAGGCCGTCATCGCGCTGACACATCGATGACTTTCGCGATCGCGGCGTTGCCATGCCGACGGGCCATGGCGAGCGTGGTGGAACTAGCCTCTCGTGCCCTGCACCGTCACGGTCGCGCTTTCGCCGAAACGCGATTGCGGGCATCCGGCCACCGAGCGATCACTCGCACAGATCGAATACGGCCAGCAATTCTTCGCCGATCTGCGTCGAGGTGGAAGGCCGTCTGAGTTCCTTGCCGATTAAAGGCTCGTGCCTCTTTCTCGGCCCAACGTTCTTGTATGGGAAGAACACGACCTCCGTGGCCGAACGTTCGATTTGGACAAACTTCGCTGTCTTTACAAACGCCGACCAGGATCTGACCTTCGCCGCCTCGCGCAAGGGAGCGGTCAGGTCGTCCCAGACCACAGGATGCGGCACTCCCTCTCTCGATGCGGCCAAGGCTCGTTCCATCGCTGCACCCAGCCTTTCCGGTGCCGTCGCCTCCACTGCTTCCACCGGGGTTGTCCCCATCCCCAGCCGATGGACGGTCAGGTTCTCCGGACGGACATACACCACTCCGTCGCGCAGATAGGCCATCGCTCGCTGGCGGCGCGCGCCCGGTCCACGCAACAGGTGTCGCAAGTAAGCCAAGGCATTTTGCATACGCCCCCTCAATCTCCATATCGATAACCGCATGTCATCCCTCTCTGCGCAAGGCGCCTGCCGATCAGTATCCCATCTGATCCACCTTCGGCGGCGGCTTCAGGCGATAGTTCGCCGGCGGCTTGGCGCCCATCAGATGCTCGACGAAGTAATCCCACATCCGCCGGGTGTAGTACGGATCGTTGCGGAACAGTTCGTGGTTCTGGTTGGGCAGGTACAGCAGGTCGAAGTCCTTGTTGGCGCGGATCAGCGCCGAGGTGAATTGCACGGTCACGGCCGGATAGGCGTTTTCGTCGAGGTCGCCGTAGACCAGCATCAGCTTGCCTTGCAGGCGATCGGCCAGGCTGGCGTTGTCGAACGCGCGGTACACCGTCGGCACCGCGTCGGGCGAGGGTCGCAAGCGCTCGCCGTTGCCGTAGTCCAAGGGGCCAGTCAGCAGACGATCCAGCCCCAATACGCCGCCGCCGTACATGCCCTGAAAGTTCTGATTGCCGGCCGAGGACACCGCGACCTTGTAGAAATCCGGCCGCAACAGGATCGCTCGGGTCGAGGAATACCCGCCGTAGGAATGGCCGTAGACGCCGACGCGCTGCAGATCCAGGCCGGGACAACGCTCGGCCAGTTGCTTGATCGCGGCGACATGATCCTCTACCTGCGGGTCGTGCTTGAGTCCGTAGCTGACGTCGTGGAACGCGCGCGAGCGGCCCGGCGTGCCGCGTCCGTCGATGGTGATCACCACGAAACCCAGACGAGCCAGGCTGGAACGCGAAATCGGATTCATCGCCGCGGTCGCCTCCACGTATGCGACCGGCGCATTGGTCACCTGCGGCCCGCCGTAGAAGGCGTCGATCACCGGGTACTGTCCGGGCTTGGCGCGTTCGCGCGAATAGTCCGGCGGGAAGTAGGCCGTCGCGTAGATATCGGTGCGTCCGTCGGCGGCCTTGAACTTGAGCCGTTGCGGCGGCAACCAGCCCGATGCGGCCACCGCCGACACATCGGCGCGTTCGAGTTCGGCGATCACCTTGCCGTCTTCGGTGGACCGCAGCACGCTGCGCGGCGGCTGGTCGAGCGTGGAGTAGGTATCGACGACATAGTCGCGCGCCGGCGATAAAGGATCGGCGGCGCGGCCGTCGAACAAGGTTCCGCCGCCGCCGTTGATGTCGTGATCGGCCTGCTCCGCGGTCAACAACGTCGGCTCGCCGCCATCGAGCGAAACCCGATACAAACGACGCTCATACGGATCGCCCGACTCGCGTCCGCCCGCGGTGAAATACAGCCGGCGACGGCGTTCGTCGATGCCGATCAGATCGCGCACCGCCCATTCGCCGCCGGTCAAACGACGGATCTGACGGCCGCTGCGCAGATCGTACAAATACAGATGCCCCCAACCGTCGCGTTCGGAATACCACACCGCCTCGCCGCTCGCCGCGAGCACGCGCGCGGCGGCCGGCAGGTACAGGAAATCGTTGACTTGCACGCGGGTGTCCGAGCGCTCCTCGAGCACCTGGCGCACGGCGCCGTCGCGCAAGCCGATCTCGACCAGACGCGCACCCGCCGGACGGCCGTCGTAGGCGATCGCGGTGTACACCCGCTCGTTGTCGACCGACCAACCCAGCACGCCAGCTTCGCGCATCGCGTTCCATCCGGCCGGAATCGCGATGCGACGCGCGCCGCCCGCGTCGACCTCGATCGCGAACCACTCGTCGCGGGCCGGCTCGCGATCGCCCGGCAAAGTCAGCCGTAATTCGTAAGCCACCGGACGGAAGCCATGCTCCGGCGCCAGCGCCAGAAACGGATACGGCAGCACCTTGCGCTCGTCGAATCGCACGCCGAACAGACGACGGCCGTCGGGCGACCACACCACCTCGAACGGACGGGTCTGGCCGCGTCCTTGCAGCTTGGGAATGCCGCGCATCCAGAAATCGGGCTGTACGCCATAGCCGTAATGACGCTCGCCATCGCGGGTCAAGGCGCGTTCGGCGCCGCTGCGCAAGTCGCGCAGCCACAGGTTGTGTTCGCGCACGAACACCGCGCGGCTGCCGTCGGGCGAAAGCAGCCAACCCGGATCGGCGTGGATCGAGTCCACCGCAGCGCAGCGATAGGTCTGCAGATCGCAATCCAGCTCGCGCGCCTTGGCGCCGCGCAATCGCGCGCTGAGCGCGCCGTCGTCCGCGTGCAGCGTCAGCAGTTCGGGCGTGGGTGCGGCCGGCAAGTCGACCTGCATCGCGGCAGCCAGGCGCGGCGCATCGAACAGCGGCCGGCGTTCGCCGCGGGCCGGATCGACCAAAATGTATTCAACGCCACGCTCGCCGTCGCGGCGATACCAGAAGCGACCATCGGCGAGCCAATTCGGCCGCACCGTGGCGTTCTTGATCCGGCCCTTCAGGTTGTAGTCCAGCACGCGCTCGGCGCGCGCGTAATCGGCCTCCGACAAGGCCGGGGTTTGCGCCCATGCCGCCGTCGACAGCGCGGCGCACAGCGCCGCACCCCAGATCGTCCATCGCTTCATGCTGTCCCCTCCCCTTGCCAGGAAAGCAGAAGATCGCACACGGCGCGGGCGGCGACTTTGCTTTCGATGGCCCGCCGTTGCGGCGGTGCAGCGAAACGCGGGCGGCAGGGCAACCGGTACAGAAAAAAAACAGCGACGCGCGGGTCGGCACGATGAGACTGCGTGGTTATGCCGGGCGAAAACCGCCAACGATATGGGTGCTCAGGATGGCATGGCGCCGGGGCTTTGCTTGGGAGAGTCAGCAGCTGCCGTGGCGGCGCACGGCAAGGCCGGCGGAACGACGCAAAGTGATTTGCCGGCAGGCTGAGAGGAAAGCGTCGGGGCTGAAGCCCCTCCCCACAAAAGACTTCGCAGTCGCCAAGCTCCTCGACACAAGCTTCGTATCCCAAGGCTTGCGCAGGAAGGTTTTAGCCCTGAAGCGATTCGGAAAAGATTTCAGCCGCGAGATGTTCTGTCAGCCGCGAAGTCTTTTGTGGGAGGGGCTTCAGCCCCGACGCTTTTCCCCAATCCCGCCGCGCCGCCAAGCGACCAGCGGCCCGCTACCGCTCGACGAAAGCCTCGAGCATCCGCAGTTCCTCATCGTCGAACCCCGCCGCGCTGCGCGCTGGGAAGTTGAACGGCCCGTACAGCACCGCGCGCGCGTACTCGCCCAGCAACTCGCGGAAACGCGGATTGGGATCGATTCCGGCGCGTTCGCAATACCAGCGGAACCAGCGCGAACCGGCGGCGACGTGGGCGACTTCCTCGCGCAGGATCGTTTCCAGGATCGCGACCGTGGCTTTGTCGCCGATCGAGGTCAGCTTGACGATCATTCCCGGGGTGACGTCCAGCCCGCGCGCTTCCAGAACCCGCGGCACCAGGGCCATGCGCGCCAAGCCGTCGTGCGCGGTCTTCTCGGCCATTTCCCACAAACCGTTGTGGGCGTCGAAATCGCCGTAGTCGTAGTCCAGTTCGCGTAAGCGATCGCGCAACAGGGTGAAGTGGCGCGCTTCGTCGTTGGCCACGCCGACCCAATCGGTATAGAACTGCGCCGGCAAACCGCGGAAGCGATACACCGCGTCCCAGCCCAGGTCGATGGCGTTGAATTCGATGTGGGCGATCGCGTGAATGAACGCCGCGCGGCCTTCGGCGGTGCCGAAACCGCGCTTGGGCAGTTCGCGCGGATGCACCAGCGCCGGGCGTGCCGGGCGGCCGGGCATGCGGACCGGTTCCGGCGCGGGCGCGTCGTCGGGCGTGGCCAGTTCGCCGCGCGCATAGGCTTGCGCGCAGGCGAAAGTCAGCTCGACCTTGGCGTCGGGCGTGGCCGCGTCCAGGCAGGCGCGCGCGGCGTCGAACAGACTGCCATTGAACAGCCTGCTATTGAACAGCGTGCTGAAGTTCGGCATGGCCGGCGCGCGCCCCGGCTCAGGAGGCGCGACGGGTCTTCTTGGCTTCGTCCGAACGCAGTTGCTGGATGCGCTCGAAATAGCCCGGCTCCACACCGGTGACGTATTCGCCGTTGAAGCACGAGGAATCGAAGTGATCGATGCGGTGCTTGGGGCCGGACACCGCCTGTTCCAGCGCGTCCAGATCCTGGTAGATCAGCCAGTCGCAGCCGAGCAGGGTCTGCACCTCGTCGTCGGTGCGGCCGTGCGCGACCAACTCGTCGGTGGACGGCATGTCGATGCCGTAGATGTTCGGGAAGCGCACCGGCGGCGCGGCCGAGGCCAGATAGACCTTGCGCGCGCCGGCGTCGCGCGCCATCTGCACGATCTGGCGCGAGGTGGTGCCGCGCACGATCGAGTCGTCGACCAGGAGCACGACGCGGTTACGGAACTCCAGCGGAATCGGATTGAGCTTGCGCCGCACCGATTTAGCGCGCTCGCCCTGTCCCGGCATGATGAAGGTGCGGCCGACGTAGCGATTCTTGATGAAGCCTTCGCGGTACTTCACGCCCAGGGTGTTGGCGATCTCGAGCGCGGAATCGCGCGAGGTGTCGGGAATCGGAATGACCACGTCGATGTCGTGATCCGGACGCAGGCGCAGGATCTTCTCGCCCAGCGTCTGGCCCATGCGCATGCGCGCCTTGTGCACCGAGACGTCGTCCATCATCGAGTCGGGACGGGCGAAGTACACGTATTCGAAGATGCACGGCGCGTGCTGGCGCGGCTGCGCGCACTGGCGAGAGAACAGTTCGCCGCGCGCGTTGATCACGATGCCTTCGCCCGGACGCACGTCGCGCAGACGCTCGAAGCCGAGCAGATCCAGCGCCACCGATTCGGAGGCGATCGCGTATTCGTCCTGGCCGCCGGTGTTGCGCTTGCCCAGCACCAGCGGACGGATGCCGTGCGGATCGCGGAACGCGATCAGGCCCAGGCCCAGCACGGTGGCGACCACCGCGTAGCCGCCGATGCAACGGCGGTTGACGCCTTCGATCGCGCCGAACGCGGCCTCTGGGGTCAGCACGCGCTGACGGTCCAACTCGTGCGCAAACACGTTGAGCAGCACTTCCGAGTCGGATTCGGTGTTGACGTTGCGGCGATCCTGCTCGAACACCTCGCGCCGCAGCATGTCGGTATTGATCAGATTGCCGTTGTGGGCCAGGGCGATGCCGAACGGCGAATTGACGTAAAACGGCTGGGCCTCGTCGGAGCCCTCGCTGCCGGCGGTCGGGTAGCGGCAATGGCCGATGCCCACCCGCCCTTCCAGCAGGCGCATGGCCTTCTCGTCGAACACGTCGCTGACCAGGCCGTTGCCCTTGTGCACGCGCAGGCGGGCGCCGTCGGCGGTGGCGATGCCGGCCGCGTCCTGGCCGCGATGCTGCAGCACGGTGAGTCCGTCGTAGAGCTGGGCGGCGACATCCGTGTTGCCGACGATTCCGAGAATGCCGCACATAGCGCTGGTCCTGCCTGAGAGTCGAATGCCGCGTGACCGCGGCGGCGCGGATTATCGCCGCTGCGCGCCGCAAATGCTCGACCGCCGTTCATGGCGGGCGAGAAAGAACGTGTTCGGCACGGTCCGTTGTGGTGCCGTGGAGCCGGATTTCGATGGCGTTTGCCGCGATGTAGCGTTGCGCCGGCGGACCGGCGCGAGTCACTGCACCTGCTTGTCGTCGCGCCGTTGTGCGCCGACTTGGGCCGGATCGCCTTCGATCTGGGTACCTTCGGCGCGGTTGTGCTTGGAGTTCTGCTTGGACTGGGGCAGCAGGTCGCGCATCGCGCCCGGCAGCAGACCGACCAATCCGGACGAAGATTCAGATTCAGGTTCCGGCAGCGGCAAGGGCAATGGCGACGGATCGCGCTGATCGCGCTGATCGCTTTCGTGGCCGCCGCCCAAACCGCCCAAGCCGCCCGACATCGCCTCGCCCAGACCGCCGGGCAAGCCCGTGGGCATTTTCTGCTTCAGATTCTTTTCCAGGCCGCGCGCCTCGGCCTGGACCGTGGCCTGCAGCGAGTTGCCGCGGCCTTCCAGATCGACCTTGGCCGCCATCGGATCGGGCAGCGCGCTGCGCATCAGCCGGGCGCCCGGCATCAGCACCGCGGCAAAGCTGGATTCGCGCCAGGCGCGTTCGCGCGGCAACGTGGTCATGGCCATGAACACCAGCGCGGCGCAGGCGAAGATCACCCCGCGCACCGCGCCCAGCCCCATGCCCATCATCCGGTCCATCCCGGACAGGCCGTAGGAATGGGCGATGCTGCGGATCACGTAACCGATCAGTCCGACGCCGATCCAGATCACCGCGAAGCTCAGCGCATAACCGGCGGCGTAGGAACCCCAGCCCAGCTCGGAGGTCAGGCTGCGGCCGACATCGCCGCCGAACAGGAACGCGCCGAGCCCGGCCAACAGCCAGGCCGCCAGCGACGCCGCCACGCCGATCAGCCCGCGGGCCATGCCCAGCAGCGCCGACAAGCCGACGATCAGCAGCAGTCCCCAATCCAGTGCCGTCATAGCGCGCCGCTCCTTAGTGTGTCCGGCCGCCGTTCACTGGCGGCCCCGCCCCGCACCCGCCGTCCGCGATCACGGATGCGGTTTGACCAGGGCGTCGCCGATCCCGAGCTTGCCCGCGACCTGAGTCTTGAGCTTGTCCGCGTCGGCGCGGTTGACCACCGGACCGATACGCACGCGGTTGAGCGTGCCCTTGTCGGTGCGGACCTGTTCGACGAAAGCGCTGAAACCGGCCGCGCGCGCGCGGTCGCGGAGCTTGTTGGCCTCATCCACGTTGCCGAACGCGCCCAACTGCACGGCGAAACCGGTGCCAGCGGCGGCGGGTTTGGCGGGTGCGGGCGCGGGCTTGGCGGGCTCGGGTTTGGCCGCGACGGGTTTCGCGGGCGCCGGCTTGGGCGTTTCGGCCGGCAGCGGCTCGATCTTCACCGGCTTGACCGGCGCCGGTTTGGTGGGCTCGGGCTTGCTGGGCTCGGGCTTGGGCGCGACAGCCGCAGGCTGCGCCGGCTTGGCGGGTTGCGACGGGCCTGCCGGCGTGGCCAGATCGGCCGCGTCGGCGTTGAGTACCACGACCTTGGCGCCGATGTCGTTGCGCACCTTGGTCGAGCTCAGGCGCGCGGATTCGGCGTCGGCCTGGGTCGCGAACGGCCCGATCCGCACCCGGTAGACGGTGCGGCCGTTGGCGCCGGCCGCGGTTTCCTGATAGCCGGGCAGGCGTGCGGCGTGCAGCGCCGCGATCACCCGATCCGCGTCGCTGGCGCTGGCGTAGCTGCCGAAGCTGACCGCGTAATCGCCGCCCGCGGTGGACGGCGGCATCATGCCGTCAGGACGGCCGGCCGCGGTGTCGACGGTCGGCAGCGTCTGGCCGTCGCCAGTCGGCGCGGGATGTTCCATGCCGACCATGCCGCCTTGCGGCGCATCGCCCGGGGTCACCAGCGGCAGTTCGCGGGTTTCGGTCTGGCCGCCGCCCTGCGGTTGCTCGGGCAAGGTCAAAGGGACATCGGACGCGCCGCTCTCCGGCGCGGGGCCCTTGATCAGCATGGGCAGGAAGATCACCGCCAGGGCGATCAGCACCATCGCACCGATCAGTCGCTGTTTCAGGGCAGGTTCCATCGCTACTCGATCACTCGCAAGGGCCGGTTATCGGCGTGAATTATACCCCCGCGCGGGCATCGGACCGGTGTACGCGCTTGGGTCGGAGCGCTATGTTCAGAAAATCGCGGGATAAAGCGGCCGTTGCGCGCGCCTCGCCCGCTGCGGGGCGCGACGCGGGGCGATCGATCAGGCCGAGTGCGCAGCCAGCCATTCCAGCGCCTGCGCGGCGGTGTGGAACGAGCCGAACACCAGCACCCGCTCGTCCGGCCGCGCCTGCGCGAGGGTCGCGGCCAGCGCCGACGCGACGTCGGCATGGCGGCTGCCTTGCGCCGCCGCGCTGTCGCGCAGGCGTTCGGCGAAGGCCTCCACGCTCACGCCGCGCGGGCCGCTGCCGACCAGGCCGGCCAGATGCCAGGCATCGATGCGCTCGGCCAGCGCCGCGACCACGCCCGGCGCGTCCTTGTCGCCCAGCGCGGCGAACACCGCATGCGTGCGCCGCAGCGGCTGCGCGGCCAGCCAGGTGGCCAACTCGCGCGCGGCCTGCGGGTTGTGGCCGACGTCGACCAGAACCTCGATGCCCTCGTGCTCGAAGCGCTGCAGCCGCCCGGCGACGCGCGCGGCGGCCACGCCCTGCGCCAGTTCCTGGCGGCTCGGCGATCTGCCCAGCGCGCGCAACGCGGCGATCGCGACCGCGGCGTTGCGCAGTTGCACCGGGGCGGATAGAAAGGGGGCTGGCAGGTCAACTTGGTAATTCACTTCGCGCCAGCGCCAGTTTCCGTCCTCTTCGGTTGACGTGAAGAAGAAATCGCAACCGGCGCGCACCGCCGAGGCGCCGATCTCGTACGCGTGGCGCAACACGCTCGACGGCGGATCGTCGTCGCCGAGCACCAGCGGCTTGAACGCGCGGGCGATGCCGGCCTTCTCGAACCCGATGCTTTCGCGGTCCTCGCCGAGGTAATCCTGGTGGTCCAGATCGACCGTGGTGATCACCGCGACGTCGGGATCGACGATGTTGGTCGCATCCAGGCGTCCACCCAGGCCGACCTCCAGGATCGCCAGATCCAGCTTGGCCCGTTCGAACAGCCACAACGCGGCCAGGGTGCCGTATTCGAAGTAGGTCAGCGCGATCCCGCCCTCCCCGCCGCTCAGCCGCGCGGCCTCGATGGCCTCGAACGCGGCGACGATGTCGGCATCGGCCGCGTCGCGGCCGTCGATGCGGATGCGCTCGTTATAGGTCAGCAGGTGCGGCGAGGTATACGCGCCGACTTTCTTGCCGCCGGCACGGGCGATCGCCTCGATGAAGGCGACCGTGGAGCCCTTGCCGTTGGTGCCGCCGACGGTGACCACCTTGCGCCCGGGGCGCTTGAGGCCCAGACGCCTGGACACCGCGAGGATGCGCTCCAACCCCATGTCGATGGACTTGGGGTGGATGCGTTCGATGTAGCTGAGCCAGTCGGCGAGAGTGCGGGTTTGCATCCGCGTATTGTCGCCCAGAAGTTCCTGCGTCAGGCAGGCTGAGACTCGGGTCCGGGCCGGGTGGTTCGCGCGGAGGCAACGGCACCGCGGACTGCCGGGCGTCGCTCGCGAACGGCAGGGCGCCTATCGGCTTCGCCTCGGCGCCCCGCCGCTTGGCGTCCGACTATCGACTGGAACGAATGCTGCAACCGATATCGTTGATGCGCGCATCCAAGGTCGCGTAACGGGCCGGCGTCGCGCCGTTGGCGAACACGTTGCCGGAGCCCCAACCGGAGCGGCCGTCGGTATGCACGGATGCATCGACGCGATACACCGAATCCGGCGAAGCGCCCGATGCGGTCAAACGATGATATTGCCCCACGCCCGGTCGATTCCACGCCTGGATACTGCCGCGTCCGACCACGCCGTAGCCGTTGCCGCCGACACCGCTGTTAGCCGTGGAGAACCAGCCGCTGTCGCTGAAACCGATGTAGCGCCCGGGATTGAACGGGTCCGCCAGGCAATACGTCGGGCTGAGCAAGCGCGCCACGCCGATGCGTTGATCGTCCAGCCACGCGACCAGCACGATTGCGCCGTTACCCTGCACCGCCATGGCCTGAAAGGTGCCGTCCACACCGCCGAAGTCGATCCGCGGCCTGTCGAAACCGGTGTCGGGCGAGCCGTCGGGATTGATTCGCTGCATCACCGATGATCGGTTGTGGTAGCCCAACATCAGTACGCGGCCGTCGGCCTGCAAGGCCAGGCGGCCGCTGCCGCGCACCAGCGGCGAGCCATAGCCGCTGTCCAGACTGCCGTCGGCGCGATGCCGTATCACCGTACCTTTGAAGTCAGGGCCGGGATCGAACGTGCGTAGGCTATGACTGGTCAGGAAGCTGCCATCGGCCTGCAACACCATCCCGTTGACCGTGTCGTAGAGGTTATTGCCGATGAAACGTACGATGCCGCCCGCGCCGAAAGCCGGATCGAGGCGGCCGTCGGGCAGATAACGGATCAACATGCTGGCGTTTTGCACCGAACCGGCCGTCACGATCTTGCCGTCGTGCTGCAACACCAGTCTTACCGAACCGCCGCCGAAACGCTCGGGCAGCGGTGTCGCGGCAACGCCGCCACGACCGAAACTCGGATCGAGCTTGCCGTTGGCGGTGAAACGCGCGACCGCCGGTGTGAACGTGCTCGACGAATCATCGAAACCGATCGCGCCCACCACGATCCTGCCGTCGGGCTGGAAGGCGATCTCATAGGGCTCGTTGAGATAATAGTCGCGGGTGACCACGATGCCGTCATCGTCGAAATCGCGATCGAGGCGACCATCGGGCGTGTAGCGGGCCAACAGCACATTGAAACCCAGCGTACCGCCGACCACGATCTTTCCGTCCGACTGCACGGCTACGGTGGTACAAGAGGGCAACCCCGCGCTGTCCCTCGGCCCACTAAGTAGTGCTTGACCAGCGTTGCCGAAGGTTGGGTCCAGTTTGCCGTCGCTGCTCCAACGCAACAGGCGGCAGCGCAAGAACGTCGGATCGTGCGGCGTGGGACCGCCGCCGCGACTGAAGGTGAGGATTTTTCCGTCGGGCTGCGTCGCGACGGCGTGGACCCAATCGTTGTTGAGCGGGAAATCGCTGATCGCCACACCGCCGCGGCCGAAACCGGGGTCGAGGCTGCCGTCGGGCAGCGCGGGCTGGGCGAATGCGGTCAACGCGGGAAGCGCGAAGGCCAACAGGCCCGCGGCGGCGGCCAGTGGACTGGGACGAGCGGATACATGGGTAGGCATAGGGGAGACTCCGCTGAGTTCGAAGAAAGAATCAGCAATCGACGCCCCCTGCACCGTGGATCGCAGGGCGAGGTTCCATGATTCGCACTGGATGCGCTGCGGCGCTCGGGCACAAAAACGCACATTGGTGCGCGGCGATTCGGCGAATTAAGATGGGTTTGGCAAATCGTTCGGCGGACAGGTCCGGTCGCTGGGCGTGCATGACTCGGCCGATTAGTCCAAGCCGACGTTGCTCGCGTCTCGCGGATCAAGCACGTCAGTGCTTGATCCAGACCTTCCCAAAGACACCGCGTCGCCGCACGCAAGCTGCGCGCGAAACCGGCCTCGCGCGCCGTGGCGTTTCGCGCGGCGAACTACAACGCCCGATGCACCGCCTCTCCGAACAACGCCGTGTGATGGCTGCAATCGTTCAATCGCACCACTTCCAGACGATCGACATCGTCGCCTTCGAGCAGATTCAACGTCGTCGGCGCCTGGCGGAAGGTCCACAGCTTGGCCAGCGGAATGCCCAGCACCTTGCACAGCAATACGCGGTTGACCGCGTCGTGCGCCACCACCAGCAAAGTGTCGTCGGCCTTCAAACCTTCGCAGGCGCGCGCGAACGCCGGCCAGGCGCGATCGAGTACGTGCAAGATCGATTCGCCGCCGGGCATCAGCACCTCATGCGGCGTATCGCGCCACGCGCGCAGTCGGTCGCCGTCGCGCTCGCGGATTTCGCTGGCGAGCAGGCCTTCCCAGGTGCCGTGCGCGATTTCCATCAGGCCCGGATTGAGCTTGAGCATCGAGGCGCGTTCCTCGCCCAGGGCCAACTCGGCGGTGTAGCGCGCGCGCGACAGCGGCGAGGCGACCGCGCGGGTGATCGACACGTCGCGCAGGCGCGCGCCGAGCGCGCGGGCCTGGCTCTCGCCGACCGGCGACAAGGCGATGTCTTCCTGGCCCTGATAGCGGCCTTCGGCGTTCCACGGGGTTTCGCCGTGACGGGCAAGCAGGATGCGCATGCTTACACCTGCGCCAGCGAAAGGATGCCGGGGGTCGCGCGCAAGGCGGCGAGCTGTTCGTCGTTGACCGGACGATCGACCGTGATCGCCGCGCGCGCCTCACCGTCGCCGGCCGCGCCGAGGGCGAAGTTGACGATGTTGACGCCGGCCGCGCCGAGGGTGGAGCCGACCACGCCGATCATGCCGGGGCGGTCTTCGTTGCGCAGCAGCAGCACGTGCGCCTGCGGGTCGAATTCGATTTCCACGCCGTCCAGACGCACCACGCGCGGACCGCGATGCAAGGTCGCTTCGATCTCGCGGGTGCGGTTCTCGCCGACCACGCGCAGCTTGAGCAGACGATCGAAACCGTCGCCGTCGCCGCCGAGGGTTTCCGACACCACCAGGCCGCGCGCCGCCGCTTCCTGCAATGCGTTCACGGGCGTGACCCGCCCCGAAGCGGTACCGAGCAATGCAGCGACCAACAACCGCGACAACGGCCGCGTATCCAGCGCGTCGGTACGGCCGGCGTAGGTGATTTCCAGACGCGTCGGCGCCGGCACCAGGCGCGCGGCCAGGCGGCCGAGCGAGGACATCAGCGGCATCCACGGGCCGACTTCGCGCGCGGCTTCGGCGGTCAGCGGCGGCAGATTGACGCAGCCGGCGACCGCGCCGGTGGCGACGAAATCGATGATCTGGCGCGCCAGGATCGTGCTGACCGCCTGCTGCGCTTCGCTGGTGGACGCACCCAGGTGCGGGGTCAGGATCAATTTCGGATTCGCGCGCAGCGGCGAGTCGGCCTGCAGCGGTTCGGTGACGAAGGTGTCGAGCGCGGCGCCGGCGATATGGCCTTCTTCGATCAGCTGCAGCAAGGCGTTTTCGTCGACCAGTCCGCCGCGCGCGGCGTTGACCAGATACGCGCCCTTCTTCATCGAGCGCATGCTGGTTTCCGACAGCAGGTTGGTGGTTTCCTTGGTGCGCGGGATATGCAGGGTCACCACGTCGGCCCAGGCCAGCAGTTCCTCGAGCGTCTTCAGCGGCACGCTGCCCTTGCCGGCGGCCGAGGCGGGCAGGAAGGGATCGTGCGCGGCCACTTCCATGCCGATGCCCTGTGCCTTGCGCGCGACCGTGCCGCCGATGCGGCCCAGACCGATCACGCCGAGCTTCTTGCCTTCCAGTTCGAAACCGGTGAGGCCGGCCTTGGGCCATTCGCCGGCCTTCATACCGGCGTCGGCGCGGGGGATGTGGCGGGCCAGCGCGAACAGCAGCGAGATCGCGTGTTCGGCCGCGGCCAGGGTGTTGCCGTCGGGTGCGTTCATCACCGCGATGCCGCGTTCGGTGGCGGCCTCGACATCGATCGTGTCCACGCCGGCGCCGGCGCGGCCGATCACGCGCAATTGCGCCGCGTCGGCCAGCGCCTCGGCCGGCACCTTGGTCGCCGAACGCACCAGGATCGCGTCCACGCCCTTGAGCGCGGCGGCCAGCGCGGCGGGTTCCTTGATCGGATCGGATACGACGACTTCCCAGCCCGCATCGCGGAACAGGGCCAGACCGTCTTCGTGGATGCCATCGCAGGCCAGTACTTTCATCGCAAGCTCCAAGTCGTGAGGGACAGACGGGAGACGTTGCGAGCCGGCACTACGGGTAGATATGCGCTCAGGGTGGGAATCGCGCCCCTGAACAGGGACCAATCCGCCGCAAGCGGCGCCGCGTGGAAGCGGCATCTGACACGGGTCGGGAGACGGGGCCGGCTGGCATGGGAATCCGCGACTGCCCGCGCAGCCTAAGCCAGCGCGGGCGCGCTTGGCAAGCATGCATGTCGGGGCGGCGGCCGATGGACGCCTGGGTTTCGAACCCCGGCCCGTTATGAATTGAACCCCGATCGCCGATTCGATGTGCGTATGTCGATCGGTTCTCAGTTTTGTCCGAGGCCGTCGGTGGAACGGATTCGACCGATGTCACAAAGATACGTTCAGGTGTTAGTTGTCAGGTGAGTAATCGCTCCGCGCGGCCTAGTTTCGTTGCGCCGGCGATCTGCCGGCACTTTGAAGAGAGAACCTCATCATGCGTAAGAAACTCGCTCTGACGCTCGGCTTCGCGGCGCTCGCCGCGGTCGGCGCCGCGCTCGCCGCGCCCGGTCCCACCGGTCCGGGAGAGATCTACACCTACTACAACCCCGACGGCTCGGTGTCCGGCCAGTCCTCGATCCACTGCGACGGCACGCGCGAAGCCTGGGGCCGCCCGACCAAGGATTTCGGCGTCGGCTACTACATCTGCGATCCGGAAGCGTGATCGGCGCGCGGCCTGTCGTGGCCGCGCACGGGTGATGTTTCATGCAGCAACGGTTCGATGAGGGGCGCAACTGCCGTGAGCGACAGCAGCGGCGAAACTCATCGCGCCACCGGTTGTACCCCCGCTTCCGTCGCGCGGCAGCTGTCGCGCCGGACGCATCTTTCGCCATGTTGAAGAAATCAGGAGTTCGCCATGCGTAAGTCTTTCGTTGCCGGTATCGGCCTCGCCGCCGCCCTCGTCGCCACCGTCGCCCTCGCCCGCCCACCGGGTCCGGACGAAATCGGCGAGTTCTATTTCTATTTCGACACCGCCGGTAACGTGGTCGGCGAAGCGCAGCTCAGCTGCGACGGCGTGCTCACCGAATCGGGCGTGCGCACCGCCAAGTACAGCAGCGGCCACATGATCTGCCCGCCGCCGCGCGACTGATGCGCAAGCGGCGCAGCGCCATGCGCCGCGGGAACACGCAACGGGCCGGCATTGCCGGCCCGTTGTTTTTGCAAGCATCGCCGCCGTTTCGTTTCTCCCTGTAGGAGCGGCGCGAGCCGCGACAGCGAAACCTCGCTTGCGTCGCATCTGTGATGTCGCTGTCGCGGCTTGCGCCGCTCCTGCAGTCGGACATCAAGCTGGCGGGCGCTTCATTTGCCCGACGCCGGCACGCCCATCTCCGCCAGCAATCGCGGCGCGGGAAACACTTCCTGCATGACCCAGCGCAGATAGCGTTGGTCGACCGAAATCGTGCGCGTGGCGGCCGGGTCGAACAACCAACTGGAGCTCACCGATTCCCAGTTGTTGTCGAACGCGATGCCCGCCAGCTTGCCCTGCCCGTCGAGCACCGGAGAACCGGAGTTGCCGCCGCTGATGTCCAGATCGGCGAGGAAATTCACCGGCACCGATTCGAGCCGCTTGTCGATCAAGGTCGCGCCGTAACGCTTGGCCGCGACCGCGTCGAGCAAGGCCTGCGGCGCATTGAACGGCGCGGTACCGGTGTTGCGTGCGGCGATCTCGTCGACCCGCGTGAACGGCAGCTGCTGCGCGCCGTTGCTCTTGGTGTATGCGGTGATCGTGCCGTAGCTGATGCGCAGCGAGCCGTTCGCGTCGGGATAGGCCACTCGGCCCACGCTCTTGCGGAAATCGGCCAGCGCCTTGAGATACACCGGACGCACGATCAGCGTTTCGCCGGCGCGGGCGCGGATCTCCTGCTCCATCTGCAGCAAGGTCGGCATGACCGCCACGGCGAAGGACATCGCGCCGTCCTTGCTCGCGTCCTTGCTCTGTTCGAACCCGGCGCGATCGCTGTTGAGCCAGTTGGCGCGCTGTTCGGGATTGTTGAAACGCGATTTGGCGATGCGGTCCAAGGCGCGCTTGACCGCCTTCTCGTCCTCGCCCTCCAGCCATTTGTCCAGCGCTACGACGCGGTGTTCCTTGGGCAGCTTGACGTATTCGTGCAGCCAGTAGCTCTGCAACTGCCGGTCCATGCGCGGCTCGGTGCGGCGGTCCATCTGCTTGAGGCCGTTCTCGAATGCGGTGCGGTCGCGGTCGCGGTAACCGGGTTCGCGCTGCGCATCGGGCTTGGTGCGCTCGATCGCCGAACGGTACAGCTGGGTCGCCGCCGACAACGACCCGGTCGCCGCCAATTGGCCCAGGATCAGATCGCGATCGCGCTCGGCGCGCGCCTGCTGGCCCAGTTCGACCAGACGCGCATGCGCGGCCAACGCCGCTTGCCCGGCCGCGCCCTTGCCGCGCAGCCATTCCAGCAGCTCGGTTTCCTCGTTGCGCTTGATCTGCGCAGTGCCGGCGCGGCGGAAGCTCTCGATCTGGCTTTCGTAATTCTTCGCCGCGCCCTGCCAGCCGCGCAACGTGCCGGCGTACTTGGCGGCGATCTGCGGGTTCTTGCGGCTCTCGGCCTCGATCGACGCGGCCAGGCGCTTGTAGTGCGCGGCCACGGTCGGATACGTCCATTCGGCGTTGGCCTGGAAATCGTCGGCCATCGCGTAACGGTTGGTCAGCGAGGGAAAGCCGGCGAGCATGACGAAGTCGCCCGCGCCCAAGGGCTTGTCGGCGATCTTGAGCCAACGCTTGGGCTGATACGGCACGTTGTCGATCGCATACCGCGCCGGCTTGCCATCCTTGCCGACATAGGCGCGATAGAAGGCGAAATCGCCGGTGTGGCGCGGCCACATCCAGTTGTCGCTTTCGCCGCCGAAGTTGCCGATGCTCTCCGGTGGCGCGTAGACCAGGCGCAGGTCGCGGATCTCCACGCTGCGCTGCAGTTCGTAGCGGTTGCCGCCCAGATAGCTGTAAAGGCGGCAGCCGTAGCCCGCGGTTTTCTCGCAGTCGCCGATCAGCTGCTTCTCCAATACGTCCAGCGCGACGATGCGCGCCAGCGGATCGGCGCCGCTCAGCGCGGCTTGGACCTTGGCGGTCACGTCCTGCACCGAATCGAGCACGAAGATGCGCGCGTTCGGCCCGACGGAGACTTCTTCGTTATTGGTACCGGTCTTGAAGCCGTCGCGCAGCAGATTGCGCTGCGGGGTGGAATTGAGCCCGATCGCGCCGAGCGCGCAGTGGTGATTGGTCAGCAGCAGGCCCTTGGACGAGACGAAGCTGGCGGTGCATCCGCCCAACGGCACCACCGCGCCGAGCGGATCGCCCTTGGGATCGGCCCATTGGGCGAGTTGCTTGGGCGTGGCCCGCAGGCCGGATTGCTTGAGCGCGGACGTCAGCTCGGGCAGTTGCTGCGCCGTCCACATGCCTTCCACCGCCTGCGCAGTCCCGTGCCAGACCAGACCGCAGACCAACGTCCCTGTCATGGCCATGGTTCTGGCCAGCAGCGTGTATCGCATCAAAACGTCCTGGATCGGCGAAAGGCCGAGTCTAGCCTGGGTAAATCTGTGAACGCCATGGCGAAAACGGCATGTGGGTGTTCGCAGTAGCTCGGCGCTCAGTTTTTGCTTCCGACTCGTTCGATAACGCTAAAAATTCGTTAGTGCTTGCGGCGAATCGAAGGCGCTCGAAAAAAAACGCCAGCCGCGCGAGCGGCTGGCGTCTGCGAACCTCGATGGACCGCGCGTGGGCTTACTTCTTCGCCGGCACGCCCAGTTCGATCAGCAACTGCGGCGCCGGATACACCTCTTGCATGATCCAACGCATGTAGCGCTGATCGACCGCGATCATGCGGGTCATGGTCGAGTCGAACAGCCAGTTCGAACTCACCGACTCCCAGTTGCCGTCGAACGCCAGCCCGACCAGCTTGCCCTGCGCGTCGAGCACGGGCGAACCCGAGTTGCCGCCGGTGATGTCCAGATCGGAGAGGAAATTCACCGGCACCGTCTTCAGCCGCTTGTCGGCCAGACCGCCGTAACGCTTGTCGGCGATGGCTTCCAGCAAGCCAGCGGGCGCGTCGAATGGCTCCTGACCGGTGGCCTTGGCCGCGACTTCTTCCAGCTTGGTGAACGAGGCCTGCTTGCTGCCGTCGAGCTTGGTGTAGGCCTTGACGTTGCCGAAGGTGATGCGCAAGGTCGAGTTGGCGTCGGGATACACCGCCTGCTTCTGGCTCTTGCGGTAATCGATCACGCCCTGCAGATACACCGGGCGCGCGACCAGGGTTTCGCCTTCGATGGTCTTGGCTTCCTGCTCCAGGCGCAGCACCGCCGGCAACAGCGCCTTGCCCAGTTGGATCGCCGGATCCTTGCTCTTGTCGAGCGCGGCGCGGTCGGCGTCGAACAGCGCCAGCCGCTCCTTGGTGCCGCCGAGCTTGGTCTTGGCCAGCTTGTCCAGCCCGCGCTTGATCGCCTTCTCGTCGGAACCGCCGAGCCAGCGGTCGAGTTCGGCGATGCGCTCGCCGGCCGGCAGCTTGACGTATTCGCGCAACCAGTACGCCTGCAGCTCGCGATCCATGCGCGGATCGTAACGGCGCTCCATCTGCTCCAGGGCGGCCTTGATCGCCGGCAGGTCGCGCTGCTGATAGCCTTCCTCGCGCTCGGCATCGGGCTTGGCGCGCTCGACCGCCAGACGGTACAAGGTGCCCGCCGCCGAAATCACGCCGACCCTGCGCAGTTGCGAGAACGCCATATCTCGCTCACGGTGAGCGATCGCGGCCTCGCCGACCGCCTCCAGCTTCTCGTGCGCGGCCAACGCCGGCGCGCCCTGCTCGCCGCGCTTGCCCAACCATTGCAGCACGGCTTGTTCGTCGGCGCGCTTCTTCTGCGCCGCGCCGATGCGCTTGAAGCCTTCCAACTGGCCGTCGTAGTTCTTCGAGCGGTTCTGCATGCCGCGCACGGTGCTGGCGTATTTGACGCCGATCTCCGGATCCTTCTTGGACACCTCCTCGATCAGCGCGATCAGCTTCTTGTCGTGGGCCGAGGTGACCGGGTAGGTCCAGTTCTCGGTCGCGTCGAAATCGCTGGCCAGCGCGTAACGGCTGGTGCGGCCCGGGTAACCGGCGACCATGACGAAATCGCCGTCGCCCAGCGGCTTGTCGGCGATCTTCAGAAAACGCTTGGGCTGATACGGCACGTTGTCCTTCGAATACGCCGCCGGCTTGCCGTCCTTGCCGACGTAGGCGCGGTAGAAGGAGAAATCGCCGGTGTGGCGCGGCCACATCCAGTTGTCGACTTCGCCGCCGTAGTTGCCGACGCTGCCCGGAGGCGCGTAGACCAGGCGCACGTCCTTGATCTCGAGCCTGCGGAACAAGCGATAGGTGCCGCCGCCGAAGAAGCTGTAGAGATCGCAGCTGTAACCGGCTTGCGCCTCGCATTGTGCGACCAGACGCTTGTCGATCGCTTCCAAGGCATGAGTGCGGTCGATCGGTTCGACCGCATCGTCGATCGCGGCCTTGACCTGCTCGGTCACGTCCTGGATCGAATCGAGCACGTAGATGCGCGAACTCGGACCGGCCGAGACTTCCTCCTCCACGGTCGCGGCGCTGAAGCCGTCGCGCATCAGATTCTTCTGCGCGGTGGAGTTGAGCTGGATCGCGCCATAGGCGCAGTGGTGGTTGGTCACCACCAGGCCGCGCGGCGACACGAAGCTGGCGGTGCAGCCGCCGAGCGATACCACCGCGCCCATCGGGTCGCCGGTGAGATCGGCCAACTGCTTGGCGTTGAGCTTGAGTCCGGCCTTCTTCAGCGGCGCGGAGATCTCCGGCAACTGCTGCGGCACCCACATGCCCTCGACGGCGACGGCCGTGGACGCAACGCCCAGTCCCAGCGTCCCTGCCGCGAGCGCGGCGGCCAATACGGTGTAGCGCATCGTGTTCCCCTTACGAGATGGATGACGGTAAATAACGGTAAATCGGCCGGAAAGTTTTGCCGATCCGGCTCCGGGCGCGCCCGTGGCCGCCGTCGCGCAACGCAGCGGACGGCCGGTTTTCGGGCCATTCGCCCCACATCGGCACGGCTGTGGGGCTACATGAACAGTGGGGCGCCGTTGGTCGGACCGCCTCGCCGCGGCTGGATCATTCCGCCGGCAACTTCATTTCCTTGAGCAGATGCGGCGCCGGATACACTTTGGCCAGCAGCCAGCGCAGGTAACGCATGTCCACGTGGATCGCGCGCTTGTAGCGCGGATCGAACATCCAGCTGGCGCTCACCGCCTCCCAGTTGCTGTCGAAGTTGAGCCCGATCAGCCTGCCGTTGGCATCGAGCACCGGCGAGCCCGAATTGCCGCCGGTGGTATCGAGGTTGGTCAGGAAATCCACGGTCTGGGTCTTGAGCTCCGGATCGACGGTGCTGCCGAAATCGCCCTTGGCGATCGCCTCGCGCAGCGCCTGCGGCGCGTCGAAGGGTTTGGCCCCGGTGTGCTTTTCCACGATGCCCTGCACCGTGGTCAGCGGTCGATAATGTACGCCGTCGCGCGGATCCATCGCGCTGACCGCGCCGAAACTCACGCGCAAGGTCGAGTTCGCATCCGGATACACCGCGCGGCCCTGCGATTGGCGATACGCGATCAGCGCGCGCATGTAGGCCGGACGCAGACGCAGCAATTCGCCTTCGCGGCTCTTGGTTTCATCTTCGGCGCGCAGCACCGCCGGCAACAGCGCGGCCGCGGCCTTGAGCAGGCTGTCGTCGGACGCCGCCAGCGCGGCCGCGTCGGACGTCATCGCCTGCGCACGCACCTGCTCGTCGCCGAATCGGGTGCCGGAGTACAAGGCATCGAGGGTGCGCTGCAATGCGGCGCGGTCTTCGCCGGCGAACACGCGATCGAACTCGGCCACGCGCGCGGTCTTCGGCAAGGCCTTGTACTGGCTCAGCAGTTCCAGCAACAGGGCTTTCTCCACCGATGGCGCGTACCGGCGCTGGACCTGCTTGAGCTTGCCGGCGATCAGGCCCTCGTCGCGCTGCTGATAACCCGATTCGCGCTCGGCATCGGGCTTGGCGCGTTCCTGGGCGAGCCGCTGCACGGTCAGCGCGGCGTTGAGCAACTGCGCCTGGGTGCGGATCGCGGTCAGCAGTTGATCGCGATCGCGCATCACAGCGCCGTGTTCGAGCACCTTCTGCGCCGCGTCGATGTCGGCGCGGATCGCCTTGGCCTCGGATTGCTTGTTCAACCAGGCCAACATCGCCGTCTCGTCGGCTCGGCGCACATCGACCGCGTCGCTGCGGCGCAAGCCGTCCAGTTCGCCCTGGGCGCGCTTGAGCGTGTTCTTGAACCCGGCGATCTGCGCGGCGTAACGCACCTTCGCATCGGCATCGCCGGCGCTGGCCGCTTCGATGGTCTTGATCATGTCGGCGTACAAAGCCACCCGCGACGGCAGCTGCCATTGGATCTGCTGGGCGAACTCGGAAGCCATGCGATGACGGAAGGTCACCCCCGGATAACCGGCGAGCATGGCGTAATCGCCTTCGCGCACCGGATCGGTGGAGATCTGCAGATGCCCCGGCGGCGTGTAGGGCACGTTGTCGGGCGAGTAATCGGCCGGCTTGCCGTCGCGACCGACGTAGGCGCGCAGCAAGGTGAAGTCGCCGCTGTGGCGCGGCCAGACGAAGTTGTCGATCTCATCGCCGTAGTTGCCGATGCTGTTGGGCGGCGCGTACACCAGACGGATGTCGCGCAGCTCCAACTGCCGGATCAGATAAAAGTCGGTGCCGTAGTACATGTTGGCGACGCTGCAGCGATACCCCTCCTCGCGCTCGCACTGCGCCACCAATACCTTGCTCGCCGCTTCGACCGCATCGAAATACGCGCGCCCGTTCTTGCCGCGCGCATCCTTGAGAATGCGATCGGTCACCTTGTCGAAACCGGTGGTCACCAGCACGCGGAAATCCGGGTTGGCCGGCAGTTCGGCGGCGCGATCGGCGGCGACGAAGCCGTTGCCGATCAAGTCGCGATCGCGGCCGTCCGCGGACTTGCCGGAGTTGTACTGGATCACGCCGAAGGCGACATGGTGATTGGTCAGCACCAGGCCATCGCCGGACACGAACGAACCGGTGGCGCCGCCGACCTTGACCACCGCGTTCATCGGCGCGCGGGTCAGTTCGGCCAGATCGCCTGGATCGCCCTTGAACCCGGCTGCGCGCAGTTGTCGCGCGATGTCGGGCAATTGCGAGGGCATCCACATGCCTTCATCGGCCTGGGCGGCGGTGGCGCACAGCGCCAGGGACAGGGCTAACACACGGGGGCGCATGGTCGTACCAGACGGCGAAGAAGCCGCGACGATAGGCCAAGCCGCCCGGCCCGGGCAAACCCCGGCGGCGGTCCGGTCGAAGGCGAGTGCGTATAATTCGGCCTTCATTCCCGCCCGGCCCGGCCGCGGCCCACAGGTATCGAGTCCCATGACGCAAACGATGAAAGCCCTGGTCAAGCGCGAAGCCGGCAAGGGCATCTGGATGGAAGAAGTTCCGGTGCCTGTGCCCGGCCCGAACGAGGTGCTGATCAAGCTGGAAAAGACCGCGATCTGCGGTACCGACCTGCACATCTACCTGTGGGACGAGTGGAGCCAGCGCACGATCAAGCCAGGCTTGGTGATCGGCCATGAATTCGTCGGTCGCGTGGTCGATCTCGGCCCCGGCGTGGTCGGTTATCGCCCCGGCCAGCGCGTGTCGGCCGAAGGCCATATCGTCTGCGGCCACTGCCGCAATTGCCGCGGCGGCCGCCAGCACCTGTGCCCCAACACCACCGGCATCGGCGTCAACCGCAATGGCGCGTTCGCCGAGTACATCGTCATGCCGGCCAGCAATCTGTGGCCGATTCCCGACCAGATCCCCAGCGAACTGGCCGCGTTCTTCGACCCTTACGGCAACGCCGCGCATTGCGCGCTGGAATTCGACGTGGTCGGCGAGGACGTGCTGATCACCGGCGCCGGCCCGATCGGCATCATCGCCGCGGGCATCTGCAAGCACATCGGCGCGCGCAACGTGGTGGTCACCGACGTCAACGATTTCCGCTTGAAGCTCGCCGCCGACATGGGCGCCACCCGCGTGGTCAACGTCGCCAACCAGTCGCTCAAGGACGTGATGGCCGACCTGCACATGGAAGGCTTCGACGTCGGCCTTGAAATGAGCGGCAACCCGCGCGCGTTCAACGACATGCTCGACTGCATGTACCACGGCGGCAAGATCGCCATGCTCGGCATCATGCCCAAGGGCGCCGGCGCGGACTGGGACAAGATCATCTTCAAGGGCCTGACCCTGCACGGCATCTACGGCCGCAAGATGTACGAGACCTGGTACAAGATGACGCAGCTCGTGCTCGGCGGTTTCCCGCTCGGCAAGGTGCTCACCCATCAGCTGCCGATCGACGATTTCCAGAAGGGTTTCGATCTGATGGAAGCGGGCAAGGCGGGCAAGGTCGTGCTTAGTTGGAACTGAGCGGGATTCGGGATTGGGTTTACGGGATTCGTAAAGCGATCCCGCCCGATCTCAGCCATCCCGCTTTTGCCAATCCCAAATCCCTAATCTCGAATCCCGGCCCCTCATGTCCCTGACCCAACACTACGCCGACACCCTCGACGAAATCCGCGCCCAGGGCCTGT
Organism: Lysobacter sp. CA199; assembly: GCF_052078715.1. NCBI lineage: Bacteria > Pseudomonadati > Pseudomonadota > Gammaproteobacteria > Lysobacterales > Lysobacteraceae > Lysobacter > Lysobacter sp. CA199. The sequence goes on along the minus strand of NZ_JBQJIL010000015.1, from coordinate 160,986 downwards.
TCAAGTCCGAGCGCATCATCACCAGCCCGCAGTCGGCGCAGATCGTGCTCGAAGACGGCCGTACGGTGCTGAACTTCTGCGCCAACAACTACCTGGGCCTGGCCGATCATCCCGACATCATCCAGTCGGCCAAGGACGCGCTCGACACGCACGGCTTCGGCATGGCTTCGGTGCGCTTCATCTGCGGCACCCAGGACCTGCACAAGCAGTTGGAAAAAACCATCGCGGATTTCTTCGGCACCGAAGATACGATCCTGTACGCCGCGTGCTTCGACGCCAACGGCGGCTTGTTCGAGCCGCTGCTCGGCGAAAACGACGCGATCATCTCCGACGCGCTCAACCACGCCTCGATCATCGACGGCGTGCGCCTGTGCAAAGCCAAGCGCTTCCGCTACGCCAATTGCGACATGGCCGATCTGGAGAAGCAGCTGCAGGCCGCCGACGCGGCCGGTTGCAAAACCAAGCTGATCACCAGCGACGGCGTGTTCTCGATGGACGGCTTCATCGCCCCGCTCGACGAGATCACCGCACTGGCGAAAAAGTACGGCGCGCTGGTGCATATCGACGAATGCCACGCCACCGGCTTCCTCGGCCAGACCGGCCGCGGCTCGGCCGAGGTCAAGGGCGTGATGGACAGGATCGACATCTTCACCGGCACCCTGGGCAAGGCCATGGGCGGCGCGCTCGGCGGCTTCACCACCGCCAAAAAGGAAGTGATCGAACTGCTGCGTCAGCGTTCGCGCCCGTACCTGTTCTCCAATTCGCTGCCGCCGCACGTGGTGGCCGCGGGGATCAAGGCGTTCGAGATGCTGTCGGCGGCCGGCGACCTGCGCGACCGGTTGGCGCAGAACACCGCGTACTTCCGCGAGCGGATGACCCAGGCCGGCTTCGACGTGAAGCCCGGCGTGCATCCGATCAGCCCGGTGATGCTGTACGACGCCCCGCTCGCGCAGAAGTTCGCCTCGCGTCTGCTCGAAGAAGGCATCTACGCGATCGGCTTCTTCTTCCCGGTGGTTCCGCAGGGCCAGGCGCGCATCCGCACGCAGATGTCGGCCGCGCATACCCGCGAACATCTGGATCGCGCGATCGACGCGTTCGTCAAGATCGGCCGCGAATTGGGCGTCATCAAGGCCTGACGGCTTGCCGCGGGCCCAGGCCACTTCTTCGACAAGGCAACGTAACGGCTAAGGCGCGGTCCGCGCCTTAGCCGCGATGCGATGCGATGCGATCAAGCGTCGCGCATCGCCTGCTCCAGCCGATCCATGTTCATATTGAACTTGATCGTGTCGATCTGCAGCTGCGTCTGAAACTGCAGGGAAGTCGGCGTTTGCGTAAGCATCTGCAGGTCCAGCGCCAGCACCTTGATGTCCACATTGGCCGACTGCCCGAACTGGATGGCTCGCTCCAGCGCGGCGCGATCGCGATACAGGCCGCGATTCAACGAATCCAGATTCTGCTGCTGCAGATTCCGCAAACGAGCGCTCAGCTTGAGCGCCTCCATGTTCGCCGACAGATAGGTCGAACGCGCTGCGGCGATGTTGCCGCTCGATGCGTGCTGCTTGGCCAGCTGAATATACAAGTCGAGCACCTGCCGATCCTGACGAATCGCCTGCAGGATCTGGTTGGCGACGACCGGATCGGCGGAGGCGCGGCCGCTGAACAACAGCGTGCTTGCGAGCAGCAGCGCGACGAGTCCGGCCAGCAGGGCCTTGGCCGATCGGCCCGGCATGAACGCAGGCGATTGGATGCCAGGATCGGAAACAGTGATTGCGTACGACATCGTTTTCTCCTTGAAGTGGGGGCGATGCGGCGATCCGCGCCGCAGCCGTAATGGCTTACTGTTGCGCGGCGATCATCGCCTGCTCGACCCGATTCATATCAAACGTCAACCGGGTCAGCGCCTGATCGGCGATGACCAGATCGATCTGCGAGGTCGGCTGCATCGTCAGGATCGTCAACTTGACTTGGAGCGTCTGCGCGGTGCTCTTGGCGATGGTGTTGAAGTTCACCGTCCGCTGTTGCTCGTCACCGTTCTGGTAGAGGCCGTTGTCCAGCGTATGCCGGTTCTCATTCAACAGGCGGATCAGATCCGAGGTCATTTTCGTAGCCTGCACCTTGGCCAGGGTGAACGACATCACCGCGGCGTTGGTTTGCCCGGCCTGCAACTGGATCTTGGCGATCTGGTAGTTTTGCTTGAGCACGGTGAAGTTCTGCTTGGTCACCGACAGCACCTGATCGGCCACGACCGGATCGGCCCAGACGCCTTGGCTGACCAGCATCAGCAGCGACAGCATCAGCACGCGCAAGGCGGCGAACCGGGCGGCGACGGGCCGGGCGATGGCGGAACGTGCGATTTCGTAAGTCATCGTGTTTCTCCTTGAATGGTCGATTTATTGGCGCGACGTCGACGTCGCCAATAGGCGTCACGCGCGCCGACGCCGCGCGGTTCGCGACGCTGCATACGATTTCCAATGGAATGGCCCTGTCCTGCGGGCGGTGCACCTCCTTGTGATTGCGTGGGCGCTCGAACCCTGTTTGGGCGGCGCCGACGCTTAGGGCTTGATCCGACAATCCTTACCTCGGCAATGTATCGCGCCGCTGTCGGCGACGACTGTTATCCCGGTCGGAGTTCGGGTCCACTCTGTGTTCGCCTCATCGCAAATCGTCCAGATCGTCCTGGCTCAGCTGACGCCACTGGCCCTTGCCCAGATCGCCCAAAGCCAGCGAACCGATCGCCACCCGGATCAGCCGCAACACGTTGAGGTCGAACGTCGCCAGCAAACGCCGGATTTGTCGGTTGCGGCCTTCGTCGAGCACGATCTCCAGCCACGCGTTCTTTTCGCCGCTGCGCAGCAAGACCGCGGATTTGGCTCGCAGCAGTTCGCCGTCTTCGCTCACGCCGACCTGCAGCGCGGCCAGCTGCGCTGCGTCGGGAATCGCGTCGATCTGCACGTGATAGGTCTTGTCCGGCCCGAGCTCCGGATCGGTGATGTTCGCGGCCCATTGCGGGTCGTTGCAGAACAGCAGCAGGCCTTCGCTGGCCTTGTCGAGCCGGCCGACCGGAGCCAGCCATGGCAGCGGCGCGCCATCGACCGTGGCGCCGTCGAAGCAGCGGTACACGGTGTCCCGGCCGCGTTCGTCGCTGACCGTGGTCACCAGACCGCGCGGCTTGTTCAGCATCAGGTACATTCGCGGCGCGGCATCGGGCGCTTTGCCATCGACGACGATGTGGTGGCGGCCCTGCACGATCGGAAACTCCGCATCGCGCACGATGCAGCCGTCGACCGACACGCGTCCGGCCGCGATCCATTTCGCCGCCTCGCTGCGCGAACACAGCCCCTGCTTGGACAGCACGCGGGCCAGGCCGTGTCGGGGCAATGGTTTGTTCAACGCAGCTATCCTGGAAGCAGTGATGCTCAGACGGTATCGCCACGGCGGCGAACGCGACCGATGATTGAGATTATCGGCGCACCTTCCGATATTCAGCGCGTTAACGCATTATTCGGCGATTCGCGCCGGGCCGACGAAGCCATAGCGCCGCCGCCGATATCCCGAATGCGGATGCGCGCGATGCGCCGCGCATTATCGCAACGGATCGAAACCCGATCGCATGGCGTGCCACGCCGATACTCCGCGGCGCGCCATACTCAAAGTAAAACGGCCGCGGGCGTCGCCCACGGCCATCGGAATTAAACCTCGTGTGCGAGGCTTACTTCTTTTTCTTCTGCTCGGCCGCAGCGGGCGCCGGAGCCGGAGCGGCCGGCGCGGGTTCAGCGGCCGGAGCGGCGGCGGCGCCCTTGGCCACGCGCACGCCCTTGGCCTTCATCCAGGCGCTGAATTCGTCGGCGGTCATGCGCTTGCCGCCCTGGCTCATGTCGAAGCGCCAGGGCGTGTTGTCGAACTCGGTCTTGGGCTTGTAGGCCGCCGGATCGTTGGCCGAGGGCATACCGGTCGAGGCCGGCGTGGCCTTGGCCACATTGCAGCCGTCCAGACGGATACGCAGCAGCACCTGGTCGACCGACAACGCTTCGTCCAAGGCCTGCGACAGCACGCCGGTCGGCGCGCCGAGTTGATGCGAGGGCGCGACCAGTTCCGGCGAGACCGGCGCGATCAGGGTCGGTTGCACCGGCTGTGCGCGCGCCGCGGTCAAGGCCGCGCAGTTGGCGGTGCTGCTCTGCGCCTGCGCCGCTCCGGCGATCAGGATCAACGACGTGGCGGCAAGCAATCGGCGCATGGCTCTCTCTCCAGTGATCGGCGCGAAAGGCGAAGCCGGCGCGCGTGTTTTCAACGATGCGCGCCAGTGTAGGCGCGGCGAACAGATCGGACAACCCGCGAAATCAGTCGCTTATCGGCATTTCTTATGAACGGGCTGCATTAGCGGCCGCAAGCGCGCGCCGGCGTTCGCGCGACCGTCCGTCAGCGACCCGCTACGCACGCAAAAAAGAAGCCCGGCACGAGGCCGGGCTTCTTGGTTTGTTGCACTGCGGACCGCGAACGGCCCGCAGTTGCCGATCGTCCAATCAGTTCTGGACGCCGAGCTCGGTGCGGCGGTTCTTCTCGCTCTTGCAGGCCGGGAAGGTCTGCGGGGTCGGCTCGAGCGGACGGCTCTCGCCGTAGCCCACCGGGCCCGCCAGACGGGTGGCTTCGACGCCATTGCTGGTCAGGTAGTCGTACACGGCCTTGGCGCGACGCTCCGACAGCTTCTGGTTGTACTCGTCCTTACCGCACAGGTCGGTGTGACCGGCGACTTCGGCGCGCAGGGTCGGGTTGCGCTTCAGGATCTCGGCGGCCTCATTGAGGATGGCCACGGCGTCCGGACGCAGGGTCGCCTTGTCGAAATCGAAGTTCACGCCCTTCAGGTCGATGGTGACCGGGACCGGGCAGCCGTCCGGACCGATGGTCTGGCCAGCCTGCGAACCGGGGCACTTGTCGTCGCAGTTGTTCACGCCGTCGCCGTCGTCGTCCTTATCGGCGCAACCGGCTTCCACGATCGGGGCCGGAGCCACGGCAGCAACGGGTTCCGGACCCAGCGGGATCACGATGCCGACCGAAGCCAGCACGTCGCCGAACCAATCTTCCTGCGGCGCGTTCACGCTGGTGTCGTCGAAGTCGGCGCGGTACGCCAGCTCGGTGCGGATACCGACGCGGCCCAGGTCGCCCTGGATACCCACGCCGACCTTGGCGGCGAAGTTGCCGTCCTTACGGTTGCCCGGCGAGAGCACCGACGGCAACAGGTACTCTTCTTCCGAACGCTGGTAGCCCAGGCCCATCAGGACGTACGGGTTCCAGTTACGGCCGTCGGTCACGAAGTGGCGACGCAGGTCCAGCGAGATGCCGTACTGGCTCCAGTTGGCGTCCTGGTTGTCGTCGAACTTCGGGTTCTGATAGTTCAGTTCACCGTCCAACGACCAGTTCTTGTTAAGGAACTTGCCCAGGCCGATCGCACCGAACGGAGCGTTGCGGGTGCCGCGGTCGTTGTCCTGGATGTTCATGCCGGCAGCACCGGTCAGGTACCAGCGGTCATCGAAATCCTGCGCGCTGGCAGCCTGCGAAAAAGCCAAGCCCGCGAGCAATGCGGTGCTCAACATACGAATCTTCATTTGTAACTCCTTCAGATCGATCGGAACGGGGGGTGATCGGGACTGTGTGATCGGGACAGTCTTATGCGGCGCTGACTCCTGTGACAGAGACACTTTCAGCACTGGCATGGCCGGGCGCCGCAGTCACTGGCGGGGGGATCATACACGGTCAAGAAGTTTGTTAATACCACTTAACGTAGTTCAGTCGGGTATGAGCAGATTTGTATGTAACGTTTACATACTCGCTACGCCCACTTCGTCTCGATTCGGCCGACGAACGGTCGGAATTCGGAAACAAAATGCGGCGGATGTCTTAGTTTTGATAATGCTTACGCGTGCGGTTGCGATACAAAAATGAAGCCCGGCGCTAGGCCGGGCTTCAGCTTTGTTGCACTGCGGGCCGCGAACGGCCCGTAGCTGCCGCCTCGTCCGATCAGTTCTGGACGTTGAGCTCGGTGCGGCGGTTCTTTTCGCTCTTGCAGGCCGGGAAGGTCTGCGGGGTCGGCTCGAGCGGACGGCTCTCGCCGTAGCCGATCGGACCGGCCAGACGGCCACCGTCGACGCCATTGCTGGTCAGGTAGTCGTACGCAGCCTTGGCGCGACGCTCCGACAGCTTCTGGTTGTACTCGTCCTTACCGCACAGGTCGGTGTGACCGGCGACTTCGACCTTCAGCTCGGGGTAGCGCTTCAGGATTTCGGCGGCCTCGTTGAGGATGGTGACCGCGTCCGGACGCAGGGTCGCCTTGTCGAAATCGAAGTTCACGCCCTTCAGGTCGATCGAGACCGGGACCGGGCAGCCGTCCGGACCGATGGTCTGGCCAGCTTGCGAACCGGGGCACTTGTCGTCGCAGTTGTTCACGCCGTCGCCGTCGTCGTCCTTATCGGCGCAACCGGCTTCCACGATCGGGGCCGGAGCCACGGCAGCAACGGGCTCCGGACCCAGCGGGATCACGATGCCGACCGAAGCCAGCACGTCGCCGAACCAATCTTCCTGCGGCGCGTTCACGCTGGTGTCGTCGAAGTCGGCGCGGTACGCCAGCTCGGTACGGATACCGACGCGGCCCAGGTCGCCCTGGATACCCACGCCGACCTTGGCGGCGAAGTTGCCGTCCTTACGGTTGCCCGGCGAGAGCACCGACGGCAACAGGTACTCTTCTTCCGAACGCTGGTAGCCCAGGCCCATCAGGACGTACGGGTTCCAGTTACGGCCGTCGGTCACGAAGTGGCGACGCAGGTCCAGCGAGATGCCGTACTGGCTCCAGTTGGCGTCCTGGTTGTCGTCGAACTTCGGGTTCTGATAGTTCAGTTCACCGTCCAACGACCAGTTCTTGTTAAGGAACTTGCCCAGGCCGATCGCACCGAACGGAGCGTTGCGGGTGCCGCGGTCGTTGTCCTGGATGTTCATGCCGGCAGCGCCGGTCAGGTACCAACGGTCGTCGAAGTCCTGAGCGCTGGCGACCTGCGCGAGGCTCAAACCACCCAGCAGGGCGGCACAGAGGAGTTTCTTATTCATCTTGTAGCTCCTGGTTCTAAAAATTTTTGGAAACCGCGTCTGCGAGGTTTCTACCGTTCAGGACGGCCGCCTGGATGACGCCATCGCTGCGCAGAGTAGGTTTGCCAACGTGAAAGCGGTGTTAACAACCGTCTAACATTCGACTCGGTTCCATGAATACTGGGACCGAGTAGCGATCCATTCAGGTTCGAGAAGGCAGTCCGTTCAGCAACGAACTGCACTTCTCGGGTGTGGATTGCCGAAGCGGGCGGCTTACTTGGCCGACTGGGCGAACAGGGCCATGAATTCGGTCACCGGCAGGGCTTCGAGTTCGGCCGGGTTGTTGGCCAAGGCCAGCAGGCGGTCGGCCTGGGCGGCCGGCAACTTGGCGCGGACGGCGGCCTCGAACTTGGCCATCAGCACCGGGATGCCCTCGGCGCGGCGCTTGCGGTGGCCGATCGGAAAGTCGATGGACACCTTTTCGGTGGACGTACCGTCCTTGAAGAACACCTGCACCGAGTTGCCGATGTAGCGCTTGTCGGGATCGAAGTAGTCCTTGGTGAACTGCTCGTTCTCCTTCACCGTCATCTTGTCGCGCAGGGCGTCGATGCGCGGATCGGCGGCGATGGCGTCGACATAGTCGTCGGCGGTCAGGCGGCCGAAGATCAGCGGCACGGCGACCATGTACTGCAGGCAGTGGTCGCGGTCGGCGTAATTGGCCAGCGGGCCGGCCTTGTCGATGATGCGCACGCCGGCTTCCTGGGTCTCCAGCTCGATGCGCTCGATCTGGTCCAGCTTGTCCTTGACCTGATCGTGCAGCTTCATCGCGCACTCGACCGCGGTCTGGGCGTGGAACTCGGCCGGGAAGCTGATCTTGAAGAGAACGTTCTCCATGACGTAGCTGCCGAACGGGCGCTCGAACTCGAACTGCTTGCCCTTGAAGGCGATGTCGTAGAAGCCCCAGGTCTTGACCGACAGCGCGCTCGGATAACCGACCACGCCCTTCACGGCATTCAAGGCATGAGTGACGGCGCGGCGGCAGGCGTCGCCGGCGGCCCAGCTCTTGCGCGGGCCGGTGTTCGGCGCGTGGCGGTAGGTGCGCAGCACGCCGTTGTCGATCCACGAGTGCGACACGGCGGTCACGATCGCTTCCTTGTTGCCGCCCAGCATCTGGGTGGTGACAGCGGTCGAAGCCAGGCGCACCAGGATCACGTGATCCAGGCCGACCCGGTTGAACGAATTCTTGAGCGCGTAGCCACCCTGGATTTCGTGGGCCTTGATCGCGTGGCCGAGCACGTCGCGCACGGTCATGGCCTTGCCGCCTTCAGCCTCGGCCTTGCGGCCCAGGTAGTCGGCCACGCCGAGGATGGCGCCGAGGTTGTCGGACGGATGGCCCCATTCGGCCGCGAGCCAGGTGTCGTTGAAGTCGAGCCAGCGGATCTGCACGCCGATGTTGTAGGCGGCCTGGACCGGGTCGAGCTCATAGGAGGTGTACGGCACGCGCGCGCCGCCGCTCATCTGCGCGCCCGGCACCAGCGGGCCGAGGTGCTTGAGGCACTCCTTGTGGTCCATAGCCAGCGCGGCGCAGGCCAAAGAGTCGAGCAGCATGTAGCGGGCGGTGTCGTAAGCCTCTTTCGAATCGATCTTGTAGTCGGCGACGTAGTCGGCGATGTCGACCATCGGCTTGTCGGGATCGGGGCGGACGGTCGAGCGGATGTCGAAGTGGCTCATGTGCACGGGGCCTGCGAACGGGTGAGTGAGCCCGCTATTTTGCCAGACGCGAAGGGTCCGGCGCGGCGACCGGTTGCGCCGTGTCGGCTCGCAGGCCGATTGCGCGGCGACGATACGGAAGCGTCGGAGCGGACAATCCGACAGGTTGTTGCGAATTGCTCGCAATTACAGAACGATGTTGCGCGCCGGCCGAACTTGGAAATCGCCCGGCCGAGGATCACCCTTCGGGCATGGACATCCCGACTCGCTTGCCCACCTTGTTCCTTTCCCACGGCTCGCCGATGCTCGCGCTGGAAGATTCGCCCGCCGGGCGTTTTCTCGATGCGCTGGGTCAGCAACTGCCGTGGCCGCGCGCGATCGTGATCGCTTCGGCCCACTTCATGACCGACCGGCCGATGGTCGGCGGCCACGACAAACCGCACACCGTGCACGACTTCGGCGGCTTTCCGCAGCCGCTGTACCAGATCCAGTACCCGGCGCCGGGCCTGCCGCGCCTGGCCGAACAGATCGCCGCGCGGCTCAGCGACGCCGGTCTCAACGCCAAGCTGCGCGACAACCACGGCCTGGACCATGGGGTGTGGGTGCCGCTGCGGCGGATGTATCCGCAGGCGGATATTCCGGTGGTGCCGTTATCGGTCATGCCGCATGGCACGGCCGCGCAGCACTATGCCGTGGGCCAGGCACTGGCTGCATTGAGAGACGAAGGGGTGTTGGTGATCGGTTCGGGCGGTTTCGTGCACAACCTGGGCGACCTGGACTGGACGCAACGCGACGCGCCGATGCCGTCGTGGGCGGCGGAGTTCAGTGCGTGGATGCACGAGAAACTCGATGCCGGCGATCATGCCGCCCTGCTCGACTGGCAAGCGCAGGCGCCGAACGCGCGGCATGCGCATCCCACGGTCGAGCATCTGATGCCGCTGTTCGTCGCGCTGGGCGCGGCGGGCGAAGCGCCGAACGTACGGACGATCCATCGCTCGCACGAGATGGGATCGCTGGCCTTGGATGCGTTCGGATTCGATTGAAGCGTGATTTAAAAGCCTTGCCCGATCGCCGCGACAGTCGCGCCTGCTCTTGTAGGAGCTGCGCAAGCTGCGACTGCGACAACTCAACTGCGACGGAACTTTCAGCGTTGCCGTTATGACACGGTCGCAGCTTGCGCAGCTCCTACAGCGGCGCTCGGCGACGCGGAGTGGTCATGCGGTTCGCTCCCACGGCGGCACCTGTCCGAACGACTCGGCCACGAAATCCACGAACGCCCTCACCCGTAACGGCACGAACCGGCGCTGCGGCATCACCGCGTTGATCGCGGTGTCGGGCAATCGGTAACCCGGCAGTACTTCGACCAAGCGCCCCGCGCGCAGGTCCTCGTGTACGTGCCAGGCCGAAAAATGGGCGATGCCCAAGCCTGCGATCGCCGCGTCGCGCAGCACTTCGCCGAAGTTGCTCTCGAGCCGCCCGTTGACCCGCACCGTGGTCTCGTGGCCCGCGCCATCGAGCATGCGCCAATAGTCCATGCGCCCCTGCGCTCCGACCAGCAGCAGGCATTCGTGATCGGCCAGATCCCCGGGCACGCGCGGCGCGACGTGGCGGCGCAGGTAGTCGGGCGAACACGCCAGCAGCCGGCGGTTGTCGGCGAGTTTGCGCGCGACCAGGCTGGAATCGTCGAGCGGGCCGATGCGGATCGCCAGGTCCATGCCCGAGGCGATCAGGTCCAGCCGCTCGTCGTTGAGGTTCACGCTCAAACGCACCGCCGGGTAGCGGCGCTGGAACTCGGGCAGCAACGGCGAGATGTACATGCGCCCAAACGAAGCCGACGTGGTAACGCGCAACACGCCCGAAGGCTCGCTGCCGGATTGGCGCAGGTCGCTGGTCAGGCCTTCGAGCTCCTCGATCAGGGCCCGGCCGCGTTCGGCCAGGGCCACGCCCTCGGCGGTGGCGTGCAGTTGGCGCGTGGTCCGGTGCAGCAGGCGCACGCCCAGGTCGCGTTCCAGCCGCTTCAGGCGCTGGCTGGCGACGGCCACCGATACGTCCAGGCTGCGCGCGGCGGCGCTGATCGAGCCCAGGTCGAGCACCCGCAGGAACAGGGTCAGGTCGGCGATGCGGTCCATGGCATTTTCAACGAACCGTTGATAGTGATTCGTCATCCTGCGGGTTTTTCCACAAGATGCAACGGCCCAGACTGCCGCATCTTTCCCCGGATGCGCCCCCATGCATGCCCCGTCCTCCTCCCCCGCCGCCACGCCAGCCGCCACCGAGACAGTACCCAGTGCCAAGGGTCTGCCGATCGCGCTGTACGCGCTGACCGTCGGCGCCTTCGGCATCGGCACCACCGAGTTCGTGATCATGGGCCTGCTGCTGCAGGTCGCCGCCGATCTGCAGGTCGGCCTGGCCGCGGCCGGGCTGCTGATCTCCGGCTATGCGCTGGGCGTGTTCGTCGGTGCGCCGGTGCTGACCATCGCCACCGGGCGCATGCCGCGCAAGGCGGTGCTGGTGGCGCTGATGGTGATCTTCACCCTCGGCAACATCGTCTGCGCGATCGCGCCGAACTACACCGTGCTGATGATCGCGCGGGTGATCACCTCGCTGGCGCACGGTACGTTCTTCGGCGTCGGCGCCGTCGTCGCCACCGGCCTGGTGCCGGCCGACAAGAAAGCCTCGGCGATCTCGATCATGTTCACCGGCCTGACCGTGGCCACCTTGCTCGGCGTGCCCGCCGGCGCGTGGCTGGGCCTGCAGTACGGTTGGCGTTCCACGTTCTGGGCGGTGTCGATCATCGGCCTGATCGCGACTGTGGTGATCGCCACGCTGGTGCCGAAGGACAAGAGCAAGCCCGAGCCGGTGGCGCTGCGCCGCGAAATCAAGGCGGTGGTGCACCCGCAGGTGTTGCTTGGCTTGTTGATGACGGTGTTGGGCTTTGCCGGTGTGTTTACGGTTTATACCTTTATCCAGCCGATTCTTACCTCCATCAGCGGATTCAGCGCTGCCGCGGTTTCACCGATTCTTTTGGTGTTCGGCGGCGGCATGATCCTGGGCAATCTGATCGGCGGACGACTGGCCGACAAACGTCTGGCGCCGGCGTTGATCGGCACCTTGATCGCCTTGGCGATCGTGTTGGGCGTGATGACTTTCGCCTTGCACCATCAGCTCGCCGCGATCGCCTTCGTCGGCCTGCTCGGCGTAGCCGCGTTCGCAACCGTGCCGCCGCTGCAACTGTGGGTGTTGCAGAAGACCGATCCGGCCGGGCAGAACCTCGCTTCGAGTCTCAACATCGGCGCGTTCAATCTCGGCAATGCGCTCGGCGCGTGGCTCGGCGGCGCGGTGATCGAACATGGCCCGGGATTGGGCGCGGTGACTTGGGTTGCGGCGTTGGTGACGCTGTCGGGATTGGTGTTGGCGGTGTTGGCGGCCAAGTTGGATGCGCCTAAACGCGCGGCTGCGATTGCCGCGGATGCGCGGGTGGAAGGCGAAGCGGCTGCGGTTTGCGCCGCGGGTTGAGTTCGAGCTTCGACTACTCGATGCGTATGCCGATCTCGATACGAATGGTCGCCTTCGCCCTTGCTCGGCATTCCCGCGAAGGCGGGAATCCAGGGATTCACCGAGGAGTGACTCTGCAGTCTCTGGATTCCCGCCTTCGCGGGAATGACGGCAAAAGCTTTGGAGCATCAGGCCTGATCGGCCACTGCAAAGAACCCCGGCAACCGCACCAACCGCTCACTCAAGAACTCCACGAACACCCGCGTGCGCAACGGCAGATACCGCCGCGCCGGATACAGCAGATACGCTTCATGCGCCGAGGCCTTCCATTGCGGCAACACCCAGGCCAATTCGCCGCTGTCGATCAGGTCCTGGACCAACCAGGCCGGCGCCAGGCCGACGCCTGCGCCGATCAGAAAACTCTCGCGTATCCCCAGCGAATTGTTGATCCGGTACCGCCCGTTCGCGCTCAGGCGCTGCACCTCGCCGCCGGGCCCGTGCAGTTCGATGCTGTCGCCGGCCCAGGCGAAACGCAGGTAGTTGTGCGCGGCCACGTCGGCCGGCGTTTCGATGCGAGGATGCCGCGCCAGATACTCGACCGACGCGACCAATCCGCGCGGCGACAGCGCGACGCGGCGCGCGACCACGTTCGGCGGCAGGTTCGCGCCGAGCCGCAGCGCCGCATCCATGCCCTCCTCGACCAGATCGACGAAACGGTCGTTGAGGATCAGCTCGATCTCGATCTGCGGATACAACGCCAGAAACTCCTGCGCCAATCGATTCAAACGCAGCACGCCGATGCTGACCGGCGCGCTCACCCGCAGCAGCCCGGCCGGTGTTTCGGTGAGGCCGCGCGCGTCGGCCACCGCTTCGCCGTACTCCTCGATCACCCGCCGCGCGCGTTCGTAGAAACGCCGGCCTTGTTCGGTCGGCGCCAGGTGGGTGGTGCTGCGCTGGAGCAGGCGCACGCCGAGGTCTTGTTCCAACGCCGCGACGGTCTTGCTGATCGTCGGCTGGGTGGTGCCCTGCTCGCGCGCGACGGCCGACAAGCTGCCCAATTCGACCGCGCGCACGAAGGTCTGGAGGCTGCGAAGCGTGTCCATGCCACTCCCGGGACGCTGTTCATTCCGATATGGAATGAACCATATGCGATCTTGCCTGCTACTGGCGCGAATCGGAAGAACCTAACGTGAGCCCGTCGAATCCCCGACGTTATTGCGGACTCTCCTCATGAACGCTTCGTCCCTGCTCAAGCCGCTCGCCGCCGCCGCGGTCGCGCTGGCGCTGACCGTCCCGGCCCAGGCCGCCGACGGCACGCGCTGGGTCGGCACCTGGATCGCCAGCCCTCAGGCGACCTGGGAAGCCGGCTTCGTCCTGCCCAATGGCGCGCCGCAGCGGCTGCACGATCAGACCGTGCGCCAGGTCGCGCGCGTCAGCGTCGGCGGCCAGCGCGTGCGCATCACGGTGTCCAACGCCTACGGCGACCGGCCGCTGGTCATCGGCGCGGCGCGCATCGCCCGCAGCGCCGGCGGCTCGCGCATCGACACCGACAGCGACCGCGCGCTGACCTTCGGCGGCCGTTCCAGCGTGACCGTGCCGGCGGGCGCGCCAGTGCTCAGCGATCCGGTCGAACTCGATGTCGCCGCGCTCGGCGAAGTCGCGGTCAGCCTGTATCTGCCGCAAGACACGCCACTGAAAACTTTCCACTGGGAAGGACGCCAGGACGCCTATCTGGCCGCCGGCGACCGCACCGCCGACGCGCGCATCGACGGCGGCGAAGTCCTGCAGACCCGGCCTTTCCTCAGCGGCGTCTATGTCGAACCGGCGCGGCCGACCCGCACCGTGGTGACCCTGGGCGATTCGATCACCGACGGCGCCGCCTCCACGCCGAACCGTTACCAACGCTGGCCGGACGTCCTCGCCCAGCGGCTGGCCGCGCGCGACGTGGCCGTGCTCAACGCCGGCATCTCCGGTGGACAAGTGTTGAACGACGGCATGGGCGTAAGCGCCTTGGCGCGATTCGAACGCGACGTGCTCAGCCTCAAACCCGACACCGTGTTCGTGCTGATCGGCATCAACGACATCGGCTGGCCCGGCAGCAGCTTCGAGCCCCAACGCGAAGCGATGAGCGCCGAACGCCTGATCGAGGGCTACCGCCAGTTGATCGCGCGCGCGCGGCTCGACTCGGTGCGCATCGTCGGCGCTACCCTGACCCCGTTCGAAGGCGCGCTGCCGGATGCGCCGATCCGCGATTACTACAGCGCCGACAAGGAAAAGGTGCGCCAGGCGGTCAACGCCTGGATCCGCGACAGCGGCGAGTTCGACGCGGTGGTCGACTTCGATGCGATCACCCGCGATCCCAAGCATCCGCGGCGTTTCCTGCCGGCCTACGATTCGGGCGATCGCCTGCATCCGGGCGACGCCGGTTACCGCGCCATGGCGCAAGCCGTAGACGAGGCGGCGTTGTTCGGCACGCGCTGAATCCAGATATCTCGCGGCCGGCGCGCTTTCGCAGAACGGGCCGGCCGCTTGGCCCACAATCCGCCATCGATCCATCGATGCCGGCCTCACCCTCCCACGCAATCCGGAGTCCGCAATGAAAGCCGTAGCACTCACCCGTTACCTCCCGATCGACGATCCGCAGTCGCTGGTCGACGTCGACCTGCCCGCGCCGACCGCCAGCGGCCACGATCTGCTGGTGCGGGTCGAGGCGATTTCGGTCAATCCGGTCGATACCAAGTTGCGCTCGCCCAAGCCGCAGGTCGAGGCGCAGCCGCGCGTGCTCGGTTACGACGCCGCCGGCGTCGTCGAAGCGGTCGGCGAAAGCGTCACCCGCTTCAAGGTCGGCGACCGCGTCTACTACGCTGGCGACATCACCCGTCCGGGCACCAACAGCGAACTACATCTGGTCGACGAACGCATCGTCGGCGCGGCGCCCAAGTCGCTCAGCGCGGCGCAGGCGGCGGCCTTGCCGCTGACCACGATCACCGCCTGGGAACTGCTGTTCCAGCGCATGCCGTTCGATCCGGACAGCGGCGGGCGGGGCAAGTCGTTGTTGATCGTCGCCGGTGCCGGCGGCGTGGGCTCGATCGCGATCCAGATCGCCAAACGCGCCGGCTTCACCGTGATCGCGACCGCCTCGCGCGACGAAAGCGTCCAATGGTGCAAGCAGATGGGGGCCGACCATGTGATCGACCATCGCCAACCGCTGGCGCCGCAGCTGCAGGCTTTGGGTTTCGAGCAGATCGACGCCGCGGTCAATCTGGTCGACACCGCCCACTATTGGGAAACGCTCGGCGAACTGCTGGCGCCGCAGGGCCATGTGGGCCTGATCGTCGAGCCGCCCGGCGCGCTCAAGATCGGCGACCCGTACAAGGCCAAGTGCATCGGCATCCACTGGGAAATGATGTTCACCCGTCCGCGCTTCAAGACGCCGGACATGATCGAACAAGGCAAGATCCTCGACCGCGTGGCGCAGTTGATCGATGCGGGCGAGCTCAAGGGCACGCACACCGAAACGCTGGGCAAGATCGACGCGGCGAATCTGCGCGAGACGCATCGGCGGTTGGAGTCGGGCAAGACGATCGGGAAGTTGGTGTTGGCGGGATGGTGACGGCGCGCAGGAGCGGCTCCTGTTCCATCCAGATCGCCCTATAGCTTGAAGCCGTCATCCCCGCGAAGGCGGGGATGACGAGCAAAAGAAAACCCACGAATCCGAGTTAAAAACAGGGCCGGCATGCCGGCCCTGTCTCGTGTTGCCTACCACACAGCGCTTACGCCGCCTTCGGCGCAGAACGCGCTTCCTCATAGCCGTTGAACACCATCGACGCCGAAGCGCGGCCCTGGGTCAACGACCGCAACGCGGTCGTGTAACCCGACAACTGGGCCAGCGGGGCGCGCGCGGTCACATCGGTGCGCGTGCCCTTGTCCTCGAGCGACACCACCCGGCCCGAGCGCCGTTGCAGATCGCCGACCACGTCGCCGACGTTGCCGCCGGGCGTGTCGATGACCAGCGACATCACCGGTTCGAGCAAGGTCGTGCCGCTTTGCGCCAACGCCGCTTTGAGCGCATCGCCGGCCGCGCGCTGGAACGCCAGTTCGGACGAATCCACCGCGTGGGTCTGGCCGTCGGTCAAGGTCACGGTCAGACCGACTACGGGGTAACCGCGCGGGCCTTCCGCGAGCGCGAGGCGCAAGCCCTTCTCCGTCGCATTGACGAAGTTGCGCGGCACCACACCGCCGGTCGTGCGATCGACGAACTCGAACTGCCCGTCCTGGCGCGGCTCGACATCGATCACCACACGGGCGAACTGCCCGGTGCCGCCGTTCTGCTTGGACAACTTGCCTTCGATCGCGCGCACCGCGGCGCTCGGCGTTTCCTGGTAGGCCACGCGCGGCGATCCGGTGCGCACTTCCACGCCCCAATCGTCGCGCAGCTTCTGCACCATCACGTCCAGATGCAGTTCGCCCATGCCCCATACCAAGGTCTCGCCGGTTTCCGAATCGGTGCCCACACGGAACGACGGATCTTCCTGTGCCAGGCTAGCCAACCCTTGGCCCAGGCGGATCAAGTCGCCCGCCTTGCCCGCGGTCAGACGCCACGACAGCACCGCCGGTTGCGCCTGGATCGCGTCCAGTACCAACCGGTTGCCGACCGCACTCAACGTTTCGCCGCTGACCGCATCCTTCCAACCCTGGACCGCGACGATCTCGCCCGCATAGGCGACATCGACGTCGTGCCCGCGATTGGCCTGGACCACGACCAAGCGGCCGACCCGCACCGACTTATCGCGACGCGAAGCCCACAGCGTATCGCCGACCCGCAGCGTGCCCGAGTACAAGCGCACGAACGAGAGCGCACCGTGTTCCTGATGCACGATCTTGAACAGCAATCCCGCGAGCGGGCCGGACGCATCCGGCGCGAGCGCGACTTCGCCGCGTTCGCGTGCGCTTTCACTTTCTGCGCGCACGCTCGGCCGATCCAACGGCGACGGCAGATAGTCGACGATCGCGTCCAACAACGTTTCCACGCCCTTGTTCTTGAACGCCGAACCGCCGAGCACCGGCGTGCCCGCGCCCTTGAGCGTGGCGCGGCGCAGCGCCGCCTTGAGCGCGTCCGCATCGATCGCGCGCGCCTCCAGAAACGCCTCGGCCAGCGCATCGTCGTGATCGGCGACCGCCTCGATCAGGCGCGCACGCAACGGCTCGAATTCGCGCGCCTCGTCCTCGCTCCAGGGGCGGCGGGACAATTGGTTGTCCGCATCCCACAGCACGATGTCGCGGGCGACGTAGTCGACCCAGCCTCGCAGATCGTTTTCTACGCCGATCGACTGACCCAGCGGCCACGGCACCGCGTCGAGCTTCTCGCGCATCTGCGCCAGGGTGCGCTCGAACGAAGCGCCGATCCGGTCCATCTTGTTGACGAACGCGATCAGCGGCACGCCGTGCCGGCGCGCCTGGCGCCACACGGTTTCCGATTGCGGCTGCACGCCGTCGACCGCGCTGAACACGGCGACCGCGCCGTCGAGCACGCGCAGCGAGCGTTCGACTTCGATGGCGAAGTCGATATGGCCTGGCGTGTCGATGATGGTCAGCCGATGTTCGGCCTGGCCTTGCGGCGTCCAGCGCGTCTGCACGGCCGCGGCGCCGATGGTGATGCCGCGATCCTGTTCGATCTTGGTGAAGTCGGTGGTGGCCGCGCCGTCGTGGACTTCGCCCATGCGGTGGATCGCGCCGGTTTTCCACAACAGGCGTTCGGTGAGCGTGGTCTTGCCCGCGTCTACGTGGGCGATGATGCCGAGGCTGCGCCAGCTCGAAGCAATGGTGGTGTTCATAAGATGATTCGCAATGTTGCCAACGAAGGGAGGCCGCGCGTCCCCGGTTGGCGACAGGGCGCGCGGCTAGGTTTGGGTATCGGTCGCGGTATTCACGACACGTTCTCCTTGGGTTGCGAGCGACGGCGGCGAGTGGAATCCGGCCTCGCGGGCCGGCGTCGGGTCAAACAACAGGCAATAAAAAAGCACCCTTGCGGGTGCTCTGATTCGGTGTGGCTGCGGCGGGGCCGATTACATCGACCGCGAACCGTAGATCACAGGAGGCAGGCGCACCCGGCCCGCGCTCTCGCGCAGGGCGTTCAGCGATATCAGTAGCGGGAAGCGCTTCATGACGGGTTGCTGCCTAAAGGATCGGGTGGTTTTTCGTGTGCATAGAGTAAGGGCGGCGCGGCGTGAGTCAAGCCGAAGCGCATCGGTATTAGCGAGACGTATTGTTCCAGCGCTGGCGCGCTGATTGCGACCAGATCGCTTCGATCGCCACTGAGTCACTGTAGGAGCGACGCAAGCCGCGACCGCGAAACCTCAGTTGCGGCGAAACCTAGGTTTCGCGGTCGCGGCTTGCGCCGCTCCTACAGGGGGATGGCGTGGAATTCGCCGCGGCTTTGGTTACGCCGCCTTATTGTCCTCGCGCTGACGCTTGAGCACCGCCACCGGTTCCGCCCAGGCGCTGCCGCCGCGGCGCTTGCTGGTGGTCAGCACCAGGTCGGATGGATCGAACACGTTGAGGTTGTGGGTGATCGGCGTGGTCAGGATGTACTGCGCGTCGGTAGCGCGCAGGAAGCGGCCGACCTTCTCGATGTTGAACACGTCCAGATGCGCGAACGGTTCGTCGATGAAGACGAAGCCGCCCGGCTGGTCCTCATCGCGCAGCAAGGCCACCAATAACAGCAGCGACTTCATCACCTGCTGGCCGCCGGAGGCCTCGCCGTCGTCCAGGCCGATCCAGCCCTTGCGGTCGAAATCGAAACGCACCGACAAACCGGCCTGGGCCAGAGCGACGTCGTTGTTGGCCAACTCGGGCATGTCGGCGTCCACGCCGATGCCGGCGAGCTCGCCGAGCGCGGCCAGATTCTTCTTGTAGCGGCGTACGGTCGCGCGCAACACGTTGATGTAGGCGCCGCGCGCTTCCTCGGTGAGCCGCTTGGCGCGCTCCAGATGGCCTTCGCGGCGCATGATCGAACTGGCGAGCTCATCGTGGTCGGCGCCGATCTTGTCGCGCAGCGGCACGCAGGCCTCGTCGGTGACGAAACCGCCGCGCTCCAGCCGGTCGTCCATGCGCTCGAGCTCGCGACGCACCGCCGAGGCGCTTTCGTACTCGGCGCGCGCGGCCTGCAGCGCGGTCGGGCTGCGCCAGGACTCGGGCATCAACGCGCGCTTGCGGCGGTAATCGAGGATGCGCTGGATCAGGCTCTGGCGCTCGCCGTTGATCTGCTGCCCGCGTTCGCGCAGCTCGCGCGCGAGCGTGTCGATCTGGCCCTGGCGCTTGGCCGCGGCGATGCCTTCGGCCTTGTCCTGATCGCCGGCTTCGTCGATCTTGGCGCGCGCCTGGGCCAGCGCGGCGGCGGCCAGCGCGGCGGCCTCGGCCAGTTCCGGCAAACGCGCCTGCGCGGCGGCGAACTCGGCCGCGCGGGTCACCAGTTCCTGGGTCGCATCCAGGCCGAGCAAGCGCGACTGATCGGCATCGACGCGCTGGCTCAGTTCCTGCAACTCGGCTTCGCGCGACTGCGCGCGCTGAGCGACCGCGGCCTGCTCGGCGCGCAGTTCGGCCAGCTGCGATTGCCGCGCGCCGGTGCCGAAGTGATGCTGGCTGCCGCCGATATGACGGCCGCCGCGACTTTCGCGCAGATAACCCTTCTGGGTGATCCAGTCCTGTCCGGCCGGCAGGCGCGAGCCGTGTTCGATGTCGCTGACTCGGCGGATGCGGTCGAGCTGGCGCGGCAACCACGCCGGCGGATCGGCCGAGAACCGCACCACTTCCAGCAAGGAACCTGCGCTGGCCTTGGGCACCGGCGCGCGTTCGGCGACGATGAAGTGCCGATACTGCTGGCTTTCGCCGAGTTGCCAGGCCGCGCGCGATTGCTTGGGATTCTCCAGCACCAGCAAATGGCGATAAGGCGCCAGCACCGCTTCCACCGCGACCGACCATTGCGGGTCGACGATCTCGACCAGTTCGGTCAGCACCCGGTGCTCGATCCTGGCCTGATCGAGCGCCGCGCGGAAATCGCGTTCGAACGGTTCGACGATGCGGCCGCCACCGCTGAGCGCGGCGATCTGCGCGGAAATCTCGCCGGCGCGCTTGCGGTCGCGTTCGGCTTCCAGCTTGAGTTCGGCCTGACGGCGGCGTCCGTTCTCGACGCTGGCGCTGAGCGCGTCGACATCGAGCGAACCGCGCTGCGCCTGCAGCTTGGCCAACTCATCGCGGCGCTTGACCAGCATTTCGGCGTCGCGCGCGGCGTCGCGGGCCTGGGTGAAGGCCTGTTCGCTGGCGCCGACCTGATGCCGCGCTTCGCGCATGGCTTCGGCCAGCACATCGCGGCCGCTCGACGCGATCGCGTCCTCGTCGCGCATCTGCTCGAGCGCGCGTTCGCGCTCGCGCAGCGCGCGGCGCAGGCCGGTCAGGCGCGGCTTGGCGCCTTCGATCGCGTTGCGCTGCTCGGCCAGTTCGACCTTCGGCGCGATCTCGCTTTCCAGGCGCTGGCGCTGATTGCGCAACCCATTGCCTTCCTCGAACGAGCGCACATCGGCCTTGGCCGATTCCAGCCGCAGATGCAGGCCGGCCAGATCCTGGCCGAGCTGCTGCAGCTCCTTCTCCACGTCGAACTGCTCGGTGCGCGCGCGCTGGTAATCGTCGAGCACGGCCTTGTCTTCGAACACGTCGAAGATCAGCTGCAGCAATTCGCGCGGCGAGTACTGGCAGAGCTTGTCGGTCGCGCCCTGTTCGAGCGTAAGCACGCGGCAGATCGCGCGGGTCAGGCCGGCACCGGCCAGACGCACGCGGTAATCGCGCACGCCGAGCCAATCGCCGCCCTGCTCCAGGGTTTCCACCGGCACGTCGCCGCCGACGATCTGGTAGTCGCGGCTCCAGTCGCCGCCACGCTTGCGGATGCGGCAGGCCAGGGTGACCAGATCGTCCTTGATCGGAAAGAACGGCCGGCCGCCGCGGCGGTCGGCGCGATTGCTGACCACCGCGCGCAGCCAAGCGTAAGGCTTGCCGTTGTGGCGCAGATACGTCTTGTAGTCGCGTGCGGTGTCGCGGTCTTCGATCGCCAGCAAGGTGCGCAGCGCATCGAGCAAGGTGGTCTTGCCCGAACCGTTCGGGCCGACCACGGTGACGATCGAGGCATCCAGCGGCAACTGAAAGCGCTGCCAGTAGTCCCAATGCACGACTTCGAGGGAGCGGAACTCAAACATCGGCCGCGGCCTCCTGCTTCTCTGCGGTGTCTGGGGACGGTTCGGGCGTTTGCGACGCGGACTCGGCGGCCTGCGGCGGCAACTGCGGCAACGGTTCGGCGGCGAGCGCCTGGGCGTCTTCCGGGTCGAGCGCGAGGTCGGGCTCCGCGTCGGCGTTGGATTCGAACTCGGATTGCGGATCGGCGTCGGTGAACGAAGCCTCGAACGCGGCCGCGTCGAAATCGATGTAACCGTCGGCGGCGATGGCGCCCGTGGCGGCGACGCGCGGCGACACCGGGTACGAATCCGAAGTCGCATCCGTCGCGGTCGCATCGACCCCGCCCTCGCCCGCAGCGGCGGCTTCGGCCGCTTCCTGCGCCGCCAGCTCCAACGCGTGCTGACGCGCCTCGGCGACCACGTAAGTGAGCGCGCCGTCCATCACCCGGCCGGCGATGCGTTCGTAATCCAGGGCGAGATCCAGCAGCGGACCTTCATGGATGCGCTCCTTGCGGCGGACGATGAAACCTTGCCGCGCCAGCGTGCCCAGACTGAACTGGATGCGGGTCTTGCCGCCGAGCTTTTCGCCGAAATCGGCCAGCAGCGTGCGCTCGTTGATCGGCTCGACCACTTCCGCGCCGACCGGCACCGGTTTGAGCTCGGCGAACATCTGTTCCTGGTCCTGATCGCGATCGGCCTGCTGGCGCGCGATCTGGCGCTGGCGCTTGGGCAACACCAACAGCGCCCACAGCACCACCAGCAGCGCGATCGCATCGCGGTCGAGTTGCAGATTGGTCGACGACCAGGCCTTGGCGCTGCCGAACACCGCCGATTCCTGCGGCCGCGCGATGCCGACAGCGATGTTGGCCGCATAGGGATGTTCGAGCAGGCGCATGCCGACCGAAGCCAGGCGACGGTCGAGGTCGTTGCGCAGTTCGGCGTCGGTGAGCAGGTCGCGCACGGCGACGTCGTCGCGCGGCAGCCAGCGTTCGGCGATCAGCCGCGCGATCAGTGAAGCGATAGGGTCGTTCATGGGGTGTCCACGGTTTCCTTCGCCGCTTTCGCGCGCCGTGCCGGTTGCCCGGTGCCGCGCGCGGAGGCGGTCTTCTTATCGGTGTTCTTCGGTTTGCCGGCGCGCTTGCGCGGTGAGGCCGTTCCCGTCTCGTCGCCGTCTTCGATCACGCGAGCCAACTGGTCGGTCGCTTCGCTCTCGGCGATATCGGCTTTGGAGCGCTTGCGCGGCGCGCGCGCCTGCAGGCGTTCTTCTTCGCTCACCGTGCGCAATCGGCCGCGGCTCATGTAGGCCACGCCGGCGCGTTCGACGGTTTCGAACTCGCTGTCCACGTGCCAAGCCAAGGGCAACCGCGCCATCGAGGCGCTGACGCCTTCGCGGTTTTCCGCGCCCGGATCGCCGATCAGGCCCAGCAGCGACATGCGGTAGGCGCTGAGCGTGAAGCTGTCCTGCGGAATCAGCTCGCTCAGCAAGGGGTCCTCGCCGGTCATCGCGCTCAGCGCGGTCAACTCGTCGAGCCAACGTTCGGCGTGCTGGAAATCGGTGGCCGCCGCGGGCGAGCCGTCGGCGCTGGGCGCGGCCATCGACGGCGGCAGCGACTGGTCTTCGCGCGCTTCGCGTTCGCGTTCGACCAGTTCGTACTCGGCCACGTCCAGGGCGATCGGCGCGAGCATGAAGGCCGGTATCGCCGAACGCGCGAGCACGTCGTCGGCGATCGCGGCCAGCGCGTCGATATCCAGATCGCGCAAGTACCGATTCACGTCCGAAGACGACAGGCCGCTGGCGCCCAGATGCACGCGATGGCGGTCGAGCGTGCTCAGCGCGCGCTGGAACACCGAGGCCTGGCGCAACATCGCGCTCTGCGCGCGGCCGATCTGCTGGGCGACGCGGTGGGTATGGCTGTCGAGTTCGAGATCGGCGGAAATTTCCTCGACGATTTCGGTGCCTTTCTCGATCCAGCGCCAGGCCTGCTGCAAGGTGCCGGCGGCGCGCAGGATGCGGTGCTCCGAACCACTGAGCACGGCCTGGTCGAAGTCCTCGCGCAATTCGTTGAGGCGCGAGAGCAGATGCTGCAAATCGTCCGGACGCACCCGGCCCACCGCCTGGCCGGCGGCGATCTGCGCGGTCACGTAGGCCAGCTCATCGCCTTCGCGATTGAACTGCAGCAGCAGGCCGATCGCCGACAAGGCCTGACGGCCGGCCGGGCTGATCCGGTAGCGCTGGCTTTCGTTGTCCCACAGCAGCAGCGCGTTGTCGCGCAGACGGCCGATCACGGTGTCGAACTTGACCGGGTCGAGGTAGGCGAAGTGTTCGCGCAGTTCCTGCGGCGCCCAGTCCGGCGCCGAGCCGCGCTCGCCGATCGCGCGCAGCACCAGCAGGCGCACCATCACCGACTCTTCGCCGCCGTGGAACAAGGTAGAGAACGCGCGCAGCAGGTCGCGCGCGCCCAGCAGGGGCTGCAGATCGGGCAGATCGGCGGCGACGATGTCGGCGCGCAGGTAGTCCTGGATGCTGGTTTCGGTGGCTGGATCCATGAAATACGGACTACGGGGGGTCGGGCATGTTCGGCGATGGGCCGCGTCCGTGACAACCGTTGCGTTGCGCCCCGCCGCGTGCCTGCCTTCGCGCGGCCTTGACCGTGGCCTCGGCCGCGCCGGGCCCGACCCCGCACGTTGGCCGGGCCGGCGCGTCGCGCCCCTTGAATTACAGCGCTTTTCCCGGCATCGTGCGCATTCCATACGCCAGCGTATACAGCCAGCATGTCCACGGCCGTCCGTACCGGTTCGAACCCGCCGCAGCCGCTCGATCCGGGCCCGCATCCAGCCGAGTCCGCGCCGCATCCCCTGTACCCGCACCTGTTCGCGCCGCTGGACCTGGGCTTTTGCACCCTGCCCAACCGGGTGCTGATGGGGTCGATGCACACCGGACTGGAGGACAAGGCCGCCGACTTCCCCAAGCTGGCGGCGTATTTCGCCGAGCGCGCGGCCGGCGGCGTGGGCCTGATCGTCACCGGCGGTTTCGCGCCCAATATCGTCGGCTGGCTCAAGCCCTTCGGCGGCAAGCTCAGCTGGCCGTGGGAAGCGGGCAAGCACAAACAGGTGACCCGCGCGGTGCACGAACACGGCGGCCGCATCTGCATGCAGATCCTGCACGCCGGCCGCTACGGCTATCACCCGCTGCAAGTCGCGCCGAGCAAGCTCAAGGCGCCGATCAATCCGTTCACCCCGCGCGCGCTGTCGGCCGGCGGGGTCGAGCGACAGATCAAGGCCTTCGTCAATTCGGCGCGGCTGGCGCGCGAGGCCGGCTACGACGGCGTCGAGGTGATGGGTTCGGAAGGTTATCTGCTCAACCAGTTCACCGTGCCGCGCACCAACCGACGCGGTGATGCTTGGGGTGGAGAAGCCAGCAAGCGCTGCCGTTTCAGCGTGGAAATCGTCCGCCGCATCCGCGAGGCCTGCGGCCCGGACTTCATCATCGTCTACCGCCTGTCGATGATCGACCTGGTCGACGAGGGCTCGACCTGGAGCGAGGTGATCGCCCAGGCGCGCGCGATCGAAGCGGCCGGCGCCACGCTCATCAACACCGGCATCGGCTGGCACGAGGCGCGGGTGCCGACCATCGCCACCTCGGTCCCGCGCGGCGCGTTCACCGGCATCACCGCGCGGCTGAAACCCGAGGTGCGGATTCCGCTGGTCACCACCAACCGCATCAACATGCCCGACGTGGCCGAGCGCATCCTCGCCGACGGCGAGGCCGACATGGTCTCGATGGCCCGGCCGCTGCTGGCCGATTCGGACTGGGTCAACAAGGCGCGCCGGCAGCGCGCGGCCGATATCAACACCTGCATCGGCTGCAATCAGGCCTGTCTGGATCACGTGTTCGCCAATAAGCACGCCAGCTGCCTGGTCAATCCGCGCGCCTGCGCCGAGACCGAACTCAACTACCTGCCGACCCAGGCGCCCAAGCGGGTGGCGGTGGTCGGCGCCGGCCCGGCCGGGCTGGCCTGCGCGACGGTCGCGGCCGAGCGCGGCCACCGGGTGACCTTGTTCGACAGCGCCGCGCGCATCGGCGGCCAGTTCAATCTGGCCAAGCGCATTCCGGGCAAGGAAGAGTTCTACGAAACCCTGCGCTACTTCGCCGGCCGGATCGAACAGACCGGCATCGAGTTGCGCCTGAACACCACCGCCGACGCCGCGGCCCTGGCCGGGTTCGACGAGATCGTGCTCGCCTCCGGAATCAAGCCGCGTCAGGTCGAATTCCCCGGTTCGGATCACGCCAAGGTCTGCACCTACCTGGACGTACTGCAAGGCCGGGTGGTGCCGGGACCGCGCGTGGCCATCGTCGGCGCCGGCGGCATCGGCTTCGACGTCGCCGAGTTCCTGGTCCACGACGGCCCCCACTCGACCGATGAGCCGCACCACCCCGATCCTGCCCGCTGGCGCGCCGAATGGGGCGTGGACCTGGATTACGGCGACAACCGTGGCGGCCTGACCGAACCGCGGCCCGAACCGCCCGCGCGCCAGGTCTGGCTGCTGCAGCGCAGTCCCGGCAAGCCCGGCGCGAAACTCGGCAAGACCACCGGCTGGATCCATCGCGCCACTTTGAAGGCCAAGCAGGTGCGCATGCTCGGCGGCGTGGAATACCTCGGCCTGGACGAAGAAGGTTTCCGCATCCGCGTCGACGGCAGCGAGCAAGTGCTGCCGGTCGATCAAGTGGTGATCTGCGCGGGTCAAGAGCCGTACAAGCCCTTGGCTGCGGCGCTCGCCGACAGCGGTAAACCGGTGCATGTGATCGGCGGCGCGGACGTGGCGGCCGAGCTCGATGCCAAGCGTGCGATCGATCAGGGCAGCCGGCTCGCGGCGCAGCTCTGAGCGCGGTTCCTACATATATATATGTATGTGTGACTGTAGGAGCGGCGCGAGCCGCGACTGCGACACCGCGCATACGACCCATGCCGGGAGTCGCAGTCGCGGCTCGCGCCGCTGCTACAGGGAGCTTCGGCCACTATCGCTGGCCATTGGGGCTCTTCGTCCCCCAATCTGTTGGGTCGGACAGACCGGTTGAGCCGGAAATCCCATCCCGACCTGAGTCCACCGCCGCCCGGAGACGCCAATTCACGGGGCGCGGTTTTGCTGAACACGGCCGCTCACACAACAGTGAGATTGGGCGGCGCGGTTCTTGCCGGCACAAAGCCTTTCAAAACCAAGCACCTACCGCCTGTTCAGAATAAAAACTCCAACCAAATTAGACGTTTGGATTTTGTCGTTCAGTAGCGGTTTGGTTAGGCGCCGATACCTTGCGCCAACTTTTCCGCCGCCCCTGCAGAGGCGGCACCCACCACCGCCCCGTAGCCCCATTTGGCTCGGATTCCGGTGACGGGGCAAAAGCGCGCCGTTAGAGCCGCTGCCCTCCCCAGTACGCCATGTCGGCTTCACCGCTGTCCCTTTCTCCCGTTCCGGGAGACAGACGATCCAGTGCGGCCCGACGCAACGGAGCAAGGAGTCATATGAAACTGGCTTGGATCCTGTGGCTGGCCTCCGTGCTGCCGCCGCAAACCGCCGACTCGCTGTGTTTGAGCACCACCGTTTACCTGGAAGCCCGCGACCAGTCCCTGCGCGGCCAGCAAGCCGTCGCCGAGGTCGCCCTGCGCCGCCGCGACAGCGGCCTGTGGGGCGATACGGTCTGCGAGGTCGTTACCGCCAACAAGCAGTTCGCGCCGACCCTGGTCTCGCCGGGCACGCGTCTGAACAACTCCGAGGCCTGGGCCGAGTCGGTCAACGTGGCTCTGGCCGCCGAGCGCAACTGGGCCTTGCCGGCCGGTCAGCGCAAGGAGATCGTGCCGGGCGCGAGCCACTTCGCCGCGCACGCGATCGCCAGCCCGTCGTGGCGCAACGCCTATCAGGTCGCCACCATCGGCGATCACACCTTCTACAAGGTGCAAAAGCTCAAGTCGCGCCGCGGTTGATATCGCAGGCGCGCTCCGGCCGCTACGCCGGGCGCGCATCGCCGACGCGCAAGCGCCGGCGTTCGTAACGCTCCGTTGCAGTTCCCTCCTTGAGGATACGCAGCAGGTCGGTGATAGTCGCCGACCTGTTTTTCTTATCGAGAGGGATAGCGGATGAAGCTCTACAGCAAGCCCGGCGCGTGTTCGACCGCCGACCATATCGCCCTGCAGTGGACCGGCGGCGCGTTCGAAGTCGAGGTGCTCGACAAGGACTCGTTGAAGGCGCCCGCCTACCTCGCCATCAATCCGGTCGGCGCGGTGCCGGCGGTGGTCGACGGCGACTTCGTGCTGACCCAGAACGCGGCGATCATGGGCTACATCGCCGACACCTTTCCGCAGGCGCGGTTGGCCGGCGACGGCAGCGCGCAACAGCGCGCAGAAGCCGCGCGTTGGCTCTCGTTCGTGAACTCGGACGTGCATCCGGCGTTCCTGCCGATCTTCGCGCCGGGCCGGTTCCATCCCGATACGGACCAGGCCGACACCTTGCGTCAGCACGCGCGCGAACGTCTGCGCGGCTTGTACGCGAGCGCCGATCAGCGCCTGGCCGATCGCCAGTGGCTCGCCGGTTTCCGCAGCTACGCCGATCCGTATCTCTACATCACCCTGCGCTGGGCCGATGCGGTCAAGGTCGATCTGTCGGGTTACGCGCACCTGGCCGCGTTCAAGCAGCGCATGGAAGCCGATGCCGGCGTGCAGGCGGCGTTGAAGGCCGAAGGGCTGCTCTGACCAGCCCGTCGTTCTGACTGATGGAATCGCGGTTGCATACCTGATCGAACATCTCCTCTGACGCTTGCGGGAGAGGGCCAGGGTGAGGGCAGCTTTGACGCTTCAATGCATGCGCTCGCGGTATCCGCGATTCACGCACCCTCACCCCAACCCCAGCCCCAGCCCCGCCCGAACGCATAGCGTTCGGGCGTTCGGTGCCGTGCGAGCCAGTGGCTCGCAAGCACGCCCCCTCACCCCGCTTGCGGGAGAGGGGTTATTGAAGCTTTATCGCTATTACGATGACGACGCGTCAGCGTCAGCGAAGCTCAGCTTCCGGTAGCGAACCGCGCCTCGATTTCTGCGGCGATATCGTCCTTGCGCACCTTCGCCAAGGCTGCGCTCAGATCCGGCAACAGTTCGGTGAGTTCTTCGCTGTTGCCGCAACGCTCGATCTTGAGCTGCAGGAAATAGCCGCGCAGGCCCAGATGTTCGCGCACGGTCTCGCTCATCAGCGTGTAGAGCGTCTGGTAGCGTTGCGCCGCGTCGGCGGGCACGGCGCCATGGCCGTTGATGGCACGCGGCACCGCGAACGGCGCCTGCGGCGTCGGCGCATGCGCCACCTGGGTGGCGGCGACCGCGGCCGAGGATGCGATCAACCCCATCGTCTCCAACTGTTCCAGCGCATCGGCCGGACCGTGCAGGCTCGCGATCAGATCGCGCAGGTGACGCGCGCTGCGATCGCCGTCGACGATCAGCAGGATCGAGCGCAGCACCGTCGGTAACTTGCGCGTGCGATGTTGGATTTCATCGCGACCTTCATTGGTCTTAACCGGAACGTCACTGTCGCGCATGGCTTTCCCTCGTATTGAACCCCGTCCCACGACGGATGTTCCGGAGTCCCGGAACGCGGCCTGTGATCGTCGCAACGATGCACTCGCGCGCTCGGCCAGCGCCGACGTCTCCCGGCTGGCACCGGACTATGACAGCTGAAACCGCGAAATTTCTGTGTCGTATTCGACGATAGTCGTATGCGGACGTACGTCAACCCGCAAAGGTCGGATGCAAGGAAAAAGCCAGGCGAACGCCTGGCCTCTTCCGTGGTCGTATTGCGTTTTAGCGCGCCGGCGACGGCCGGCGCGACGCGCGCTCGATGCGGTGCGATCAGCGCTGCCCGATCGGCACGTACTGACGATCTTCCGGACCGGTGTAGTTGGCGCTCGGGCGGATGATCTTGCCGTCCTCGCGCTGCTCGATCACGTGCGCGCTCCAGCCGGTGGTGCGGGCGATCACGAACAACGGCGTGAACATCGGCGTGGGAATGCCCATCATGTGATAGGCCGACGCCGAGTACCAATCCAGGTTCGGGAACATCTTCTTGCTGTCCCACATCAAGGTCTCGATGCGCTCGCTGACGTCGAACAGCACCTGGTTGCCGCCGTCCTTGCACAGCGCGCGCGAGATTTCCTTGATGATCGGATTGCGCGGATCGCCGGTGGTATAGACCGGGTGGCCGAAGCCGATCACGATTTCCTTTCGCTCCACGCGAGCGCGGATGTCGGCCTCGGCCTCATCGGCGCTGTCGTAGCGCGAGATGATGTCCATGGCGACTTCGTTGGCGCCGCCGTGCTTGGGGCCGCGCAGCGCGCCGATCGCGCCGGTGATGCACGAATGCAGGTCCGAACCGGTACCGGCGATGACGCGCGCGGCAAAGGTCGAGGCGTTGAACTCGTGCTCGGCGTAGAGAATCAGCGACTTGTCCAGCGAATCGGCCAGAAGCTGGCTCGGCGGCTCGCCGTGCAGCAGATGCAGGAAATGAGCGGCGACCGAATCGTCGTCGGTTTCGCAATCGATGCGGCGGCCGTTGCGGGTGAAATGCCACCAGTACAGCAGCATCGAACCGAAGCTGGCGATCAGGCGGTCGGCGATATCGCGCGCTTCGCTGGCCGCATGGCCTTCGCGCTCGGGCAGCACGGTGCCGAGCACCGAGCAGCCGGTGCGCAGCACGTCCATCGGATGCGCGTTGGCCGGCACCAGTTCCAGCGCATCGGTGACGATCGCCGGCAGGCCGCGCAGGCGCTTGAGTTTGGTCTTGTAGGCCTTGAGCTGCGAGGTGGTCGGCAGCACGCCGTGGACCAGCAGGTGCGAGACTTCCTCGAAGGTGGACTTGGTCGCCAGATCGTGGATGTCGTAACCGCGGTAATGCAGATCGTTGCCGCTGCGGCCGACGGTGCACAGTGCGGTATTGCCAGCGGCGGTGCCGCTGAGGGCGACGGATTTCTTCGGTTTCGGCAGGGTCTGTTGCGTATCGCTCATGGTCCTTCCTCGATTAAATTGTCTTTTATTCCTATTTCCCTCTCCCGCGTGCGGGAGAGGGCAAGGGTGAGGGCACGCGACTTCTGGCTACGTCGATGGCTCCAAGTCACGAGCGCCCTCATCCGGCCTGTCGGCCCCCTTCTCCCGCTGCGCGGGAGAAGGGAAAATCGAATCAACCGCCCTTCTTCGCGAACAATGCGTCCAATTTTCCCTCGAACGCGTGATACCCAATGCGGTCGTACAACTCTTCGCGCGTCTGCATGGTCTCGACCACGTTCTTCTGGTGGCCCTCGCGACGGATCGACTGGTACACGTTTTCGGCGGCCTTGTTCATCGCGCGGAACGCCGACAGCGGGAACAACTGGATCGCCACGCCGGCCGAAGCCAGCTCATCGCGGGTGAACAACGGGGTCTGGCCGAACTCGGTGATGTTGGCCAGCACCGGCACCTTCACTGCATCGACGAAGCGGCGGTAGGTCGGAAGATCGTAGGCGGCCTCGGCGAAGATGCCGTCGGCGCCGGCTTCGACGCAGGCGATGGCGCGTTCGATCGCCGCATCGACGCCGTCGACGGCGATCGCGTCGGTGCGCGCGATCAGGAAGAAATCCGGATCGGTCTTGGCGTCGGCCGCGGCCTTGACCCGGTCGGCCATTTCGCCGGCCGAGACGATTTCCTTGCCGGGACGATGGCCGCAACGCTTGGCGCCGACCTGATCCTCGATATGACACGCGGCGGCTCCAGCCTTGATCAGCGACTTCACCGTGCGCTCGATGTTGAACGCGCTCGGGCCGAAGCCGGTGTCGATATCGACCAGCAACGGCAGATCGCAGACGTCGGTGATGCGGCGCACGTCGATCAGCACGTCTTCGAGCGTGTTGATGCCCAGGTCCGGCAAGCCCAGCGAGCCCGCGGCGACGCCGCCGCCGGACAGGTAGATCGCGCGATAACCCGCGCGCTTGGCCAGCAGGGCGTGATTGGCGTTGATCGCGCCGATGACCTGCAGCGGCGATTCTTCTTTGAGCGCGGCGCGGAACTTCACGCCGGCGGAGAGTTGGGTCATCTTGAAACTCCGGGTGGCCCGGGCGGGGCGATCCGGACATTTTAACCCGCGACGCGGACCGACCGATGACGCGAGTTGCGCACGACCCCGGATGGCGGCCCGGACTCAATCGCCTGAATGCGCAAAACCGCCGAGCCGATGCCCTCGGCAAAGCGCGGCAGGCCCGCCCCACGCGGCCGGCGCGCGCGCAGCGACGTCCATACTGGTGCGTTTCGAACGCCAAGGGCCCGCAACGAACGCAGCCGGCCCGACCGCGTCGCGGCGGATGTCACACATGTGCCGTCGCGGCCGGGGCCCCGCCGCTCGAGCCTGCGCCGCTCGAGCCGACACCCGTCGCGCTCAACCGATCACCTGCTCCACGCTGCCGTCGGTCCTGCGAATCTCGGTCTTGCGCACTTGCAACTGCAGCGCCGGGAAACCGTCGACCTCGTAGTCGCCCGCCTGCGCGCGCAGGCGCGAGACCAGGCTGCGCAAGGCGCGTTCGTCCAGGCGCAGATGCAGGTCGTCGCCGATCGCTTCGGCGCTGTTGCGCGCCGCCGGCTCGAACACCACCCGCACATCGGGCCCGACCACGCTGAACTTATGCGCGAACGGCAGCCGCAACGGCAGCAAGGCCAGCAACTCGCCGACCTGGCGCGCGCCGATCGCCACCTGGGTCAGCGGCTCGCGCAACAGGCGCTTGCGCTGCTCCCACGCCAACTGATCGGTGTAGATCATGCCGACCGAGGATCCTTCGCGCGCCGAGCCTTCGGCCAGCCTCGCGGCGACGTCGCCATCGGCCAGCAGCGAGCCGCGCTCCAGATCGGTGGTCCACAGCGGCAGGTAGTCCTTGAACACGTCGAGCACCTTCAAGGTCGACCAGCGCTTGAGCGCGAATTCTTCCTCGTTGGTCAGGCCGATCACCTGCAGAAACTCGACCCGGCCGTTTTCGCTGTCGATCGGCGGCAGCTCCGGGTCGTGGGCGAACGCCACCGAACGGATCGCGCTGTCGCTGTCGGCGGCGATCGGCCCGTTGGCGTTGAGGTAGTGCCCGGCATGGAAACCGTGTCCGCTTTCGAACACGTAGCGCGCCAGATTCTGCAAGAAGTTCAGCGCCCAATCCGGCGGTTCCGCGCCGTCGTCCGGATCGGCCAGGCGGAAGGTCAACTCGAATCCGTAGCCGCTGATCTGCGGATCGTCGGATTGTTTTTCGTACAACTCGCTGAAGCCGTAGGTGACGAAGTGCCAATGCGGCACCGGCGTGATCCGTTTATAGGCGCTGATGCCGGGCAACGGATCGTTGCCGCCCAGCGCGAAGCCGATCACGGTGCCGTAGTGCCTGGGCGCCTGACGCGGGTAGATCCGGTTCAGCGCGTGATTGATGGCGTCCCAGCCCGGTGCGCGGTCCTGCGTCGCGCTCGATTCGGCTTCGGGATCTTGCATGGCGCGTTCGCCTCTCGGGTGAAATCGGGCGTCGACTGCCGGCCCATTGCGTCGATGCTAACGCGGTCGCGGAAAGAATATGTCAACGCTCACGTTCGGCGATTAGGTATGAGTCATCCACCGGCATCGGCGCCGCGTTCGAGCGCGCGCCGCACTTCCTCCAACGCCGCCGGATCGTCCAAGGTCGACAGATCGCCGGGATCGCGGTTCTCGGCCAAGGCCTGGATCGAACGCCGCAGCAGCTTGCCCGAGCGGGTTTTCGGCAAGGCATTGACTACGTACACCCGCGCCGGACGCGCCACCGCGCCCAGCAGTTGGACCACGCATTGCTGCATGCCGGCCGCGGCGAGTTTGGGGTCCTGTTCGCCGGTGGGCTTGAGCGTGGCGAACACCACCGGCACCTGGCCCTTGAGCTCGTCGTGCACGCCGACCACCGCCGCTTCGGCGACGCTGGCGTAAGCGGCAACGGATTCTTCGATCTCGCGCGTGCCCAGGCGGTGGCCGGCGACGTTGATGACGTCGTCGGTGCGTCCCAGGATGAAGGTATAGCCGTCTTCGTCGCGAATCGCCCAATCCAGCGAGCTGTACAGCAGTTCCTTGAAATGGCTGAAATAGCTCGACAGGAACCGCGCGTCGTCGTTCCACACCGTGGTCATGCAGCCCGGCGGAAGCGGCGGCACGATCACCAGCACGCCTTTTTCGTTCGCGCCGACATCGTTGCCGGTGGCTTCGTCGATCACGCGCAGGTGATAACCCGGCGTCGGTAAACCGGGCGAACCGAACTTCACCGGCTGCAGGTCCAGCCCCGGCATCAGCGCCAACACCGGCCAGCCGGTTTCGGTCTGCCAATAATTATCGATGATCGTCTTGCCGATGCCGTCGGTGATCCAGTGCGCGGTGGGTTCGTCCAGCGGTTCGCCGGCCAGGAACAGCCATTGCAGTTGCGACAGATCGTGTTTCTTCAACCAGGCCGCGTCCTGCTTCTTGAGCACGCGGATGCCGGTCGGCGAGGAGAACATGGTGCGCACGCCGTACTGCTCGCAGATGCGCCACCAGATACCCGGATCGGGGTTCGTCGGCAGGCCTTCGTACAACACCGAGGTCGCCCCGGCGATCAGTGGGCCGTAGACGTTGTAGGAATGGCCGACCGCCCAGCCGACGTCGGAGGTGGAGAACATCACCTGCCCGGGGCGGATGTCGTAGATCGACCACATCGACAAGGCCAGCGCGACCGCATAGCCGCCGACGTCGCGCTGCACGCCCTTGGGCTTGCCGGTGGTGCCTGAGGTGTAAAGCAGGTAGCTGGGCTCGTTGGACTCCAGCCATTGGACTTCGACCTGGGCGCCGTCGTATTGCGCGCGCAGCGCGGCGTAATCGAGATCGCGGCCAGCGACCATGGCGTGATCGGGATCGAGCCCGCGGCCGACGATCAACACATGCGGCGGCGGCGATTGCGCCTCGGCGCAGGCCGCATCGACCAGCGGCTTGTAGGCGATCACCTTGCCGCCGCGCATGCCCGCGTCGGCGCAGATCAGCAGCTTGGGCTCGGCATCGTCGATGCGCAGTGCCAGGTTGTGCGCGGCGAAGCCGCCGAACACCACCGAATGGACCGCACCGATGCGCGCGCAGGCCAGCATCGCGAACACCGCCTCGGCCATGTTCGGCATGTAGATCACCACGCGGTCGCCGTGGCCGACGTCGAGCGACTTGAGCACCGCGGCGAAAGTGTTGACCTCGCGATGCAGCTCGCGATAACTCAGCTCGCGGGTTTGCCCGGTTTCGCTGGAGATCGCGACCAGGGCCAGTTGATCGCCGCGTTCGTCGAGATGGCGGTCGATCGCGTTGTAGCAAAGATTGGTTTGCCCGCCGGCGAACCACTGGCGGAACGGCGGATTGGAATAGTCCAGGATGCTCTGCGGCGGTTTATGCCAGTGGATCGCTTGGGCTTGTTCGGCCCAGAACGCTTCGGGCTGCTCGATCGAACGGCGATGAAAGTCCTGATAGCGCATGCGGCGGTCTCGGCCTGGGGCATGCGTCCGAGGCTAGACCAGCGAGGTAACGGTCGCGTTAAGACCATGGTCTAGGCACAAGGGGCGTCGCAGGGTTTCTTGTGGAAGGCGAGCGTTGGGTGCAGATCGTTCTGTCGGATCGAAAAGCGTCGGGGCTGAAGCCCCTCCCACAAAAGACCTCGCGAACACGCCGTTGTCTGTTGTGGGAGGGGCTTCAGCCCCGACGCTTTTCCGACCCGGCCGGCGCAAACGAAAACGCCGGAGCCTTGCGGCCCCGGCGTTCACCGGCGGAGGCGACGCACCGTTCCTTGCGCCGCGGCACCGTCGATGCGGATACGGCGCGGTCGCGACCACGCCGTAATGCTTGCGAACCATCAGTCCGGACGCACGTCCACGCGCACGCGGATGCGATCGCCCGGGTTGTGATCGGTGCGGGTGCGGTAGGTCTTGCCCGCGTATTCGTAGGTGACGTCGTACGCGCTGACCGCGCGTTCGCCGCCGGTGGAATAGTAGTTGCCGTTGTTGGACACCGGATCGCAGACCCGCACCGAGCCGGTGCGCGGCTGCTGGCTGCGCTTGTTCTGCTCGTAGATGCTGCGCCCGGCCATGCCGCCGACCATCGAGCCGATCGCCGAGGTGGCGTAACGCGCGCTGCCGCCGCCGACCTTGCTGCCGAGCACGGCGCCGACGATGCCGCCGACCACGGTCGCTGCGGTGCGCCCGCCTTCGGTGCCGGCGCTGCGGCGCTCGCTGCCGTACGGGTCGTAATAGCTGTCGCCGTTGCCGTTCCCGTCGCCGTAGTAGGCATCGCCCTGCACATAGGCCGGACGCTCATAGCAACGCGGGCCGCTGACCGGCTGCGAGCTGTAGTTTTCGAACACCGGATCGACCCGGACCACCCGCGCGAAATCGATCTGCGAGCTGTAGCTGGCATTGCTGGTGCTCTGCGGATAGCTGTTCTGCGGATAACCGTAGGACTGCGCCGAAGCGATGCCGGTGACGGCGGCCAGCGCCAAGCCCAGGGCGGTGACGAGCGAGCGGTTCATGGGGTGGACTCCGGACGCCGGGATGGCGTGATGCGGATCGTCGGGCCGTAGCGGTCAACCCGGGCTGAATGGGCCCGGGGCCGCCCGTTGCGAGGGTGGGACGTTTACCTCGCCGACAGCCAATCGGCCGTCTGCGCGGCCCATCGCGCCGCGTCGCGCCCCAGCAATGGGCAGACGTGACTGCCGGGGCCGACGATCAGACTCGCACCGACCGCGGCGGCGAACCGGGCGGTGTGTTGCGCTTCCACGTCGCGATCCTCACGCGAAGCGATGCACAGCAGCGGACAGGTTGGCGTCGGCGCGTCGACCCCGGCCACGGCCCGGCGCAGCACTGCGCCGGATTCGTCGCGCCAGCGCCGCAGGGCGTACACGGTGGCCGCCTCGTCGGCGTCGGGCATGGCCCGGCGGGTCGAGGCCAGGCGTGCGTCGCGGCGCCAGGGCATGACCTCGGGCCAGTCGCGCGGCGGATTCTGCGCGGCCCAAGGCTGCGGCGGCAGCGGGTTGATCAGGACCATCGCGTCGGCCAGATCGCCGCATAACCAGGCCAGCAGGCCGCCGAGGCTGGCGCCGATCGCCACGCGCGGGCGCGGCAGCGCCGCCAGTTCGGCGCGCATCTGTTCGCGGTAGTCGTCCAGCGTGGTCGCGGCCAAGCCTTGCGGCGCGGGCCGCAGATCCGGCGCAACCGTGATCAGGCCGCGCGCGTGCAGCACCTCGCGCCACAGGTCCCATTCCCAGCCGCCGGCACCGGCGCCGTGGATCAGCAGGGCATGGCGGATGGGGGTTGGCGGCGTCATGGGTTCTTTCGATTGGGCATGAACCCGGTCTCGATATTCCATCTTCCACTCGTCGCCTCTGTTCCCATTCCCTCGTCGGGTTCTTAACCCCTCTCCCGCTTGCGGGGTGAGGGGCCGCGCTTGCGAGCCATTGGCTCGCGCGGCGCCGAACGCCAGAGCGATATGCGCTCGGGCCGGGGGTTGGGGTGAGGGCGCGCGGAGTAGCGACTAGCGCCGTCGGCCGCTTTTCTTACGCCCTCATCCGCCCTTCGGGCACCTTCTCCCGCGATGCGGGAGAAGGGAAAGCGTCAGACCAACTTCGCCTCCAAACTCACCGGCACCGCGCTCAACGCCTTGGACACCGGGCAATTGGCCTTGGCGTCGTCGGCGATGGCCTGGAACTTGGCCGCATCGATGCCCGGCACTTCGGCGGTCACCTTCAGCCGGATCTGCGACAGCGTCGGCCCGCCCTCCATCGACAGATCGACCTCGGCGCGGGTGTCGAGTTTGGCCGGCGGATGCCCGGCCTCGGTCAACTTGGCCGACAGCGCCATGGTGAAGCAGCCGGCGTGCGCGGCAGCGATCAGCTCCTCGGGATTGGTGCCCTTCTCCTCGCCGAAGCGGCTGTTGAAGCCGTAACGCGTGTTGTCGAGCAAACCGCTCTGCGGCGTGCTCAAGCGGCCCTGCCCGCTCTTGAGATCGCCTTCCCAATGCGCGGTGGCGTGACGCGAAATGCCCATGTGTGGCTCCGGTGCGGTAAGGGGAGGCATAGCGTAGCGGCGGCGATGTTACGGGAGAGGGAATGGGGGAGTGGGGAACGGATGGGAGCGCGGACCTCATGTGGGTAAAGGCACGGCGCGCGCCTTCCATTCCCACTCCTCCATTCCCTGCCGCAATGCAACACCGACAACCGCCAAGCAGTGCGCGCTTCGCGTCATCGGGCTTGACCCATCCTGCCCGCTGCGGGAGTCTGTGATCCCGGCGACCCGCCGGCCCGCCATGACCGCCCGCCGAGCGCCACGCTCGGGCGCGCAGCGCGGACAGCCATGACGGCCTTCCCACCCTTTCGAATAGGGAGAAGTCCGCTCATGTCCTACAGCACAGAATCGATTCGCAATGTGGCCTTGGCAGGCCACCCCGGCGCCGGCAAAACCACGCTCTTCGAAGCCCTGCTGCAGGCCGGCGGCGCAGTCCAGACGGCAGGCAGCATCGAACGCGGCACCACGGTGTCGGATTTCGATCCGGTCGAGAAACAACGCGGGCATTCGCTGGATTGCGCGATCGCCAGCATCGATCGCGCCGCCGCTTCTAATAAGCATGTACACGTCAATCTGATCGACACCCCCGGCTACCCGGATTTCCGCGGACCGACCTTGTCGGCGCTGGCGGCGGTGGAAACCGTGGCGATCGTGGTCGATGCCGACAGCGGCGTGGAGTACGGCACCCGCCGGATGATGGAACATGCCAAGACGCGCGGGCTGTGCCGGGCGATCGTGGTCAACAAGATCGATCACGAAGGCGCCGACGCGGTGCGCGTGCTCGACAGCATCCGCGAGACCTTCGGCCCGGAATGCCTGCCGCTCAACCTGCCCGCCGACGGCGGCCAACGCGTGGTCGACTGCTTCGGCAGCGCGCAAGGCGACAGCGACCTCGGCGCGGTCGGCGACTGGCATCAGAAGATCATCGACCAGGTGGTCGAGATCAACGAGACCGTGATGGAGCATTATCTGGATCTGGGCGAAGGCGGACTGTCTGGCGAGGAGCTGCACGACGCCTTCGAGCAATGCCTGCGCGAAGGCCATCTGGTGCCGGTGCTGTTCTGTTCGGCGCGCAGCGGGGCCGGCGTCAAGGAACTGCTGGATGTAGCCGAGCATCTGTTCCCGCACCCGGGCGAAGCCAATGCCCCGCTGTTCCTCAAGGGCATCGGCGAGGACGCCAAACCGATCCTGGCGGTGCCCAATGCGAAGGCGCACGTGATCGCCGACGTGTTCAAGATCGTCAACGATCCCTTCGTCGGCAAGCTCGGCGTGTTCCGCGTCTATCAGGGCACGGTCAAGAAAGACACGCAGTTGTTCGTCGACGACGGCAAGAAGCCGTTCAAGGTCGGGCATCTGTTCAAGCTCAAGGGCAAGGATCACGTCGAGATCGACCAGGCCATTCCCGGCGACATCGCGGCGGTGGCCAAGGTCGACGAACTGCATTTCGACGCGGTGT
This sequence comes from Lysobacter sp. CA199, assembly GCF_052078715.1. Lineage (NCBI taxonomy): Bacteria > Pseudomonadati > Pseudomonadota > Gammaproteobacteria > Lysobacterales > Lysobacteraceae > Lysobacter > Lysobacter sp. CA199. The sequence goes on along the minus strand of NZ_JBQJIL010000015.1, from coordinate 121,930 downwards.
TGCACGACAGCCACGACGAAGACCATATCCATCTGCAGCCGCTGAATTTCCCGCGGCCGATGTTCGGCCTGGCGGTGGAGGCGGCGAGCAAGGGCCAGGAGCAGAAACTCGCCACCGCCCTGCACAAGCTGGCCGAAGAAGATCCCTGCTTCCAGGTCGAACACGAGACCGAAACCAACGAGACCGTGATCCGCGGCCTTTCGGATCTGCACCTGCGCATCAACATCGATCGGCTCAAGGACAAGTACGGCGTCGAGGTGAAATCGCGCCCGCCGCGCATCGCTTATCGCGAAACCGTGGCCGGCAAGGCCGAAGGCCATTACCGCCACAAGAAACAGACCGGCGGCGCCGGCCAGTTCGGCGAAGTGTTCCTGCGGGTCGAGCCGCTGCCGCGCGGCGGCGGGTTCGAATTCGTCGACGAGGTCAAGGGCGGCACGATTCCCGGCCAGTTCCTGCCGGCGGTCGAGAAAGGCGTGCGCCAGGTGCTGCACGACGGCGCGGTGGCCGGCTATCCGATCCAGGACGTGCGGGTGATCGTCTACGACGGCAAATACCACAGCGTGGACAGCAAGGAAGTCGCCTTCGTCGCCGCCGGCAAGAAGGCGTTTCTGGATGCGATCGGCAAGGCCCGGCCGCAAGTGCTCGAACCCATCGTCGAACTGGAAGTCAACGCACCCGAGCAGCACATGGGCGACATCAGCGGCGGACTGGCCAGCAAGCGCGCGCGCATCAGCGGCACCGACAGCGTCCGCGGCGGCGAGATCGTCGTGCGCGCGCAGGTGCCGCTGTCGGAATTGGAGGGCTACGCGGCGGAGTTGAAATCGGTGACCGCCGGGCGCGGGCGTTACTCGCTGGATTTCAGCCACTACGAACCGGTGCCGGGCAACGTCCAGCAGAAGTTGGTCGAGGCCTATAAACCCAGGCACGAGGAAGACTGACAGCGAGCCGGCCCGGGCACCCGACTGTAGGAGCGGCGCAAGCCGCGACCGCGACATCGCGCATGCGTCGAAAGCGTGGTGTCGCGGTCGCGGCTCGCGCCGCTCCTACACGGGCTCGCCTCGCTCCAGCGCAATCGCGACCACCTCAGGCATCGGCCTCAAGACCGGCGGCAAGGCCGGTCCGCATAGCGTAGGCTGGCCATCGCGGCACGCTCACAAGCGGCGCCGCAGCGCGTTATTCACCGATGGATCGAAGGAGCTTCACGATGCCGGCATTCACCCGATTCGATCATGCCCCCCACGCAAGCGCGTTGCGGCGGATCGGCTTGGCGCTGCTCGTGCTGTTCGCGGCGATGCCGCTTGCGGCGGCGGGAGCTAACGGGAAACCGGCTTCGGGTAAGGCCGCTGTCGAACACCGCTGCGGTTGGTTCGTCAATCCCTCCCCCGCCAACGCCTGGCTGATCGACCGCGACGGCGAGTGGGTCGTGGCGATGCAAGGCGGCCATCAGGCCGATGGCGACTGGCCGCCGCCGATCGCCGAGAAAGAATGGGTGCAGTACGGCGGCAACAGCTATGGCTACGGTTGCGCCTGCATGAAGGTGCGCACCGACCGCAAACATATGCGGATCGAACGCATCGTGTCCTCGCAGGGCAAAACGCTCGCGCAATGCCGGCGCGACCGCGCCCTCACCGAACCGAGCCTGTGACCGCAACGCCGATGGCCGACCACAACCCCCCGCTCGAACAAGACCCGGAATTCGCCGAAGTCGTCAGCGACGCCATGACCGTGGTGTCCAATCCGACCGACCTGTTGGTGACGCTGCTGGCGCTGGTCGCGGCGATCGCGGTCGGCGTGCTGGTCACGCACAAGCTCAAGCTCGTGCTCGGCCACCAGCGCCCAGCCCTGCGGACCTTGGTCGAATACCTGTGCACGCCGCTGCTGACCTTGTTGACGCTGGGCGGGCTGAGCCTGTTCGGCGGTTCGCTGGACAACCCGCTGATCGGCTTGGCGGCGACCTTGCTGACGCTGTTCCTGATCATCCGCCTGCTCGGCGCCGTGCTGGAACTGCTGTTCCGCCCGACCCTGCTGCTGAAGATCATGCTGCGCGTGGTCACCGTGGTGACCTGGCTGGCGCTGGTGTTCGGCGTATTCGCCGACCGCAGCAAGACCATCGCCAAGTTCTACGCGGCGCAATACGAGGTCGGCGCGATCACGCTGTCCAGCGAGGGAATTTTCAAAGGGCTGGTAGTCGGCGTCGTGGTCGCGATCATCGCGTTGTGGGGCGACAAGGCGGTGACCAATCTGCTGCGCCGCAGCCGCACCTTGCAGCCCAATTTCGTGCTGGCGCTGTCGCGGATCTTCAGCGTCGCGGTGTGGATCACCGCGACCGTGGTGATCTTCTCCTCCAGCGGCATCAACCTCACCGCGCTGGCCGCGTTCAGCGGCGCGCTCGGCATCGGCCTGGGCCTGGGCTTGCAGAAGCTTGCCGCCAGTTACATCAGCGGGCTGATCGTGCTGTTCGAGCAATCCGTGCGGGTCGGCGACAACATCGTCACCAACCAGATCACCGGGCGGGTCACCCGCATGACCGTGCGCTACACGATGATCCGCACCCGCGACGGCGTGGAGGCGATCGTTCCCAACGACAGCCTGACCAGCAACGTGATCGTCAACCAATCCTGGTCGGACCGTAACCTGCGCCTGGTCTGCGGCATCCTGGTCAAGGGCGACGCCGATCTGGAACTGGCCCGCCGCCTGTTCGTCGAGGCCATGGCCGCGCACGAGCGCGTGCTGCAGCAACCGCCGCCGCATATGTACATCACCGGCGTCAACGACAAGGGCATCCAGCTCGATGGACACTTCTGGATCAGCGATCCGGAAAACGGCCAGCACAATGTGATCTCGGATATCTACGACACCACCTTGGCGGCGTTCCGCAAGAACAATATCCAGTTGGTTGCGCAATAGCGCGGTGGCGGTCCGTCGACGCGCGAATCTTTGCGAACAAGGTCCTTACGGGATGAGCTTGAGCCGCTCGCTCGGGTTGGAAGTGGGTGATCGGATCGGAAAGCGTCGGGGCTGAAGCCTCTCCCACAAGAGCCTCCTGGAAAAGCCCGACCCCGCCCACCCCATGCGCCCGCACGGCCGCGGGCGGAGTACGATGTTCGGGTGACCGAAACCACCCACCCGCGTTTTTTCTGGCAGTTTCCGATGAAGCTGGTGCGCGAGGCGCGCCTGGCCGAGTTCCTGCCCGACGACGGTCAGTTGCGGATCCTGTTCCTGTGGGGCAAGGACTGCCCGAACTGCGACATCGCCAAGGGCCAGATGCTGCTCGCCCAGGATCGCTTCAGCTGGCCGGACGTGGAGTGGCTGCACGACAACGTCTACGAAGATCCGGTCATGGCCACCCGGTTCGGCCTGCACGGCATTCCGGCGTTCCTGGTGTTCCGCGGCGCGAAGAAACTCGGCCGGATCGGCCAATGGCCCGGCACCGATGCGTTCATCGCCGCCATCGACAAGCTGCGCGCGGATCAGCCTGCGGCGGCCTGAGTTTCGCCGGCGCGTTGCGCAGCCGCGCGATCGGCGGAACGCAACATCCCACGCCGATCCGGCGCCCGTACTTGGCGGCCTCGGCGCGGCGGCGCAGACTGCTATCTCGACCCTTCGATACCGGCCGCCATGTTCGATCTCGCCACCCTCGCCACCTATCTCGCCGCCGCCGCGTTGCTGGTGCTGATTCCCGGGCCAGGTACGGCCTGGATCCTGGCCCAGAGCACCGCCGGCGGCACGATGCGCGGCGTCCAGGCCGCGTTCGGACTGGAGACGGCGACGCTGATCCACGCACTGGCCGCGGGACTGGGCCTGTCGGCGCTGTTGGCGACTTCGGCGTTGGCGTTCGAGGCGATCAAGTACGCCGGCGCGGCTTATCTGATCTGGCTCGGCATCAAGGCCTGGCGCAGCGGCGCGCCCGCGGCGGCGGACGATTCGGTCGCGCCCGCTCGGCCGCGCGCATCGGGACGCGAGGTGTATCTGCGCTCGGTGATGACCGGTGTGCTCAACCCCAAGGTCGCGCTGTTCTTCCTGGCGTTCCTGCCGCAGTTCGTCCATCCAGAGCGCGGCATGGTGTGGTTGCAATTCCTGGTGCTGGGCGCCCTGCTCTCGGCGATCGGCCTGAGCCACAGCCTGGCCCTGACCTTCCTGGCCGGGCAGATCGGCCGGCGTTTCAAGCAACGCGGCGGACGCTGGAAGGAACGCCTGACCGGCACGGTCTTCATCGCCCTGGGCCTGCGCCTGGCGGTGCAACAGCGCGGCTGAACCGGCCGCGCCTAAACCCGGCCTTTACCGTCCGGGCCGCGCCCCCCGCGCGCGGCTTGAAGCCTTGTCGCGCGCCCATAGGTCGGTGATTCACGACCTCATTCCATGGAGCGCCGCGCATGAAGACCCAAGGCTTTCTCGATCAGTTGCTCAAGACCGCCCAGAACAGCCTCGCCGGCGGCGGCCTCGACAGCCTGCTTGGCGGCGGCAAGCCGTCGGCGCGGTACGAGGCGCCGAAGGAAGAAAAGCGCGGTCTGCTCAACGCCGATTTCGGCAAGGGCGCGCTGACCGGAGGCGCGTTGGGGTTGCTGCTGGGCAACAAAAAACTGCGCAAGCATGCCGGCAAGATCGCCTTGTACGGCGGCGTCGCCGCGGTCGGCGTGCTGGCCTACAAGGCGTATGGCGACTACAAGCGCCAGCAGGGCGAGACCGGGGTCGAGCCGCAGACCGTCGACCGCCTGCCGCCGCCGCAGGCCGAACAGCACAGCCAGGCCATCCTCAGGGCGCTGGTCGCCGCGGCCAAGGCCGACGGCCATATCGACGACCGTGAGCGCGAGGTCATCGAAGGCGAGTTCAGCCGCATCGACGGCGATCCCGAACTGCGCCGCTGGCTGCACGACGAACTGGAAAAACCGCTGGATCCGGCCGAAGTCGCGCGCGCGGCGGCCACGCCGGAAATCGGCGCGGAGATGTATCTGGCCAGCCTGCTGGCGGTGGACGAACAGAGCTACATGGAGCGCGCGTACCTGGACGAGCTTGCGCGCCAGCTCAAGATCGACGACGCCCTCAAGAACAAGCTGGAACAGCAGTTGCGCGACGCGCAGGCCTGAGTTTCGCGCCGCCGCGCACGGGTCGCGGCGGAGGTCTCCATCGCCGCGACCGGCAGCGCGTCACGGTTTGCGTCGGCCGGCGCCGCCGGTCGGCGCGGGCATTCGCAAGTCCGGCCGCAACCGCTAGCATCGCCAGACGGCTGCGGTGGCGCAGCGCCTGACCGGACCCGCGCCGATGCGCCTGCTGATTCCCGCCTTGCTCGCATTGACCTTCGTCGGCTGCTCCTGCCAACGCCAGAACCAGGACCAGGCCGATGGCGACCAAGCCGCGCCGCCACCGGCGCAAGCCGCACCGCCGGCCGAGCCCAGCGCCGCCGAGTTGCGCGCGCAGGCACTGGAGAAACAACGCCTGGAAGACAGCGCCGAAGCCGTCGAGACGCTGCACACCTATCTGCAGAAGGTCGGCTCGGGCAAGACCGAGGACGCCGCAAAGCACTGGGCGTATCAACGTCAACCGCGCGGCAACGAAGAATCCGATCTGCGCTCGCTGAAGAATCTGCGCGGGTTGCGCATCGAAAACGATGCGCCCAAGGCCCTGGACGACGAACCGCGGCCCGAGACGCTGGAAGTTCCGGTGGATTTGCGCGCGAGCTTGGAAAACGGCGAGAGCCGACGCTACAAGGGCTGGTACCGGATGCGCCGCAATTCGGTCGACCGACATTGGGAACTGACCGCGGTGTCGATCTCGGCGACGTTGCAGTAAGTCCGCCGCGCGAACCGGCCGCATCGCCGCGCGGTCAGCCTGCGTCCATCTGCCTGAGCGCCGGCCCATCCCGACTTCCGGCAGATCGCCGCGGTCGCGAAGGCGCCTATACACTGGGCCGCACGCGCGACCGACCGGTGTCGCGCGACCGTTTTCATGGACCGCCCATGCGCCTCCCGCACCTGCCGCGCTCGCCTTCGCTGAGCCTTCTGATCGCCGCATCGATCCTGTCGCTGTTCTTGACCGCCTGCGGCGGTGGGGATCCGGCGGCGGGCACCGACGCGCAAGGCGAATCAGGCCAATCCCTGCCCTCGCCGGAAAGCGCCGGCCGCGGCGGCGTGACCGGCATGCCGGACAAACCCGGCCCGGGCCAGATCGGCGCGCCGGTGGATGCGGCGGTGGTCGAACCGGCGCTCGACGAAAACGGTAATCCCTTGCCGGCAAGTGGCGACACCGTTGCCGCGGACGATCCGGCGGCCATCGCGCCCGACCCGGCTGCGGGTGCCGTCGATCCCGCAGCGGCGCTGCTCAGCGAACCGACGCCGGAGGACGCGGTCGCCCTGGTCCGCGACTACTACGCGGCGATCAACGGCCGTCAGTTCGATCGCGCCTACGCGCTGTGGTCCGACGGCGGCCGCGCCAGCGGACAGGATCCGCAACAGTTCGCCAACGGTTTCGCCCAGACCGCCGGCGTTTCGATCGAACTCGCGCCGCCCGGTCGCGTCGACGCCGGCGCCGGCCAGCGCCATATCGAAGTGCCGGTGGCGATCACCGCCACCCAACGCGACGGCAGCCTGCGCAAATACGTCGGCGCCTACACCTTGCGCCGCACCGTGGTCGACGGCGCCAGCGCCGAACAGCGCGCCTGGCGCATCGCCAGCGCCGACATCCGCGAACTCAAGCAATGAGGTCCGCGCTCGGCGCGCGGTGGGCGTCGATCGCGGCGCTGGCCCTGGCGCTGAGCGCTTGCGATCGTCCAGCGTCAGATGCGCAAAACCCTGCACCCACGGTCACGAAGCAACCGAGCGCGACAAACGCGGTCGCCGCCGATGCGGCCGACAAAGCGCGCCCCACCCTCGCCCCGATCGCCGACTACGTGCTGCCCGGCGCGCTGGCACCCGACCTCGGCCCGGAGCAACTGCGGCAACTGTTCGGCGCCGCCAACGTCGCCATCGACGAGCGATTGAACGGCGCGGAAGGCGAACAATTCCGCGGCGTGATCGTGTATCCGCAAGACTCCACCCGCCGCGCCTATCTGTACTTCCAGGACGAACAGAACCTGCGCGGCCTGTCCACGGTGACGGTCCGAGACCGCGACACGCGCTGGCGCCTGGATACCGGTTTGCGCATGGGCATGCCGCTGGCCGAGTTGGCGCGATTGAACGGCAAACCGATCCGCTTCAGCGGCTTGGACTGGGACTACGGCGGCGTGGTCGACGATTGGAACGGCGGCAAACTCGCCGGCGACGGCAGCGCTGCGGTCATGCGGCACGCGCGGTTGGGTTACACCGGCGAGACCGCACTGCAACCTGGCGATTTTCCGGTCGGCGACAGCGCGTTTTCCAGCGCCGACCGGCGCTATCCCAAACAAGGCCGCTTGCTGACGGTGGTCGAGTTCGGCATTTCCCTGCCGGGCGAGGACGATCTTTGACCCGCACGCGAACGCCCGCATGAGCGCGGACACGCCGCGCATCGTCCTGGACAGCAACGTCTGCCTGGACCTGTTCGCCTTCGCCGATCCGGCGACCGCGCCGCTGCTCGCCGCGTTGCGCGAGGGCGCTTTGATCGCGGTCACCGACAACGCTTGCCGCGAGGAATGGCTGCGCATCCTCGACTATCCCAAGCTCGCGCTCGACCCAGCCACGCGCGCGCATTGCCTGCGCGAGTACGACACGCTGCTGCGGCCGCACCCGTATTCGCCCGAAGACATCGCCGCGACCCGGTTGCCGCGCTGCGCCGATCCGGACGATCAGAAATTCCTCGAGCTCGCCCTGGCCGCGCGGGCGCGCTGGTTGCTGAGCCGCGACCATGCCCTGATCGTGCTGGGCCGTCGCACCGCGCGCGAAGGCTTGTTCGAGATCATGACTCCGCGCACCTGGGTTGCGTTGCAGGCGCTGCGTCCGGGTGGCGGCGAATCGTAGACCGTTTGGGGGGCCGGCTTTTGTGGACAGGCTTGCTCTCGTGGGTGGGCTTCAGCCCCGACGCTTTCCACTCAAACGCGGCGATCTGAAAAAAGAGCGTCGGGGCTGAAGCCCCTCCCACAAAAGACCTCGCGGCCACTCGATCAGCGGACATCGCATCCTTGCCACCTTGAACGGCATATCGGCGCTTCAAAATTCGAACCTCGTTATCGCCGATGCGTCCTTACCGGAGTGAAAGCAGCTCGCTCTTGTGGGAGGGGCTTCAGCCCCGACACTTTCCGCTCCGACACGGCGATCTGACAGAGAACGTCGGGGCTGAAGCCCTCCCACAGAGACTTCGCGACAAATGCCATACTCGCCCCATGCAAGGCGTGCCCGCCCAGTTCGACAACGGTTTCGATGCCGCGCAGTTCCGGCAGCCCGCGCATCGTCCGGGCGTGGAGTTGTACCGCGCGCATATCGTTCGACATGCTTTCGAACCGCATACCCACGAGGCCTACGGGCTGGGCGCGATCGAATCGGGCGTGGAGCGTTTCCGTTACCGCGGCAGCGACCACCTCGCGCCGCCGGATTCGCTGGTATTGATGAATCCCGACGTGCTCCACACCGGCCGCGCCGAGACCGAAGGCGGCTGGCGTTACCGCATGGTCTATGTCGATCCCGACGCGGCCGAACAGATCACCGGCGAAGCCGGCTGGTGGTTCGACGAGGCGGTGCGCCACGATCCTGTCCGCGCGCGCCGCATCACCGCGCGCCTGGATGCGCTGTGGCGCGCGGACGACCCGCTGGACTTCGACAGTCAATTGCACGCACTGCTCAGCGAGTTCCGCGATCACGCGCGCATCCCTCGCCGCGCGCGCGACGAGCCAGCCATGCGTTTTGCGCCGGTCGTCGATTATCTGCACGCGCATCTGGCCGAACGGATCACCCTGGAACAGTTGGCCGCGGTCGCCGGGCTGAGCCCTTTCCATTTCTTGCGCCGCTTTCGCGCTCAGTATCACGTGACCCCGCAGCAGATGCTGATGGCGCTGCGCCTGCACCGGGCCAAGCGCCTGCTCGCCGCCGGCATCGCGCCGGCCCGGATCGCCGCCGATACCGGCTTGGCCGATCAGGCGCATCTGACCCGGGCGTTCGCGCACCGTTACGGCGTCACCCCGGCGCGCTACCAGAAGCAAGTGCGCGGCTGAGCGACCGGCGCCGCAGCGCAATCTGATACAAGACAGCGACCCGATCCGCCGGGCAAGCTGGCGCCATGTTGCTAGGAACCCTCTACGCCCTGCTCGCCGGCCTGATCTGGGGTCTGGTCTTCGTCGGCCCGTTGCTGTTGCCCGAATACCCGGCGGCACTGCAGTCGGTCGGGCGCTATCTCGCCTTCGGCCTGATCGCGTTGCCGCTGGCGTGGCTGGACCGCGCCGCGCTGCGCCAACTCACCCGCGCCGATTGGATCGAAGCGCTCAAGCTATCGGCGATCGGCAACCTGCTTTATTACCTGTGCCTGGCCAGCGCGATCCAACGCGCCGGCGGACCGCTGCCGACCATGATCATCGGCACCTTGCCGGTGATGATCGCGATCAGCGCCAACCTGCGCAACGCACGCCGTGACGGCCGCCTGCCGTGGCCGCGGCTGGCGCCTTCGCTGCTGCTGATCGCCGCGGGCATCGGCTGCGTCAATCAGGTCGAGCTTGAGGCGCTGCGCGCCGACGCCGACGCCGATGTGAGCCGTTATGCGATCGGCGCCGCGCTCGCGTTCTGCGCGGTCGCATGCTGGACCTGGTATCCGCTGCGCAACGCCGATTGGTTGCGCGCCCATCCCGGCCGCAGTCCGCGTACCTGGGCCACCGCACAGGGCGTGGCGACACTGCCGCTGGCGTCGATCGGTTACATCGCCCTATGGTCGTTCATGAGCGCGCGCGGCAACGAGTTCCCGATGCCGTTCGGCCCGCGTCCGGGCATCTTCATCGCCTTGATGGTCGTCATCGGCCTGTTCGCATCCTGGGTCGGCACCTTGTGCTGGAACGAAGCCAGCCAGCGACTACCCACCGCGCTGGCCGGACAGCTGATCGTGTTCGAAACCCTGTTCGCGTTGAGCTACGCCTTCATCCTGCGCGGGCAGTTTCCGCGACCGCTGACCCTGGTGGGCATCGCGCTGCTGATCGCCGGCGTGGTCTGGGCGTTGCGGGTCAAACCGGTGCCGCTCAGCGACACCGCGCACTGAACCGCGCGACGCGCATCGGCGTCGCGAAAACGCGAGGCGATCGTGACCACTACGGATAAATGCAGCCGCACCGGACACATTGCGCCGTGCGGCGATATGCCGCACCCGGGCCTATGCCGCGCTCACTACCCTGTCGGGCTTCTCAAGCACGGAAGCCGTCATGCGCACCGTCACAGTTCCTCCCGCATCGCTCGCGCTGGCGTTGATGTTCGCTTCCGCGGCGCAGGCGCAGACCGCGTCCGAGGCCAAGACGCTCGCGACGGTCCGCGTGCACGGCCACGCCGACGCTTCGCTCGCGGTCGACAGCCTCGACCAGGCCCGTAGCCGGCTCGACCAACGCGCCGGCGCCACCTCGCTGGTCGATGGCGAGAAGTATCGCGATCGTCGCGTGAGCACGCTGGCCGATGCGCTGGGTTACGCCACCGGCGTGTTCGTGCAGCCGCGTTTCGGCGCCGAGGAAGCGCGTCTGGCGATACGCGGCTCGGGCCTGCAACGCACGTTCCACGGCCGCGGCCTGGAACTGCTGCAGGACGGCAGCCCGCTCAACCTCGCCGACGGCGGTTTCGATTTTCAGGCGGTCGAACCCTTGTCGGCGCGCTACATCGAGGTCTATCGCGGCGCCAACGCGTTGGAGTTCGGCGCGGCCACGCTCGGAGGCGCGATCAACTTCGTCTCGCCCACCGGTTACGACGCCGCGCCGCTGAGCCTGCGCGCGGAAGCCGGAGCGTTCGGTTACCGGCGCGGCCAGATCGCCGCATCCGGCGTGTCCGGACGCGCCGACGGCTATCTCAGCCTCAGCGGCTTGCGTCAGGACGGTTACCGCGATCATGCCGAGCAGGAGAACTACCGTTTGTTCGCCAATGCCGGTTATCGATTCGCCGACAACCTCGACGGCCGCGTTTACCTCACCCACATCGACACGCGTTCGGCCCTGCCCGGTAATTTGACCCTGGACGAATCGCGCCGCGACCCACGCCTGGCCGCGCCCGGCAACCTCGCTTTGAACCAGCGCCGCGACTACCGGCTCGATCGCATCGCCGGCAAGCTCGCCTGGGCGCCCTCGCCCACCGGCAGCTTGACTTTGTCGGTCCACTACGCCGACAAATCCCTGGATCACCCGATCTTCCAGGTGCTGCGCCAGGACAGTCGCGACTACGGCATCGACCTGCGCTGGCGCGACGAGACGCAATGGTTCGGCCTGCGCAACGTGCTTATCGCCGGCGCGGCCTTCGCCCAGGGCGATATCGACGATGATCGCTACTTCAACATCGCCGGCCGCCCCGACGCGCGCAGCAATCGCTTCGACCAACGCGCGCGCAACGGCAAGCTCTACGCGGAGAACCAGACCTGGCTCGACCCGCGCTGGGTGTTGTCGCTGGGCGCGCAGGCGCTGCGCTCGCGGCGCAGCTCGCGCGACTTGCTGATCACCGGCGGCCGCGACGAGAGCTTCGACATCGACTACTCCGGCCTCAGTCCCAAGCTCGGCCTGCGTTATCTGATAGACGACCACGCCCAGCTCTACGCCAACCTCAGCCGCAGCCTGGAGCCGCCGAGTTTCGGCGAACTCAGCGGCGGCCCGGGCGTGACCCCGGCCGACAAGCAGCGCGCCGACAGTGGCGAGATCGGCCTGCGCCTGAGCCGCGACGCTTTGTCGCTGGATGTCGCGCTGTATCGCGCCCGCGTCGAAGGCGAACTGCTTTCGCTCAGCGACGGCAACGGCAACCCGCTCGGCACGGTCAACGCCGGCCGCACGATTCACCAGGGCATCGAGCTGGGTCTGGGCTGGACCTTCGCCGAGGACTGGTCGCTGTCGGCGAACTACCTCTACAACGATTTCCGCTTCGATCACGATCGGGTCTACGGTGACAACGATCTGGCCGGGGTGCCGCCGCAACAATTGCGCGCCGAACTGCGCTGGCAGCCCGACCCGCGTTTTTACCTCGCGCCCAGCGTCGAATGGACGCCGCAGGATTACTACATCGACCACGCCAACAGCTTCAAGGCGCCAGGCTACACCGTTGCCGGCCTGCGCGTGGGCGGCAAGATCGCTTCGCAATGGAACTGGTTCGCCGATGCGCGCAATCTCGGCGACAAGCGCTGGATCGCCAGCACCAATGTGATCGCCGATGCGCGTGGGCTGGACGGGCGCAATTTCCTGCCGGGCGATGGCCGGTCGATTTACTTCGGGGTGGAGTGGCGCAAGGATTGAACCGGTATCGTCCGGATTTGAGGGCTGAGTTCTAACGGCGACTGTTTCCGGCTTGCGCCGCTGTCTGAAAGGAAAGCGTCGGGGCTGAAGCCCCTCCCACAAGAGCTTCGCCGTCGCGAGGTTTATTGTGGGAGGGGCTTCAGCCCCGACGCTCTCTTTTCCGATCAAGGTTAAAAACCAGGAAGGACTGCGACTCAAGCCCTCCCACAACAACAGCGAACAATCAGATCTCGAACCGATACGACAGCTTCACCAACAACTGCTCGCTGTCGCGCAGATCGAACGCATCACGGAACTGATGGCCGACATTGCGTTGTCCCAGCCCTTCCTCGAACACTTCCCCGCCGCGCACGTAAGCCACGTACAGATACGACAGCGGCGCCAGTTCGTAGCGATAGCGCACCTGGAATCCCAGGTTGCGCACGCTGAAATCCGGAATCGCTTCGGCCACCGCCAGCGCGCGGCCGTCGGCGCCGACGCGATAGGCCTGTCGGCTGCGCGCATTCACGCCGATCGTCTCCAGGCGCAGACGCAGTTCCTGCTTGTCGTCGATGAACCACTGCACGCCCGCGTTGAGATTGAGCAGATCGGCGCGGAAGCTGGCGACGCGGTTGTCGCCGCGCCACAGCAGCCAATCGGGGTTGTGACTGTATTCCAGGCCCGCGAACAGCAGCATGCGGTCGCTGTACTGATAGTTCGGTTCCAGGTACAGACTCAGTTCGCCCTCGTCGATGCCGCCCAGGCCCTCCGCGCTGTAGCCCGCTTCGGTATACAGCGACCATCGGCCGGCTCCCTGGCGCGGGCGCAGACGCTCGTAGGCCAGGAACATTTTCTCCGGTACGCGCAGCACACCGTGGCCGCGGGTGATCAGATCGTCGTAGCCGCCGCTCCACAGCGATGCCTCGATGAACTCGCGGCCGCCATCGCGCATGTCGCTGCGGCGATTGACCGCGACCGCATCGGCGATATGCACGCCGTCGTCGCTGTAGCGGCGCGACATCGCGAAATGCCAGTCCTGCCCGGCATAGGCCGAATCGGCCGGCAGATCGCTCCCCCGCTTGCCCAGGTCGTAGCGCAGATAGTTGAAGTTGTTGCGCTCCAGATAACCGAAATCGTTGAGCATCAGGTCTCGGCCCAGGTGCAGACCGTACAACTGCTGGCGCCAGCCGCGGCCCATGTCGTAGTCGATGCGGAACTGGCCGCCGCTGTCGCGGAAACCGCGCCCGGCCTGTTCGACCTGCGAGGCGACCAGGGTGCTGCGGATCGCCCACTGCGCGCTGGGCGTCCAGCGTTGATCGAACTCGTACACGTTGGCTTCGCGATCCAGGTACGGCCGCTCCACCCGGGTCACCATCGCGCCCAGGCCGAAGCGGGCGAAGTCGCGGGTTACCCGCGCGGCGTAGAAATCGCGGCCAACGGCGTCGCCTTCGCTGGCGGCGAACACGCCGTAGTTGAGTCCGGCCGCGCTGCCGTTGAGCTTGACCGCGGCGGTCACGTCGCCCGAGCCGTCGCCATCGTCGGCCGGCCCGCCGACGCGGCGGGTGTAGATCAGCCGGCTGTAATTGTTGTACGAGCCGAACTGGACGTCGAAGAAGCTTTGGTTTTCGGTGAAGAACGGTCGCTTGTCGCTGTTGAAGGTTTCCGTGGCGCTGAAGTTGACGGTGAGTTCGTCGCTCTCGACCTGGCCGAAATCCGGATTCACCGTCGCGCTGAGCTGGAACTTGCCGCTGGGCTTCCAGAACAGATCCATGCCGCCGTCGAAATCGCCGCGATGCTTCACCGCGTCCTGCACGCCCATCGCATAAGGCGTGATCGCCAGCAGCGATTGCTTATAGGCGGGCACCTGGATGCGATTGAACGCCGACAGATAGCGCGCCTCGGTGTAATGCACCGCCGGCCACGAAGTGCGCTCGCCGGTGGAGGCGATGACCCGGTCGAGCTGGACGCCGAGCGTGCGCATGCCTTCGCTCTGGCGCATCGGCGCGATATGCCAGGGAATCAGCATCTCCGCCGACCAACCGTCTTCGTCTTCGCCGGTGGCGTGGCGCCAATCGCCGTCCCAATCGTTGTTGAACTGGTTCTCGCTGGTGATGGTGGCGTCGGTGATGCTGTTGGCCAGGGTCACGGTGAAGTTGTAGCCCGCGCGTCCATCGCCGTCGAAATCCACGTACAGATTGACCCGGTCGACGGTGCCGTCGCCGTCGCGCTGGGTGTGCTGGCGCAGACGCGTCACGCCGGCGGGTTGGTGGTTGCGGAACGCGATCGCCAGGCCTTGCGGCGTGGCCATCAGCCAGGCTTCGGTGGGCTGCGAAGCGGCCTGGCGCGACAACGGCTGGGTCAGGCGGAAATCCTGGATGTGCTGGGCCTGGCTCCATTCCTGCGGATCGATGCGGCCGTCGATGTCGAGCGCCTGTGCGCACGGCGCGGCGACGGCCGCGCAGGCGACGGAGAGAGCGGTGATCAGATTCTTGCGCATGCTGCGGCCCCGTGCGGCGGTGGATCGCATCGCCGGCGCGTCCCCCGCGCCGGTCGATGTCGAATCGCGGCATACGGCACCGCGATGCCGCGCAGACTAGCCGGGCGCCGACTTGTCTCTAACTGGCGTTAGTCATGGCAACCATCGGTGGGCGAGGCGCATCGCAGTGTTTACGGTCCGCGGTGGTGGGCCGGGCATGGGGGTGTCGTGACGATTGTCAGCTCGGGCGGGCGGCGGGCCTCGACGGGGCGCGGGGGTGGGGATGGGGATGATCGTCGCTTCGTGCGGCAAGAGCGTCGGGGCTGAAGCCCCTCCCACAATAGACCTCGCGACTCCAAGGGATTTTGTGGGAGGGGCTTCAGCCCCGACGCGCTTCGATCGGTCACCACGCAACCATCAAGCGCACGCGCCCGGAAACCAAACCGCGAACCGATTCGCGGCTCAAGGCGCGGTAGCGTCATGAGCGACGAACGCCGATTCCCCATGCGGCAGTTGCAACCAGTCCGGATGCGCCAATGCGCGCGCGATGTCGCTCTGCCCCGACAGCCAATGCTCGCGCATCGCCACGCGCCCGAACTGGTAATCCTTGAAGTGGCCGATCTTGGCTTTGTCGCGATAAATCAGATGGATCACGCTGTAACGCCGGTCGCAGGCCAGCTCGGCGGCGTGCTGGGCCCAGGGATTGGTCTTGCGCACCTTTTCGGGAATTTCCTCCAGCAACTCGCGCAACAGACGGCGGTAGTGCTGGAACACCCGCTGGGTGTCGGTGATGAGCCGGGTGCGGCTGGAGTATTGGATCTCCTTCTGCCGCTCGGTCACATCGAGCAGGTTCTGCGGCAACTCGCCGCGCGCGTTCCACAAGTCGACCTGGAACACCAGGGTGTCGCGACGGGGCGAGGCGGTCAGCACCTGCGACAGCGGCGTGTTGGAAACCAGGCCGCCGTCCCAGTAGAACTCGCCGTCGATCTCGATCGCCGGAAACGCCGGCGGCAACGCGCCCGAGGCGAGGATATGGCGCGCGTCCAAACGCATCTGGGTGTTGTCGAAATACTCCAGATTGCCGGTGCGCACGTTGACCGCGCCGACGCTGACGCGGATGCCGCCGTCGTTGAGCCGATCGAAATCGACCATGCGTTCGAGCGTCGCGATCATCGGCGAGGTGTCGTAGAAACTGGCCGCGGCGGGACCGGGCTGTTCGCCGAACAGCAGCGCGGTGTCGACTCCGAGCCAGGAACGCGGCTGATAGAAACCGCGCTGGCCTTCGACGATCGCCCGCCAGGCCTCCCAGGTATCGAGCCAGGCGCGGGTATCTGCGTCGAGTTCCTGCAACCGCGCTTCCTGGCCGAAGGTGGTCGAAGGCAGCAGCGCCGGCCGCGAGATCGTGTCCCAGAATTCGCGCAACGCGTCCATGCGCCGGTCCGCGGGATTGCCGGCGATGATCGCGGTGTTGAACGCGCCGATGGAAATACCCGCGATCCAGTTCGGCGCGATGCCCGCATCGTGCAAGCCCTGATAGACGCCGGCCTGATACGCGCCGAGCGCGCCGCCGCCTTGCAGCACCAGGGCGATGTTGTCCGGCAGCACCGGCGCGGTCTCGCGGATGCGCGCGCCGGCGGCCTTGGCCGCGCGCGAAACGGCTTGTTTGCTGGGCGCGCGCGGTGAGGGAGCCTGCGAATCGGACACGAGTTTGCGCCGGCCGGCACCGGCCGGCGCGGTGGTTTCGATGGCTGTATCTATGAAGGCGGCTTGCGCGCTTTTGCGCTTCTGCGCCGCGGGCGTGGGCTTGGATGCGGGTTTGACCGCCGACGTGGCTGCAGATTTTGCTGAAGGTTTGGTAGCCGCGGATTTGACCGGCTCGCGCTTGCCGGACGCCCGTTTGGCCGGCGCAGGTTTGCCGGCGCTGCGCGTTCCGCGGGAGGGAGCGGCTTTGCGCCGCGTCGGGGTGCGCTTGGTTGCCATGCTTACCACCTCTTACCGTGATATCCGGAAACGCATCTTTCGAACTGCGAAGATCGGTCTGCCTGTTGAAAGACCGTAAGCCTCATTGTCCGCTGCTTTTTGCCCGTCATCCCCGCGAAGGCGGGGATCCAGGGCGTTATCGCCGAATGACTCTGAAGTCTCTGGATCCCCGCCTTCGCGGGGATGACGGGCAAAGGCGGGGATATCGAGTGCAGAACCCACTTGCGACTTACCGAGTTACTGCATGTACCAGCCATGGCTGACCACGAAGCTCTGCCCGGTCAGTGCGGCGCTGGGGAACTCGGCCAAAAAGCGCACCGTCTGCGCCACGTCCTCGACCGTGGTGAACACGCCGTCGACGGTGTTGCCGAGCATGACCTTCTTGATCACCTCGTCCTCGCTGATGCCCAGTTCCTTGGCCTGCTCGGGAATCTGCTTGTCGACCAGCGGCGTGCGAACGAAACCCGGGCAGACCACGTGGCTGCGCACGTTGTGCTTGGCGCCTTCCTTGGCCAACACCCGCGACAGGCCGAGCAGGCCGTGCTTGGCGGTGACGTAGGCCGACTTCAGCGGCGAGGCCTCGTGCGAATGCACCGAACCCATGTAGATCACAGTGCCGCCTTTGTCGCCCTTGTACATGTGCGGCAACGCGGCCTGGGTGGTCAGGAACGCGCCGTCCAGATGGATGGCCAGCATCTTCTTCCAATCGGCGAAGGCGTAATTCTCGATCGGATTGACAATCTGAATGCCGGCGTTGGAGACCAGGATGTCGATGCCGCCCAGTTCGGCCACTACCTGCTCGATGCCGGCATTGACCGCGGCCTCGTCGGTGACGTCCATCGCCACGCCGATCGCGCGGCCGCCGTTGCCGGCGATCTCGTCGGCCACCGCCTGCGCGCCGGCCAGGTTGAGGTCGGCGATAGCGATCGCGGCGCCGGCGCGGGCCAGTTCGTGCGCGATTTCCTTGCCGATGCCGCTGGCGGCTCCGGTGACGACGGCGACTTTGCCTTGGATCGAGCTCATGGACGACTACTCCTGGATGCGATGCGGGGGATTCTTCGAAGAAGCCAAGCGCCGAATACGGCGAACCGGCGGCCATTGTCTCCGCGGCGTGTTATCGCGGCGTGGCGACGGATGCATCGCAGTGTCCCGTTGCGGGACGTGGAGAGCCATCGGACGTTCGTACGCGGTCAAAGGTTGACCGTCGTGACAAGCCCCTCTCCCGCTCAGCGGGCAGAGTGGGCGCGGCTTGCGAGGCACTGCCTCGCGCGTCCGCGAACGCCCAAACGCAATGCGTTTGGGCCGGGGTGTAGTCGGGATAAGGGCGCCCACTGGTCGCATGCCCTCATCCGGCCCTTCGGGCCACCTTCTCCCGCAAAGCGGGAGAAGGGAAGATCAAGAACTCGTCCTGCGCCGGGCGCCATCATTGGGCGCCAGGAAATCCGCGAGCCGACCCGGTTTAATCCTTCTTCTTGCCCTTCTTGTCTTTCTTTTTTTTCTTGCCCTTCTTCTTGTCTTTTTTCTTGGACTTCTTGTCTTTCTTGGGCTGCAGCATGGTGCCGGTGCAATCCGGCGATCCGCAGCGGCATTCCCAGATCTTCTTCAGTTCCTTGGTGTGCTTCTCTTCCAAGGTGATGCCGTAGTTGTACGACAGCTCCTCGCCCGGGGCGATGTCGCGGATCGCCTCGATGAACACCTTGTCCTGGCGGCGGTTGTCGCCGTCGTCCTCTTCCAGCAGCGCCTCGCAGTTGGGCGAGCAGCTGTGGTTGATCCAGCGCGCGGTATTGCCCTCGTGATTGGCGTCGATCACGTACTCGTCATTGAGCGTGAACAGAAAGGTGTGGCCCGAATCGGCGTCGCCGGTATCGCCGGCATCGGCTTCTTCGTGGGTCCGGCGGCGGCCTTTGTATTCGATGACGCGTTCGCCCTTGGCGATCGGGGCGACGGCGAATACGCCGTTGCCGTGGATGGCTGAACGACGGGCGGCGATCTTGCGCGGCATGTTGAGTTCCGAAATGACGAACGCGCATTCTGACCCGAGCGGGGGTTCGGCCGCCATCGTCGCCAGCGCCAGTCGTGCTCCGCGCCCGTCTCGCGCCCTCGCACGGCGCCCCGGCCCGGCGCAGGCGCGCGACCCCGCCCCGCTGGCTGAATTGGGCAAAACCCGGGCGCTGGCCTCGACCGGGATAAAACCGTACAATTTCGGTACGAATTAACCCCACCCGCTTGCTGGCCTCCACGCCGATGCTCCGCGTCACCAAACTCACCGACTACGCCACGGTCGTCCTGACCGTCCTGGCGGCCCAGCACGACCGCGTTCTCAGCGCGGCCGAACTGGCCGAACGGGCGGGTCTGGAAGCGCCGACGGTCAGCAAAGTGCTCAAGCCGCTGGCCCAGGCTGGCCTGGTCGAGGGCTTCCGCGGCGCCAACGGCGGCTACCGCCTGGCGCGGGCGCCGGAAGATATCGGCCTGATCGAGATCGTCGAGGCGATGGAAGGCCCGCTCGGCATGACCGAATGCAGCGTCCATGAAGGCAATTGCGGTCTGGAGCAACAGTGCGGCGTGCGCGCCAACTGGCGCCGGATCAACGATGTGGTCGTGGAAGCGCTCAGCAACGTGACCCTCGCGCAGATGTTGGCCCCTACCCCCGCTTTTGCATCAGCACTTTCACCCGAAACAGCCGCCTCCGCCAAGCGCATCGACCTGCGTCTGGCCGGCGCATAGACAGTAGGCAGCCGCCATGGCCACCGACATCAAACCCACTCCCGCGCAGGCGGGCGACATCGCCAACCGTGAGATCCACGAGCAGTTGGGCCGCCGCTACGAAGCCGGTTTCATCACCGACATCGAATCCGACAGCCTGCCGCCGGGCCTGGACGAGGGCGTCATCCGCGCCTTGTCGGCCAAGAAGGACGAGCCGGAGTGG
This sequence comes from Lysobacter sp. CA199, assembly GCF_052078715.1. NCBI lineage: Bacteria > Pseudomonadati > Pseudomonadota > Gammaproteobacteria > Lysobacterales > Lysobacteraceae > Lysobacter > Lysobacter sp. CA199. The sequence goes on along the minus strand of NZ_JBQJIL010000015.1, from coordinate 102,217 downwards.
ATGACCCAATGGCGGCTTGAGGCTTATCGCCACTGGCTGACCATGCCGATGCCGCACTGGGCCAAGCTCAACATCGCGCCGATCGATTTCCAGGCGCTGAGCTACTACAGCGCGCCCAAGGCCAAGTACGCCTCGCTCGACGAAGTGCCGCAGGAACTGCTCGACACCTACGACAAGCTCGGCGTGCCGCTGCACGAACGCGCGCGCCTGGCCGGCGTGGCGGTGGACGCGGTGTTCGACTCGGTCTCCGTCGGCACCACTTTCCGCAAGGAACTGGCCGAGAAGGGCGTGATCTTCTGCTCGATGTCGGAAGCGATCCGGGAGCAGCCCGAGCTGGTCAAGCAGTATCTGGGCAGCGTGGTCCCGACCGGCGACAACTTCTTCGCCGCGCTCAATTCGGCGGTGTTCTCCGACGGCAGCTTCGTCTTCATTCCCAAGGGCGTGCGTTGCCCGATGGAGCTGAGCACCTATTTCCGCATCAACGCCGGCCATACCGGCCAGTTCGAGCGCACCTTGATCATTTGCGAAGACAAGGCCTACGTCTCGTACCTGGAGGGCTGCACCGCGCCAATGCGCGACGAGAACCAGCTGCACGCCGCGGTGGTCGAGCTGGTCGCGCTGGAAGACGCCGAGATCAAGTATTCGACGGTGCAGAACTGGTACCCGGGCGACGAGAACGGCAAGGGCGGCATCTACAACTTCGTGACCAAGCGCGGCGAATGCCGCGGCGCGCGCAGCAAGATCAGCTGGACCCAGGTCGAGACCGGTTCGGCGATCACCTGGAAATACCCCAGTTGCGTGCTGCTCGGCGACGATTCGACCGGCGAGTTCTATTCTGTCGCGCTGACCCATCACCGCCAGCAGGCCGACACCGGCACCAAGATGATCCACGTCGGCAAGCGCACCAAGTCCAAGATCATCAGCAAGGGCATCAGCGCCGGCCGCGGCCAGAACACCTACCGCGGCCTGGTCAAGGTGGAAAAGAACGCCGCCGGCGCGCGCAACCACACCCAGTGCGACAGCCTGCTGATCGGCAAGAAGTGCGGCGCGCACACCTTCCCCTACATCGAGGTCAAGCACCCCGACGCGACCGTCGAACACGAAGCGACCACCTCCAAGATCAGCGACGACCAGTTGTTCTATTGCCGCAGCCGCGGCATCGACACGGAAAACGCGGTATCGATGATCGTCGACGGCTTCTGCAAGTCGGTGTTCCGCGAACTGCCGATGGAGTTCGCGGTGGAAGCCAAGAAGTTGCTGGAAGTGAGCCTGGAAGGTTCGGTCGGATGAATGCGCGCATCGCCCGTACCGCGCGCTTCGCGGCGCCGGAAGAGCAAAACAGCGGATCCGTGCGCTATTGGCGTTCGCGCCCTGTGGAAGAACGGCTGCAGGAAACCTTGAACCTGCATCGGGAAGGAAACGAACTGTTCAAGAACGGGAACCCGCCCTTCGCCTACGTGATCGAGTTGCGCGATGTCCCGACTCCCTGACGACTGGCGAGCCTCCGCTTGCGGGAGCCGAGGTCTCGGTCATCGGAATCGACGACCTGCGTAAAAACAAGAAAACCGTCGGCCGCCTGCAAGACTTGGCGGACCTGGAACGACTTGCCGATTGAACCAACCAAGATGCCAATCATGCTGAAGATCGAAAACCTCCACGTCCAAGTCGCCGGCAAGGACATCCTCAAGGGCCTCTCGCTGGATCTGCAGCCGGGCCAGGTGCACGCCATCATGGGCCCCAACGGCGCGGGCAAGTCCACGCTGGGCAACGTGCTGGCCGGGCGCGAGGGCTATGAGGTCACCCAGGGTTCGATCCAGTTCGACGGCCGCGACCTGCTCGCGCTGGAACCCGAAGAGCGCGCCGCCGCCGGCGTGTTCCTGGCGTTCCAGTACCCGGTCGAGATTCCGGGCGTGAACAACACCTACTTCCTGCGCGCCGCGCTCAACGCCCAGCGCAAGGCGCGCGGCGAGGCGGAACTGGATTCGATGCAGTTCCTCAAGCTGGTGCGCGAGAAGCTGGCCGTGCTGCACCTCAAGGACGAGCTGCTGCACCGCGGCGTCAACGAAGGCTTCAGCGGCGGCGAGAAGAAGCGCAACGAAATCTTCCAGTTGGCCCTGCTCGAACCCAGGCTGGCGATCCTCGACGAGACCGACTCGGGCCTGGATATCGACGCGCTCAAGGCCGTCGCCCACGGCGTCAACACGCTGCGTTCGCCCGAACGCGCCTTCCTGGTGATCACCCACTACCAGCGCCTGCTCGATTACATCAAGCCCGACGTGGTGCACGTGCTCGCCGACGGCCGCATCGTCGAAACCGGCGGTCCGGAACTCGCGCTGGAGCTGGAAGCGCACGGCTACGAATGGCTCAAGGACCGCGTCGCTCCGGAGAACGCGGCGTGATTGGCGCGAACCCGGTCCAGGAGCGCGCGCGATGAGCGCCCTGCTCGACGCATTCGCCGCGTCGTTCGACGCCCTGGCCGCGCGCGAGGCCGCCGGACTCGGCGCCACCCGCCGCGCCGCGCTCGACGCCGTCCTGCGCGACGGCCTGCCCGGGCCGCGCACCGAGGCCTGGAAATACACGCCGCTGCGCGCGCTGGAACGGCGCGCCTTCGCCAGCGCCGGGCACGCGCCGGCCGGCTTCGACGCGGCTGCGATCGCCGGCATTCCCGCGCCGCGCATCGTGTTCCACAACGGCCGCTTCGACGCCGCGCATTCGGACCTGTCCGGCCTGCCGGCGGGCGTGTCGCTGCTGCCGCTGTCGCAAGTGCTGGCCGCCGACGACGCGCGCGAAGCCAACTTCCTCGCCCGCCGCTTCGATCGCGCCGACGAAGTCTTCGCCCGGCTCAACGCCGCGCTGGCCGACGAAGGCGCGGTGTTGCGCGTGGACGCGGGCGTGCAGGCGCAAGCCACCACCGTGCATCTGGTGTTCCTCGGCAACCCGAATTCCGGCGATCTGGCCTGGCATTTGCGCCACCTGATCGAACTGCGCGAAGGCGCATCGCTGAGCGTGGTCGAGCATCAGATCGCCACCGACATCCACCATCATCTGTCCAACAGCCTGACCCACGTTCATCTCGCACCGAACGCGACCTTGTCGCATGCGCGCGTGCAGGACGAAGCGCTCGGCGCGACGGTGTTCGCGCGCACCGACGCGGTGCTCGCACGCGGCGCGCGCTACCGCCGCATTGACCTGGAACTGGGCGCTGCGCTGGCGCGTCACGAACTCAACGCGGCGCTGCACGGCGAAGGCGCGCAGGTCCACGCCAACGGCGTGCTGCTGGCCACCGGCCGGCGCCATCTCGATACCCGCCTGGGGATCGACCATGTCGGCCGCGACACCCAGTGCGAGCTGACCTGGCGCGGCCTCGGCGCCGGCCGTTCGCGCGCCGCGTTCCACGGCGGCATCCTGATCCGCGAAGGCGCCGACGGCAGCAATGCCTCGCTGTCGAACAAGAATCTTCTGCTCAGCGAAGGCGCCGAGATCGACACCCAGCCGGTGTTGGAGATCCACGCCGACGAAGTGCAGGCCGCGCACGGCGCGACCGTCGGCCAGCTCGACGCCAACGCCTTGTTCTACCTGCGTTCGCGCGGCCTGCCGGCCGAGACGGCGCGGGCGCTGCTGACCACCGCGTTCTGTCGCGAGACCTTGGCGGTGATCGAGGATCCGGCCGCGCACGCGATGCTCGAGGTGCGGCTGAATCTGGCGCTGGAGCGTCTGCAAATCGTTTGAGCGCCCGCCGGCGCCGCGCTGCGTCGCGCGCATCGGCGCTCGCCCGTTCCGATAGACCGTAACCACCCCAACCCTGGCGACCACGAGGCCCCCACCTGATGAACGCCGCTCTCCATCCGACCGCCATCGACTGGGCCGCCGTGCGCGCCGATTTCCCGGTGCTGACCCGCCAGGTCCACGGCAAGCCGCTGATCTATTTCGACTCGGCCAATACCGGGCAGAAGCCCAACGCGGTGATCGAGGCGGTCGACGATTTCTATCGCCATCACAACGCCAACGTCAGCCGCGCGGTGCATACGCTGGGCACCGAGGCGACCGAAACCTACGAAGGCGCCCGCGCCAAGCTCGCGCGCTTCTTGAACGTGCGTGTCGATGAGTTGGTGCTGTGCAGCGGCACGACCTTCGCGATCAACCTCGTCGCTTACTCCTGGGCGCTGCCGCGGCTCAAGCCCGGCGATGCGATCGTGCTCACGCGCATGGAGCATCACGCCAACATCGTGCCGTGGCAGTTGGTCGCCCAGCGCACGGGTGCGACGATCAAGGTCACCGAGATCGACGAACGCGGCCAGCTGAATCTGGATCAGCTGTATTCGCTGCTCACCCCCGAGGTGAAGCTGCTCGCGCTGACCCATGTGTCCAACGTGCTCGGCACCGTCAACCCGGTGCGCGAGATCTGCCGCGAAGCGCGAAAGCGCGGCATCGCCACCCTGATCGACGGTTCGCAGGCCGCACCGCACCGGCCGCTGGACATCGCCGCGATCGGCTGCGATTTCTACGTGATCACCGGCCACAAGATGAGCGGCCCGACCGGCACCGGCGCGCTGTGGGCGCGACGCGAACATCTCGAAGCGATGCCGCCGTTCATCGGCGGCGGCGAGATGATCAAGGAAGTGCGTTTCGAAGGCACTGTGTTCGCCGACGGTCCGCGCCGCTTCGAAGCCGGCACGCCCAACATCGCCGGTTTCGCCGGGCTCGGCGCGGCGGTGGACTATCTGTCGAACCTGGGCATGGTCAACATCGAAGCGCGCGAACAGGCGCTGCTGACCCGCTTCAACCAGGCGCTGAGCGACGTCCCGGGCCTGCGCATCTTCGGTACCGCGCAGGAAAAGGCCGCGGTGGTCAGCTTCCTGATCGAAGGCGCGCACGCGCACGACCTGGCCACCCTGCTCGACCTGGAAGGCGTGGCGATCCGCTCGGGCCACCACTGCGCGCATCCGCTGATGCAGCACTTCGGCGTGCCGGCGACCTGCCGCGCCTCGCTGGCCTACTACAACACCTTCGAAGAGATCGACGCCTTCGTCGCCGCCCTGCACAAGGTGCGCAAGCTGCTGGCCTGAGCCGGAGCGCGCGGCCGGACACCGCGGCCCGTGCCTGGGTCGCGGCGGCGCCGCACCGGTTCCGTACTAACATCGCAACGGCCCTCGCCCCGACCGTATCCACGTACGCCTTCATCCATTCGCAACGGCCCCGCCCGCCATGTCATCCGCCATCGCCGCTACTCCCCTGGTTTTCCGTCACGCCACCGCCGCCGACACCGATGCGCTGGTCGCGCTGGTCGAATCGGCCTACCGCGGCGACTCCAGCCGCGCCGGCTGGACCACCGAAGCCGACTTCCTCGAAGGCCGCCGCACCGGTGCCGACGACATCAACGAATGCCTGGGCAAGCCGCACAGCGTGATTCTCATCGCCGAACGCGGCGACGAATCCCGCGCGCTGCTGGCCTGCGCGCACGTGGCCGAAGAAGAAGGCGCCGGCTACTTCGGCATGTTCTCGGTCCAGCCCAACCTGCAGGGCGGCGGCATCGGCAAGCAGGTGATCGACGAAGCCGAGCGCATCGTCCGCGAGGAATGGCGCCTGCCGGCGATGCGCATGACCGTGATCGATATCCGCGACGAGTTGATCGCCTTCTACGAGCGCCGCGGCTACGTCCGCACCGGCCGGCTCAAGCCCTTCCCTTACGGCGACGAACGTTTCGGCCTGCCCAAGCGCGACGACCTGCGCTTCGAAGTGCTGGAAAAGACCCTCTGACCCGCCGTGCGGCCGCGCCTCGTGCCGACCGGCCGCCGGCTTTAAACTAGCCGCTCGCACCGCCAGCTTCAGGAAAGCACGCCATGGGCGATTGGGTCTTCGTCTGCGCCACCTCGCAATTGCTGCCCGGCGAATCCACCGTCGCTTGGGACGGCGACACGGCGATCTTCGTCTGCAACTACGACGGCGACTATTACGCGCTGGAAGATCGCTGTTCGCACGAGGACTTCGAACTATCCTCGGGCGCCTTCGACGGCGAGGCGGCGACCATCGAGTGCGTGCTGCACGGCGCGCGCTTCGACGTCCGCGACGGTCGGCCGCTGTGCGCGCCGGCATATGAGCCGGTACCGAAGTTCCCGGTCAAGATCGAAGACGGCGGGGTGTGGACCCGCGATGACCGCGAATAAACGCGCGGAGCGACGCCGTTCGCGCAGATAGCGCGCGTCGCGAAGCCGCGACATCTCTTTGGACGGGCTTGGGCAACGAAGTCCCGAGATCGAGCCTCCAGCCCCTGTAGGAGCGGCGCAAGCCGCGACTACGCCAATGCAACCACGCCGAAACCTGCGCGGTCACTGCGAATTCGCAGTCGCGGCTCGCGCCGCTCCTACAGGTACCGCGATGTCTGGGTGGAGGAGTGCAGCCCCGCGCGCTGTGTGGGTGGAACTGCAGCCTCGAAGTCTTTTGTGGATGGAGCTGCAGCCTCGAAGTCTTTTGTGGGAGGGGCTTCAGCCCCGACGCTTTTTTATCCGGTTGCCACGCAACTGAGCTCCCTTCTCGGGTCAAGGCAATGCCGCGATCTGAGAAGAAAGCGTCGGGGCTGAAGCCCCTCCCACAACAGACCTCGTGGCTGCGCTGAGTTGGGGGCCGCGACTTGGTCGGGTCGGGCGGTGGCCGCAGTGGCCCGCAGGGTTTCCTGGCTTCTTTCTGGCCCGACGGCCTTCTGCTCCCAGCTTCATCTGTCCAGCCTCCCAGGCTGGCTTCCGACTTCCCGACTTCCAGCCGGCTGTGTCGCGCCCCCAAAAACGCGACCAATCGCTCATTCAGCAACCCGTTTACGCACATCCATACGGCGAAAACGGTTACAGGCAGCCCATCGCGTTCATTTTTCGTTGCAAATGAGAATTCATCTCATTAAGATCGCGGCCTGACGCGCGGCTTCGTGCCGTCGCCTGTTTTCGCGGACTTGTTTCGCACCGCCTTTTTCCTGCCCCAGAGATTCCCATGTCGACCACGAAGTTCGTCGTGTCGCCGCTTGCCGGCGCGCTCGCTCTAGCCATCAGCCTGCCCTCTTTCGCCGCTCCGGCGCCCGCTCCGCAGGCCAAGGACGTCGAAGGCGTCGAAGTCCACGGTCACCGCATCCAGAAGGCCAGCAGCGGCAAGTACACCGCGAACCTGCGCGACACCCCGCAGACCATCACCGTGATCGACCGCAACACCATCGACGGGCAGAACCTGCTCTCGCTGACCGACATCCTCAGCACCCTGCCCGGCATCACCTTCGGCGCCGGCGAAGGCGGCGGCGGTTTCGGCGACAAGATCAACCTGCGCGGCTTCAACGCCGACAGTGACATCACCGTCGACGGCGTGCGCGACAGCGGTCTGTACAGCCGCACCGATCCGTTCAACCTGGAAGCGGTGGAAGTCATCAACGGCGCGAACTCGGTGTATTCGGGCGCTGGGTCCGTGGGTGGCACCATCAACCTGGTCAGCAAGTACGCCGGCCTCAACGAGTTCCACAAGGCCTCCATCGGCGGCGGCACCGACGGCTATGCGCGACTGACCACCGACAGCAACTTCGTGATCGGCGAAAGCACCGCGCTGCGCCTGAACGCGATGGCGCACCAGAACGACGTGCCGGGCCGCGATGTCGAAAGCAATCAGCGCTGGGGCGTGGCCGCCTCGCTCGCCTTCGGCCTGGGCAGCGACACCACCTGGACGCTGAATTACCTGCACCAGGAAGACGACAACACCCCGCAATACGGCCTGCCGTTCTTCAACGGCGACGTGCTGCCCGGCATCGACCGCGGCAACTACTACGGCTACAGCAACATCGACAAGCAGGACATCGATCTGGATTCGGTGACCTCGATCATCGAGCATTCTTTCAACGATGACTTCAAGGTCCGCAACCTGACCCGTTGGCAGCAAGTCGACCAGTTCTCGCTGGTCGATGCCGTGCAGGGCACCTGGTGCCTGGACAACGGCTTCACCCCGACCGGCGCCAGTTGCGGCGCCACCCGTCCGGGCAACTACAGCCCGAGCGGCCCGCGCGGTTACGGCCGCGACACCCGCAACACCACGATCTACAACCAGACCGACCTGACCGCCAATTTCGACACCGGTCCGATCGAGCACACCCTGGTCGCCGGCTTCTCGATCCTGCACGAAACCTTCGACCTGGACGTCACCAGCGATTTCCGCAATCCCAACGGCACCAACCCGTTCATCAACGGCCTGCCGCAGATGAACATCGCCAACCCGGACCACATCTACCGCGGCCCGCTCAACCGCACCCTGACCGGCCGCACCGAGGGCGAGCTCGACAACCGCGCGCTGTACGTGTTCGACACCCTGAAGTTCAACGAACAGTGGCAGTTGAGCCTGGGCGCGCGCTATGAGCGCAACGAGGGCGAAACCAATATCGCCGCCGTGGTGCAGGCGCCGACCACCGTCGGCGGCGCGCTGCCGCCGCAGCCGATCGGCACGGTCACCGGCTACGGCGTGCCGCTCAAGAGCAACGACGATCTGTTCTCCTACCGCGCCGGCCTGGTGTTCAAGCCGGTCGAGAACGGCAGCATCTACATCGCCTATGGCAACTCCAAGACCCCGTCGAAGGCTTCGGTCAACGGTCAGTGCTCCGCGCAGACCTGCTCGGTCGATCCGGAAACCACGGTCAATTATGAGATCGGCACCAAGTGGGACTTCATGGACGGCCGCTTGGCGCTGACCGGCTCGGTGTTCCGCAACGACCGCAAGAACTACAAGGTCGCCGACCTCGACAACCCGAACAATCTGTCCGGCCTGCAGCAGCTCGACGGCCAGGCGCGCGTCGACGGCGTGATGCTGGGTGTGTCGGGCCTGATCACCGACCAGTGGGCGGTCTACGCCAACTACGCCTTCCTCGACAGCGAAGTGCTGCAGGGCGTGTCCGACCGTCAGGCCGGCCTGAACCAGGACTACACCCGCGGCGATCGCCTGACTTCGGTGCCGGAGCATTCCTTCAGCCTGTGGACCACCTACGACCTCAGCCCGAAGTGGCAGCTCGGCTACGGCGCGACCTACCAGGGCAAGATCTGGATGACCCAGCACAGCGCCACCAACGTCAACGGCCCGCTGACCACCTACGACAGCTTCTGGACCCACCGCGCGATGGCCGCCTACAAGATCAACCGCTCGGCCCAGCTGCAGCTCAACGTCAACAACCTCACGGACGAGAAGTACTACACCCGCATCCGCAACAACGGTTGGGCGACGCCGGGTGACGGCCGCCAGTTCGTGCTGAGCGCCAACTTCTCGTTCTGATCGATCTGTTGGAGCGAGACACCCCGGCGCGGCCAGTAGCACGCCGCGCCGGGTTCACGTTCTAATCGGACTTCCACCGTCCGCGCGCGCCGCCCGGGTCTCTCCCCCGGGCGGCCGCATCGAGGAAACCCATGCTGCTGCACGTTCCCAAGGTTCTCACCGCCGAACAGGTCGCTCATTGCCGGGCGCGCCTGGATCAGGCCGGGTGGGCCGATGGACGCATCACCGCCGGCCATCAGTCGGCCAAGGCCAAGGACAACGCGCAATTGCCGGAGAGCGATCCGGTCGCGCGCGAACTGGGCCCGTTGATTCTCGACGCCCTGTCGAAGAATCCCACCTTCTTCTCCGCCGCGTTGCCGCAACGGGTGTATCCGCCGTTGTTCAACCGCTACGCCGGCGGCCAGTCGTTCGGCTTCCACGTCGACAACGCGATCCGCTACGACCGCAGCCGCGGCGGCATGGACGCGGTGCGCACCGACCTGTCGGCGACCTTGTTCCTCAGTGCGCCGGAGGAATACGACGGCGGCGAACTGGTCATCGAAGACACCTACGGCACCCACCCGGTGAAGCTCGCGGCCGGTGATCTGGTGCTGTATCCGGGCACCAGCCTGCACAAGGTCACGCCGGTCACGCGCGGCGAGCGCATCGCTTCGTTCTTCTGGATCCAGAGCCTGGTCAGCGAGGATTCGCAGCGTCGGCTGATGTTCGAACTGGATGTGTCGATCCGACGATTGACCGCGGACGTGCCCGACCATCCGGCGCTGGTGCAGCTGACCGGCGTGTATCACAACCTGCTGCGGCGCTGGAGCCAGACGTGAATGCGGCAGGCGACGACGAACGCGCGGTCAGGACCGGATCGGTCAAAGCTGGGCGGGTCAAGGCCGCTTCGGGGACGATCGATGTTAATCGTCGCTCCTATTGGCTCAAGACCCTGCACCGCTGGCATTGGATCAGCGCCGCGCTGAGCCTGATCGCGCTGCTGCTGTTCTCGGTCACCGGCATCACCTTGAACCACGCCGCCCAGATCGAGTCCGAACCGCGCGTGGTCAACGTCAAGGAAGTCTTGCCGGCGAGCTTGTTGCGCGGCCTCAAGGGCGAACACCCCGCCGATGCGCCGTTGCCCGGCGCCGTCGACGACTGGCTCAACGATGCGTTGGACGTGCGTACCGTCGGCCGCAAGGGCGAGTGGTCCGACTCCGAGGTCTACGTTTCACTGCCGCGTCCCGGCGGCGACGCCTGGATCAGCATCGACCGCGAAAGCGGCGCGATCGAGTACGAACGCACCGATCGCGGCTGGATCGCCTGGCTCAACGATCTGCACAAGGGCCGCAACACCGGCGCTGCGTGGCGCTGGTTCATCGACCTGTTCGCGATCGCCTGCCTGCTGTTCGCCTTCACCGGCCTGTGGCTGTTGCAGTTGCACGCACGCCAGCGCGGCAAGACCTGGCCGCTGGTCGCGGCCGGTCTGGCGATTCCGCTGCTGGTCATCGTTCTTTTCATGCATTGAACATCCGTCTTCGAACAACCGTCTTCAAGCACTGCAGGAGCGAGTCATGAAATTGTCGTCGTTCAAGGTTCTGATTCCCGCGCTGGCGCTGCCGCTGCCCGCGTTCGCGGCCGATCTGGAACTCAACATCGAGATTCCGCGGATCAACGCCGCCGAGTACCACCGTCCCTACGTCGCGGCGTGGATCGAGAAAGCCGACAACACCGTGGCGAGCAACCTCGCCGTCTGGTACGACGTCGACATGAAGAACGACGAAGGCACCAAGTGGCTCAAGGACATGCGCCAGTGGTGGCGGCGCAGCGGCCGCACCTTGAGCATGCCGGTCGACGGCGTCAGCGGGGCCACCCGTCCGGTCGGCGCGCATGCGCTGAACTTCAAGGGCAACAGCAAGCAGCTCGCCGGCCTGGCGCCGGGCAGCTACACCCTGGTCGTGGAAGCCGCGCGCGAAGTCGGCGGCCGCGAGATGCTGACGATCCCGTTCGAGTGGCCGGCCAAGGCGCAGAGCCTGTCGGCGCAGGGCAAGACCGAGTTGGGCAAGGTCAAGGTGGCTGTGAAGCCCTAAGAGCCGGGATTGGAGATTCGGGATTTGGGATTCGACAGCCGCCCATGCCCACGTCTCTCCCGCCCGCTACGCATCCGTTTTTGCCAATCCCGAATCCCCAATCACGACTCCCGGACCCCAAGCCATGAACCTCAAAATCCTCGCCATCGCCACAGCGCTCACCCTCGGACTGACCGGCACCGCGCAAGCGCACAAGGCCTGGCTGCAGCCGTCGCAGACCGTGTTTTCCGAGAAGGGCTCGTGGATCACGGTCGATGCCGCCGTGTCCAACGACTTGTTCTACTTCAACCACGTGCCGTTGCCGCTGGAACGTCTGCAAGTCACCGCGCCGGACGGCAGCAGCGTCAAGGCGCAGAACGGCTCGACCGGCAAGCTGCGCAGCGTGTTCGACCTGCAGCTCGAGCAGGAAGGCACCTACAAGATCGCGATGAACAACGAGGGCATGTTCGCCAGCTACAAGCTCGGCGGCGAAGCCAAGCGCTGGCGCGGCAAGGCCAGCGAGTTCAAGACCGGCATCCCGGCCGGCGCGACCGAGATCAGCGCGTCCGAAAGCCTGGGCCGGGTGGAGACCTTCGCCACCGTCGGCAAGCCGAGCACCACCGTGTTCAAGACCACCGGCAAGGGCATCGAGCTGGTGCCGGTGACCCATCCCAACGATCTGTTCGCCGGCGAGTCGGCGAGCTTCCAACTGCTCGTCGACGGCAAGCCGGCTTCGGGCCTAAAGATCGAGATCGTTCCGGGCGCGACCCGCTACCGCAATCAGCAGGACGAAATCCACGTCACCACCGGCGCCGACGGCAAGTTCGAAGTGAAGTGGCCGCAAGCCGGCATGTACTGGCTGGAAACGGCCAGCGAAGACAACAAGACCACCCTGCCCGACGCCAAACAGCGCCGTCTGAGCTACGTGGCCGTGTTCGAAGTGCTGCCGCAGTAAACCGGCATGCGTCGGGCGGAGCCGCCAACGATGTGGTCGTGGTCGGGCGCGATGAGCACGACCGCGACGCATCCGCACGGCTTCGCCGCCACGCCATCGGCCTTGCACACCTTGCAAGGTGCGACGATGGGCACGCGCTGGTCGGTCAAGCTGGTCGCCGCTGCAACGGCGCTGCCTGGGCTCGAACGCGGCATCCAGGCCTGCCTGGACCAGGTCGTCGAGCAGATGAGCACCTGGCGGGACGATTCGGACATCAGCCGCTATAACCGCGCCGAGGCCGGCAGCACGCATACGCTGCCGGCCGAGTTCGCGCAGGTGCTGGACGCGGCGCTCGCGCTGGCCGCCGACACCGACGGCGCCTACGACCCGACCGTGGGGCCGTTGACCGACGCATGGGGTTTCGGCCCGATCGGCGCTCGCGCGCAGGCACCCGACGACGATGCGCTGAGCCGCGCGCGCCGACGCGTGGATTGGCGCCGGCTCGCTTACGACCCGGCCCAGCGGCGACTGTCGCAACCCGGCGGCGCCTGCCTCGATCTGTCGTCCATCGCCAAGGGCTACGGCATCGACCGCGTCGCCGACTGGCTGCTCGCGCAAGGCATCGCCGATTGTCTGGTCGAAGTCGGCGGCGAACTGCGTGGGCACGGACGCAAGCCCGACGGCTCGGCGTGGCGCGTGGCGGTGGAACAACCCGGCGGCAGCGACGAGGAAGCCGCCGCGGTGATCACGCTCGACGGGCTGTCGATCGCAACCTCGGGCGATTACCGTCGCTACTTCGACGCCGGCCAGCGACGCTACTCCCACACGCTCGACCCGCACAGCGGCGCGCCGATCGACAACACGGTGGCTTCGGTGACGGTGTTGCACCCGCACTGCATGCATGCCGACGCGCTCGCCACCGCGCTGACCGTGCTCGGCGCGCACGCCGGCATGGCCTATGCCAACCGCCGCCGGCTCGCCGCGCTGTTCGTGCTGCGCGAAGGCGATGGTCTGGTCACCCGCACCACCCCGGGCTTCGTCGCCCGGCAACGTTGCGCATGAATTCGATGTCCGATCCGTCGATCCCCGATCCCAAGCCGCGTTCGCTCGATCTTTCGCTGATCGGCCATGCGCTGATCCTGCTCGCCCTGGCCGCGCTCGCGATCGCACTGTCGCAATGGCAGACCGAGCCGCTGCGCTGGACCTCGCCCGGCCGCGGGCGGCTGTGGGCGGCTGCAGCGCTGGTGGCCGCCTACGTCGGCTTCGTGGTCAACGTGGCGATATCGCGCGCGCGCAGCGCACGCAAACAGGCCTTGCCGCAGATCGCCAACGAGGGGCGCGGCGAGTGGTTGGTCGCGTTCGCCAGCCAGACCGGTTTCGCCGAACAACTGGCGCGACGCAGTTGGGATGCGTTGCGCGATGCCGGACTGCGCGCTGATCTGGCCGTGCTCGGCACACTGGATGCCCGGCAACTCGCCCGCTATTCGCGCGCCTTGTTCGTCGTCAGCACTACCGGCGAAGGCGATGCGCCCGACATCGCGGCCGGTTTCGTGCGCAAGATCATGGGCCACGCCGCGCAACTGCCCGGACTGGGGTATGGCGTGCTCGCACTCGGCGATCGCGAATACAACGAGTACTGCGCGTTCGGCCATCGCCTGGAGCATTGGTTGCGCCACTGCGGCGCGCAGCCCTTGTTCGACCTGGTCGAGGTCGACAACGGCGAAACCGGCGCGCTGCGGCATTGGCAACACCATTTGGGCCTGTTGGCCGGACGCACCGATCTGCCCGACTGGAGCGCGCCGTCCTACGCATCCTGGCGCCTGCGCGAGCGCCGCCTGTCCAATCCCGGCAGCGCCGGCGCCGCGGCGTTCCATATCGACCTGGTGCCGGGCGACGCTGCGCCGCTGAGCTGGCAGGCCGGCGACATCGCCGAGATCGGGCCGCGCAACGGCGCCGACGAACTCACGCGTTGGCTCGTCGCCGCGGCCAACGACGGCTCCGCGCAAGTGCGCACGGACGACGCGAGCGCGACGCTGGGCGAACTGCTGGCGCGCTCGCGCCTGCCCGATCCCAAGTCTATGCGCGGCATGAGCGCGCAAACCATCGCCGACGCGTTGGCGCCTCTGCCGCATCGCGAGTATTCGATCGCTTCGATTCCCGCCGAAGGCTCGCTGCGCCTGTTGGTCCGACAGATGCGCCGCGACGACGGCAGTCTGGGCGTCGGCAGCGGCTGGTTGACCGAATACGCGGCGCAGGGCGCTTGGATCGATCTGCGCATTCGCAGCAATGCGTCCTTCCATGCGCCAGGCGACGCGCGACCGATGATCCTGATCGGCAATGGCACCGGACTGGCCGGTTTGCGCGCATTGCTCAAGACCCGCATCGCCGCCGGACACCATCGCAATTGGCTGCTGTTCGGCGAACGCAACGCCGCTTGCGATCTGCACTATCGCGACGAACTCGAAACCTGGCTGGCGCAGGGACTGATCGAACGCGCCGACTATGCGTTTTCTCGCGATGGGCAGCGCCGTATCTATGTGCAGGAGCTGCTGCGTGAGCGAATCGAAGCGGTTCGCGAATGGATCGCCGGCGGCGCCGCGGTCTACGTCTGCGGCAGCCTGGAGGGCATGGCGCCGGGCGTGGAAACGGCCTTGCGCGAGGCGGTCGGCGTCGAGGCACTTGAAGGCATGGCAGCCGACGGGCGTTATCGGCGCGATGTGTACTGAGCCCGAGTGGTTGGGGCGCCGCGACGGGATCGAAAGGCGTCGGGGCTGAAGCCCCTCCCACAAAAGACCTCGCGCTGACGAAGGCCGATAGTGAGTGGGGTGATTGGAAGCGGCGATCTGAGCGGGAGGCTGAAGCCCCTCACAACAGACCTCGTAGGCACGAAGTTTTTTGTGGGAGGGGCTTCAGCCCCGACACTCTGCTTGGTCCACATGCTTAGCCCGCAGCTCGCAACAAGCATCGAAGTCGTCGCCGTGCGCAAGCGCTCTGGTCGTATCTTTCAAAGCAACCCTGCGACCCGCACCAACAGCACCTCGCCGCCGCCTTCAAGCACGTTGCGCAGGCGTTCGCTGCCGGCTGCGAGGATCGCGGTGTCGCCAGCCTGCAGCGGCGGCAGACCGGAATCATCGGCGAAGCGCGCCTGACCGGCCAGCAGGTGCACGGCCCAGCTTTGATGGGGCTCGGCGAAGATCACCATCGGACCGACCAGCGGCCGGTGCCAGAGTTCGGCGCGAACGCGGTCGCGACGCCACATCAGGTTGAAATCGTGGGTCGGGCCGTCGAACAGTTCGCCGTGCACTTCGCGCTCGCCGGCAAAGCGCAACCGGTCGTGCGGCGGCAGCAGTTCGTGGGCCTCGCCGTCGTCGAAACGCAGGCGCAGGCCGTTGCCGCTGAGCAGCACCAGTTCGCGATCGATACCGGGAAACGCGGAGAACGGCGCATCGCGCTCGATCTCGGCGATCGACAGGCGCCAGTCCCATGCTTCGCCATCGGTGGGGCGGTCCAGGTCGTCGCCGCTGCGGCGCATGCACACGATCTGGCGAGTCCAACCGAACTGGTTGCGCCAGCGCTCGCGCCGGTACTCGTTGGCGGGGATGGACCAGGACAGGCTGTCGGACATGGCGCGGGCTGAATTGAGCGATGCCGCAGTCTAGTCGTTAGCGGCCGATGCCCCAAGCCGGAAGGACGGACACGGCGAGCGTGGGCGCGAGCAGTGGAGGCTCGGGTGTCGCGGGTGAGATTCGCGCGATGGCGGCTGATGGCCGAGGGCATTTCCGTGGGCCGCGGAGTTAGCTTGGCCTTGGATGCGACGCGGGTGAAGCGCGGGTGTGGATCTGTTGCTTCGGGTGGCAGCGGCGGGGCTGCGTTGTTTCGGTTGGTGTGCCCCGCCGCGGATCCTTCCGCGGCGGAGCGACATACTTCCGTGTCCAGGGACCTCCCCCCGAATCCTTCGGGCATCCTTGCCCGATCAGCTACCGACTCCGCATCCATACGGTGCCGGCAGGTTGTTTCAGCGTTTACTGGCGGCGCGCGGTGCTGCGATGGCGCCGGCGGTGTTGGTCGGCCGGCCTTGCGGCGCGCCCCCCACCACGATGCGGTCACGGTTCTTTTCGACCGTTTTCAACCCGATCCCCTTGACCAAGGCCAGCTGTTCGACGCTGCGGAAGGCTCCATTGGCCTTACGGTAGGCGACGATGGCTTCGGCCTTGGACGCTCCGACGTTAAGCAGCACGCGGTCCAGCGTGGCAGCGTCGGCGCTGTTGATATTGACCTTCTCCGAGGCGTAGGCGCTGCCGGCGAGCAGCAACGACAGAACCAGCGACTTGGCGATGAGGGCAAAAGATTTCATAAAGTTAGCTCCTGAGATTGGATTCCTTTCCGATCCGGCGGACGTACATCCCTGAGTCCTTGTGTCCGCCGGTGGAGACAGTCTCCATGTCTCGATGGGCACAGGTTATCGCCGTGCCGGCCTACGCGAAGTCGGGCAGAGCCGCAGCGCAGGGTAGGAAAAGTCCTACATGCCCCGGCAGGCGTAAACTGGCGGCTTTCCCAGCTTCGAAGGCCCCGAACCATGGACGCCAGCAAGGTCGACCGCTACGTAGGTCAGAAATGGGACGACGAAATCGTCCCGCAATTGGTCGAATACATCCGCATTCCCAACAAATCGCCCATGTTCGACGCCGACTGGGTCCAGCACGGCTACATGGACGACGCGGTCAAGTTGATGGAGTCCTGGGCCAAGTCCCAGTCCATCCCCGGCATGCAGGTTGAAGTGGTCCGCCTTGAGGGCCGTACGCCCTTGATCTTCCTCGATATTCCGGCTTTTACGGGCATGCCCGACCACGGCGCCGCCGATGCCTCGGCATCGGCACAAACACGCGACGAGGATTGCGTGCTGCTTTACGGCCATCTGGACAAGCAGCCGGAGATGACCGGTTGGGACGACGACCTCGGCCCATGGAAGCCGGTGATCAAGGGCGACAAGCTCTATGGCCGCGGCGGCGCCGACGACGGCTACGCGATCTTCGGTTCGCTGGCGGCGATCCTCGCCCTGCAGGAGCAGCAGGTTCCGCACTCGCGCTGCGTGATCCTGATCGAGGCCTGCGAAGAATCCGGCAGCTACGACCTGCCGGCCTATGTCGATCACCTCGCCGACCGCATCGGCCAGCCCTCGCTGGTGGTGTGCCTGGACTCGGGCTGCGGCAACTACGACCAGTTGTGGTGCACGACTTCGCTGCGCGGTCTGGCCGGCGGCAATTTCACGGTCAAGGTGCTCAGCGAAGGCGTGCATTCGGGCGATGCCTCCGGCGTGGTGCCGTCGAGCTTCCGCCTGCTGCGCCAGTTGCTCTCGCGCCTGGAAGACGAAACCAGCGGCAAGATCCTGATCGAAGGCCTGTACGTAGACGTGCCGGAGGAACGCCTGGAGCAGGCGCGTCAGGCCGCCAAGGTGCTGGGCACGGCGATCTACGACAAGTTCCCGTTCCTGCCGGGGATGAAGCCGATGTTCAACCAGGGTGCCGCCGAGGACTTGTCGGAACTGGTGCTCAACCGCACCTGGCGCCCGGCGTTGTCGGTGACCGGCGTCGACGGCATGCCGTCGCTGGCCTCGGCCGGCAATGTACTGCGTCCGCATACCTCGGTGAAGTTGTCGCTGCGTCTGCCGCCGACCCTGGACGGCAAGCGCGCCGGCGAGTTGCTCAAGGAAGTGTTGCTGCGCGATCCGCCCAACGGCGCGCAGGTCACGTTGGAACTGGAGAAATCCTCCAGCGGTTGGAACGCGCCGGCGATGTCGTCGTGGTTGAGCCGCGCCATCGACACCTCCAGCCGCGAATTCTTCGGCCAGCCGGCGATGTACATGGGCGAAGGCGGCTCGATTCCGTTCATGGGCATGCTCGGCGAGAAGTTCCCCGGCGCGCAGTTCATGATCACCGGCGTGCTGGGTCCGCATTCCAACGCGCACGGGCCGAACGAGTTCCTGCATATCCCGATGGGCAAGCGCGTGACCGCGTGCGTGGCGCGGGTGGTGGCCGAGCATCATCAGGCCAGCCAGCGCGGCGAGACGACCGGTGCCGCGGTCGCGGCCGACAGCGGCGATCGTCACGGCGATCACGGCTGCTGCTGAGCCGAAGCGGCGATAAGGGCGTGGGATGAGGCCGGACCTCGGTCGGGGCTGAAAGCCCCTCCCACAGAGACCTCGCGCCTGCGTCGTCAGAGTAAGACGCCCCGAACAGAAAAGGCGGACCCACATCGGGTCCGCCTTTTTCTTTGCGAAGGTCATCGAACGATCGCGACACCCGTCGATTCAAATTTCCGCGCTCTCAGAACCGATACGTCGCGGTCAAACGCAAACTGCCGAATTCGAAGTCCTTGTCGGTGCGACGCAAGTCGGTGCCGTTGGCGTTGACCAACAGGAACGGATTGTTGGCTGGCGCGGTGCCGCGCGAGGTGCGCACGCGGAAATCGTCGTCGTCGATGCGACTGAACAGATACTCCAGGCCGACCGAGAAATGGTCGAGCACTTTGCGTTCCAGCCCTAATCCGGCCTGCCAACCGTCGGCGCGATCGTCGCCGCTCAGGGTGAATGCGTTGGCTGCGTTGCTGGTGGCGAAGCTGTGATCGATCGTAGCCCGCACCGCGCCAGCGGTCAGATACAGCAGATAGTCGCCTTCGCCGCCGAAGGTCCAACCCACGCGACCGCGCAGGGCCAAGGTATCGTCGAGATCGCGGGTCATGGTGTAGAACGCCGGCGTGGTGCTGAACGCCGATACGCTGTCGCGGATGTCGCCCTGGGTGTACTCGGCCAGCAGGCCGAAGACCCAACGCCCGGCCTGCCAGTCGTAACCGGCGCGCACGCCGTAATCGGCGCCGCCCTTGTCGTCACGGCAACCCAAGCCCGGCGTGCGTCCGCCGGCGGCGCCGTCGCAGAACCCCGGCGAGAACGCATCGGCCCCGGCCGCGGTGCGCACGGTATCGCCATAGGTGCCATCGAGATTGTTGTCGAACGAAAACCGTCCGCCGTCGCCGTCGGGTTCGGATGAGCCCAGATTGCCGCCGATGTAGAAGCCGCTCCAGCCGTCGTCGGCGGTTTGCGCGTAGGCCGGCGCGGCAGCCGCGGCCAGTACCGCGAATGCCATCGATACGAGACGTTCGGATTTCATGATCACTCTCCAAGGTCGTGAGCGGCCGCGCGCGTTGAACGCGCGGCGCGGTGCGCAACGGCGGGATGTACGATCGCCACGACCGCTCCATCGCGGCCATGTCGAGGGCTGTACGCGCGTCGCCGCGCGGCGGATGCGGATCGGCGGCTTCGATGATCGATAAAGCGGAACTGCCTCGCAGAACGAGCCGGCGGACGGGTTGCGAAACGGTTCGCGCAGCGGCGCGCGATTGTGCCTGGGCGGTTGGCTTAACGGCGAGACAACCCGGCTGCGCCCCCTCACGCGGCGGCGACGGCGCCGGTCACATGATCCTGCCGCAGTCCCACTATCCTCCCCAGGAGGCAAGCCATGTTCGGCGGCATCATTTCCACGATCATCATCGGCGCGATCATCGGCATCCTCGCGCGTTTCTTCAAGCCGGGCGCGGACCCGATGGGCTGGATCCTGACCATCCTGCTCGGCATCGCCGGCGCTTATATCGGCGGCCTCATCTACGGCGGCGGCGGTTTCATCGGCATCATCGTGTCGGTGGTCTGCGCGATCGTGCTGTTGTTCCTGTACGAGATGATCCGCAGCAAGACCGCGAAGTCCTAGTTTCGGGAACTCACGAATCGCGACGCAAGACCCCGGCTCCGGCCGGGGTTTTTGTTTTCATTCGAGCGCTTGAGCGCGCGACCAGATCTCGGTCGGGGCTAAAGCCCCCCACAAAAAACTTCAAGCTTATGCCGCTGCCGCGGAATCTGTTGTGGGAGGGCCTTCAGGCCCGACTGCGAACCATGGCCACGACGATGGCTGGAAGTATGTTCGGACCTCGGTCGGGGCTAAAGCCTCTCTCACAAACAACTTCATATCGGCGCCGGCCATCGGTCCTCAATCGCGCAGGTAATCGACCACGCGTTGCGCCAGGCTCTGCACGTCTTCTTCCAACGTGGCCAAGCGCAGTTCCGGCGATTCGGGCGCTTCGTACGGCGAATCGATGCCGGTGAAGTTGGGAATCTTGCCGGCGCGCGCCTTCGCGTACAGCCCCTTGACGTCGCGCCGCTCGGCTTCCTCCAGCGGCGTGTCGACGAACACCTCGACGAACTCGCCGTCCTCGAACAGCTCGCGGGCCAGTCCGCGCTCGGCGCGGAACGGCGAGATGAAGCTCACCAGCACGATCAGCCCGGCGTCGGTCATCAGCTTGGCGACCTCGGCGACGCGGCGGATGTTTTCGACCCGGTCGGCATCGGTGAAACCCAGGTCCTTGTTGAGACCATGGCGCACGTTGTCGCCGTCGAGGATGAAGGTGTGGTGGCCCAGCGCATGCAGTTGCTTATCGACCAGATTGGCGATGGTCGACTTGCCCGAACCCGACAGACCGGTGAACCACACGCAACGCGGCCTCTGCCGTTTGTTGCGCGCACGCGCGGCCTTGTCGACATCGACCGGCTGCCAGTGGACGTTCTCGGCGCGGCGCAGGGCGAAGTCCAGCGTGCCGGCCGCCACGGTGGCGTTGGTCTGGCGGTCGATCAGGATGAAGCCGCCCAGTTCGCGGTTGTCGCGATAGGCCTCGAACGCGATCGCCTGATCCAGGCCCAGATTGCAGTACGCGACTTCGTTGAGTTCCAACTGCCGCGCCGCCAACTGCGCCTGGCTGTTGACGTCGATCTTGTGCTTGATCTCGGTGATGCTGGCGCTGACCGTGCGGGTGCCGAGCTTCAACCAATAGGAACGGCCGGGCAGCAACGGGTTCGCATCCATCCACAGCAGGTGCGCGGCGAACTGATCGGCCACCTGAGCGGGCTGGCGAGCGCTGGCGATCACGTCGCCACGGCTGATGTCGAGTTCGTCCTCCAGGGTCAGCGTGATCGCCTGTCCGGCGACCGCATGCTCCAGATCGCCGTCGGCGGTGACGATGCGCTGCACCCGCGAACGCCGGCCCGAGGGCAACGCGACGATTTCATCGCCGGGTTTTACCGCACCGGCGGCGATGGTGCCGGCGAAACCGCGGAAATCCTGGTGCGGGCGATTGACCCATTGCACCGGCAGGCGCAGGCCCAGTTCGGCCGCATCGCGCGCGGTGTCGACCGTTTCCAGATACTCGAGCACGTTGGCGCCGCCGAACCATGGCGTCGCCGCCGAAGCGGTGGTGAGGTTGTCGCCGTTGAGCGCCGACAACGGCACCGCGTGCACATGCTCGATGCCGAGCTTGTCGGCGAGTTCGCGGTACTCGGCGACGATGCGCTCGAACACCGCCTGATCGAAATCGACCAGATCCATCTTGTTGACCGCCAGCACGACATGGCGGATGCCGAGCAACGAGACGATGTAACTGTGCCGGCGCGTCTGGGTCAGCAGTCCCTTGCGCGCATCGACCAGCACCACGGCCAGATCGGCGGTGGACGCGCCGGTGGCCATGTTGCGGGTGTACTGCTCGTGGCCGGGGCAATCGGCGACGATGAACTTGCGCCGATCGGTGCCGAAATAACGGTAGGCGACGTCGATGGTGATGCCCTGCTCGCGTTCGGCGGCCAGGCCGTCGACCAGCAGCGCGTAGTCGATCTCGCCGTTGCGGGTGCCGTGCCGGCGGCTGTCGGCGTCGAGCGCGGCCAGCTGATCCTCGAACAAGCGCTGGGTGTCGTGCAGCAAACGGCCGATCAGCGTGCTCTTGCCGTCGTCGACGCTGCCGCAGGTGATGAAACGCAGCAGGCTCTTGCGTTCGTGCTGTTGCAGATAGGCGGCGATGCCTTCGTCGTTGGCGGCCGGCGCGGCGCGGTCGGCCGTGCGCAACGCGTCGCGGCCTCCGGGCGGAAATTCGAATTGCACGGCCATCAGAAATAGCCCTCCTGCTTCTTGCGCTCCATCGACGCGGACGGGTCGTGGTCGATCATCCGCCCCTGTCGTTCGGAGGTGGTGGCGACCAGCATCTCGGCGATGATCTTCTCCAGCGTATCGGCTTCGGATTCGATCGCGCCGGTCAACGGGTAGCAGCCCAGGGTGCGGAAACGCACCTTGCGTTGTTGCGGCACTTCGCCCTCGCGCAGCGGCAGGCGCTCGTCGTCGACCAGGATCAGGCTGCCCTCGCGTTCCACCACCGGGCGCTGCGCGGCGAAATACAACGACGGCACCGGAATGCGCTCGCGGTAGATGTAGAGCCACACATCCAGTTCGGTCCAGTTGGAGATCGGAAACACGCGCACGCTTTCGCGTCCGTGGATGCGGGTGTTGTAAAGGCTCCACAGCTCCGGACGCTGGTTCTTCGGATCCCAGCGATGCTGCGGATTACGGAACGAGAAGATGCGTTCCTTGGCGCGCGATTTTTCCTCGTCGCGGCGCGCGCCGCCGATCGCGGCGTCGAATTTGTTCCAGTCCAGAGCCTGCTTGAGTCCCTGGGTCTTCATCACGTCGGTATGCACCGCCGCGCCATGGCTGACCGGGCCGATGCCCTGGGACAGGCCGTCGGGATTGATGTGCACGCGCAGATCCACGCCGGTTTCGGCGGCGCGGTGGTCGCGGAAGGCGATCATTTCGCGAAACTTCCAGCCGGTGTCCACGTGCAGCAGCGGGATCGGCGGGCGCGCCGGGTAGAAGGCCTTGAGCAACAGGTGCAGCAGCACCGAGCTGTCCTTGCCGACCGAATACAGCATCACCGGATTGCCGAACTCGGCGGCGACCTCGCGCAGGATGTGGATGCTTTCGGCCTCCAACCGGTCCAGGTGGCTCAGCGCGTGCGGCGCCAGCCGCTGGGCCGGATCGGCGGAGGGATCGAACAGGACGCTCAGATCGGGTGACGCACTCATCTCAGGCGGACTCGTCGCAAAGCCGCGTTCCAGGAGCGGCCGGGCGACGCGGCGGCGTCCGGCCTGTAACGACATGCAGTGGGCGATCGCGGCCCGGATGCCGGCGCGAAGCTCCGCGCGCATCCATCGAACCACATCGGACCCCGTGGGGATACCGCCCGGACCGGCGCGGCGGCCACCCCGAAACCGGGGCGAAACCCGGCTCCGGCCATGGCCTCGACGGGGTCCATTAGAAATCCCCCCGGATTCGAGGAGAAATGAGCGCGGGTCATGTCCGCATAACCGCGCATCCTTTCCGCCGGACCCGGCGCGGCTCGTAGCCTGCATTCTCCGAAGCTATCAGGCCGACCGCCGTGCCCGCCGCCGCCACGACCGCCGCCCCCTTGTCCCCACCCGTTCTGCTGGCCACACCGTTGCCGGCCGACCGGCTCGATTCGCTCACCCGCCTCACCGACGGCCTGGACAGCAACAGCCTGTGGTGGCTGTCCGGCTACGCGGCCGGGTTGGCCCGCTCCGGTGGCGGCGCGCTCGCCCCGACCGTGGCCGCGGCCGTGCCCGAGGCCAAGAGCAGCGAACGCCTGACCATCGTCTACGGCAGCCAGACCGGCAACGCCAAGCGCCTGGCCGAGCAGCTCGCCGGCCAGTCCGAAGCCGCCGGACTCGGCGTGCGCCTGGTCCGCGCGGACGCCTACCCGACCCGCGAACTCAAGAACGAACGCCTGCTCTATGTGGTCATCAGCACCCAGGGCGACGGCGATCCGCCCGACGATGCCCGCGGCCTGGTCGAATTCATCGCCGGCAAGCGCGCGCCCGAACTCAAGGGCCTGAACTACGCGGTGCTGGGCCTGGGCGATTCGAGCTATCCGCAATTCTGTGCGATCGGCGCCCGCCTCGACGCGCGTCTGAGCGAACTCGGCGCGAACCGCCTGTTCGCGCGCGGCGAAGCCGATCTGGACATCGAAACCGTCGCAACGCCGTGGCTGCAGCAGGCGTTGAGCCACGCCCGCGACACCCTCAAGCCGGCAGCCGCCCACTTGGCCACGGTGACACCGCTGCGGCCGCTGCCGGCCGCGCCGGCGTTCCATCGCGATGCGCCGTTCGCGGCCGAGCTGATCGCCAACCGGCGCCTGATCGCGCGCGGTACCAGCGCGCGCGGCCCGATCGCCGCCGACAAGGACATCCGCCATATCGAACTGTCGCTGGAAGGCTCCGGCCTGCATTACCAGCCCGGCGACGCGCTCGGCCTGTGGCCGCGCAATCCGCCCGAGCTGGTGCAGGCGGTGCTGGAGACGCTCGAGCTCGATGGCGACGCCTCGGTCAGCCACGGCGCCCAGCATCTGCCGCTGCGCCAATGGCTGAGCGACAAGCGCGAGCTGACCAAGCTGGCGCGGCCGTTCATCGCCAGCCACGCCGCACATGCGCGCAGCGACGAACTCAATCGCCTGCTCGCGCCCGACAACGCCGCGCAGTTGAGCGAGCTGCTCGCGCGCACCCAGGTCATCGATCTGCTGCAGCGCTACGACGGACAGTGGTCGGCCGAAGAACTGGTCGCCGCGCTGCGTCCGCTGACCCCGCGGCTGTACTCGATCGCCTCCAGCCAGAAAGCGGTCGGCGAGGAAGCGCATCTCACCGTCGCCCACCTGGAGTACGCCAGCGAGCACGGCACGCGCTGGGGCGCGGCCTCGCACTTGCTCGCGGCGGCCGAGGAAGGCGAGCGCCTGCCGGTGTTCATCGAACACAACGAGCGCTTCCGTCTGCCCGCCGACGGCAGCCGCGACATCGTCATGATCGGCCCCGGTACCGGCGTCGCGCCGTTCCGCGGTTTCGTCCAGGAACGCGCCGCCGACGGCGCCGGTGGACGCAACTGGCTGCTGTTCGGCAACCCGCATTTCCGCACCGATTTCCTCTATCAAACCGAATGGCAGGCGGCGTTGAAGTCGGGCCAGCTGCATCGGCTGGACTTGGCGTTCTCGCGCGATCAGGCGCAAAAGATCTACGTGCAGCACCGCCTGCGCGAACACGGCCGCGATCTGTACGACTGGCTGCAAGGCGGCGCGCATCTGTACGTGTGCGGCGACGCAACCCGCATGGCCCGCGACGTGCACGCCGCGTTGTTGGCGGCGATCGCCGAACACGGCGGCAAGAGCGATGAAGCCGCCGAAGAGTATCTGAACGAGTTGCAGCAACAGGGCCGTTACGCCCGGGATGTCTATTGATGTACGCCGTCGTCACTCGCCAGGTCGAGCCCCGCTCGTCCCAGCACCATTTCGTCGAATCGGGCCGCACGTCGCAGGCCGACGCCGCGCGCCTGGAGTCTACTGAGCGTCACGGACCGCAGCTTGCCCCGGCAGTCCGGATGGAACGCGGGAACCATGCCGCCACGATCGAGCGCGTCGACAAGAACGCGCCGTCGCGATCGGTCCGCGTTCCGTTCGGGCTGCATCCGCGGTCGCGCGCGCAGTCGCGGACCGGAGCGCCGGCATGAGCGCGCATTCGGTCGAGAACATCAAGCAAGCCAGTGCGCGTCTGCGCGGCACCTTGCTAGAAAGCCTGGCCAACCCGGTCACCGGCGCGCTCAACGACGACGATCAGACCCTGATCAAGTACCACGGCAGCTACCAGCAGGACGATCGCGACGTGCGCGAGGAACGCCGTCAGGCGAGCCTGGAGCCGGCCTACAGCTTCATGATCCGCACCCGCACGCCGGGCGGCGTGGTCAGCCCGGAGCAGTGGCTCAAGCTCGACGCGATCGCCACCACCTACGCCGAACGCGGCCTGCGCGTGACCACCCGCCAGGCCTTCCAGTTCCATGGCGTGATCAAGACCGAACTCAAATCGACCATGCAGGCGATCAACGCCGCGCTGATCGACACCCTGGCCGCCTGCGGCGACGTCAACCGCAACGTCGCGGTCGCGGCCAATCCGCAGCTGTCGGCCTCGCATGCGGCGGTGTTCGCCCAGGCGGCGGCGCTGTCGGAACACCTGCTGCCCAATACCCGCGCCTACTACGAAATCTGGCTGGACGAGGAACGCGTCGACGGCAGCGGCAGCGAAGACGAGCCGATCTACGGCAAGGCCTATCTGCCGCGCAAGTTCAAAATAGGTTTTGCGATTCCGCCGTACAACGACGTCGATGTGTTCGCGCAGGATCTGGGCTACATCGCCATCATCCAGAACGGCGAACTGCTCGGCTACAACGTCACCATCGGCGGCGGCATGGGCGCGACCCATGGCGATCCGGAGACCTATCCGCGGGTGGCCGACGTGATCGGTTTCGTCACGCCCGATCAGGTGATCGAGGTCGGCGAGGCGGTGGTGACCGCGCAGCGCGATTTCGGCAATCGCGAGGTCCGCAAGCGCGCGCGTCTGAAGTACACCATCGACGATCGCGGGCTCGAGTGGTTCAAAGCGGAAGTCGAACGTCGCGCCGGGTTCCCTCTCCTCCCGGCGCGGCCGTTCGCCTTCCGCCATAACGGCGACCGCTTCGGTTGGGTCGAGGGCGACGACGGCCGCGCCCATCTGACCTTGCGCATTCCGGCCGGGCGCATCGTCGACGGCGCGCTCGACGGCCTCGGCGACGAGTTGACCCATTTGAGCGGCTTGCGCGAGATCGCGCGTCTGCTGCAAGACCAGGCCGGCGCCGAGTTCCGCATGACGCCGAACCAGAACCTGGTGATCGCCGGCGTGCCCGCCGCGGTGCGCGCACAGGTCGATGCGCTGATCGCGCAGCACGGCCTGGACGGCTACGCCCAGGCCAGCAACTTGCGACGCAACGCCTTGGCCTGCGTCGCGCTGCCGACCTGCGGGCTGGCGATGGCCGAGGCCGAGCGCTATCTGCCCGACTTCGTCGGCGAAGTCGAAAAACTGCTGGCCCGGCATGCCATTCCCGATGCGTCGATCAATCTGCGCATCAGCGGCTGCCCCAACGGTTGCTCGCGTCCGTACCTGGGCGAGATCGCCCTGGTGGGCAAGGCGCCCGGCCGCTACAACCTGATGCTGGGCGCCGATCATCGCGGCCAGCGCTTGAACACGCTGTACCGCGAAAACATCGCCGAGGCCGAGATCCTGGCCGCGCTGGATCCGCTGCTGGGCGCCTACGCCCATGAACGCGATGCGGACGAAGGCTTCGGCGATTTCCTGGTGCGCAGCCAGGTCGTGAACGTTCCCTACCCCACTCCCACCGGCATTCCCGTTTCGCTGATCGATGCAGCCCCGGCTGCGAAGGCACACGCATGAGCGCTCCCACCGACCCCGTGACCGCCGCCGAATCGCCGCGCGCGCTGGCCGAACTCAACGCCTGGCTGGGCACCCAGTCGGCGCAACAGCGCGTTGCCTGGGCGCTGGAAAACACCGCCGGCGAGCACGCGCTGTCATCGAGTTTCGGCGCGCAGTCGGCGGTATCGCTGCACATGGTGACCGCGCAGGCGCCGAAGATTCCAATCATCGTGGTCGATACCGGCTATCTGTTCCCGGAGACCTACCGCTTCATCGACGAGCTCGGCGACCGGCTCAAGCTCAACCTCAAGGTCTATCGCCCGCAGATCGGCGTGGCCTGGATGGAAGCGCGCTTCGGCCGCTTGTGGGAACAAGGCATCGACGGCATCGAGCGCTACAACCGCATGCGCAAGGTCGAACCGATGCAGCGCGCCTTGAACGAACTGGGCGTGCGCACCTGGATCGCCGGCCTGCGCCGCAGCCAATCGGGCAGCCGCGCCAATCTGGATTTCCTGCAGATCAAGGACGGGCGCTGGAAGCTGCATCCGCTCGCCGATTGGAGCGATCGCGACGTCTGGCAGTACTTGCAGGCGCACGATCTGCCGTATCACCCACTGTGGCACGACGGCTACGTCTCGATCGGCGACATCCACACCACGCGCAAGCTCGAGCCGGGCATGCGCGAGGAAGACACGCGTTTCTTCGGACTCAAGCGCGAGTGCGGGTTGCATTTCGATAGCGAGCCGGCGGCGGAGAATCAGGCGGCTTGAAAAATTCCCGGCAAAACCTCTTTTCCGCTTGCGGGAGAAGGTGGCCCAAAGGGCCTGATGAGGGCCCGCGGGAACAGCAAAACCCCTTCTCCCACCTGCGCAAGAAGCTGGACAGAAGTGCGGACTACACCGTGGCTAGCGCATCAGCAAAGTCGGAATAGAAACCGATGCGGGCAGTCAGCATTCGCGCGCCCTCACCCCAACCCGCCCCAGCCCAAACGCGTAGCGTTTGGGCGTTCGCGGACGCGCGAGCCAATGGCTCGCAAGCAGCGCCCACTCACCCCGCGCGCGGGAGAGGGAGCTGAGCGAAAGCAAGCTTATGAACTGATCGGCTGAGTCAGTTCGACCCAAGTCGGCGCCTTGGGCCAGTTCGGCTCCAGATTGCCTTCCAGGATCCGCCGCAAGTCGCGACGGTCGATCTGCGGCGCCAGGCCGTGCAGCAGTTCCAGCGCGTAATCGCGCAGCACGCGGGCGCGCGGAATCACCGCCCAGGTGATGCATTCGGGGAATGCATCCGGCGCGATCAAGGCCTTGAGGTCCTCATCACGCGCGGTCACCGCCATCTCGGCCAGCACGCCCACGCCCAAACCGGCGCGCACGTAGGTCTTGATCAGGTCCGCATCGCGCGCGGTCATCGCCAGTTGCGGCTCGTGTCCGCCGGCGGCGAAGGCTCGGCGCAACGAGGACTCCGGCCGGGTCGAGGATTCGTAACTGATCAACGGCTGCGCCGCCAGATCGGCCAGCGTCGGCGAGCGATCAAGCTTGGCCAGAGCATGCCCGCGCGGCACCAGCACCACCCGGCGCCAACGGAACAAGGGCACCGCGAGCCCGCCTTCCGGCGGCGCGCCGGCGGTGCTGATCACCGCCAGATCGGCGTTGCCGTGCGACAGATGCGAGAGCACTTCGCCGTCGGCCGCGGCTTGCAGATGCACGCTGACTTGCGGGAAATCACGCTTGACCTGGGCGATCACCGGCGGCAGCACATAGCGCGCCTGGGTGTGGGTGGTCGACAGCACCAGGCGTCCGGCGTGCTGGCCGCGCTCGTTGGCGGCGTAGGCGCGGATATTGCCGGCTTCTTCTAGGATGCGGCGCGCGTGTTCGAGCACCCGCTCGCCGGCCGGCGCGATCGCTTCCAGGCTGCGGCCCTTGCGCACGAACAGCAGGAATCCCAGCTCGTCCTCCAACTGTTTGAGCTGCTTGGACAGGCCCGGTTGGGTAGCGTGAACGCGCTCGGCGGCGAGGGTGATGTTGAGGCCGGAATCGGCGATGGCGACCAGGTAACGCAGTTGAGTCAGAGTCATGGCGAAGCGGTCCGGAATAAGAGTCGATGCGGGGCGAAGCGGGCGGCGGCGAATCGGCGCGCGCGACAACAGCCCGCTACCGCGGGTTTGCCGTCGTTGCCGTGGTCCAGTCGCGTTCCGGACATTCGCTGGCGCATCGCGTCCACGTATTTATCGCTCTATTCGGATAAAGGGATTTATAGGCTAGCCGGCGTATAGTGGCCTTGTCCAGTATCCGTGACGCAACGCAGCGGCTCATTACGTGACGGCATGTCCAAAGGCGGCCCCGTCATTTCCGGTACCCCGCCGACGGCCGTAGGGTCGCTCCATCGTCCCTGGATCGCACGCCCGCCGCCATGACCAGTCCCTTGTTTCCGCTGTTTGCCGATCTGCGCGGACGCACCGTGCTGGTGGTCGGCGGCGGAACGGTGGCGCTGCGCAAGGTCACGGCGCTGCTCGAGGCCGGCGCCCGGGTCCGGGTCGGCGCACCGCAGTTGCTGCCGGCGCTGGCCGCCTGGGCCGAGCAGGGGCGCATCGAACATCTCGACGGCGCGTTTCGGCCGCAATGGCTCGACGAGGTCTGGCTGGCGATCGCCGCCACCGACGATGCCGCAGTCAATCGCGCCGTCGCCGCGGCCGGCGAAGCGCGCCGGGTCTGGGTCAACGTGGTCGACGATGTCCACGCCTCCTCCTTTCACGTCCCGGCGCGGGTAGAACGCGGGCCGGTGCAGATCGCGATCTCCAGTGGCGGCGGCGCGCCGATGCTCGCGCGCCATCTGCGCGAAACCCTGGAAACCCAACTCGACGAATCGCTCGGCGAACTCGCGCATCTGCTGACCCGCGAACGTGCGCGCATCCGCCGCCACTATCCCGACCTCGGCGCGCGCCGACGTTTCTTCGAGCGCGTGCTGGCCGGCCCGATTCCCGCGCTGCTTCGCGAGGGCCGCTTCGACGACGCCCAGCGCGCGTTCGGCGTGGCCTTGATCGACGACAAGCCCGATACGCTTCCGGCCGGTTCGGTCGCGCTGGTCGGCGCAGGCCCGGGCGACGCCGGATTGATGACGCTGCGCGGTTTGCGCGTGCTCAACGAGGCCGACGTGATCCTGCACGATCGCCTGGTCAGCGCCGAAGTGCTGGCGCTGGCGCGCCGCGACGCAGAACTGGTCGAAGTCGGTAAGCAAGCCGGCAATCACCACACCACCCAGGACCGCATCCACGAGCTGATGCTCGAACACGCCCGCGCCGGCAAGCGCGTGGTGCGTCTGAAGGGCGGCGATCCGTTCGTATTCGGCCGCGGCGGCGAAGAGCTGGAAATACTCGCCGATGCCGGTATCGCGTTCGAAGTCGTGCCGGGCATCACCGCGGCATTGGCTTGCGCCGCCTACGCCGGCGTCCCATTGACGCATCGCGATCATGCCCAGTCGCTGCGAGTGGTCACCGCTCATCTGAAAGATTCGGCCGACGCGCTCGATTGGCAGTCGCTGGCGCAGGAAAAACAGACGCTGGCGGTATACATGGGCGTGTCGGGTCTGGACGTGCTGCGCGACAAGCTGATCGAACACGGCCGCGCCGCCTCGACCCCGTTCGCGCTGATCGAAAACGGTTCGCGCCGGCAACAGCGCGTGGTGACCGGCACGCTGGCCAATCTGGCCGAACGCGCGCAGGGACATCGGGTGCAATCGCCGGCCCTGTTGATCGTCGGCGAAGTCGCCGCGCTGGCGCAACGCTTGCATTGGTTCGGCGACGCGCCCTTGACCGACGTCGTCGAATACGAAACCTCCGGCAGCACCGCGTTCGCCGCGGCCGCCTGACCCTTTACCCACGCCACGGGAGAGCTTCCATGCCTTTGTACGACAGCATCCTCGACACCATCGGCAACACGCCGATCGTCAAACTGCACCGCGTCGCGCCCAAGCACGTCTCGCTGTACGCCAAGGTCGAATCGTTCAATCCCGGCGGTTCGGTCAAGGACCGCCTGGCCTTGGCGATCGTGCTCGATGCCGAGCGCAGCGGCAAACTCAAGCCGGGTCAAACCATCGTAGAAGCGACCTCGGGCAACACCGGCATCGCGCTGGCGCTGGTCGCAGCAGCGCGCGGCTATCCCTTCGTCGCGGTGATGACCGAAACCTTCTCGATCGAGCGGCGCAAACTGATGCGCGCTTACGGCGCCAAGGTGATCCTGACCCCGGCCGCCGAACGCGGCACCGGCATGGTGCGCAAGGCCGCGGAACTCGCCGAGAAGCACGGTTGGTTCCTGGCCCAGCAGTTCGACAATCCGGCCAATCCGGCCTATCACCGCAGCACCACCGGCCCGGAAATCCTGCGCGATTTCGCCGGCAAGCGGCTCGATTACTTCGTCACCGGCTGGGGCACCGGCGGCACGCTCAGCGGCGCCGGGCAGGTGCTCAAGGTCGCGCGGCCGGATCTGAAGATCGTCACCTCCGAACCGGCCGGTGCTTCGCTGCTCAGCGGCAACGCCTGGCAGCCGCACAAGATCCAGGGTTGGACGCCGGACTTCGTTCCCGGCGTGCTCGACCGCAGCGTGGCCGATGAAATCCGTCCGGTCGACGATGTGACCGCGCGCGACACCGCGCGCCGGCTCGCGTCCGAGGAAGGCCTGTTCGTCGGCATCTCCGCCGGCGCTACCGTCGCCGCCGCGCTGCAGGTCGCCGAGTCGGCGCCGGAAGGCACGGTGCTGCTGGCGATGCTGCCCGACACCGGCGAACGCTATCTGTCCACGTTCTTGTTCGAAGGCGTATCGGAAGGTTCCGACGACGAATGGCTGGCCTCGCTGGAACGCGAGGAAACCGTCGCCGCGTAAGCCGTGACAGGTGGAGCGGAGCCGTGCGCGCCCGATTGCGGTGCGGACGTGCCGCCGCACTGGAATCGACGCAGCGCGCCGGCTCCGCTCCGCGCTTCATCGGATCAGGTTTTTCAGCAGTACCCGGGCACCCGTAGGGCGGGGTCCGCGGCGCAAGGAATCCGGAAGAGGCGGTGGCGACCGCTTTCGGGAGATCTGTGGCGTGGGCTTCGCCCTACTTTTTTGCGTTGACGTCCGCGTGTGCAGGTAGTTTGCCTGCCCTCACCCCAGCCCGCCCCAGCACAAACGCGTAGCGTTTGGGCTTTCACGGACGCGCGAGCCAATGGC
Source organism: Lysobacter sp. CA199 (assembly GCF_052078715.1). Taxonomy (NCBI): domain Bacteria; kingdom Pseudomonadati; phylum Pseudomonadota; class Gammaproteobacteria; order Lysobacterales; family Lysobacteraceae; genus Lysobacter; species Lysobacter sp. CA199. The sequence goes on along the minus strand of NZ_JBQJIL010000015.1, from coordinate 69,601 downwards.
TCGCAAGCCGCGCCCGCTCACCCCGCAAGCGGGAGAGGGAGTCGGAATTCGCTGGAATGCCCTTCTCCCGCTTGCGGGAGAAGGTGCCCCGGAGGGGCGGATGAGGGCGTATTCGCCGGCGACATTCACCCGCACGCCCCAGCCGTTTACCCTGTGCGCCTGCAGCCAGTCCGGCCGCACGGAGCCCGCATGACCCAGCCCCACCCCACCGACCGCGACGCCGCCCGCCTGAACTGGGCCCGCAGCGCGACCGGCGACGACCGCCTCGACCTCGTGCGCGCCTCCTTCGACGCCGGTTTCCGCAGTTACTGGCGCGGCCGCACCGCGGCCGGCAGCGTCATCGTCATGGACTCGCCGCCCGAACTGGAAGACGCGCGGCCGTGGCTGCGCATCCGCGACATGCTGCTCGACGGCGGCGTGCGCGTACCGCAGGTGCACGCTCAAGACATGGACCTGGGCTTTTTGCTGCTCGAAGACCTGGGCCAGCAAACCTTCCTGCAAGCCTTCCAAGCCGGCGATGCCGACGCCGACACGCTGTTCGATGCCGCCTTCGATGAGCTGCTGAAGATCCAGGCCCTGCCCTGCCCCGAGGATCTGCAGCCCTACGACGAGGCTTTCCTGGCGCGCGAGCTGCGCCTGTTCGATGAGTGGTTCCTCGGCCGCCATCTGGGCCTCACGCTCGATTGCACCGATCTGGAACGGCTCGATCTGGCTTACCGCCGCATCCTCGACAATGTGCTCGCGCAGCGGCAGGCGTTCGTGCACCGCGACTACATGCCGCGCAATCTGATGCCGGTCGACGGCGGCGTGGCGGTGATCGACTTCCAGGGCGCGCTCAAGGGGCCGATCGCCTACGACCCGATCAGCCTGTTCCGCGACGCCTTCATCAGCTGGCCCGAAGACCGGGTCGACGCGTGGCTGGCGCGCTATCACGCGCGCGCGACCGCCGCCGGCATTGCGCTGCCCGAGTTCGCCCGGTTCCGCCGCGATGCCGATTTCGCCGGGCTGCAACGCCACATCAAGATCCTGGGCCTGTTCGCGCGGCTCAACCATCGCGACGGCAAGCCCAAGTACCTGGCCGATGCGCCGCGGTTCCTGGCGTATCTGGACATCGTGCTGGCGCGTTATCCCGAGCTGGCGCCGCTGGCCGAAATCGTCGAACGCTACGTGCGCCCTGCCCTGGCTCCGGCCGCGAACGCAGGCGCGCCGGCATGAAGGCGCTGATCTTCGCCGCCGGCCTGGGCGAGCGCATGCGGCCATTGACCCTGCATACGCCCAAGCCGCTGCTGCAAGTCGGCGGCAAGCGGCTGATCGAATGGCATCTGGAAAAACTCGCCGCGATCGGCGTGCGCGAGGTGGTGATCAACACCTCGTGGCTGGCCGAACAATTTCCCGCTGCGCTCGGCGACGGCGCGCGTTGGGGCCTGCGTCTGCACTATTCCTTCGAGGGCGATACGCCGTTGGAAACCGGCGGCGGCATGCTGCATGCGCTCGACCTGCTGCGCGACGGCGCCGACGCCGATGCGCCGTTCATCGTCGCCAACGGCGATATCTGGACCGATTACGACTTCGCCGCGCTGCCGCGCGAGTTCGACGGCGACGCGCACCTGTTGCTGGTGGACAATCCGGCCGAACGTCCGCTGGGCGATTTCCAGCTCGAAGGCGATCGGCTGCGCAACCTCGGCCAGTCGCGCATGACCTACACGGGCATCGGCTTGTACCGCGCTTCGCTGTTCGACGGTTGGCGCGCGCTGCTCGGCGACGCGCTCGGCACCGAACGCACGCCGCCGCGCTTCAGCACCGTGCCGCTGCTGCGCGACCGCGCCGAACGCGGCCGGCTCGGCGGCAGCCACCACCGTGGCCGCTGGACCGACGTCGGCACGCCCGAACGCCTGCAACGGCTCGACGCCACGCTGGCCACGACGACCCATACTTAGTTTCCGCAAGATCCGGCCTGACGACCGCGCCGCCGCCCCACCTCCCACCGGACCGCCCATGACCGCCGTAAGCCTTACCAAGACCAGCAAATTCCTCAGCCTGGTGCTGCGCCACGCACCCGAGACCATCGGCCTGAGCCTCGACGCCAACGGCTGGGCCGACATCGAGGAACTCATCGATCTGGCCAACGCCAACGGCAAGCCGGTGACCCGCGCGCTGATCGACGAGGTGGTGCGCGACAACGACAAACAGCGCTTCGCGATCAGCGAGGACGGTCTGCGCATCCGCGCCAACCAGGGCCACTCGATCGAGGTCGACCTGGCCCTGACCGCGCTGGAACCGCCGGCCACGCTGTACCACGGCACCGCCACGCGCTTCGCCAAATCGATCCGCAATCTGGGGCTGGTCAAGCAAAGCCGCCAGCACGTGCATCTGTCGTCCGACCAGGCCACCGCGATCAAGGTCGGCGGCCGTCACGGCAAGCCGCTGGTGCTGCGCATCCGCGCCGGCGAAATGCATGCCGGCGGGATCGCGTTCTTCCGCTCGGAAAACGGCGTATGGCTGACCGACACGGTCGCGCCAGAATTCATCGACTGGCCGGCGCGGGACTGAGCGATGCGGCTGAGCGCGATCCAGGGCGACATCACCACGCTGACGGTCGATGCGATCGTCAACGCGGCCAATTCCTCGCTGCTCGGCGGCGGCGGCGTGGACGGCGCGATCCATCGCGCCGCCGGGCCGGAACTGGTGTCCGAATGCCGTTTGCTCGGCGGCTGCAAGACCGGACAGGCCAAGCTCACCGGCGGCTATCGATTGCCGGCGAAATACATCATTCACACCGTCGGCCCAGTGTGGCGCGGCGGCGGCGAAGGCGAGCCCGACCTGCTGGCCTCGTGCTATCGGCGTTCGCTGGAGATCGCCGCCGAGCGTGGGCTGACGAGCATCGCGTTTCCCTGCATCAGCACCGGCATCTTCGGTTACCCGCTGGAAGCCGCGGCGCGTATCGCCATCGCCACGGCGCGCGCGCATGCCGCGCCCGAGTTGCGGGAAGTGACGTTTTGTTGTTTCAGCGCGAACGACCTGGCGGTGTATCAGCGGTTGCTCGGCGAACCGGCCTGACACCTCGCGGCTCGAACTGCTCCTGACGCGATGCCGCCAACCGCGCGAAGCGTCCCTGTAGGAGCGGCGCAAGCCGCGACCAACCGAAGCGACTCACGCCAGCGCCACCTCCGAAGCCGATCCACCTCAAGCTCTCATTCCAAGAGCCACCGAATTTCATCGCTTCGGTGGGCTAAGTGGTATTGCGTCGCTCGCGAAGCGTCCCCTGTAGGAGCGGCGCGAGCCGCGACCAACCGAAGCGATTCACGCCAGCGCCACCTCCGAAGCCGATCCACTTCAAGCTCTCATTGCAAGAGCCGCCGAATTTCATCGCTTCAGACCGCGCGAAGCGTCCCCTGTAGGAGCGGCGCGAGCCGCGACCAACCGAAGCGATTCACGCCAGCGCCACCTCCGAAGCCGATCCACCTCAAGCTCTAGAGCCGCCGAATTTCATCGCTTCGGTGGGTTGAGTGGTATTGCGTCGCTTCGGTTGGTCGCGGCTCGCGCCGCTCCTACAGAGCAAGCCCAACACTTCCGCACGATGGCCAAGCCCGGCGGTTTCGCGGGAGTCCAGGGACTCGGCTTACTCCGCGCCGAGGGTCTGGCGCAGGAACGGCACGGTGATGCGGCGCTGCGCGGCGAGCGAGGCGCGGTCGAGTTTGTCGAGCAAGGCGGTCAATCCGCCCAGGTCGCGGTCCACCCGCTTGAGCAGCCAATCCAGCGCCGCCTCTTCCAGCGCAAGTCCGCGCCGCTGCGCGCGCTGGCGCAGCACTTCGCCGCGGCCGGCGTCGTCGAGCGGCGTCAGCGCGATGCGCGTGCATTGCGACAGTCGCGAACGCAGGTCCGGCAGGTTCAGCGGCAATTCGTCCGGGTTTTCGCGCGCGGCGTAGATCACGGCGATGCCGGCCTGACGCGCGCGGTTGTGGGTATCGAACAACGCGACCTCGTCGTCGCGGTCGCCGGCGATCGCCTCGATCCCATCCAGCGCCAGCAAGTCGTTGCCTTCCAGCGCGAACAGCGCATCGCGCAGACGCCCGGCGGCCGCGGCGAGCGGCAGATAGGCGGCGCGGCGGCCGGCGTCTTCGGCCGCGGCGCAGGCGCCGAGCAGCAGATGGGTCTTGCCCACGCCGGCCGGGCCGGCGAGGTACACCCAATCGGCGCCGGTCGGATCCAGATAACCGGCGGTTTCGTGGCTCTGCGTGGCCAGCGCGCGCAGTTGCGCGATCGCGCCGGCCGGCGCATCGACATAGGTATCCAAACGCTGGTCCGGCGGATAGCGCAGGGCCAGCGGCAACTGCGGAACGCTCACTCTGTCTCGCGCTCCGTACCGCCGTTGCCGGCCTTGCCGCTGTTGTTGCCGTTGGCCGAAGCGGTTTCCTTCGGCGTGATCGCCGGATCGAGCAGGATGGTCGGATGATCGCCCGCGTACAGCCGGCTGTGGGTGTAGCGCTCCTGCGCATATCTCAACAGCACGTTGACCACCGCCGCGATCGGCAGCGCCAGCAGCATGCCCAGGAAGCCGAACAGCGTGCCGCCGGCCAACACCGCGAAGATCACCGCCACCGGATGCAACCCGATGCGGTCGCCGACCAGCTTGGGTGTGAGCCAGTAGCTTTCGACGACCTGTCCGATGCCGAACACCGCCAGCACGCCGGCCACGTATTTCCAATCGCCGTACTGCACCAGCGCGGCGATCACGCCGAGGACGATGCCGCTGGCCGGGCCGAGATACGGCACGAAGGTCAGCAGGCCGGCGATGATGCCGATCAGGATGCCCAGATCCAGGCCGACCGCCCACAGGCCGATGCCGTACATCACGCCCAGGGTGATCATCACCAGGAACTGGCCGCGCAGGAACGCGCCGAGCACATCGCTCGACGCCTTGGCCAGGCGGCTGGCGGTGGCGAGGTGATCGCGCGGAATCAGCGAGGCGACCCGGTCGACCAGCACGTCCCAATCGCGCAGGAAGAAGAACGTCAGCACCGGCAGCAGCGCGATGTTGGCGACCATCGCCATCACCGCGAAGCCCGAACGCGACAGATAGCCCAGCAGCGTGGTCGCCACGCCGCCGGCGCGCTCCCAGTTGCTGCGCAGCAGTTCGATCAGGTGATTGAGATCGAGCCAGTTGCTGATCTCGAAGCCGGTGCGCTGCTCCAGCCACGGAATCGCGGTGCCGGTGAACCAGTCGCGATAGCGCGGCAGCGACACGATCAGGGTGCTGATCTGGCGTTCGATCAGCGGCACCAGGATCAGCAGCACCAGCACCACCAGCAGCGCCATCATGGTGAACACCAGGATCACCGCGGTGTTGCGCGAACGGCCGGTGCGCTCGAGCCGGTCGACCAGCGGGTCGCCCAGCCAGCCCAGCATCGCGGCCACCACGAACGGAGTCAGTACCGGGGCGAGTACCCACAGCAGCCAGCACGCGCCCACGCCGAGCGCCGTCCATTGCAGACGGCGCAGGAACAGGGCGATGTCTTCCAGAGGAGTCCGTTCCATGCGTCAGTGCAACTGATACACGGGCGGCTGGCCTTCCAGGCCTTCCAGCGCCAGCAGGGTGTCGCCGGCATCGGCCATGCGCTTGAGGCCGGGCAGGCCGGACAACAGTTCCAAGTCGAACTCCAGGCTGTCCGGGGTGACGCGCACCGGAGTGATTTTGCGGATGACCGCCAGGCCCTGCAGATAGCCGGCTAGGCGGATGTAGTCGTCGGCGCTGCGCACGCCGGTGAAGACCACGCGATAGGTGCCCGGCGGACCGGCCACGCCGCGCTTGGCGTAACGCTTCATCAGGGCGTCGGCGGCGCCGTCGGCACCGCCGGACATGACCTTGCGCGCGTCCGGATCGGTGCTGACCCAGCTGCCGACCACCTTGCCGCCGTCGACGAAGCTCCACTCGCCCTTCCAGCCGCCGGCCTTGACCCGGTAGAGCTTGCCGATCAGCTGCATCGGCGGGCTGTAACGCGCCGAGGCGCGGGCCACCGCTGCGGCATCGCCTCGCCAGATCGCGCCGACGCTGGCCTGTTCGGCCGCGCTGCCGGTCGGCAGGCCGAGCTTGTAGCCGCGTTCGATCGCGCGATTGAGCGCCGCGCGCGCCGCATTGGCCTGGGGCAGACCGACCAGGCGCGGACCGCTGCCGTCGTCGATCGCCAGCCAAAGCACCGGCTTGGGCCGCGGCTGCGGCCAAATGGGCAGGCCGAGGGTCGAGGCCAGGTTGTCGACCTTTTCCTGATCGAAATTGACCACCAGGGTGGTCTGGAAGGTCGGCGCGCCGGTGACCTGGGACACGCCCTCGTCCTGGCGGTAGTCGTAGCCGGTCGCGTAATCCTTGGCCCGGCGCAGTTCCTGGCCCACGCCCGGCCGGCTGGCCGCGGTGCGGTCGCCGGACATCTTGCTGAGCACCTGGGCCAGCGCGCGCGCCATCGCGCCGTTGCGCTCGCTCTCGCTCTGGCCGCCGACCGGCACCTCGGCCGAGTACGCGCCATCGGCCTGGGCGCGGTCGCCCTCCACGCGCTGCGCGCTCGCGGCGAAGCTCGCCAGCAGCATCGCTGCGACCGCCCAACCCCGTAGTGCCTTACCCATCGACAAGCCCATCGCTATCCCTATGTCTATCCGTACCGCCGAAGAGCGGGTACCGCTGAGGAGCGGGCTTCCAGCCCGCATGGCGAGCCGCAAACCCGGCCCGAAGGCCGAACCGCGGACCTAAAGTCCGATGTCGGCGCTCAAGGTCCGAAATGGTGCCGCAGTGGAGTCGGAACGTCCATTCGGGGCCTGAACGGGCCGCTGCCGGAGGCCGGCCGCGGCGGCCGCGGATCGACGAAAGCCGCTCCCAGCCTGACCGCAGCCGGTCCGCGGCCAGGCCGCGCTCACTTCTGACCGCCTCGCGGCTGCTAAAATCCCGCGTTTCCTTCCGCGACCGCCGGGGCCGCCGTGACCGCATCTCCTTCCGACACCTCCCCCAAGCCGCTGACCTACCGCGATGCGGGGGTCGACATCGACGCCGGCAACGAGGTGGTCGAACGCATCAAGCCCTTGGTCAAACGCAGCTTCCGTCCCGAAGTCATGGGCGGGCTGGGCGGCTTCGGCGCGCTGTTCGATCTGTCGGGCAAGTACCGCGAGCCGGTGCTGGTCTCCGGCACCGACGGCGTCGGCACCAAGCTCAAGCTGGCCCAGGAACTCAACCGCCACGAGACCATCGGCATCGATCTGGTCGGCATGTGCGTCAACGACGTGCTGGTTCAGGGCGCCGAACCGCTGTTCTTCCTGGACTACTTCGCCACCGGCAAGCTCGACGTGGAGACCGCCGTGTCGGTGGTCGGCGGCATCGCGCGCGGCTGCGAACTCGCCGGCTGCGCGCTGATCGGCGGCGAAACCGCCGAGATGCCCGACATGTATCCGCCGGGCGAATACGACCTGGCCGGCTTCACCGTCGGCGCGGTCGAAAAATCGCAGATCCTCGACGGCGCGCGCGTGCAAAAGGGCGACGTGCTGATCGGCATAGCCTCCAGCGGCCCGCATTCCAACGGTTATTCGCTGATCCGCCGGATCTTCGACCGTGCCGGCCGGCCGGGCGACGTCGCCGTCGGCGGCGTGCGCCTGATCGACGCGCTGATGGAACCGACCGCGCTGTACGTCAAGCCGATCCTGGAACTGTTGCGCGCCAACAACGGCGAGCACCGCATCCACGCGATGGCCCACATCACCGGCGGCGGCCTGACCGAAAACATCATCCGCGTGATTCCGCAAGGCCTCGGCCTGGACATCCGCACCGCCACCTGGACCCTGCCGCCGGTGTTCGACTGGCTGCAGCGCGAAGGCGCGGTGCCGCGCGAAGAAATGTGGCGCACCTTCAACTGCGGCATCGGCTTCGTGCTGGTGGTGCCCGACGAAGCGGTCTCCGCGACGCAAGCCGATCTCAAGCGCCTGGGCTTGGCCCACTGGCGCATCGGCGAAGTGGTCGGCCACAGCGAAGGCGAGCGCGTCCATATCGGATGAGCACCGCAATGCAGGGACGCATGAGCGCGATCGGGCCTCGGTATAGCAAGAAGATCGCATTGGCCCTGGTGCTGGCGGTATTCGCCATCACCTGGATCGACCCGAAAAGCCCGTACGAACAAGGCATGCACAGCGTGCTGACCGTGGTCGGGCTGATCTGGCTGTGGCGGCACGATCGCCACTGGCCGCTGCGCGGCGGCCATTTCGTCGCGATCTGCGCCTTCATGATCGCGCACTGCATCGCCGCGCGCTGGCTGTATTCGTATGTGCCCTATGACCAGTGGATCCAGTGGCTCACCGGCGGCTGGTCGCTGGATCGCGCGCTGGGTTTGGAACGCAATCACTTCGACCGGCTGATCCATTTCCTCTACGGCGTGTGCTTCGCCCCGGCGGTGCGCGAGTATTTCCGCCAGCGCTGGCCGGCGCTGTCGCCGCGCCAGGCCTTCGTGCTGGCGGTCGCGGCGATCATGTGCACCAGCCTGATCTACGAATGGATCGAATGGGCGATCGCGCTGACCATGTCGCCGCAGGACGCGGAGTCCTACAACGGCCAGCAGGGCGACGTGTGGGACGCGCACACCGACATGTTTCTTGCGACACTGGGGTCGCTCGCGGCGTGGCCGCGGGCGGGTAGGCGGGCCTGATCCGCCGCTGGCGGCGCGGATGCCGCCAGCGCCGCACGCACCGAAGGAGCCGCCGCGTAATGAACGACCCCGCGCCCCAAGCAACCGTCGCCGCACCGCCCTCGTCGGATCCCAAACACCTGGACCTGATCGGCCTGTTCTATTACCTGCTCGCGGCCTTCACCGGGCTGTTCTCGCTGTTACCCACCATCCACGTGGCGATCGGCGTGGCGATGCTGTCGCACCGCTTCCCCGCCGGCACCAACCAGCAGGCGCCGCCGCCGGAGTTCATGGGCTGGATGTTCGTGGTGATGGGCTCGGTCTTCATCATCGGCGGCCTGACCTGCGCGGTATTGTTCGCGTTCGCCGGCCGGCGCATCCGCGAACGCCGCAACCACACCTTCTGCCTCGTCGCCGCCGGCGTCAGCTGCATGTTCATGCCGCTGGGCACCGTGCTCGGCGTGTTCGCGCTGGTGCTGCTGCTCAAGCCGGACGTCAAAGCCGCGTTCGCGTCCGCTCCCTGATCCAAGGAGGATCCACCGATGTCGCCGACCGATCTGCCCGCACCCGCGCCCGCCAGCCCCGAAGACGCCTCGCATCTGCGGGTTCTGGGCATCTTCTATTACATATTCGCCGGCTTGAACGTGCTGTCGGTGGTGTTCGTCGCGTTCTTCGTCACGCTGGCCGCATCGACCTCCGCCATGGCGCCGGCCGTGGCGGAGAGCTCCGCGGGCCTGCCCGCAACGGACAAATTCCTGGTCATCATGCTGCCCATATTCGTCCTGGTCGGCTTGTTCAGCCTGCTGGTCGGCGTGCTGCAATTCATGACCGCTCGCCGCCTGCGCGACCGTCGCGGCAGCGGGTTCTGCCAGATCGTCGCCGGACTGACCTGCCTGTCGGTGCCCTTCGGCACGGTGGTGGGGGTGTTCACCTTCATCGTGCTCGCCCGGCCTTCGGTGAAGGCTTTGTTCAACGGGCGGCGCTGAGCGGACCGGCGCGTCGTGTCACACCGACGCGGCCGTATATGCGTTTGGTAAGCGGGCTGCATGCTGAAGCCGGAGGCGGGCGCGTGAACTTAGCCAGGATTACGCGGACGGGTTTGCTTTGGCTGAGCCTGCTCGGCCTCGCTGGCTGTTTCTCGCCACCGCCCACGCAACAGGCATTGATGGCGCAGTTTCACGCCGAGCGATCCGGCTACGAAGCGCTGCGGAAAATGATGCAGGAGGACGGAATCACCGACATCCTCCACTACGGCGGCGAGTTCGAAAAAGACGAGCGTTGGAACTTCAAGAGCGCGGAGAAAATCGATCTTTCCCATACCCGCGCCGGCGCGTACCGGTCCTTGATGAAGAAGATCGACGTACCACGCGCCTTCCGCTCCGAACACGACGAAGCCGCACTGCTGCTGGACTCCTGGGGCATGGCCAATCGCGGCTGGCGCGTCCTGGTCGTATGGCGAGCGACCCCACCGCGACCGCTGCTGGACAGCCTCGACGATTTCCAGCGTTCGAAGATCCCCAACGATTGGCAGGAAGGCTACGCCCATGCCGAGGGCGACTGGTACTTCAAGATCATCTGGTAAGCCGGCCAACTCGGACATGAGACCGGCGCCGCGGACGCCATCGGCCGTCACATCACCCTGAACCCGTGGCGCCGGACCCGGATCCCCGCCCACGCCCGGACCGACTAGACAGGTCCAACCGGTTGTCCCCGCCCTGTCATCACCGGGTTGCGCGCGATCTTCAAGCTGAAGGCCTGTTCCGCAGTGCCTTCAACCGCCATGACCTACCGCCTCGCTCTGTTCGATATCGCCGGCACCACCGTGTCGGATCCCGGCTTCGTCGCCCAGGCCTTCGTCGGCGCGATGACCGCCGCCGGCCATCCGATCGACCACGAGGCCTGCCGGCCGCTGATGGGCTATCCCAAGCCGCTGGCGATCGCGCGGCTGCTCGGCGGCCAGGCCGACGAGGCGACGATCAAGCTCATCCACGAAGACTTCGTCCAGCGCATGCTGGTGTGCTATCGCGAATGGCCCGGCATCGAACCGCTGCCGGGCGCCGAATCGATCTTCGCCCTGCTCCGCGCCAACGGCATCAAGGTGGCGCTCAACACCGGTTTCTCGCGCGATATCGCCGACGCGATCGTCGAACGCCTGGGCTGGGCCGATCGCATCGACGCGCTGATCGCCAGCGACGAAGTCGCCGAAGGGCGGCCCGCGCCGCATATGGCGCGCGCGCTGATGCAGCGCTTGGGCATCGACGATCCGGCGCAACTGGTCAAGATCGGCGACACCGAAGTCGACATCGGCGAAGGCCGCAGCGCGCGCGCCGGCCTGGTGGTGTCGATCACCACCGGCGCCTACACCCGCGCCGAGCTGGAGCCCCACCAGCCCGACCGCATCATCGATTCGCTGTTCGAACTGCCGGCCCTGCTCGGCATCGCCACCGATCCGCGCAGCGCGGCGGCATGATCGGCGCGTACGCCCCGCGTAGCCAACGCATGCGCCAGTGGCAGGTGACCCTGCTCGCCGGCGGCGCGGCGCTGGTCACCTACGCGTGCATGTACGCATTCCGCAAGCCGTTCGCGGCCGCGTCGTTCCACGGCCAGCAGTGGTTCGACGTCGATTACAAAGTGTGGCTGGTGGTCGCGCAGATCCTCGGCTACATGTGCAGCAAGTTCATCGGCATCGGCGTGATCGGCGGACTGCGCCGCGAGCGCCGCGCGCGCCTGCTGCTGATGCTGATCGGCGTGGCCTGGCTGGCCCTGCTCGGCTTCGCGCTGACACCGGCGCCCTGGAATATCCCGTTCTTGTTCCTCAACGGCCTGCCCTTGGGCATGGTCTGGGGATTGGTGTTCAGCTATCTGGAAGGACGCCGCACCACCGAAGCGATGGGCGCGATTCTGGCGTCGAGTTTCATCATGGCCTCGGGCATCGTCAAAAGCGTGGGCAAGTGGCTGTTGTTGTCGGGCGTGAGCGAGTACTGGATGCCGTTCCTGACCGGACTGTTGTTCGTGCCGCCGCTGCTGATCGCGCTGCACCTGCTCGAACGCGTGCCCGAACCCGACGCGGACGACCTGCGCGAACGCAGCGAACGCCTGCCGATGAACCGCGAGGAACGCCGCGCGTTCGTGCGCAAGTTCCTCCCTGGCCTGTCGTTGATGATCCTGTGCTACGTCGCGCTGACAGTGGTGCGCGATTTCCGCGACAACTTCGAGGCGGAGTTGTTCAACGATCTGGGCTACGGCGGGAGCGCGGGGGTGTTTGCGTTGATCGAAACGCCTATCGCTTTGGCGGTTCTCGCGTTGACCGCCGGGCTCACTTGGTTCCGCGACAACTTGCGCGGCCTGATGGCGCTGCACGCGCTGATGTTCGCCGGGCTTAGCGTCGCCGGCATCAGCACGCTGGCGTTCCAGGCCGGCGCGCTGCCGCCGCTGTGGTGGCTGGCGCTGGTCGGCTTCGGCTTGTACCTGGCTTACGTACCGTTCAACTGCGTGTTCTACGAACGTTTGATCGCGACCTTCCGCGTCGCCGGCAACGTCGGCTTCCTGATGTATCTGTCCGATGCCTTCGGTTACCTGGGCAGCGTGGCGGTGCTGCTGACCAAGGAGTTCTCCGGTCTGCAACTGTCGTGGACCCAGTTCTTCGCCCACATCGTGATCGCCCTGGCCGCACTGGGCGCCATCTGCCTGCTGTTGTCGGCGCTGTACTTCCATCATCGCGCCAGCCGCCATGCCGCGGCGCTCGCGCTCGCTCCCGTCTGACTTTCGAATCCTTACCCGCATGAAATCCGAATCCGCTCTCGTCATCGGCGCCGGCATCGTCGGCTTGGCCATCGCCCGCGCGCTCGCCGTGCGCGGCCACCGCGTCACCGTGCTGGAACGCTACGACCGCGCAGTCGGCGCCTCGGTGCGCAACTTCGGCATGATCTGGCCGATCGGCGTGACCAACGGCGAGGCTTATCAGCGGGCGATGCGTTCGCGCGCGATCTGGCAGGAGGTGATCGACGGCGCCGGGCTCTGGCACGACCCCTGCGGCTCGCTGCACATGGCCTACGCCCAGGACGAATGGGAAGTGCTGGAACAGTACGAGGCCGCCAACCGTTCGCACCGCCCGTGCAGCCTGCTCGATCGCGACGCGGCGCTGGCCAAATCGCCGGCGATGGTCGCCGAGCAACTGCGCGGCGCCTTGTTCAACCGCGACGAGATGATCGTCGATCCGCGCCAAGCGCTCGCCGCGATCCCGGGCTATCTGCACGAACGTTACGGCGTGCAGTTCCATTGGCGCACGCCGGTGACCGCGGTGGAAACCGGACGCGCTTATTCGGGCACGCGCCGCTTCGACGCCGATCAGGTGTTCGTCTGCAGCGGGCCGGAGTTCGAACAGCTCTATCCGCAACTCTACGCCGCCGCGCCGCTGACCCGCTGCAAGCTGCAGATGCTGCGCCTGGCGCCGCAACCCGACGGCTTCCGTCTCGGCGCGGCGCTGTGCGGCGGCTTGTCGCTGGTGCACTACGCCGGCTTCCAGCAGGCCGCCGACGTGGCGCCGCTGCGCGCGCGTTATCAGGAACAGTTCGGCGACCTGATCGAACTGGGCATCCACGTGATGGCGGCGCAGAACGGCCACGGCGAGATCACCGTCGGCGATTCGCACGCCTACGCCCACACCCACGACCCGTTCGACGAACACTCGATCAACGCCAAGGTGCTCGGCTACCTGAGCCGCTTCCTGCGCCTGCCCGATCCGCGCGTGATCCAGACCTGGCACGGCATCTATCCCAAGCTCACCGACGGCAGCAGCGAGTTCGTCGCCGAACCAGCGCCGGGCGTGACCATCGTCAATGCCATCGGCGGCGGCGGCCTGGGCATGACCTTGAGCTTCGGCCTGGCCGAGGAAATCGTCGAGGGCCGTTACGGGGCGGTGCGGCGGGCGGCGTGATGGAGCGGGATTCGGGATTGGTCAAAGCCTGAAGTCCGAACCCGCGTTTGCGAATCTCGAATCCCCCAACCCGGCTTACATCCAATCGCGGGCTATGGCGTCCTGATCCGCCATAGCCCGCGTCGCTCAGTCCGTTGGCTCCCCCGTCGGACTGACCGTACCCGCCGGCGCCGCGCACGGCGCGCGGCGCTACCGACCGCACCGGCATCCGTGCCGGCGCGAGGCGGGTTGCATGTCCCTATGCCCATCGATACGCCGCATTCATCGGCCTCCGCCCGCGCGGCCCGATACGGGCCACGGAAGCGCGATCGCGCCGAACCCGATGGATGACCGTTCGGCGCCAGGCGCCGAACGTGCCGGACCCGATCCAGGGACCGGCAGCCCTCCCTGAGCCCACCTCATCGGATCGGCGCCCCGGTGCGGCCCGGGGCGCGATCCGATGAGCCGCCGCGTTCCGCCCCTTGCGGGAGCGTTCCTTCCGGTGCGGGCCGCGACGGAAACCTGATGATCCGTTCGCCTGCGCCAGCCGCCTGGCTGGGCCGGCCGGAGACGGGTCCCGATGCCGGCGGATCGATCAGCGCTGGAGCGATGGCTCCATTTACCCTCGGCGCGGCCCGCGATGCGAGGAAGGATCCGGGATCGAACCGGGACACGGCGGGAAGCTTTCGCAGCGCCCTGCGGCCATCGCTCCGCAACCGCGAATCACATCACTCTGCCACTGTGAGCACCGGCAAGTTCCGAAAAAAACGTCCCCGTTTGTGCCCGTGAATTGTTTGGACGGCGTCGATGCCTACTCCTAGGCTCGATCTGCGTCGCGCTCCCCGCGACACAGACCAGGAGAACTACGATGCGCCACGCCCTCAAGGGAATGATCCTCGCCGCCGCGCTCACCACTGGCGGCGCGTTCGCCCACCAGACCAATCCGCAGTGCGACGCCGACGGCGTCCAGGTGCGCAAGATCGCGAACTTCGCCTTCACCTCCAAGCAGGCCGCCGACTTCCACGCCGAGTTGGAGCGCCGGCCGCCGGGATCGGGCGGTTCGTGTCCGGCCGGCGGCGGTACCAAGTCCTGCGGCCAGGTCGACGACCACTGGGACGTGGTCACGCTGATGTCCGGCGAGTATTGCGCCAAGGTCGATCCGCGCCCGTCCGCGCGCGCCCTGCGCGTCGCGCCGGTGGCGATGGCGCTCGGCCCGGCCAGCTATCTGCGCGAAGACCACCACCAGAAGTACACCTATAGGTCAGCCGAGCCCACCGATGTGGTGCTGTGGGGCGTGTGCGTGATCTGCGAAGTACCGGCGGTGTCGAAAGCCCCGAAGGCCAAGAGCGGGCGCTGAGCCCGGCCACGCCGTCGCGGCTTGCCGCCGCGACGCGCGCCGGCGCCGCGACGCCCGGCGTCGCTCAGACCAGGGCGTTGCGGCGAGTGTAGGTCAGCACCGTGTCGACGTGCCGCTGCAGTTCGCTGCGTACCGGTTCTTCCAGCGTGCATTCGGCCAGCACGTAGTAGCCCGAGCGCAGCACGTCGCGCCAGCGCGGTTGGCGCGGCAATTTGGACAGACTCAGATAACGCTCCATCGCGCGCGCGCGCAGACGCCCGTCGTCGACGGTGACGCGCCAGATCCGGCTCTTCTCGGCCAACTCCAAGCGGCCTTGGCCGGTGCTGCGCTCCCAGGCTTCGACCACCGCCAGCATCAGCTCGACGAGGGCGCGGCGGAACGACTGGCGCAGACCTTCGTCGCCCTCGATCGACGGCTCCACGTTCAAGGCCATCGGCTCCACCGCCGGCGCCGGCGATTGCGCGGCGGCGCTGGCGGCGATGCGCTGCAAGCCCAGCACGATCAGGCCTTCGCCCTGCCCGCTTTCGCTCAGTTCCGCGCTGAGCCGCTGCGATCCCGCGCTCAGGCCGAATTCCACGCGCTGCGGCGCCGAGGATTCGTCCAAATGCTCCAGCGCCTGCGCGAACGCGCGCGCGCCGGGCTCGTCGAGCAATTCGCCGAAGCCATGCCCGGCCAACACCGCGCCGCCGCCGGGTTGCAGCAGTTCGCCGGCGCGGCGATTGGCGGCCAGCACCTGGCCCGCGGCGTCGAGCACCAGCACCGCGTCCTCGCGACTGTCCAACGCCGCCTGCAGGCGCGCGCGATCGATGCCCAGTTCGGCTGCGGCGCGGCGGTAGTAGTCGATTTCTTCGTCCAGGCGCGCGCGCCGCGCCGCCTCGGCCACTCGCGCGCGGTGCTGGCGGCGCAGGAAGAACACGGTCAGCCCGAGCAACGCGGCCAGCGCCGAGACCACGGTCAGCCACAGCGCCAATGTGCGTACTCGATTTTCAACGGCCAGGTTGGCGATGGTGCGGTCGCGCTCGGCGGTCTCAAAGCGCACCTGCAGCCACTTCATCTCGCGGTCGTAGCGGGCCTGACGCAGTTGCCGCGCTGCGTTTTCGGACTCGCGCAGCGCCGCCATCGCCTGCGGCCATTCGCTCAACGCCTCGTGATCGGCGGCCAGTTCGGCCAACAGCGCAGGACGGTCGCTGTCCTGCGTCGCCAGGGTCTTGAGCGCGGCGATCACGCGTTCGCGCGCCGCCCGCGCGTCGCCGCGCAGGCGTTCCACCTGCGCGGTCTGCAATTGCAGCGGTGCCGGCGCGAACTCGCCGGCGGCGGTGTCGACCAGGGCCAGGCCGCTGGCGCTCCAGCCTGCGGCGGCGGCGAGATCGTTGCGCAACAGCGCCGCGCGCGCCAGCTCGGCGTAGGTTCGTTGCAGGTACTTGGCGTTGTTGGCCTGAAGCAGTTCATCGCGTGCCTGCAGCAGCACGCGCTCGGCTTGCGTCACATCGCCGGCGTCCAGGTACAAGGTGCCGAGCGCTTCGAGCACATGCGCGGCTTCGGCAGCGTTGGTCCGGCGCAGGTGCTCGGTGCGCGCGCGCTGGTAATAGCTCACCGCCTTGTCGGTTTCGCCCATGTCGCGATAGACGTCGGCGATATTGTTGAGCGTGCGCGCGATCTCGGCGTCCGGCAGCCGGCGCCATAACTCCAGGCTGGTGATCTGCGCGCGCAACGCGGCCTGGTAATCGCCGAGCCGGCGCAGCGATGAGCCGATGTTGCTCCAGTTCTTGGCCTGGGTGCGGCGGTCCTCGCCGCGCTCGGCTTCGGCCAGCGCGCGCTTGAACAGGGCCAGCGCTTCCAGCGGACATTCGCGCCGGAATTCGATCACCCCGCGCCGGCGCAACAGTTCCTCGGCGATCGCCGGCGCGGGATACGCGCCGGCCACCGCTTCGGCGCAGTCCAGCGCGCGCGCGGCCTCACCCAGACGGTTCTTGTCGGCCAGGGCGATGCTTTGTCGATAGATATGGTCCAACCGTGCACGCTGGTCGGTGGCCGAGTCGAGCTGGTACGCGGCGCTGCACTGCGCCGGGTCCGGCAACACGGTCTGCAAGCTCGCGCAACTTGCCTCGCCGGCGACCGTGCTTACGGCATCGGTCGCCGTCGCGGCGCTCGTCGCGCCCAACGCTCCCAGCAAAGCCACCGCTGCCCCTGTCCAAGGTTTCGCCTTGCCTTTTGCCACTCGCCGCTCCCTGTCGCCGCGAGAGCAAGCTTTGCCGATCCGGGCGCGAAGCGAAAGCAAGTGAATTGAGACCTGCGTCGCATGCGTCCGTTCTTTGTAATAAGCGATCACATTCGTGCCGGACATAGATCGCAATCGGGCACATCGGCGTTCGCCGCCCGCGTCGTCACCGCAGTGAGCTTGCGCGGACAGTCGCGAACGCCGACCTGCCCAGGGTATGGCCGATGGGCCTGCCTCAACGCGACATCGTCAGCTCCAGCTTGTCGGCGAAGGCGTCGCCAGTGCCGGCGCCGTGTTCGAAGCGGATTTCCACTTCGGCCCATTGCGCATCGGCGGGCACTCGGCCGTTCAATTGATAGCTCTGCATCGCGCCGGTGCCGCCGCTGGACGCGAGTTCGAACGCGCTGCCGGCGTAAAGCGCCTGCAGCCCGGGCCAGTTGCCGGCGGTGATGGTGGCCGGATAGCCGGCATCGGCGCGATCGAGCGTGCGGTCGTAACGCAGATACTCGCCGGGTTTGAACACATAGGATTTGCTGTTGCTGAAATTCAACACGCCCGACCAGTTCGCCGGCCAGTAACCGCTGCCGGGCCAGCTGCTGTCGGACAGATTGGCCGGGTAATAGGCGTCGGCGCGATCGTTGTCGAGGTTGTAGCGGATGTATTGATCGCCCTTGAAGAAATACAGCTTGCTGCGGCTGAAGAAGAACGCCGCCTCGATATCGCGCGCGCCGCCGGCGAATTTCTCCAGGCCCGCCCAGTTGCCGGAAATCGCCAGCGGGTAGCCCGGATCGACGTTGCGCGCGGTCAGGTCGTAACGCAGGTACTGCGCATCCTTGAAGAAGTACGCCTTGCCGTTTCCGGCATCGAAGGCCGCGTCGATATCGCGCGCGCCGCCGGCGAATTTCTCCAGGCCCGGCCAGTTCGTCGCGATGGACTGCGGATAACCGTTGGCGACGCGATCGGCGGCGATGTCGTAGCGGTAGTAGTCGCCGCCGCGGAACAGGTGGCCGATGCCGGCCGCGCTGAAGCTGGCCAGGCCGCGCAGATCGTAGAAGCGCAGGAACACTCGCGCGCGATGGCCGCTGGAAGCGCCCAGATCGGCTTTGAGCTTGAACGTCGCCGCGCCGCCGCTCAAATCCAGACCGCGCAGATCCACGCGTTGGCTCAAGGTGTTGCTGCGCGCGGTATCGCGACCGATGAACAGATTCTCGCCGCCGCCGCTCGGCCGCGCGGGCAACCAGGTGTATTGCGCATAGCTCACCACCTGACCGCCATTGCCCTTGCGCCAACCCGGAACATCGCTGTCGTAGGCGCGATCGAGCCGGCCGAGCGAGTATTCGGCGCCGGCGTTGACCAACAGATTCGCACCGAACGCGGGCGCGGCCTCGCGCACCGGCTTGTGCATCGGCCGGCCGTCGAGACCGGCCGGAACCGCCAGCCCCAGATGCGCCAGGATGCTCGGCGCGACGTCGACCTGACGCGGCGCCAGCCGCAACGGCTCCAGGCCCAGATTCGGCACCGATTCGCCGCTGAAGGCGATCAGCGTCTTGCGATCTTCCGGAGTGTTATGGCCGTGATGGATCGAGCCGCCGTGATCGGTACCGACGATGATGAGCCAATCCTCGTTGACGTAGTTGGCGCGTGCGCGCAACCTCGCCATGATCTTGCCGATGTTGTCGTCGATACCGCGGATCGCCGCGGCGTAGCCGGCGGCATCGCGATTGAAATAGCTGCCCGCGTGTCCGGCTTCGTCGGGCTCATTGAAGTCCAGCAACAGCACGTCCGGGCCGGCCGCGTCGCCGAGCAATTCCAGCGCCTTGCTCAGTACGTTGGCGTCGCTGCCGGCGTTGTAGACGGTGTCGGCCTTCCACGGAATCTGCGTGGCCAGCGGCGCCCACGCCAGCGCGACGGCGGTGCGCTTGTTCGGTACGACCGCTTCGATGCGGCTGAGCACATCGGGCCAGGCGGTGTAGTTCTTGCCGTTGAAGCTATTGTCGTAAACGCCGTGCTTGTCGCGCTCCACCCCGGTGAACAACGACGACCAGCCGCTGCCGCTGATCGCGGTATCGGAGGTGAGTCCTTCGCGGCCGAGATAACCGTCGGCGACCAGCGCATCGAGATTCGGCGTGGCCGTGGTGCCGTAGACATCGCCGCGGAATCCGTCGGTGCCGATGAACAAGACCTTCGGAGTCTTGGCGATCGCCGGCGCGGCGGCCGCGCAGGCCAGGGCCAGCAAAATGGAAGACGCCATGGAAGAGGCGACACACGAACGATGCGATCTGCGACGCGACATGACCCGCTCCAACGATGAAAGGAGCCGGCAGGTTAGGCCGCTTGATCGCCCAGGGACGTGACTCAAACCGCGCAGCCGCCAGAGCCTGGCAAGTTCATGTCACGATTCGGTCATCATCGCCGACACCCCCGTCCTCTGGCGAAGTGTCGCGCCCCGGATGGCGCGTCATTGCGTTCCCAAGGCTCGCATCGGGTCGATCCGCGCCGCGCGCAGCGCCGGCCAGAACGCGGCCAGCGCGCCGGCCGTCAGCAGTGCGGCGATCACCAAGGCGATGGCCAAGGGATCGGCGGTACTGATGCCGAAGACGAAGCGCCGGATCAATCGCGATGTGGCCAGCGCGACGGCGACGCCGATCGCCAGCCCCAATGACACCTGCACGCCGCTGTCGCGCAGCACCAGCATCATCAGACGCAGCGGCCGGGCCCCCATGGCCGCGCGCACGGCGTATTCATGGCGCCGGTTCGCGACCGAGATCGAAAGCACCGCATACAGACCGATACTGGCGAGCAGCAAGGTCATGGCCGAAAACAGGCCGACCAGCAGCAACTGCATGTAGCTGCGCTCCATCGTCGCCTCGACCACGGACTGCATTCGCCGCACCTCGCCGATGGGCTGCCCTGGCGCCGCTTCGGCGACCGCGCGATGCACACCGACATCGGCCACGGCATCGGCGCCGCGAACGCTCATCGCATAGTTGAGTGGCCCGTACTCGCGGATCTTGTTCCACAGCTTGGCCTCAAGCTGCTGGAACGGCACGTAGAGGATCGGCGGCGCCGGCTGGTCCGGACCGAACTGGCGCACGTCGCCGACCACCCCGACGATACGCATCGCCGGCGTGTCCTCGGAACGGCCGCCGCGCCCCATGTAGACCAACTGGCCGATCGGGTCGCCGCGCAAATGCTTGTCCGCGAACGTCTGGCTGACCACGCACACCGGCTCGGCGCCGCCGGTATCGCGGGCGTTCAAGGCTCGGCCGCGCAGGGTCGGGATCGCGAACGTGGCGAAGAACTCGCCATCCACCGGCCGAAACTGCGGCTGCACGGAGGTGCCGTCCGGCAAGGTCGCCGGCATATTGAGCTGGGAGCCTATCGGCAGGTTGGTCGACATCGCGACTCGCTCGACGCCGGGCAGCGCGCGCAGGCGATCGATGATCGCCTGGCTTTGCGCGGCGACCGCCTTCGCGTCGGGATACAGCGGCTTGACCGGCGAGAGCTGGAATACCCGCACCGACCGGCCATCGAAGCCCAGCGGCACCGCGTTGAGCTGATAAAGGCTGCGCATGAACAAACTGGACACGACCAGCAGCAATGCCGCCAGCGCCACCTGCGCGATGACCAGCGCGCGTCCCAGCCGGCCGGCGCCGCGGCTCGGGCCCGAGCGGCCACCGCCGACCAACTCGTCGGTCAGCGAACCGATGCGGGCGCGCCAAGCGCCTGCAACGGCCGCCAATACGGCCAACAGCAGGCCCACCCCAAGCGCGAAGACCCAGCTCGCATCGACCAAGGCGATCTCGCTGTTGGGCAACCATTGCACGGGCGCCACGCGACGCAGCAGGCGCAAACCGCTCCATGCCAGGGCCAGGCCCGTCGCCACACCGAACAGACCGATCAACAGCCCCTCACCCAGCGCCGGCATCGCCAGCCGCAGCGCGGGGGCGCCCAGCGCGGCGCGTACCGCATTGTCGTGCGAACGCAGTACCGAACGCTGGACGACCAGATTGCCGAGATTGATCCCGGCGACGGCAAGAACGCACAGCGCGGCGGCGAAGAACAGCCACAGCGCGGAACTGCTTGCGCCGACGTAGAAATCGCGCAGCGGCATCGCCTTGTAGCGGTTCTGCGTGAGGTACTCATAGTTGTCCGCGGGCAGGACTGAACGCAGGGAATCGACCAGGGCGCGCATGCGCGCATCGATGCGCGCATCGCGCCCGGCACCGTCGCCATCGAAGCGCGCGATCACGTAATGGTTGGCGTCCATGTCCCGCGGCCCGCGCTGCAAGCGCATCGGCACCAGCAGATCGAACGGCTGTGGCCAGACGAAGCGTTCGGGCAGCACACCGATCACCGTCGCCGGGCGCCCCTCCAAAACGATGCCGAGACCGACGGCATCGGCGCGCCCGCCGAGCTGGCGCATCCAGAAATCGTGGCTGAGCACGACCACCTCGTCGCCGTCCGCCCGGTCTTCGTCGGCGCTGAAGTTGCGGCCCAGCGCCATCTTCACGCCGAGCGTCGGCAAAAAGCCGTGGTCGGCCGCCAGCACGGGACTCACCAGCAAGGTGTCGCCACGCACGATGTTGGCGTTGCGCAGGTAAGCCGAGGCGATGCCCGCCGAGGTCACGCCCGGCATCGCCCCGACGACATCCAGCATGGCCGGCGCCGAAACCACGGTGTCGCCATAGTCCAAGCCCACGGCGGCCAACTGCTCGGGTTCGGCAAAGGGCAGCGGGCGCAACAAGCCTTGGTAGAGCAGCGAAAACACGGCGGTGACCGCCGCGATGCCCAGCGCCAACGTCAGGCTGGCGAGGGTCAGATAGCCCGGCCGGCGCAGCAATGCGCGCCAAGCCTGATGCCAGTCGCGCAGGATCGCGCCGAGATTCACGGCGCCTCCCCGGAGCGCGTCGAAATGCCCTCGATGCGGCCATCGAGCATATGCACTGTCCGCTGGGCGCGCGCGGCGAACGCGGAATCGTGGCTGACCATGCACAGGCTTGAGCCGCTTTGATGCAGGCTTTCGAGCAGGCGCATGACGATCTCGCCATTGTGGCGGTCGAGGTTGCCGGTCGGCTCATCGGCCAGCAGCACCGCCGGCCGCGTGACCAGCGCGCGCGCGACCGAGACACGCTGCTGTTGACCGCCGGACAGCTGTCCCGGGTAGTGCCGGCGACGGTGTCCGATATCGACGCGTTCCAACGCTTCCTCGACCCGGCGCCGACGCTCACTCTTGCCGATTCCGTCGCGGTAGGTCAGAGGCAGCTCGACGTTTTCCTCGACGCTCAGATCGGCGATGAGGTTGAACGCCTGGAAGATGAAGCCCACCGCTTCGTTGCGCACTCGCGCGCGGCCCGATGCGCCCAATCCAGCAACCGGCTTGCCGTCGAGCCAGTACTCGCCGCAGGTCGGCTTGTCCAGCAGGCCCAGGATCGACAGCAGCGTGGATTTTCCGCAACCCGACGGCCCGGTAATCGCGACGAATTCCCCCGCCATGACATCCAGCGATACCGCCGACAAGGCATGGGTTTCCACCTCGTCGGTGTCGAACACCTTGCCCAGGCCGCGCACTCGGATCAGCGGCCGATCCGGCCCGGTGTGCACCGCGAACGCGATCTCGTCTAAGGTCAAGGTGCCGATGTCCAGATTCATGGCCGTTCCATGGTGAGGTGGAAAATCGCCGCGCATCGGCTCAGCGAACGCGCAACGCCTGGTGCTTGCTCCATTGCGCGGTGTCGGACAGAACCACGCGGTCGCCGGGTCGCAACCCGGACTTGACCTCGATGCGGTCGCTGGAAGTGCGGCCGTACACCACGCGCGTGCGTTGTGCGATCTCGCTGTCGCCGCTCAGTACGAACAGGGTAGAAGCGCCGTTCGGTATCGCCGACGACGCGCGTCCAACGCTGACCACGTCGCGCAGGCGGGCCAGCACGATACTGCCGTCCACGGACAGATCCGGGCGCGCGCTCGCTGGCAAGGCGCGGACGAAATCGACATCGACCGTGACCCGGCCCTCGCGCACCGCCGGGTCGATTCGGTCGACGCGGCCCTCGGCCACACCGTTGCGGGTATCCACGCGCACGGGCAGATCCAGGACCAGATCCTTGGCCAGAACTTCGGGCACCAGCAAGCGCGCGATCAACTCGTTCTGACGAGCCACCCGCGCCAGACTCGCCCCGACAGCCACTTGCTGTCCCGGCTCGACGCTCACCTGCTGAAGGATGCCGTCGATGCCGGCCCGGACCTGCAACGCGGCGACGTTCTGCTCGGCCAGGGACAGCGCACTGGCCAGTTCGTCGCGGCGCGCACGCTCGGCCAGCATCTGCGCCTCGAAGTTGCGACGCGCGGCGGTCACGCGCTGCTTCTCGATCGCGACCATGTTCCGGTCCTGGGCCATGCCGACTTCGCTCTGGATCAATTCCAGCTTCGAGATCACGCCCGCGGCCAGGGCCCGACGCAGCGCGTCGGTCTTGGCCGAACTGACCTTGAGTTGCGACTCGGCCTTGGACAGCACGGCGTCCTGATCCAACTGCTGCGATTGCAGCTCCGTGCGTTTGGCCGCGATACCCGCGTCGGCCCCGGCCAGCGCGGCGCGGGCCTTCTCCAGGTCGGCCAATGCCATGGGGTTGCTGAGCCGGATGATGACGGTATCCGCGCTCACCCGGGCGCCGGGTTGCACCAGCACTTCCTGCACCGCGCCCTCGGTGCCGGCGGCTAACCAGCGCACGTGCTTGGGCACCAGGCTGCCGGTGGCGCGGATCTCCTGAATCATGTCCCCACGCTGGACCTCATCGATCCACAACTCCGAGCGCGGCGCACTCGGCATCGCCTCGTCCAGGCCCATGATCGCGAAGGCGCACGCGACGAGCGCAAGCATCGCCGCGGCCGAAACGAGCTTTCGCCGCGAGAAAAGACCACTACCGTGTTTTTGCTTGACGACGTCCATTGCAGAGAACCTCATCGGAATGCTTGATGCGACGCGCGATCCCAGTCACGGCCGCCGTGCCTCGTCTCGGCCTTGGCCACGCATGCGGCAAAGCCGTCGTGCTCATGCCTTTCGCTCCGCGACCGCTGCCGTGGGCTCGAAGCGAATCTCGGGCTCGTCCACCGCGCGCAGTGCGCCCGGCTGCAGCGATGGCGGCGCATGGCCCGCGCCGCGCTCGATGAATTCGTCGTAGCCCGGACGCCGCACGATCCGTCCGCCGGTCATGACCAGAATCTGGTGCGCGTTGCGCACCGTCGCCAAACGGTGAGCGATAACGAAGGTGGTACGCCTGGCCTTGAGCCGGTCGATCGCCGACTGGATCAACGCCTCGGATTCGTTGTCGATGGCCGAAGTCGCTTCGTCGAGCAGCAGAATCGGGGCGTCCTTGAGCAAGGCGCGAGCGATCGACAGGCGCTGCCGCTGGCCGCCGCTCAGCTGCAGGCCGCGCTCGCCGACCTGGGTGTCGTAGCCCGCGGTCATCTGCACGATGAACTCGTGCGCGTTGGCCACGCGCGCCGCCGCCTCCACGTCCTCGTCGCTCGCGTCCAGGCGGCCGTAGCGGATGTTGTCGCGCACGCTGGCCCCGAACAGAAATACGTCCTGCGATACCACCGAAATCGCCTGACGCAGCGATTCGATCGTGTAGTCGCGAATATCCCGACCGTTGACCTCGATCGCGCCGCCGGCGACGTCGTACAAGCGCGGAATCAATTTGATCAGGGTCGATTTTCCGGCGCCGCTGTGGCCGACCAGGGCGATGGTCTGGCCGGCCCGCGCTTCCAGGTGGATGTCCGACAAGACCGGCTCGCCGGGCCGGTAAGCGAAATCCACGCCGATGAACTTCACCGTGGCGTGCTCGCACGACAGCTCGACCGCTCCGGGGCGATCGCGGATATCGGGCTTGACGTCGAGCAGTTCGAACACCCGGCGCGAGGCGCCGGCAGCCTGCTTGAGCGAGGAATAGTGCTGCGCCAGAGAACTGATGCTCTGAGTGATGTTCAACGAGTACAGCAGGAACGCCACCAGGCTGCCGGCACTGAGCGCGCCCTGTATCACCTGCAGTCCGCCGTACCAGAACACCACGATGGTGGCGAAGGTGGTCAGAAACACGGTGAGGGCGCTGTAGAGCGCGTCGGTGCGGCGCATCGAAAGCACCACCGCCAGGTAGCTGCGCAGGCCGCCGCGGTATCGCTGCGATTCGTACGGCGCTCGGGCGTAGGTGCTGACCACTTCGATCCCGCTCAGCGACTCTTGGGCGATCGTGGTCGAGCGCGCGAGCTCGTCCTGGATCTGCGTCGACAAGCGTTCGAACACCGGACCGAAGATCCGGCTCAGCACCGTAGCCAGCGGCGCCATGGTCAGCACTACCAGACCCAGCCGCCAGTTCATCGACAGCATCACGATCGTCGCACCGATGCACTGGAAGCAGTTGATCGCGACGAACACCGGCAGGTTCGCCACGATGTGACGCACCGAGGCCACATCGTTGCTGAGCCGCGACAAGAGATCGCCGATACGCTGGCGGTGGTGGTAGTCGAGTCCGAGCGTATGCAAGTGCTCGAACAACCGCCCGCGCAGGTCGGCGATGATGATGTCCCCGATGGCCTGCAGGCGGAACTGGCCGGCGTAGCTGAGTAGCGAGCGCAGGATCAATATCGCCAGCAGACCGGCCGCCAGCAGGTGGACCATGCCGGTTTCGCGGCCGACCAAGGCGCGATCGAACAACTGCTGGATGCCCACGGGCATCAACAGTTGGATCGCGGTCGCGGCCAAGATCAGCACCAGGCAGGACAAAATCCCGCCGATATGCGGCCGGCTGAGCGCGGCGATGCGGCGCAGTTGCACGCCGCCTACCGTCTTGTCTGCCCGCGGTGACTGATCGGTCATCGGACTTCGCACCGTCGCTGAGGTCGCCAGGCCAGCCGCGCCAGTCCGGTAACAGAACGCAACGACGCGTTGGCGGCGACGCTCATCCGAGCGCCGCCTGCAACTGTTCCGGCCGGTCTGCCGCGGACCAGTTCGGAAGCAAGTCGTCGAGCATGAACGAGGCGCCGCCGCGAGTGCGATAGCGATGCATCACCAGCGCGATGCCGGCGCCGCCGGTGCCGAAGTCGCAACTGATGCGGTTGAGCGATTCGCCGGGGAAGGCGAGCCCGCTGCCGCGTTGCACCGGGAACAGCATGCAACCGGCCAGCAGCTTGCGTGCGCTGGCGATGGCTTTGTCCTCCCATTGCGGGAAGCGCGCCAGGTCCAGGTACATGTCGGCGATGCCGGCCAGCCCCAGGAAGTAACCGGGGAAGATGGCGTACTTGCGATCGCAATCGACATGCACTTCGGCCACCGCCTCGGCATAGCGCGCCTCACCGGTGACATGCCAGTAACGCAACAACATCCGCCCGACGCCCGAGCTGCCCCAACGCCAGTAAGGCATCAGGCTCGGCGTCCGGTCGCGGGCGATCCAGGTCATGCCGCCCTCCTCGCGCCGGCGGACCGCCTTGTCCAGAACCCAGTTGACGCCTTGCTGCCCGACCGCCAGGTAAGCACCGTCCCCGGTCGCCAAGTGCAGGTACAGCAGGAACAAGCTGACGCCCGCCGTACCGTGGCCCAAGCTCGCCGAGATGCCTTCCGGCGACGTCCAGAAGCAGCCGTCGTGCAGCTCCGGCTCGACTTCGCGGCTTTCGACCAGGAATCGGCCGGCTTTCTTGGCTTCCTCCAGATAATGCTGGTTGCCGGTGGCCAGGAAGAAGCGCAGTTGGGTCATGCCCCAGCCGGCCGCGCCGTTGAACAGGTTCGGCGAACTCCACAGCAGCCGATGGTCCTTGGCGCACGCCAAGGTCGCGACGGCCTCGTCGTGCAATCCCATCTCCAGCATCGACCAGGCGATGCCGGACAATCCAACATACAGTCCGGGCGCGTAGGTGTTTCCGTCGACCCGATGCGAGCGGATCCATTGCAACACGCGCTCGTCGACCTGGCCGCGGACGCGATGCATGGCATAGGCCACGCCGCAAGCGCCATGGCCCAGGCTCAGCGGATTGGTCTCGAATACGGTCGGGTCGGCCGGATACAGCCGGTCGCGGCGGTCGAAATCGGCCGCCGCGTCGCAGTGTTCGAACACGCGCGCGATGGTGCCGTCCAGATCGGCGGCGTCGATCTCGTGGGTGCCCACGCACGGCGCTTTCGGTTCGTGCTCGATCGACAAGGCGCGCAGTATCTCGTCCATGTCCGGCCGCTTGCTGGTATCGCGATCGAGCAATCGGCGGATGAGATCGGCCAAGTGCTCGGGGAAGTCGAAATCGCGCTGGAACGCGGCCAGATAGCGCTCGTGGGCATCGCGGTCGAGCACCAACAGGGGATTCATCGGGAACAAGCCGACCATCATCAGGCTGCCCAACGCGTAGTAGTCGTCCTGGCGAGTGGCCATGCCGCGCTCCATCGCCTCCTGCGGCGAGAAGCCAGGCGTCATCAAGTGCGTCGGCAGGTCGATGCCTTCCTCGTAGGCGCCTTCGAAATCGATCAGCTTCAGCTCCGGATCTTCGCCCTCGCGTTCGATCACCAGCACGTTGGTCATCGAAAGGTCGCTGAACACGATGTTGCGATCGTGCAGTTCCTTCAGCATCACCCCCAGCTTGGAGAACAGCTTGCGGTACAGACGATAATATTCCCGGCTCTCCTCGACTCCGGCGCGCGTGCGCATCGGCAGGCTGATGTTGGCGAAATAGTTGCGCAGCGTATTGCCGCCTTCCAGATAGCTCTCGACCAGATAGGCGTGCTCCCAGTCGATGAAGAAGTCCAGCGGCTTGGCCGAAATGTCCAGATCCGCCACCAGGCCTAGCAGACGGTGTTCCTTC
This sequence comes from Lysobacter sp. CA199, assembly GCF_052078715.1. Lineage (NCBI taxonomy): Bacteria > Pseudomonadati > Pseudomonadota > Gammaproteobacteria > Lysobacterales > Lysobacteraceae > Lysobacter > Lysobacter sp. CA199. Next base: position 41,624 of record NZ_JBQJIL010000015.1, on the reverse strand, counting down.
TTCATCAACTGCACGGCGTCGAGCCCGCGCACGGAAACATTGGTGTACGGCCGCCCTTCCTTGATGATGACCTTGCGCTCCTCGTGCCGGTCGAACGCGAGATACACGCCGCCGGAATTGCTTATCGCCAGCGCGGCTTCGATTTCGTAACGGCCCTTCTTCAAAGTCCCGGCCTCGCCGTCGTCGGCGGGCGCGGCGCTGAACTTGAGGAACGGATCCTCGATGTCCGCCGGCAGGTTGAAGAACGGCGTGCGCGTGTCGTCGACGTAGTTTCCGTTCTTGTCCTGGATGACGTGAACGGTGGTTCCACTCACGTCCAGACGCTTGATCGGCAACAAGCCGCCGTAGCGGTAATGCAGAATTCGGTTGTCCCGGTAACGGCGGTCGGAAAGGATGTACGGCCCCCAATAGCCGAGGGTCGCCTCGTACAGCGATTCCAGCAACTGCGCGCAATGCTCGGTATCGGTGGGATAGACGGTAATGAACTTGCCCGAAGCGCCGCGGCTCCAGCCCTTGCCGTTCGACAGCCAGAGCATCGTGCGATCGGTCAGGAACTTGAAGGTCACTTTTTGCGGCGCCAGAAGACGGGCGACCGTCATCAGGATCGCGGGCGCATGCGCGGGTGTCGCCGACAGATGGATTTTCCAACCTTGCGCGGGAATTTCGGCGCCCTCGTAAGAGCAGCCGTACCACACGTTGTGCTGCTGGATATCCCATTCGTCGGGAAGCAGTCGCCGCATCGGATCGTAGAAGTGCTCGCGCACCGGCTGATAGCGCGAGACGGGCTCGTAAAAGTCGCCTCTGACCAACGAGTACAACACCTTGTCCCCAACCAACATCTCAGCCATGGTCCTCTCCCTGCCGGCTTCGTGACGACTTATCCCTGGACGAGCACGTGGCGTCGACGCCGCGGCCATGGCTTCGGCCCGGTGCCGCCTCGTGCTTCACGAACTGACTTGCAGCAAACGCCCCCGCCACGCGCTGCGATTGCGCGGGCTCATCCGTCCGGAAGAGAGAGGGAGCGCGCGCTCCCTCTCGAACTGCGTTTGCAGTCGATTACCGAACGCCGGGGTTACACCGGAGTCGGAATCGTCTCGCAGACGCAGGCGTTGCAGCTTGACGTCGACCCGGAGGTCGCGGTGCTGTTGCCGGGCTCTTGGCTGTTGTCGTGCATCGGGATTTCTTGCAACTTAAGGATGCGGTCCATTGAAAACTCCTTTTCGATTGATGATCGGAACCATATTCCTTGCACCTCCAAGCCCTCCTCCTGAAAGCTCTTCGGACGCGGCCGGATACTGCTCGTGCCGAAATCCGGCCTTGCATTGCATCAAGCTCTGCAGCGCTTGACAGCTTCACCGGCCTCCATGCCGGCGAAATCCATGAGACGAAAACGACACGTCTCCCGCGCGCAGGCGGCGCACGGAAGAGCTTGATCGTTCGGGGGATTCGCCGCACTGAAGCAGCGGCGACGCTTCCTCATCCTGAGCGCATGGATACGGCATCCGGCAGCCTTCCTTTGCTTGTCCTGGCGAATCGTGCCCTGAAAAATCGACAAAACAGTGATGTGTAACCCGTATCGAAACACCGGACGAACCCGACCGACGGCCGGCATTACGGCGGCTTCCGATACGCGTCGGATCAAGGCCGCGCATGGACGACAAGTTCATGCAGCTGTTCTTCGCATAGGAAATCCGCGCAGCAAGAAAAAACAGGCGAATGGAGAAAGAATCGCTTCATAACGACGGCCGGTCCGTACGCGCGGCCGTCCACGTTCCATGCGCCGGCAGCGTCGACCTGCACGACCTCGCGCAGCCGCGACCGCGATGTCAACGCAATCACACTTCGCTGCGCGAGCATCGAGTCATGCTGCACATGCAGCACCGTTTTCGATGATGTGCGGCGCAGGCCACGCCGCGCCAGTCGGGAGAGTCGCGGCCGCGTCGGCATGCAACGGCCAGGGCGTTCTCATCGGACCAACGGCAACCCGTACCATGCTGATACGAGATTTCGCGCGGGTGCTATCCGGACACCCGGCCTATCCGCGCGGCCGTCACGCCGCGGCGGGCGATGTCACGACTCCGCCATCACCATCAACTGCACCCAATCGCCCGCGAAGGACGTCACGCCGAATTGCACCGGCACGCCCTGGGTGTCGACGTTGAGCGAATGCACGCAAAGTACCGGCCTGCGTGTGGACTGGCCGAGCACGCGTGCGACCTCGGCGGCGGGCAATCGCGCCATCACCGAGGTGTGCTTGCGCAGATAGTCGCGCACCCCGAACTCGGCCAGGGTGCGGGTCACCGACAGTTGTTCGGCGAAGACCCGGTCCAACCCGGGAAAGCGCGAGGCCGGGAACCAGGCCTCGCTGTGGTCGACCGTGCGTCCTTCGACTTCGCTGGAATAGACGATGCGGTGCACGCGTTCGCCCGAGATCAGACCCAACGAACGCGCGACCAGCCGGGTGGGCGTCTGCACACCGGCTTCGATCAGGCGGTAGCGGCTTTCCACGTTGAGATCGTGCATCGCCTTGCCGAAGCGCGTGCGCCGGCCGATCGGATAGTGGTACGGGTGTTCCTGCACGAAACTGCCGCGGCCGGTTTCGGTCCGCAGCACGCCGCGCTCTTCCAGGGCTTCGATCGCGCGACGCACGGTATGGCGGTTGACCGCGAAGCGTTTGGCCAGATCGAACGCCGAGGGCAGCTTGTCGCCTTCGCTGAGCACTCCGGCGCGAATGTCCTTGAGCAGCGCAGTCTCGATCTGTTGCCACAGCGGCAACGCGGCGTCGCGCTGCGCGGCCGGCTCGGACGCGAGGACCGGACTGGCCGCGTCGACCGCGGCGGACTGGGTGGATGTCATACAACCTCCATCTGCGCTTGCTTGACTAGACAGGTCGGGCCCCGCACCAGCCGCCATGAGAACCCGCCGGCGTTGCATGCCCATGACAGAACCCGCCCTCCGACCGACCGCGCACACTGGACCATGACCGAAATCCTGCTTGACAACGCCCGTCTGATCCTGCCCGGCGAGGTGATCGAAGGCCATGCGGTCCTCGCCGACGGCGTGATCCGCGACTTCGGCCCAGGCCGCCTGAACGCGCCCGCGGCGATCGACTGCGCCGGCGATTACCTGCTGCCCGGCCTGGTCGAACTGCATACCGACAATCTGGAAAAGCACCTGCTGCCGCGTCCCGGCGCGCACTGGCCGGCGGCGGCCGCGCTGTTCGCACACGATGCGCAGCTGTTGGCCGCCGGCATCACCACCGCGCTCAACGCGATCTCGGTCGGCGAGGAAGACGCCGAGGAAGCGGTCGATCCGGTCGCGGTCCTCGCCGCCTTGGCCCAGGCGCGCGAAGACGGCGGCCTGCGCATCGACCATGCCGTGCATCTGCGCTGCGAACTGCCCTGCCCGGACCTGCCCGAACGCCTGCGGCCGTTGCTGGACACGCCCGAACTGCGGCTGTTGTCGCTGATGGACCACACCCCGGGCCAACGCCAGTTCCACGACTTGGAACGCTATCGCTCCTATAGCGCACGCCACGGCAATGCTCGCGACGATCAGCAGTTCCACGCGCGGCTGGAGCATCTGCGGCAATTGCAGCGGCGCCATGCCGATGCGCATCGTGGCGTGGTGATCGAGATGGCGCTCGCGCGTGGCCTGCCGTTGGCCAGCCACGACGATTCGGATCTGAGCCACGTCGCTGAAGCGGTCGAGGCCGGAGCGTGCATCGCTGAATTCCCGGTCAATATGGCCACCGCGGTCGCCGCGCGCGCGGCCGGCCTGCTGGTGCTGGCCGGCGCGCCGAACCTGGTGCGCGGCGGCTCGCACAGCGGCAACGTCGCCGCCGCCGATCTGGCCCGCGCCGGCGCGCTGGATGCGCTCTCCTCCGACTACGTGCCCGGCAGTCTGTTGTTGGCCGCGTTCCAATTGGGCGAGTGGGCGTCGATCGGCTTGCCGCGCGCGATCGCGATGGTCACCCGGACGCCGGCAAGGGCGATCGGCTACAGCGACCGCGGCGAAATCGCTGCAGGCCTGCGTGCGGACTTGCTGCGGGTACGTGTCGTGCGCGGCTTGCCGCAGGTCGAAGCGGTGTGGGTGGGCGGGAAGCAGCGTTACTGATCGGGCGTTGCGAAATATTGCGAGCTTCGTATGTCCGTGGCATGGGTTTTCCGGCTCTGCTTGTCGCTACGCGACACTTGCGGCAATCTCCACGCAAGCCCCACGCACGGAGCGACGATGAACACTCGGTATGCAATCTTTTGCGCGACCACACTGAGTGTACTTTCTGTGTGCGCTTGTGCGCATGGACCCGAGCAGTCTGCGCAGCATGCGGCCTCTGCCGCGACAGTAACGCCAAAGGGTGAGGTCACCGTCGAGAACTTTCTCGTTGGCCGCTAGATGGACAGCAGGGGGTTAAGCGAGTGATAGCCGCCCTGCAACAGACATTCAAGATGGAATCGCTTCAGGCCTCTCAACTGTATGGAAAGGGCCCAGTTCGGTTGTCAGATGAGCAGATTTTGAGCTTCGCATGGATTCGCGAACAGGCTAACAGAATCGATATCGGCCTTGCCGCTAAGCCATGCTTTCCGACTGAGCGCGCCCTCGCCATTACTGGCGCCACAATGGAACCCTTTATCGTCGACGAGCATGGCGTCGATCGCGGCGGAAAGTATGAGATCGAACAGAACGGTTTCAGCGTGCACCTCGAAACAGCGCCGCACGATCGGCAATGCATAGCCGACATACATATCACTCCATCGAAAAGATAGAACCCTGACCGACGAATCAGTCGCAGATGGAATCAGGTCGCTCAGGGGCATCGATTCGTTCCAATCCATGCCATCTCGTATGCGTGAATGGATCGAGACATCGCCCAACGCCGTTGCCGATTCCGGTCAGTTCTTCAAGAATGGTGGGCGGTTCGAAATAAGCAGTAACGTCAATCTGCCGTACTACCACGCGTCCACGCCGCCGAAGATTTACTTGAATCAAGAACAGTGGCACCAGCTTCAAAAGGCCGACGCCCCAGTCCCCTCCCAGCTCCACACCTTCGGCACCCTGGCCCACGAAATCGGCCACGACCGCTACAACACCGGCGTCACGCCGTTCACCGGCAGGACCGCGGACGACTACGTTCGATACCGCTCCCGGCTGGAAGCCCAGGCGATCTTCAACGCCTTTCCGATCTTCAAGGACCTGGAAAAGCATCACGATTTCGCCCAGATGGGACTGCCGTTCAACTCCATCGGCTACCTCAACGGATTGGAACTGGGACTGGCCTACAAGTAGTGGCGCAACGGCGAGATGGACGACACGGCGGTGGTCGATCGCATCGCCGCTCAAGTGCCGGATCGGCCCTACACTCTGGGCGGTTCGTTGCAGGATCAAAATGCGGACGGCCGGCTGACCCATCGCGATGCGTACCTGTCCGGCCATGCCAAGTACATCGCCCCGAAACTCAGCCCGCAGGCGCCTCCCGTCCACTACGACGGGGGCGCCGGTTTCCACGGCATCAGACCCCAATCATTCCGATCGCGCCTTGCTGGAGAAAATCCGCGAAGGTGTCCGCGGCCTCGACCCGCAAATCGGCAAACCTTGGGACGAGCGCAGCGAGCGCTTGAGCGCGAGTGCGTTGTCGATGGCGGTGGCGGTGGAGATGAAGTTCAACGCCAACGACGACGTGCGGCTCGCATTGAACAATGCCAGCCCGACGCGCGCGGCGGGCGAACTGCTGTTCGCGTACCGCGTCGGCTCGACCGCATCGCCCGACCCGGCCGCCAATGTCGCCCACATGCCGGTAGCGGAAGCCTTGACCCTGCCGGCGCAGGAACGCTATCGGCAGGTTCAGGCGACGCGAGACGCCCAGGCCGAAACCCAGCATCAGTCGCCGCCGCAACACGAGAACCCGACGCAGGCCGGCCTGGTCGCGGCGCGTTAAGGGAGCCCTGTCGGGCCCGGTACTCGCAAATACCCTGAATCGGTCCTCCCGGGACTTTTCCCGGCCCTGCCCGCTCAATTCAGCCGTATCGGCCACGACCCACTAGACAGGTACGCCGCGCGGTCCGTCCCTCGCGCACGGCCCTTCATATCCCCTCGTTGTAATGCCGTCAGACGCCACGACCGTGGCGCGCATTCCACGAGAACCGCATGAAGACCCCGACCCGCACTCCTTTGGCGCTGGCCCTGCTGGCCGTGCTGCCCCTGGTCAGCCACGCGCAAACCCCGACCACCGCCGATGCTGGGGTGCGCAACGCAGCCGCCAACGCGGTCGCCGCCAGCGGCGCCCCGCTGGACGTCGCCGCGGGCGATGCCGCCACCTTGGACACGATCTCGGTGATCGGCAATCGCGATACCCGTCAGGTCCAACGCATCGGCAAAGTCGAACTGCAGGCCACCGCGCTCGGCACCAACCCGATCAAGGTGCTGGAAAAGCTGCCGGGCGTGCATTTCGTATCGTCCGATCCGTGGGGCAACTACGAGTGGTCCAACCGCATCGCAATCCGCGGCTTCGCGCAGAATCAGCTGGGCTACTCGCTCGACGACATCCCGCTGGGCGACAACAGCTACGCCAACAACAACGGCCTGTCGCCCAATCGCGCGATCCTGCCGGAGAACATCGCCGAGCTCGAACTGGCGCAGGGCGCCGGCGCGCTGCGCATTCCCTCCACCAGCAACCTGGGCGGCGCGCTGCTGCTGCATTCCTCCGACCCGGAAAGCGAATTCGGCGCGCGCGCCAGCGTGGCCTTCGGCGACAACGCGACACTGCGCAGCTTCGTGCGCGTGGACACCGGCGATCATGCCGGCTTCAGCGCTTACGTCTCGGGCATGCGCAGCGAGTCCGAACGCTGGCGCGGCGACGGCGTGCAGGAGCAGCAGCAGTTCAACGGCAAGGCGGTCTATCAATGGGATCGCGGCCGCATCGCCGCCTGGTTGTCGACTTCGCGTCGCAACGAAACCGACGATCAGGATTTGTCGCTCGACCTCATCCGCCGCTGCGGCTACGACTGGGACAACTACGCTCCCGATTGGCAGCGCGCGCTCGCCGCCGCCAACGGCCAGTTCAGCGGCTGCGTGAAAACCAAGGACGACGCCTACTTCCGCGCGCGCGGCCTGCGCAACGACGATCTGGCCAGCCTGTCGGGCGAATTCGACCTCACCGACAAGCTGCGCCTGGACGCCACCGCCTATTACCATCGCAACGAAGGCCAGGGCCACTGGTTCACCCCGTACATCAGTTCGCCGACGATTCCGATGGCGCTGCGCATCACCAGCTACGACATCGAGCGCAGCGGTTTGAACGCGCGCCTGGCCTACACCTTCGAGCAACACACCGTGGAAGGCGGGTTCTGGTTCGAAGACAGCGTGCACGGCGCCGGCCGCAGCTTCGTCAACATCGCCGGGCCCATCGACGATCAGCGTTTCTTCGATCCCAGCGAGTTCGCCCAGCGCCTGTTCCGCCAGCGCTTCGATACCCGCACCCGACAGTGGTTCCTGCAGGACACGATGCGTTTGTTCGACGAGCGCCTGACCGTCAACGCCGGTTTCAAGGGCCAGGACGTGGTGACCGACGGTACCGTCGTCGTCCCGGGCCGCGCCGGCGGCCGTCTGCGCACGCGCGACAACTTCCTGCCCCAACTCGGCCTGGCCTGGCAGTTGAACGAGCGCAGCGATCTGTTCGCCAACTACGCCGAAAATCAGGCCGCGTTCCGGCCTGGCGTCAACGGCGCGTGGTCGCTGACTCAGGCCTCGTTCGACCTCAGCCGCGCCAGCGCCAAGCCCGAGCAGTCCAAGACCTTGGAGATGGGCTGGCGCTACGGCGACGATCATTACCAGTTGTCCACCACCTTGTACGGCGTCAACTTCGAAGACCGCCAACTGGTGATCGTGCCCTGCCCGGGCGTGGTCAGTTGTCCGAACCAGTTCGCCAATGTCGGCAAGGTCCGTACCGTGGGCGGCGAGTTCGCGTTCGTGTGGACGCCGACGAAGAATTTCCGCTGGCTCACCAGTTATGCCTACAACGAGTCGCAATACCGCTCGAATTACCTGAGCAGCGGCAAGGTGGTCGAAGTACGCGGCAAGCAGGTGGTCGATACGCCCAAACAGTTGTTCGCCACCGAGGTGAGCTACGGCATCGGCGACGTCGAGCTGCGCCTGGGCGGCAAGTACACCGGCAAGCGTTACTACACCTACACCAACGACGCCGGCACCGACGCGTTCTGGTTGTGGGACGCCGGGCTGAGCTGGCAGCGCAAGGACGTGGGCCAGATCAAGTCGCTGCGCGTGGGCCTGAACGTCTACAACCTGTTCGACAAGACCTATGTCGCGACCCTGGGCAGCAACGGCTTCCGCGATACCGATCCGCAGGGCACGTTCCAGACGCTGTTGACCGGCGCGCCGCGGCAGTGGTTCGTGTCGGTGGATGCGAAGTTCTGAACGTGGGGGCGTTGCCGGGTTGGTCATAGCCCAGTTCACGCATGCCCTCACCCCGGCCCTCTCCCGCAAGCGGGAGAGGGAGCCAGGCCAACAACGCGGATGCAAGCCCCTCTCCCGCTTGCCGGGTGAGCGGACGCAGCTTGCCAGCCACCGGCTCGCGCGTCGGCGAACGCCCGAACGCCATGCGTTCGGGCCGGGAAAGGGTTGGGTGAGGGCCACCGCCCCACCTCGCAGATCGCCTAAAATGCCGATCCGCTCCTACCCTGCCGGCCCAATGCCCCAACCGCTCCCCCGCATCGCCGTCCTCGCATCGGGCCGCGGCAGCAATCTGCAGGCCGTTCTCGACGCCATCGCCGCGGGCACTCTGGCCGGCGAGATCGTCGGAGTCTTCTCGGACAAATCCGGCGCCGCCGCGCTGCAGCGCGTGCCGGCAAAGCTGCGCTGGTCCGCCGACGCCAGGGCTTATCCCAACCGCGAGGCCTTCGACGCCGAACTCGCCGACGCGGTCGCCGCCGTGCGCCCGGACTGGGTCATGTGCGCCGGTTATCTGCGCATCCTCGGTAACGCGTTCGTCGAACGCTTCCGCGGCCGCACGCTCAATATCCATCCCTCGCTGTTGCCCAAGTTCCGCGGCCTGCGCACTCATGCACGGGCGATCGAAGAAGGCGAAAGCGAGCACGGCGCCAGCGTGCATTTCGTGATCCCGGAACTCGACGCAGGCGCGGTGATCGCGCAAGCCGTGGTCGCGATCGAAGCCGGCGATACGCCCGACAGGCTCGCCGAGCGGGTGCTGGGCGTGGAACACCCGTTGTTGCTCGCAGTGATGAGACTGGCGACGTCGGGCCGGCTGGCTGAACACGGCGCAACCGTAGTCCTGGACGGTCATCCGCTATTTACGCCGCTGCGTTTAGATTTCGCCGGCCGATTGACCGATCCGGCCAGCGGTAACCCGGCCTGACCGCCACGGCGGTCGGAGGCCGCCGCCAGCTCAACGCTGCGAGCGTCTTCGCCGCATTCTCCCTGCGCTCCGCGCCCCAGGACTCGTCCCGCCTCGTCATGAAGTCCCTCCTGCCCTTGCTTCTGGCCACGCTGACCGGCGCGGCCGTTCCCGGCAGCGCGCTCGCGCTGGAACCGTTCGTGGCCAATTACCAGGTCTTCAACGGCGGCAAGGCGCTCGGCGATGCGACCATGCAGGTCAAGCCCGAGGGCGGCCACTGGCGCATCGATCTCGACATCCGCGCCGAGCACGGCATGATGGGCCTGACCGGCGCGGCCGCGAAGCAGAGCACGTTGTTCGATCTGGTCGGCGAAACCTACCGGCCGCTAAGCCAGACCATGGTGCGTAAGCTGCTGTTTTCCAAGCGGGTGATCAACGGCAGCTACGACTGGAACAAGCATGCCGCGCAATGGGACGGCGACATCAAGGAACACCGGCGCAAGCCGATCGCGCTGGAGGACGGCGACATGAGCGGCCTGCTGATCAATCTGGCGGTGGTCCGCGACGCCCAGCCCGGCAAGACCTTGAACTACCGCTTCGTGGATTCCGGGCGCCTGCGCCCCCATCAATACCTGGTGGCCCAGGAGTTGGAAGGCGTCAAGGTCGACGACATGAGCTTCAACGCGATGCGCGTCAACCGCGTGCAGAGCGGCAATGAGGAAACCTCGATCTGGGTGGTCGACGGCGTTCCCACCCCCGTGCGCATCCTGCAGCGCGAAGATGGCCAGGACACCTACGATTTGCGTCTGGTCGAATACAAAGGAGTCAACGAACAATGACGACCCATCGTTCCCCCAAGTTCCGCCTCGCGGCCCTGGCCGTCGCCCTGGCCGCGGTCAGCGCGCCGGCGTTGGCGGTCAAGCCCTTCAGCGCCGACTATTCGGCCAGCTACATGGGCATGCAGGGCGCCGGCCGCATGACCGTGGCCCAGGCCGACGGCGGCCGCTGGAAGTACGAGCTGTCGATCACCAGCCCGCTGGCCGAACTGCGCCAGACCACCACCTTCGATGAAGCCGGCGGCAAGTTGCGTCCGCTCAGCGGCAGCGATTCGAGCAAGGTGCTGACCAAGAAGAAGAGCATCGCCGCCACCTACGACTGGTCGCGCGGCGAAGCGACCTGGACCGGCGACGTCAAAGCCGATCGCGCCGGCCCGATCAAATTGCAGAGCGGCGACCTGGACGCGTTGTTGGTCAACCTGGCGCTGGTGCGCGACGCCGGCGCCGGCAAGCCGATGACCTACCGCATGGTCGAAAGCGGCCGGGTCAAGGAATTGACTTACAGCGTGGTCGGCAAGGAAGCGATCACCGTCGGCGGCAAATCGCAGCAGGCGACCAAGGTCTCGAGCAAGAACGGCGACAAGGAAACCATCGCCTGGGTGGTGCCGAACCTGCCGGTGCCCGTGCGCATCCTGCAGCGCGAGAACGGCAGCGACGCGATCGATCTGCGGGTGCAGGCGGTGCGTTGAGGCGAGACTGCGCGCGAAGATCGGCGATCCGACAAAAAAGCCCCGCAAACGCGGGGCTTTTTGTTTTCGGTCATCGCCGCCGCAACAACACTCGTGCCCCGTCCCTCTCCCTCTCCCGCTTGCGGGAGAGGGGAAAAATGCGTCACCCAATCCGGCGGATCTTCGCCCCGAGCTTCGACAGCTTCTCTTCGATGTTCTCGTAGCCGCGATCGAGGTGGTAGATACGGTCGATCGTGGTCTCGCCCTGCGCCACCAGGCCGGCCAGGATCAGCGAGGCCGAAGCGCGCAGATCCGTCGCCATCACCGGCGCGCCGCTGAGCTTGGACACGCCGCGGATCACCGCAGTGTGGCCGTCCACGCGGATGTCCGCGCCCAGGCGCAGCAATTCGTTGACGTGCATGAAGCGGTTTTCGAAGATCGTCTCGTTGATAACGCCCGCGCCTTCGGCGATGCAGTTGAGCGCCATGAACTGCGCCTGCATGTCGGTCGGGAACGCCGGGTACGGCGCGGTCACCAGATCGACCGCGCGCGCGCGGCGGCCGCCCATGTCCAGGGTGATGCGGTCGCCGTCGACTTCGATCGTCGCGCCGGCATCGCGCAACTTGTCGAGCACCGAATCGAGCGTATCGGCGCGGCTGCGGGTGGCGGTGACGCGGCCGCCGGTCATCGCCGCGGCGACCAGGAAGGTGCCGGTCTCGATGCGGTCGGGCAGCACGTCGTGGCTGCCGCCGTGCAAACGCTCCACGCCGTGGACCACGATCCGGCCGCTGCCGGCGTTCTCGATCTTGGCGCCGAGCGAGTTGAGGCAATCGGCCAGATCGACGACTTCCGGCTCCATCGCCGCGTTCTCGATCACGCTGGTGCCTTCGGCCAGGGCCGCGGCCATGAGCACGTTCTCGGTACCGGTCACGCTGACCACGTCGAACACGAAGCGCGCGCCCTTCAGACGGCCTTTGCGATGCGCCTTGATGTAGCCGTTCTCGACCGTGATCTCCGCGCCCAGCGCCTGCAGGCCCTTGATGTGCTGGTCGACCGGGCGCGAACCGATCGCGCAGCCGCCAGGCAGCGAAACTTCGGCCTCGCCGTACTTGGCCAGCAGCGGGCCCAGCACCAGCACCGAGGCGCGCATGGTCTTGACCAACTCGTAGGGCGCGATATGGCTGTTGACCGTGGTCGGATCGACCGTGATCGTCGCGCCGTCGCTGGTCACGCCCGCGCCGAGCTCGCCGAGCAGCTTGGCGGTGGTCAGCACGTCGTGCAGACGCGGCACGTTGCGGATGGTCACCGGCGCGTCGGCCAGCAAGGTCGCGCACAGGATCGGCAGGACAGCGTTCTTGGCGCCGGAAATCTGGACTTCGCCGTTGAGCGGCTGGCCGCCTTCGACCACGATTTTGTGCATTGAGAGAGCCGGAAATGAGGAACTGGGAATGGGGAATGGTAGAAGCGAAGCGATCGGGCTGGGTGAGGTCGCGGTGAAGTCCAAGCGCACGTGCGCCTGCGATTCGCCGTTCCCCATTCCCTTTATTCCCGATTCCCTGCTTCTTCCGGCGTCATCGTCTTCAGCGCCAGCGCGTGGATCTCCCCGCCCATGCGCTCGCCGAGGGTCGCATAGACCAGGCGGTGGCGCGCCAGCGGCAACTTGCCGCGGAACGCCTCGGCCACCACGGTGGCCTCGAAATGGACGCCGTCATCGCCGCGCACTTGCGCTTGCGCGCCGGGCAGGCCTTGTTCGATCAGGGTGCGAATGGTTTCGGCGTTCACTCAAAGCCTCTGGAATGGCCGACCCGGAGACCCGGGCCGTGGGGACGAAAGCGGCGCCCGGGCCGGCGCGGTACCGCTGCGCGGGCCGGAAGCCGGCTGAATGCGCAGGACCGGATGGCGAGGATGTGCCGGCCGGAACGACGCTGGGCGGGCGAACCGCTTAGAATTGGCCGATTAGCCTAGCCGAAAGCCCCTCGCTTCGAAACGGCGCTCCCCTGAAACACACTGAACCACCCGTTTTCACGACCGGCCTGCCCATGACCCGACCCGTTCCCGCCCCCGATTCCAGCCTACTGTCCGCCCACGCCAGCGACAGCGGACTGGCCGAAAGCGGCCGGCGCGTGTTCGAGATCGAGGCCCAGGCCCTGGCAGCGGTGGCGGCGCGCATCGACGGCGACTTCACCGCAGCCTGCAAGCTGATCCTGGGCGCCAAGGGCCGCGTGGTGTGCACAGGCATGGGCAAGTCGGGCCACATCGCGCGCAAGATCGCCGCGACCCTGGCCTCCACCGGCACGCCCTCGTTCTACGTCCACCCGGGCGAGGCCGGGCACGGCGATCTGGGCATGATCACCGACGCCGACGTGGTCCTGGCCTTGTCCTATTCGGGCGAAAGCGACGAAGTGCTGATGCTGCTGCCGGTGCTCAAGCGCCAGGGCAACGCGGTGATCGGCATGACCGGGCGGCCGCAGTCGACCCTGGCGCGCGAATCGGACGTGCACCTGGACGTCAGTGTCCCGGCCGAGGCCTGCCCGCTGGACCTGGCGCCGACCTCCAGCACCACCGCCTCGCTGGCGATGGGCGACGCGCTCGCGGTCGCGCTGCTGGAAGCGCGCGGCTTCACCGCCGACGACTTCGCCCGCTCGCATCCGGCCGGTGCGCTCGGCCGCCGCCTGCTGCTGCACATCACCGACATCATGCACGCCGGCGAGGAAGTGCCGCGGGTGTCGGCCGACGCCACCGTCAGCGAGGCGCTGGTGGAAATGAGCCACAAGCGCCTGGGCATGACCGCGGTGGTCGACGACGCGCAGCGCCTGATCGGCCTGTACACCGACGGCGACTTGCGCCGCACCCTCGACGACCCCGGCGTGGATCTGCGCTCCACGCGCATCGCCGAAGTCATGACCCGTTCGCCCAAGACCATCGGCGCCGATGCGCTGGCGGTGGAAGCGGCGCAGTTGATGGAGACCCACAAGATCAGCGGCCTGCTGGTCGTGGATACTGAACGGCGGGTGGTCGGCGCCTTGAACATTCACGACTTGTTGCGGGCTCGGGTGGTTTAACGGCGGAGATTCGGGATGGGGGATTCGGGATTCGAAAAATGCGAATCCCCCGGCCCACCCGCTCTTTACGCCTTTACCAATCCCGAATCCCCCATCCCGAATCCCATGCCCTACAGCCACCTCAACGACTATCCCGCCGCCATCCGCGAACGCGCCGCCCGCATCCGGTTGGCCTGCTTCGACGTCGACGGCACGCTGACCGACGGCCGGCTGACCTTCGACAGCAGCGGGCGCGAGTACAAGAGCTTTCATGTCCAGGACGGCCAGGGTCTGGCGCTGCTGCGCAAGGTCGGGATCGAAGTGCATTTCGTGACCGCGCGCGGCGGGGCGATCGCCGCCCATCGCGCCGCCGAGCTGGGCGCCAGTTCGCACGGCGACGTCAAGGACAAGCTGGTCTGCGTCAAGCTGATCGCCGAAAGCCTGGGCCTGAGCCTGGAACAAGTCGCCTTCATGGGCGACGACCTCGCCGATCTGCGCATCCTCCCGCACGTGGGCCTGGCGGTCGCGCCGGCCAACGCGCATCCGTGGGTGCGCGAACGCGTGCATTGGCGCACCGTCGCGCGCGGCGGCGAAGGCGCGGCGCGCGAACTGTGCGATCTGCTGCTGGGCGCGCAAGGCCACGCCGAAGACGTATTGAACGGAGCGCTGGGATGAGCTGGCGCGGATGGTTCACCCTGATCCTGCTCACCGCCGCCGCGCTCAGCGGCTGGGCGTTGTGGTCGCAGCGCGACAAGCCGCAAGCGGCCCGGACCGGTACGCGGCCGGACTACGTGCTGACCGATTTCGAAGCGATCGTGCTCGACAAGCAGGGCAAGGAATCCTTCACTCTGCGCGCGCCCCAGCTGACCCGCGATCCGGCGGTCAAGACCATGGACATCACCACGCCGCTGTTCCTGATTCCGCCCAAGCAGGGCAGCAACGGCGGCCCGTGGCAAGTGCGCTCGCAACGCGGCTGGGTCAGCGCCGAGGCCGACGAGGTGCGTCTGCGCGGACAGGTGCATGCCGACAGCACCAATGCCGAAGGCAAGCCGATCAAGATCGCCACCGAAGAACTGAACGTGTTCCCCGATGCGAACAAGGCCACCTCGGCCGTCGCGGTCAACATGGTCCAGCCGGGCACTATACTGAGCGGTCTGGGCCTTGAGGCCGATCTCGAGACCAAGAACGTGATCCTCAAATCCAACGTCAAGGCGCGCTATGAAGCGAAAGCCCGCTAATCTGCCGGCCCTGTGCCTGGCCGCGCTGCTGCTGGCTCCGGCCATGAGCGCGCAGGCCCGCAGCTCGGACCGCAACCAGCCCATGGATGTCGACTCCGACCAGAGCAACTGCCAGGTCGGCAACGATTCCGGTCCCTGCGTGTTGACCGGCAACGTCAAGATCGTCCAGGGCACCTTGGTGATCAATTCGTCCAAGGCCGACATCAAGCGCAGCGGCGGCGACATCAGTTCAGTGGTGCTGACCGGTTCGCAGGTCACGCTGAAGCAGGAACTCGACGACGGCAAGCCGTTCAACGGCCGCGCCAACAAAGTCGACTACGACATGTCCAAGGACACGGTGATCCTCACCGGCAACGCCTTCGTCGACAACGCCGGCGACACCATCGCCAGCGAACGCATCGTCTACAACATGAAGACGGGGCAAGTCGAAAGCGGCGGCACCGGCGGCCGCGTGAGCATGCGCCTGCAACCCAAGAACAAGGACGGCGCGGCACCGGCTCCGGCCGTGCCCAAGACCGCTCCGGCCAAGCCGGCGAGCAAGCCCGCCCCCGCCAAGAAGGGAGGCGGCTGATGCTGGTCGCCCAAGGCCTGCGCAAGGCCTACCGCCAGCGCGAGGTCGTGCGCGATTTCGGCCTGACCCTGGACGCCGGCGAAGTGGTCGGCCTGCTCGGCCCCAACGGCGCCGGCAAGACCACCTGCTTCTACATGATCGTCGGCCTGGTGCCGGCCGATGCCGGCTCGATCGTGCTCGACGGCAAGGACATCACCGCAGAACCGATGTACGCGCGCGCCAAGTACGGCGTCGGTTACCTGCCGCAGGAACCTTCCGTGTTCCGCAAACTCAGCGTGGCCGACAACCTGCGCCTGGTGCTGGAACTGCGCGCCGACCTCGACCGCGCCGGCATCGAACGCGAGCTCGCCAGCCTGATGGACGAGCTGCAGGTCACCCACGTCGCCGATCAGCTCGGCGCCAGCCTGTCCGGCGGCGAGCGCCGCCGCGTGGAAATCGCGCGCGCTTTGGCCACTCGGCCGCGCCTGATGCTGCTGGACGAACCTTTCGCCGGTGTCGACCCCATTTCGGTCGGCGAGATCCAGCGAATCGTGCGCCATCTCAAGAATCGCGGGATCGGCGTCCTGATCACCGACCATAACGTTCGCGAAACCTTGGGCATTTGCGATCGTGCGTATATCCTGAATGACGGCGGCGTGCTCGCGCAGGGGGCTCCGGACGCGCTGCTGGCCAACCCCGATGTCCGTCGCGTCTACCTGGGCGAAACTTTCCGTCTGTAACCTTCTGGTTGCCGGGCGCGAACGACGCCCGCGATGCACGACTCGGCCGACTGCCATCTCAGGTCGTTGCCTTTCAGGTCGCGTCAGCCATCGAACATGAAGCCCCGCCTCCAAGCCTCTCTCGGACAACAGTTGGTAATGACGCCGCAATTGCGGCAGGCGATCCGTCTGCTGCAACTGTCGGCTGTGGAACTGGAAGCCGAACTGGCGAGCGCGGTGGAGAGCAATCCGCTGCTGGACTGGACCGAACCGGCCGCGCCGGGCGGCGAGGAGGAACTGCGTCCACCGCAGACCTCGGCCTCCTCCAGCGAGAACGCCGATCACGGCGAGGGCCCGGGCCCCGGCAGCGACGCGGCCACGCCCGAGCCGGAATGGACCATGGACGACGGCGAGACCTGGTACGAACGGGTCGGCCCGTCCGATAACGACGAAGACTCCACCGCGGCCGAACAGGTCGCCGACGCCGAGACCCTGCTCGACCACCTGCTCTGGCAATTGCACCTGAGCCCGCTGTCGACCCGCGACCGCAGCATCGGCGTGGCCCTGATCGAGGCCATCGACGACGACGGCTATCTGCGCGAGCCCCTGCAGGCCATCGCCGAATCGCTGATGCCGGAATTGCACGTCGGCGAAGACGAAATCGTCACCGTACTGCACCAGGTGCAGCGGTTCGATCCGGTCGGCACCGGCGCGCGTTCGCTCGGCGAATGCCTGAGCCTGCAGTTGGGCACCCTGCCCGACGAGACCCCGGGCAAGGCGCTGGCGCTGCAGATCTGCGCCGGTCCCCTGGAGCGTCTGCCGCGCATCGGCGTGGCCGGCCTGGCCAGCGAGTTCAAGCTCGATCAGGCGCAGGTCGATGTCGCGGTGCAATTGCTGCGCTCGCTCGATCCGCGCCCCGGCGCGCAGATGGGTGCGATCTCCACCGACACCTATGTCACGCCCGATGTGGTGATATGGCGTCAGCGCGGCCTGTGGCGCGTGGCCTTGTCGGAAACGATGCGTCCGCGCATTTCGATCCATCGCGGTTACGAAGGCATGATCCGCCACGCCAGCGCCGCCGACGCCAGTTATCTGCGCGGCCATCTGCAGGAAGCGCGCTGGCTGCTCAAGAGTCTGGAAGCGCGCGGCGACACGTTGCTCAAGGTGGCGCGTTGCCTGCTCAAGCAACAGGCCGCGTTCCTGGAATTCGGCGACAGCGCGTTGCGCCCACTGACCTTGCGCGAAGTCGCCACCGAAGTCGGCCTGCACGAATCCACGGTCTCGCGCGCGATCGCGCGCAAGTACGCGCGCACTCCGCGCGGCACCGTGCCGCTGCGTGCGTTCTTCGCCTCCGGCATCGATACCGGTTCGGGCGGCGAAGCGTCCAGCACCGCGATCCAGGCGATGATCCGCCGCCTGATCGAAGCGGAGAATCCGCGCAAGCCCTTGTCGGATGCGCGCCTGGCCGAAACCCTCAAGGCCACCGGCGTGCCGGTCGCGCGCCGCACCGTCGCCAAGTATCGCGAGGCGATGAGCATCCCCTCGTCTCAGGATCGCGTGCGGATGGGCTGAGCCCCGCAGCCCTTCGCTTCTCCCGCTTGCGGGAGAAGGTGGCGGGAGAGTCTGTCCCCGCGAAGGCGGGGGCCGGATAAGGGCACGTTGCTACCGGCGCGCCCTCACCCCAACCCCGCTCCCGCAAGCGCGAGAGGGGCTTTTCGTGTGCGTCGTGACGTTGCGTGCGCTTGGCCTCCGTCAACCTGGCGGCTTATACCTTTTCCCGCCAAAGACATTGCAAAAACTTTACATACGGAAAAAATCTCTTCCGTATCAACGTCTTCCGCGCCGGTTACTACCAAAGGACCAGACCGGGCCCTTGCGCCGCAGACTCAGCGTGAGATGCTGGACTCCCTGGCTTTGGCTAGGGCGTCACCCGGTTCCGTTTAGGTCCGGCAAGGCCGGACGGAACCTCGAGTTCCGCATTCATCCGCGACGTGAAGGAGGTCCCCGATGCGTATCGAAACCCACGGCCAGCAGCTTGAAGTCACCGCAGCCCTGCGCGACTACGTGGAAACCAAGCTGGCCCGTCTGCAACGCCATTACGACCATCCCTTCGACGTGCGAACCCAGCTCAGCCTCGACAAGCCCGACCATCGAGCCGAAGCCACCATCCTCATCGCCGGCCGCACCCTGCACTGCGATGCCGCCGCGATCGACATGTACGCCGCCATCGACCTGCTCGCCGACAAGCTCGACCGCCTGCTGATGAAGCACAAGAGCAAGCAAGTCGACCATCATCGAGGCGAAAGCCTCGCCCGCAACGGCGAACTCAGCTGACCTTAGCGTAAACTCCGCGCCAGCCACGTACCGCAAGCCACCTACAACGCCGTCATGCCGCTTTACGAACTGTTGAGCGCGGAGCGCGTTGCGATCCTGGTCGAACCCGGCGATCGCAACGCGGTGCTCGAAACCGCCGCGCGCATGCTGTCCGAAGGCAGCCCGCTGATCGCCGCTTCGCTCAACGCGGGCCTGCGCGAACGCGAAAAACTCGCGAGCACCGCGATCGGCCACGGGGTGGCCATCCCGCACGGCCGCAGCCCCTTGTTCGAGACCAGTCGCGCCGTGTTCCTGCGCCTGGCCCAGCCGGTCGATTTCGGCGCGCCCGACGGCCAACCGGTCGACCTGGTGCTGGCGATGGCCGTGCCCGAGCACCATGTCCAGCAGCATCTGCAATTGCTCGCCGAACTGGCCGAGCGCTTCGCCGACCCCGGTTTCCGCGACCGCCTGCGCTCGGCGCCGTCGGTCGCCGAACTGAGCTTCCGCCTGCTCGACCACTGCCGCCGCAGCGCGGCTTGATTCCCGAAACCCGGCCGGCGACGCCTGCCATGGGGGAATCCCCTTTCATGGAGGATTTCTCCTCACGCAGCCCCCTTTTTTCAAAGGGGCAACCGCACTCGACCTAAGGGGCGCTCGCTACAGCGGGCAACCGCCCTCGACAAAATCGGACGGCAGCCTTCGATAAACCCGGTAACCCGAATCCCGTAAACTCCGGTCCCATGAGCAAAAGCATCCGTGCGGGCGAACTGTTCGAACAACAGCGCGAGCGCCTGGCGCTGCGCTGGGCGGCCGGGCAACGCGGCGAAGGGCGGCTGGTCGAGGCGGTCAATACGGTCGCGCGCCGGCCCTCGCTGGCCGGCTATCTCAATGCGATCTATCCGAACAAAGTGCAGATCCTGGGCACCGAGGAGCTGACCTGGCTCGACGGCCTGGATTCGCGGCTGCGCTGGGAAACCATCGAGAAGATCATGCAGTTCCGGCCGCTGGCCCTGGTCATCAGCAAAGATCAGCCCTGCCCGGAAGATCTGCGCATCGCCGCGGAGGAAAGCGACACGCCGCTGTGGGTGTCCCCGCGCCGCGGGCACGAGTTGCTCAACCATCTGCAATACCATCTGGCGCGCGCGCTGGCGCCGCAGATCACGCTGCACGGCGTGTTCATGGAGATTTATTCGATCGGGGTGCTGATCACCGGTGAATCGGGATCGGGTAAAAGCGAGCTGGCGCTCGAGTTGGTGACACGCGGCCATCGTCTGGTCGCCGACGATGCGCCGGAGTTCACCCAGATCGCCCCCGACGTGCTCGACGGCACTTGCCCGGACATGCTGCAGGATCTGCTGGAAGTGCGCGGCCTGGGCGTGCTCAACATCCGCCAGATGTTCGGCGACACCGCGGTCAAGAACAACAAGTACCTGCGCCTGATCGTGCACCTGACCAAGCCGATGAGCGAGCCCAAGCCGGCCGGGATCGAGCGCCTGACCGGCGATAGCGGCCTGCGCCGGGTGCTGGATCTGGACGTGCCGATGATCACCTTGCCGGTGATGCCCGGCCGCAATCTGGCCGTGCTCACCGAAGCGGCCACGCGCCTGCATAGCCTGCGCATGAAAGGCTTGGACCCGGCCGCGGCCTTCATCGCCCGGCACAGCAACTTCCTGGAGCGCGGCGAATCGTGAGCGGCATCGAATCCCAACCCAACCCGGCCGCGGCCAACGACATGCGCGCCAACGCCGAATCGGCGCCGGAAAGCAGCATGTTCAGTCTGGTCATCGTCAGCGGCATGTCCGGCTCGGGCAAGTCGGTGGCCTTGAACACCTTCGAAGACCTCGGCTTCTACTGCGTCGACAATCTGCCGGCGGAACTGCTGCCGCAATTCGTGCAGAACGTGATCAAGGCCGAAGACGGCATGCCGACCAAGCTGGCGGTCGGCATCGACGTGCGCAACCGGCACAGCGACCTGGCCAATATTCCCGAATGGTTGTCGGCGGTCGGCGCCTTGGGCGCGGATCCGAAACTGGTGTTCTTCGAATCCAGCGACGAGGTGCTGCTCAAGCGCTACGCCGATACCCGCCGGCGCCATCCGCTGAGCCAGTTCGGCCTGGCCCTGGCCGATGCGATTTCGCTGGAACGGCAGGTGCTCAAGCCGCTGCGCCAGATCGCCGATGCGATCGTCGATACCAGCGAGCTCAACATTCATCAGCTGCGCCGCCACGTCATCACCGAATTCGGCCTGGGCGGCGAAACCGGCATGTCGTTGTTGTTCGAATCCTTCGCCTACCGGCGCGGCGTGCCGGCCGATGCCGATTTCGTGTTCGACGCGCGCGCCCTGCCCAATCCGCACTGGAATCCGGCGCTGCGGCCGCTGTCGGGCCGCGACGGCGGCGTGCGCGATTACATGGAATCGCAGGCCGACGTGGCCTTGTACGTCGAACAGATCAGCCAGTTTCTCGACACCTGGCTGCCGCGCCTGCAATCGGACAGCACCCGCAGCTACGCCACCATCGCCTTCGGCTGCACGGGCGGGCGTCATCGCTCGGTGTATCTGGCCGAACGTCTGGCCGAACACGCGCGCCTGCGCGGGTGGAACGAGGTGGCGGTGCATCATCGCGAGTTGGATTGACGGGACCCGGTTCGGGAATCGGGAGTCGGCCGAAGCAGCAACTGCGATGCGGTTGAACGGCCGCGATCGCTTCGCGCAGCGTGTCCCATCCGCGCGCGCCACATGAATCGGCAATAACTTTTTCACGCCCGATCGCGTGAAGCATTACGAAATTTTGCCATCCCTGTGCCGCGATGCTTGCGAGCGAGGACGTAGCTTCGGACTACGCCGGAAGCCCGACCCGGCGTTCCCGCCACCACGGAGCAGCGACATGACCTCCATGACCCGCAGCCGGCTCGTACTCAGTTCGCTCCTGCTCGCCGTATCGGCCGCTTTGACCGCGCCCGCGGCGTTCGCGCAGAACGGTGCCCCGCCCGGTTCCCGTCCCGCTTCCACGCCGCCCGATGCGAGCATGCAGCGCACCGAGCCGCCGATGAACGATGCGCGCAGCGACGCGCACACCCCTCCGCCCGCCGATGCGATCGGTCCGGCCAAATTCACCGAACTCGACAGCAACGGCGATCAGAAGATCAGCCGCGACGAGGCCGCGCTCGACGCGCGGTTGGCCGCCAACTTCTCCGCCCACGATCTCGACGGCGACGGCGCGATCTCGCTGTCGGAGTATCAGGCCGGCCAGAACAAACGCGTCGGCGACAAATGACCCGCAGCGCCACGACCCGACGATCGTTCCGCCCTCTTCTCCCCACCGCTGAGCCGATCAGCAAAGGATCACTATGAATACCCGCCTTCCCCGTCCGCGCACGCTGGCCCTGGTGCTGAGCGCCCTGTTCGCCACCGGCCTGCTGAGTGCCTGCAACAAACCGCCCGGCGAAACCCCGCCGCCCGACACGGCCGGTCCGGCCCCCGCGGCTCCGGCCGAGACCACTCCGCCGAGCGATACCACCCCGCCGGCCGATATGCCGCCGCCGGCCGAGACACCGCCCGCGGACGCGCCGCCGGCCAATCCGCAGCCCACCGACGGCGCACCACCGCCGCCGGACAAGAGCCAGACCGAAACGCCGCCCAAGCAGTAACCGGCCGCGCGCAGCATCCGGTCCCGAACAACGGGCCGCCCACGGGCGGCCCGTTTCGTTGACGACCGCCCTCGTCGCGCAGCCGGATGGCCACCGGGACGCCGTCCAGTGCGCGCCATGCCACACATCAGCCGCGCCGTCCGTCCGATTCAAACGCCGCCGACGGCGGCAACGCGGCACGTTGCGGCGCGGCAAATCTTCGGCGTCGCCGCTTCACCGTCGGCCCGGGCCGACGACAAATCGACGCACGACCGTCCGGACGCTTTCGGGCCGTCACCGTGCTCTGTTAAGTTGTTGGCATGTCCGTCGGCGTCCTACTCATCACCCACTCCGGAATCGGCAGCGCGCTGGTCGCCGTCGCCGGCCGCCTGTTGAATCCGCTGCCGTTGCGCACCGAAGCCCTGGAGGTGCCGTTCGATGCGGACCTCGAACAGATGCTGCCGGTCGCCAGCGCCGCCCTGCGCCGCGTCGACGACGGCGACGGCGTGCTGGTGCTGACCGATCTGTACGGCGCTTCGCCGAGCAATCTGGCCGCGCGCGTGGCCCAGTTGGGCACGCCGGTGCGGCGGGTGTCGGCGTTGAACCTGCCGATGCTGATGCGGGTGATGAATTACGCCGAACTCGGGCTGGACCAATTGCCCACGGTCGCCGCGGCCGGCGCCCGCAACGGCGTGATCCATGACGACGCCTAGCGCCAGGTTTGCGACACCCACTCACAGGAAGCCTGTTGAACGCATGACGCGAACCGCAATCAAGCACTACCCACAACGCCGAACCAAGCACCGCAGCCGTATCGAACACGATGCGTTTGACCAATGCCTGAGGACCCCGACATGATCGAACGCGATTTGACCGTCTCCAACCGACTGGGCCTGCACGCCCGCGCCACCGCCAAGCTGGTGCAGGTGCTGTCGGCCTTCCGCAGCAACGCCACGCTCACCGCCAAGGGCCGCGAGGTCAACGCCAAGAGCATCATGGGCGTGATGCTGCTCGCCGCCGGCCAAGGCACCCACGTCAAACTGCGCGTGGACGGCGAGGACGAAGCCAACGCGGCCGAAGCCGTGATCGCGCTGTTCGATCGCCGTTTCGACGAAGACAGCTGAGCCGGGGGCGCGGATGCGGCAGGAATTCCAAGGTCACGGTGCGTCACGAGGCAGTGCGCTGGGTCGCGCCCGGGTGCGGCTGCCGCACGCGCTGGAAGTCGCTGAAGAACGCATCACCCACGAGCAGGTCGAAGGCGAACTGAGCCGCCTGCACGCGGCGATCGACACCGTGCGCGGCGAAATGCACGCCCTGCGCGAACGCCTGCACGGCGCGCTCGCGCACGAGGTCGGCGAGTTCCTCGATCTGCACACCTTGCTGCTGGACGACCCGGAACTGCTACAGGGCCTGGACGAGCTGATTCGCACCGGCCATTACGCCGCCGACTATGCGCTGCGCCTGCAACGCGACCGCATCGCTTCGGTGTTCGAGGCGATGGACGATGCGTATTTCCGCAGCCGCGTGGACGATATCGACCAGGTGATCGGGCGAATCCACGCCGCGCTGCATCGGCGCGATCACGACACCTCGGGCGTGGCCGGCGAGATTTTGGTCACCGACAACGTCGCCCCGGCCGAGCTGGCGCAGCTGCAGGCGCAAGGGGTGATGGCGATCGTCACCGCCGCCGGCAGCACCCTCTCGCACAGCGCGATCCTGGCGCGCAGCCTGCACCTGCCGCTGATCGTCGGCGCCTCGCAGGCGCTGCTGAAGATCAACGACGGCGATGCGCTGGTGGTCGACGGCCTCACCGGCACGGTGATTCTGGAACCCGACTCCAACGACCTGCGCGCGCATCGCACGCGGGTGCGCGAGTCCGCGCGCGAACGCAAGCAGCTGCACCGCCTGCGTCGCGAGCCCACCCGCACCCTCGACGGCGTCGACATCAAGCTCTACGCCAACGCCGAATCGCGCGAGGACGTGGCCGAAGCGCATGCGCTCGGCGCGGCCGGCGTGGGCCTGTACCGCACCGAATTCCTGTTCCTGAAGCGCCACGAGCTGCCCGACGAGGACGAGCAGTTCCGCGTCTACCGCGATGTCGTGCTCGGCATGACCGGCCGCACCGTCACCATCCGCACCCTGGACCTGGGCGCGGACAAGGCCGACAGGACCGGGCTGGCACTGCGCGATGAACCCAATCCGGCGCTGGGCGTGCGCGGCGTGCGCCTGTCGATGGCGCGCGAGGGCCTGTTGGAAACGCAGTTGCGCGCGATCCTGCGCGCCTCCGGCTACGGTCCGGTGCGCGTGCTGGTGCCGATGATCAGCTCGACCGAGGAAGTGCGCAGCGTGCGCGCGCTGTTGACCCAGGTCGCCGCCGACCTGCGCCGGCAGGGCCACGAGATCGCCGAACACGTGCCGCTGGGCGCGATGATCGAAGTGCCCGCGGCCGCGATCGCCCTGCCCAGCTTCATCGGCCTGATCGATTTCCTGTCGATCGGCACCAACGATCTGGTCCAGTACCTGCTCGCGGTCGACCGCAACAACGAAGCGCTCAGCGACCTCTACACCCCGCTGCACCCGGCGCTGCTGCGGGTGATCCGCGACGTGATCCGGCTGGGCAAGGCGCGCGGCAAACCGGTCGCGGTGTGCGGCGAAATGGCCGGCGACGCCAACTTCGCGCCGTTGCTGCTGGCGCTGGGGCTGGAGGAATTCAGTCTGCATCCGGCTACGCTGCTGGAACTGCGCCGGGCGATCCGCGGCCTGAATCTGGAATCGCTGCGCAAACGCGCGCCCGCGTTGCTGCGGGCGAAGGACCGGGCCAGTATCGAGGCTTGGCTCAAGGCCTGAGAAGGCCAAGCCCGCTCAGCCGCGGAATCTATTGTGGGAGGGGCTTCAGCCCCGACGCCTTTCAGTCCGATCGCCGGACTGTGAGTCGACCGCGAGCGGATAGAAAAGCGTCGGGGCTGAAGCCCCTCCCACAAAATACCTCGCGGCAACGCAGGCACTGGTTGCAGACATCCTCTCCACCCCGCCTGGCGCAAACTGCAACGCTGTGCATACCGCGCCCCACAGGCGATAATGCCGGCGTGATCGTTTGACCCCTCGCCGGCTTCGTGGCCGCGTCCGTCACCTGCCAGGAAGTACCGCATGGCCGAAGCCGTCCGCCACGACAAGACCGCACGTCAATTGCGCCTGCTTTCCGATGCGCTCGACAGCGGTCGTCTGGGGCCGGTGCGGCGCCTGGTCAACACCCTCTCCCCGGCCGAGATCGGCAACCTGCTGGAGTCGCTGCCGCCGGGCAAGCGCGTGGTGGTGTGGGGTCTGGTCGATCCGGAAGACGACGGCGAAGTGCTGGTCCACGTCGGCGAGGAAGTGCGCGAAAGCCTGCTCGCGGACATGGACACCGACGAAATCGTCGCCGCGGTCGAAGACCTCGACATCGACGACTTGGCCGATCTGGTCGAAGACCTGCCCGACACCGTCATCGACGAAGTGCTCAAGTCGATGGATCGCGAGAACCGCGAGCGGCTCGAGCAAGTCCTGTCGTACCCGGAAGACACCGCCGGCCGCCTGATGAATCCCGACGTGGTGACGGTGCGCGCCGACACCACCATCGACGTGGTGCTGCGTTACCTGCGCCTGCGCGGCGAACTGCCCGAGCACACCGATCACCTGTACGTGGTCAGCCGCCGCCATCAATACCTGGGCCGCATCGCCCTGGCCGCGCTACTCACGCACGAGCCCGGCACCGCGATCAACAAACTGATCGACGACGAACAACCGGCGATCGACGTCGGCGAAACCGCCGGCGAAGTCGCCCGGCAATTCTCCGATCACGACTGGATCAGCGCCCCGGTCGTCGACGACAACAACATCCTGCTCGGCCGCATCACCATCGACGACGTGGTCGACATCATCCGCGAAGAGGCCGAACACCAGGCCTTGAGCGCGGCCGGCCTGGACGAGGACGAAGACTTGTTCAGCCCGGTGCGGCGCGCGTTCCGGCGCCGGCTGATCTGGCTCAGCGTCAATCTGTGCACGGCCTTCCTCGCCGCCAGCGTGGTCGGCCAGTTCGAAGACAGCATCGCCAAACTGGTCGCGCTGGCGGCCTTGATGCCGATCGTCGCCGGCATGGGCGGCAACGCCGGCACCCAGGTGCTGGCCTTGATGATCCGCGGCCTGGCCCTGGGCCAGATCGGCGCTTCCAACGTCGGCGTGCTGCTGCGCAAGGAGTTGGCCGTCGCGCTGATCAACGGCCTGGTGCTCGGCATCGGCCTGGGCCTGATCGTGCTGCTGTGGTTCCGCCAACCCGGCCTGTCGCTGGTGATCGGCGCCGCCCTGACCATCAACCTGCTGACCGCCGCCGCCGGCGGCGTGCTGGTGCCGATCACGCTCAAGCGCCTGGGCTTCGACCCCGCCCTGGCCGGCGGCGTGATGCTGACGACCCTGACCGACGTGATGGGGTTCTTGAGCTTCCTTGGGTTGGCGACGTTGATTCTGTTGCGCTGAACCAGGCTGCGCGGATCGAATCCGCTGGCTGTGATCGAGACCCGCGCCGTATTTTTCGTCAACTGGCGAACACGCCATCCACCTGCACGATGCCGTTCGCTCCTGGACGAACGGTCTTCATATCCGAACGCGGCTGCCGCTAAGATCGCGGCATGTTGCAGGAAGCAGACATCGAATACGCAGTGGATCTGCAGGCGCGCAGCTACGCGCTGTTGAAATGGTTGGCCGAGGCCATCCAGCGCGGCCTCGTCGATTTTGAGGCCGCCCACGCGTACGGCAGCGACCCGCAGGCCGCGGCGGCGTGGATCCAACGCCATTACTCCGAATTGCCGTCGCTGGCGCGTTTGCCACCGGAACATCTGGAGGCGTTCTGTCGCTTGTTTGCCAGCCAGCTCGGCGACAGCCAGCGACTGGTCCCGGATCCTGGCCAACGGCTGTATTCGCCGGATGCACACTGCTTCTGTGAGATGTGCAGTTGGCACATCGACAACCCCTCGCTACGCGCGCGAAAACTTCGCCCCGTCGATCGGCATCGCGCCGATAAGACCATGCGTTATTGGCTCGACGAAATCGCCCTGGAAGTCGATCGCCTGCTGGAGCAACACGAGGTCGATGTGCTGATGCGCGATCCGGAGTTCCGCGAAGCCTTGGCCTTGTACGCCTACGCCGAAACCCTGTTGCACCGCTTGCGCGGTGGCTACGCCGAAACCGGCGTGCCGTTGGCGCTGTGGCGCCGTTTCGCCTGGACGCCGCAAGGCTCGCCGAAGCGCAAGTTCCGCCTCAGCGCCAACGCGATCCTGGCCGCGCAGCGTTTGTTGCGGCAACGGCTCGCCCAATTGACCTGACCACCGCAACGCCGCCTCGTTTGCCATCGCGACCGCGCGCATCGCCCGCGGACTTGAATCCCCGCCGGTGGGCGGCCGATGATGCACGCACCCGTCATGGAGGTGTCGATGCCCGGCCACCGCCCGCTCCGCT
Source organism: Lysobacter sp. CA199 (assembly GCF_052078715.1). Taxonomy (NCBI): domain Bacteria; kingdom Pseudomonadati; phylum Pseudomonadota; class Gammaproteobacteria; order Lysobacterales; family Lysobacteraceae; genus Lysobacter; species Lysobacter sp. CA199. Next base: position 13,778 of record NZ_JBQJIL010000015.1, on the reverse strand, counting down.
TCATCGCGCCGCTATTGTGCGCATCGATCGCGCTCGCGGCCCTCGCCGCCCAGGCCGCGCCTGCCGCCTCGGAAATTCTTGCGAAGGAAGCCACCATGCCCGACGAACACCAACACGGCCGTTTCCTAGAGCGCGCGTATCTGGGGCCCAACGGCATCGTGCACCGTTATCAGGTCTTCGTTCCTTCGCGTAACGCTAGCGGCGAACGTCCGGCGATCATCTTGTTCGTCCACGGCTCGGGCGAGCGCGGCGACGACAACCGTAAGCAAGTCGAAGTCGGTCTCGCCCCGGTAGTGCGCAAGCGCATGGACGAGTTTCCGGCGATCGTGGTCTTCCCACAGATGCACAAGGATCAAGCCGACGCGGATTCGTTCAACCGCACCGCGCTGGCGATCCTGGATCGCACCCAAAACGAGTTCGACGGCGACCCAGCGCGCACCTATATGACCGGCCTGTCGATGGGCGGCTACGCCAGTTTCGAGTTGGCGATCATGCAGCCCGACCGCTTCGCCGCGGTGGTGCCCATTTGTGGCGGCTACAACCCCGCCCACGTGTGGGATCTGGAGCGGATACGCGATCTGGGCCCGACACTGAACCGCGACGAGGCCGTACGCGGCATCGCCCACCTGCCGTTCTGGATATTCCACGGCACCAAGGACGACGCCGTGCCGCCGCAAGAATCTCGGGACATGGTCGCTGCGCTCAAACGCGCCGGCGCGCAACAGGTGCGCTACACCGAGTTCCCCGACGCGGACCACAACTCATGGGATCTGGCATACGCGATGTCGGAGCTGTGGACCTGGTTGTTCGCTCAGCGGAAGAAGTAAGCGGCGCGCTCCGGCGAAACACCGCTTCCAGTGAGGCGCCGGCCGTCGTCGCACGCGCGCCGATGTGGTGCGCCGCACTCAAGCCCTCTTGAGGAACTCCGTGCGCAACACCACCCCCTTCACCTTCTCGACATTGCACTCGATCAGTTCTTCGTCGTCGGTCAGGCGGATGTTCTTGCACAGCGTGCCGCGCTTGAGCGTCACCGAAGTGCCCTTGACCTTGAGGTCCTTGATCACCAGAACCGAATCGCCGTCGGCGAGCGCGGTGCCGTTGCTGTCTTTCACGATCATGTCCAATTCCATCGAAGCGGTAAGAACGGCCGCGGCAGGCCGCGCGGCAGGGAACGAGTCGGGCCGCGGCCTCAGCCTTTGAGCAGCATCTCCAGCACCGCCATGCGCACGGCGACGCCGTTGGCGACCTGGGTGAGGATCAGCGACTGCGGGCCGTCGGCGACTTCGTCGGTGATTTCCACGCCGCGGTTCATCGGGCCAGGATGCATCACCACCGCGTCGCTCGCCGCGCGCTTGAGTCGCGCGGCGGTCAGGCCGTAGTCGCGATGGTAGTCGTCGAGCGAGGTCACCAAACCTTCTTCCATGCGTTCGCGCTGCAGGCGCAGCATCATCACCGCGTCCACACCGTCGAGCGCGGCGTCGAAATCCTGCGTGACGGTGCAACCATCCAGCGTGCCGTCTTCGGGCAGCAGCGAGGCCGGGCCGCAGACGCGCACGTCGCCCGCACCGAGCGCGCGCAAGGCCTGCAGGTCCGAACGCGCCACGCGCGAATGTTTGACGTCGCCGATCATCGCGATGCGCAGTTGCAAGAAGTCGCGGCCCTTGGCCTGGCGCAGGGTCAGCATGTCCAGCAGGCCCTGGGTGGGATGCGCGCTGCGGCCGTCGCCGGCGTTGACCAGGCAGGTGCCGGCGCGCGCCTGCGCGGCCAGCGCGGCGACCGCGCCGTCTTCGCGATGGCGGATCACGAAACCGCGCACGCCCATCGCTTCGATGTTCTTGAGCGTGTCCAGCGCGGTCTCGCCCTTGCTGGTCGAGGACGTGGACGCATCGAAGTTGAGCACGTGGGCGCCCAGTTGCTGCGCGGCCAGTTGGAAACTCAGGCGCGTGCGCGTGGACGGTTCGAAGAACAAGGTGCACACCGCGGTGCCGGCCAGCGCCTGGCTGTCGTAATGGCCTTCGGCGAAGGCCTGGGCGCGGATCAGCAGGGCTTCGAGCGATTCGCGCGAAGCCTCGCGCAGACTCAGCAGGTGGCGCGAACCGCCGGTGGCGGAAACGTAGGTATTCATGATGTGCGGTGCTTCAAGGATGCGAAATGTGTTCGATGTCGGTGGCGTCGTCGGGCGCGGCGAGCCAGCGTTCGACGATCACCGCCGCGGCCACCGCGTCCAGCGCCTCGGCGTCGCGGCGGCGCTTGCGCCCTTCGGCGCGGTCGGCGGCAAAACGGTGCGCGGCTTCGATCGAGCTGGAGCGCTCGTCGACCAGCACCACAGGCAGTTTGTAGCGTGCGCGCAATTGCCGCGCGAAGGCGTGCGCGCGCAGTCGCGCGGGTTGATCGCCGCCTTCCAGGGTCATCGGGTCGCCGACGATCAATCCGTCCGGACGCCATTCTTTATGCAACCGGTCGATCGCGCCCCAGTCCGGGCCGGCGCCGTGCACGTCGATCACCGCCAGCGCGCGCGCGCCGTGGCCGAACGCGCTGCCCACGGCGACGCCGATCCGGCGCGCGCCGACATCGAATCCGAGGACGGTGCCGTCGCGTCGGATTGCGTCGGAGGCGCGATCGTTCATGCGTGTCCGGCGTAATCGGCCAGGTGAGCGAAATCCACGCCGATGCGGCCGGCCGCGGCATGCCAACGTACGTCCAGCGGCAGCTCGAACAGCAGTTCGGCATCGGCCGGTGCGGTCAGCCAGTCGTTCTCGGTGATTTCGTGTTCGAGCTGGCCCGAACCCCAGCCGGCGCAACCCAAAGCGACGATGGCGTTGTCCGGGCCTTCGCCCTTGGCCATGGCCTCGAGGATGTCGCGCGAGGTGGTCAGGTACAGCTCCGAACCGATCACCAGGGTCGAATCCCAGCGTGTGCCGCCGTCGTGCAGCACGAAGCCGCGCTCGGGATGGACCGGGCCGCCGGCTAGCACGATCTGGGCGCGCAGCGATTCATCGCCACCGTCCACGCCCATCTGGCCGAAGACCTCGCCCAGGGTGTACTCGGAGGGGCGATTGACCACGATCCCCATCGCACCGTCGTCGTCGTGCTGGCAGATCAGCGCGACGCTGCGGGAAAAATTGGTATCCGCCAACGCGGGCAGCGCGATCAGGACTTGGCTGGCAAGGGGCGTGGGCATCACGGGCATGGGGCCATTCTAACGTGCCGGGCGCGGCTGCGGGTCGCGAAAACGCGCAGCGCGCCGCAGGTTCGGGCCGTGCAGGGCGGGCCGCGCGGCGGCCGGCGGGGCCCGCGGATACGACGAATCGGGGCGGATCCGGCCATCCCTCGGGTGCGGGACGGCCTTTTGCGGAAGACGGCCTTTTGCCGGGGACGCCTTTCCATAGGAGCAAGCCTTCCAAGCCTTCTATCTATTAGTAGAGGCCTTCGGTGAGGGATTGGGGGAAGGACTTCGCTGGCGGGCCCGGCTCTTGTGGGAGGGGCTTCAGCCCCGACGCTTTTCGATCAGGTCGCTTGCAGGCCGATCGGCGATCGGATCGAAAAGCGTCGGGGCTGAAGCCCCTCCCACAAAGGTCTCCCCTCATCAATCTCCCCACCAACACCCCCGAGCCCTCGGCTGGATTCCCAACCCCGCGCCGCCGACAATCGGGTCCGACCGCCACTCCACGAGAACCGCATGTCCGGCTATTGCGACATCGCCCCCGGCCACCCCATCCACGGCCGCTATCACGACAGCGAGTACGGCTTTCCGCAGCGCGAGGAATCCGACCTGTTCGAACGCCTGATCCTGGAGATCAACCAGGCCGGCCTGAGCTGGGAGACGATCCTGCGCAAGCGCGAGGGCTTCCGTCGCGCCTACGACGGTTTCGACGTCGACACGGTCGCCGGCTACGGCGAGGCCGACCGGCTGCGCCTGCTCGAAGACGCCGGCATCATCCGTAACCGGCTCAAGGTCGATGCGGCGATCCACAACGCCCAGGTGATCCAACAATTGCGCGGTAGCCACGGCGGATTCGCGCAATGGCTCGACGCGCACACCCTGCTCGACGGCCAGCCGCGCAGCAAGGCCGACTGGATCAAGCTGTTCAAGCGCACCTTCCGCTTCACCGGCGGCGAGATCACCAACGAGTTTCTGATGAGCCTGAGCTATCTGTCCGGCGCGCATCGCGCAACGTGCCCGGCCTACAAGCGCATCGAGAAACTCAAGCCGTACTGGCAGCGGACCGCGGCGAGCGCCGCCAAGGCGCCGGGGGCGAAAGCTTCGCCCACCACGCCGCCACGCACGACGGCCACGGCCACAGTCAAAAAGGCGACGAAAAAAACGACGACGAACAGCGCAAAGAAAGCCGTGCGCAAGACCCAGGCGAAATAGCGGCAAGACGATTTCAGCGGGCCGACGAACGCTTTTGTGGGAGGGCTTCAGCCCCGACGCTTTTCGTTCGGATCGCCTGACTCGATACGACTTCGCCAACTGATAGAAAAGCGTCGGGGCTGAAGCCCCTCCCACAAAAGCGGCCCGCTGCCTTCTCGGCTTCATACCGCGCTCACTCAACATCCTCAAGGTATGCGGGTAATCTCCCGCAGCCGGCGACGGCTCAACTCACCACCGCACCGCCGCCCTTCACCCCAGGCCACCGCCAAGGAACCGCATGACCACCTCGCCCACCGCCGCGCCCGTTGCGCTCTCGCGCGCGACCCGATCCTTCATCGTCCTGGTCGCCCTGCTGCAAGGACTGTTGTTGTATCTGATCCGGATCGGCGCGCCCGACGGCTCGGGACTGGAAGTGTGTTCGTACGTGATCGCGCTGTCGGTGCCCACGGTGATGCTGCTGTCGGTGCGGCGCCTGGACGACCCGCGTTTCTGGACCGGAACGATCGGCGTGGGCGCGGTCTATCTGCTGCTGGCGCTGTGGGCCGGCTGGAGCGCCAGCGGCGCGCCCGACATCAAGCAAAGCGCGGTGCTGTGGCCGTTCGGCGCCAGTCTGGCGATCGCCTTGTTCGTCGTCCTGCCCTATCTGCAGTGCCGGCTCGACCACGGCCATTGGCGCGCGCCGTACACCGCGCTGTTCGAACACGGCTGGCAGAACGCGCTGACCCTGAAGCTCACCGCCGTGTTCGTCGGCATTTGCTGGGCGGTGCTGGGCCTGTGCGCGGTGTTGTTCAAGCTGATCGGCATCGGCTTCTTCAGCGATCTGTTCAGTACGCGCAGCTTCATCCACCTGGCCACCGGCATCATGATCGGCCTGGGCGTGCTGGTCGGACGCACCCAGCAGCGGCCGGTGCAAGTGGCGCGGCAAATCCTGTTCGCGATCTTCAAGGGGCTGCTGCCGCTGGTCGCGTTGATCGCGCTGTTGTTCGTGGTCAGCCTGCCGTTCACGGGCCTGGAAGCGCTGTGGCGCACGCGCTCGGCGACCTTGATCCTGATGAGCCTGATCGCGGTGATGGTGTTGTTCGTCAACGCGGTCTATCAGGACGGCGACGATGCGCCGCCCTATCCGCGTTGGTTGCGCCGGGTGGTCGATGCGGCGCTGCTGAGCCTGCCGATCTACGCCGGCCTGGGCTTGTATGCGCTGAGTCTGCGCATCGGCCAGTACGGCTGGACCGCCGAACGCTACTGGGCGGTGCTGGCCTCGATCGTGCTGGCCGCGTACGCGGTTGGTTACGCGATCGCCGCGCTGCGCCCGCGTGCAGGCTGGTTGCACGATCTCAAGCGGGTCAACGTCGGCGTGTCGTTGGGGATTCTGGTGTTGGCGGTGCTCGCGAACTCGTGGCTGCTCGACCCGCACAGGCTCAGCGTCAACGATCAACTCGCGCGGCTGCGCGACGGCCGCACCGACGCCAAGGAGTTCGATCTGAGCTACCTGCGCTTCAACACCGGCCGTCGCGGTTATCAGGCGCTGGAGGCGCTGAAGACCGATCCGAAGTCCGACGCGCAGCAGCGCGCGCAAATCGAGCGCGTGCTGGTCATGAAGAACGCCTGGGAGTACCGCCAGGACAAGCGCAGTCAGCAGGCGCGTACGGCCACCGAAGCCTTGCAGCACATCAAGCCGGCCGCCGGCGTCGGCGCACCGGATCCGGCCTGGCTGCAAGCCTTGGTCGCGCAGAAACTGGAATCGCCCGACTGCCTGAACGCCGATTCCGAGTGCGTGCTGATGACGCCGGACCTGGACGGCAACGGTCAGGCCGATTACCTGCTGTGCAACGCCGAGCAATGGGGCCCGAAGTGCTTCCTCTACAGCCATGAGCAAGGCGAGTGGAGCAAGATCGGACACAGCAGTTATATGAGCGTCCCGGCCAAGGAGTTCGCGCCGGCGATGCACGCCAATCAGGTGCGGGCGGTTCCGCGCCGCTGGGCCGATATCCAGTTGGGAGACAGCGACCGGACGATACCGATCGAAGTGGATCGGAAGGACGACTGAGCGCGGCGCGAGCCGCCGCGCTCACAACAAGATCCGAACTTCGCGCGCCTGAGCATCCTCGGGCGCAACGCCGGTCGCCCAAAATGTTTCGACCCAATGCCGGACCAGATCGAGCTGGGTCGACGCGACGCGCACTCCGGGGAAGCGCTGCAGATTATCGGCCTGCAGCGCCAGCATGCGCGCATCCTGATCGTTGACTCGCTTGAGGAACGGCCAAACCACGGCCCGCACCAACCACGCCGGCGCCCAGCGGTTCTCCACGTGCAAGGTGGCGAACACCGCGGTGCGGTCGCTGGTGCACGGGGTGAAGTGCAGGCTGATGCGAACGATCGCGCCGTTGACGTAGCGGTATTCGATCTGGGCGCTGCCGGGGGCGTCGAACAGGGCCCGTTCGCTTTCGCGTGGTGATTCGAACAGGCGGTAGAGCAGGCCGGATTGTTGCGGGCTGCCTTGATACAGGACGTTGAAACCGGCTTCGGTTGACTGGAAATGCGCGACCGCCGGTTCGCGCTCGCCGCCTCGGCGCACCAGGCCCGGATGGATCCAGTGGGTGTGCATCGGATCGAGGAAATTCTCGACCGCGTCGACCACATGGGCGCGCCATCGTGTCTGCCAGAGAAAACGTCGCGAACCGGGCGGATTACGCCGCGCCATCGCGGGCAGCTCGCCCTCGTCATTACCGTCCGGCCGCAGCCAGATCAGACCATCGTGCTCGCGCACCGCGGCCGCGCGCACCCGCACTTGCGGCAGCGCACAGTCCGCGGGCATGCCCGGAATCGCACACAACCGCCCCTGCGCGTCGAAGCGCCAACCGTGATACGGACAAGCGATGCCATCGCCGGTGACGAGACCAGCCGACAGCGGCGCATGGCGATGCGGGCAGCGGTCTTCGAGGGCGAAGGCACGGCCGTCGGACGTACGCGCGAGTGCGATCGGACGGTCCATCACCGTCACGCCCAAGGGCGCACCGCGCAGCCGATCCGAGCACGACACGGCGAACCAGCGCGCCGCGTGCGAGGGATGCCATGCGTAAGTGACTCGATGTTGGACGGTTTCGATCACGGCCTCCATACAAAACCCATCAGCACCATGACGCATTCACAACTCGTATCTGCGCATGATCGGAACACCGATCCGGCGCGTGATCGCGGACAGCGTACTCAGCGCCCGTCGCGTGGTTCGCGGCAGGTGCCTGGCGTAAACCGCACTGTACTCGATGCTCGGCTCGCCGCCGCGCAGCCGCTTGAACTCGGCCGCGCCCGCGCTGAAGTTGATCGCCTCGCCGCTGGCGAGGGCGCGCTCGAACGTGGTCGCGGTCAGCAGCCGATACAGGCCCAGGCGCTGCGGCTGGTCGGTGTCGTAGCCGACGATGGGCGTGGTCAGCGTGCCGCCGAAGCCGAACACGCCGGCTACGCACGACAGCTGCCCGGCTTCGTCGCGGAAGCCGTCGAAGCGCAGCAGGCCCGCCCGGTGCCATTCGCGCAGGAAACGCTCGGTATAGCGCGGATTGCAGCGCGAGTACTTGTCCATATACAGACACTGGTAGAGCCAGGCGATGCGCGCGTAGTCGCCCTGGCCGATGTCGGCGTCGCGCACGCGGCGCGGCTGCTTGCTCGCCAGTTTGAGGTCCACGCGCAGGTTGTGCCGTCGCTGCACCGACTCGGCGAGATCGCCGAACAAATACACCTGCCGGCTCGGAATCAGCGTGAATCCCAGCGCCTCGCATTCGGCCAGCCAGTACGAGTGCTGACGGCGGTTAAGCGAACGCAGCCATACCGCGTGCGTCGGCCAGCGCTGTAAGGCGCCATGCAGCAGCCGCGCCACGCCGCGTTCGCGCCAACGCGGATACAGATTGGTCGACAGCCACCAGTTGTTGATCGCCACCGCGCGATCGACGCCGGCGCGGCGCAGCCAGCCATCGAGTCCGCGCCCGGCCGCGCGCAGCAGCGGCGCGGCCGCGGGCGGCGCATAACGCACGGCTTCCTCGGTGGCGTAATCGCCATAGGTAGCGCGCGGCGAACAGACCCAGGCGTTGCCCACGTCATCGCCATCGCCATCGTCGACACTGACCGGATACCGGCGCTCGCCGTCGTCGATGAGCTCAGCGCAGGTCGCAAGATTGGCGACCAGTTCGCGCGAATCGGCGCCGACATGAATCCGCGCGAACGCCTCCACGCGCTGCGCGAACTCGGCGTCGATGCGCGCGCCCGGGTTCACAGGTCGGGCAACTCCTCGCCGTCCCACTCGATATCGCGCGTCGCGGCTTCACGCAGGCTGCAACCGCTGCGCAGCGCGATGCCCGCGAACGCGGCGATATCGGCGAATCCGCCGAGCGGCGGCAAGCGGTCGCCCGCGATCGAGAGCACATCGTCCGCGCGCCGGACATCGCGCCACCACTGCCCCGCCCGCCTATGGCGCAAGGCCTGCAGCCAGCCCGCGCTCAACATCACCGCCGCCAACATCTTCGGCCGCGCGCTACCCGGCTCGATGCATTGCGACGCTTGCCCCATCAGCGCGGCCGGCAGCCCATCGCCCGGCGCGAACAAATGCACGCCGCTGGTCGCGCGCGGATTGCATTCCAGCACCGTCGCCGATCCGTCGTCGCCGACGATCCAATCGAAGGAAATCTGACCGGTGAACTCGATCTTGCGCACGAGGCGCTCGACGAAACCGCGGATCGCCGGCGTCGGCTGCGGCTCGAAATAGAAACTCGAACTGCGATTGAGCCGGTACGCGGGCCGGTACACCGAATGCGCGAGCACACGGCCCCGATCGGCGATGCTGTAGGAACACAGCTCGGTGCCGACGCAAAAACGCTGCGCGACCCAGGTCTGATCGAGCCCGAGCGGCGGCGCATCGTCGGGCAGACCATGCGGATGCAGGCGAACATGCACGCCGAAACGGGAGTACTCCGGTTTCAGCACCAGCGGGCGGCCATCGGCCCAGGCGCGCGCCTGCTCCAAGGTAGTCACCGCCTGACTGTCGGGCACGTGCGCGCCGCAATCGCGCGCCAGCTCCAGGAACCGTCGCTTGCTGTGCAGCGCCTTGAGCGTTTCGAAATCGTCGGCCAACACTCGCACCGATGCCGGCAGCGCGCTGCGATACCGCGAGAGCGTGAACACTTCCTCGCACGTGGGCACGATCAGATCGATGCGCTCGTCCGTCGCGATGCGCGCCAACGCCGAAACGAACGCCGCCGCCTCCGAACGCGGCGGCGGCAACCGGTGCGCCCGCTCCACCGATCGCGACCACGCGGTCAAACGGCACGGCACGCTGTCGGCGACGTGCACGGACCATCCCGCGTGGGCGAAGTGCCGCGCCAATTCCAACGCCGCCGGGGCCCGTGGGCCGAGTATCAATACCTTTGCCATGACCGACAGCGCGGCTTAATGTCCGCCGCCCGATGCCCTTCGCGTTTCGCCTGACGCCATAGTAAGCCGCAACGCGGAACCGCGGCCGTTCACGGCGATCAGAAGATCCGCTTGCGGGAAACGAATCTCTCGCAGTGTCGAGTCCATCGCAACCACGCCGACCGCGGCCCGGCTACGGGATCGGGACAGACCGGCGGCCCCACGACTTTGGCGGCCAAACGGCAATACGGCTTGCTGCCGTCGCCTGAGTAATACACCCCGTCGTAACCGCGCGGACACGTCATCCGGCTGAACACCCACCGCTGATAGTGATGTCGACCGTTGTGGTTACCCGAATCGCGATCGTAGATATCGAACTCGCAACCTTCCCCGTAGTTAGGTTTATCGCGGAACTTGCCGTTCCAGAAATGAACGAAGCCGGGCTTGGCATTCAACTCCAATTCCAAAGCCTCGCAGCCGGCATCTCCGGTCGGGTACGAGCTTCCGTCGCCGCGCTTGTTTACGTATTCCACTGTGGCAGGAACGAGCTTGGCGCCAGGCTCCGCAGCCAGCGCATGCGTTGCCGGCGAGCCGATGCCTGCAAACAAGAGCACGACCAGGAGTCTTCGAGTCATAGGTGTCGAGCGCATGGATCGCGCCACCGGAAATAAACATTCGTCGGGAGCAGCTCGCCCGCTTTCGGCGCACTGTCCAACGGAACAAGCCCATCGCAGCCACGATATTTCACGTTCACGAGCACTTGGGCCATTGCCCCATCCGCCGCGTTCAACATCAAACGTCCGCTCTCTCTTCGCCAAGTGCCTTTTCTCTCGTTCTTGGAGCAGATATCGCAATTCTCGGAAGCCGTATAGGTTCCATCCTTACGCAGTTCAAAAGAACTGGTGACCCCGCGCCCTCTTATCCACGTCTCGCCACGCTCATGCGTTTGAGTTGAGCACGATAGAACTGCGAGCGATGCCACGAGCGTCAAGCATCCAAGACCACGTGAACTCATAAGTATTCGGCCCCGCCTTGTCGAGCAGACCGGCAAGGATCGAAGCATGCGCCCGAGTTGGCAAGTCCGCGCCGCGCGACGGTGCTGCGCTGCAACGGCGGGCAGGGCCCGGCGGGCCCGGACCGCAGCCGCGCATACCGCCGTCCATCGCGACGGCCGAGGAATCGGGCATCGCGACATTTCGCGGAAACCCGCGTTTCCAGGCGATTGCCGGCATTGGCCTACGCCGCACAGCCCCGAGGCTGGGGTCCGCCCCAGGTACTCACCGCCGGACGAGGTTGCTAGGGTCGACCTGCTGAAAACGCTTTCCCTGCGTCCGGCCCCCGCCGGACGCCCCCATGGAGGGTTTTCTCATGGCAGACACCGGCTCCTCAGGAGTCTCCGGCTCGGGCTCCTCGCAAAACGCCGCCGACTCGGCGCAACAAAGCCAGGCCGCAGCCGAAACCGCCGCCGCCCAGCAAGCCGCGGCCGACAAAGCCGCCGCCGAAGCGGCCGCCGCAGCAGCGGTCGACAAGGTACAGGCCGCGCCGGTCGACCTGAGCATTTCCACCGCCACCGTGTCCCAGCTCAGCACCATGCAAGTCGACACGGTGCCGAGCTTGTCCTCGTTCCAGACCCTAGGCGGCGTGCCCAACGCGGCGACCTACGCCGACATCGCCCAATCGATGCCCGCCACGCCGGCCACACCTGCCACGCCCGCGATCACCGAGTTCAACGCGTTCTCGCCGACCTTCAGCATCACCCCGAACGAGCCGGCGGCGGTGGCCAAGGCCACGCTCAACGACGTCTCGATCAACCTGGGTCTGAAACACACCGGCGACATCACCGCCAACGTCGAAGCGCGCATGGGCATCGACCCCGGCCGCATCGGCTTCGCCGCCGACGCCACCGTCACCAACGGCTTCAACAGCCTCAGCGTAAGCACCGCGCTCGGCCCGTTCGGCCCCAACTCCACTCCCAGTTACACCGGCAACGTCAAAGGCACCGTCGACCTGGGCAACCTCAACAGCTTCGACTTCAACGCCGGCGCCACCTTCAACAACCAAGGCTTCCAGAACGCCGACGTGAACGCGAAGCTCTCCAGGAGCTTCACCGAAAACGTCAACGGTTACGTGCAGGGCGGCGTGGCGGTCGACAACCAAGGCCTGAGCCGGATCACCGGCGAAGCCGGACTCAACGCGACCCAGAACGGTTTGAGCTTCGGCCTCACCGGACGCGGAAGCGTGGATGTGCGTACGGGGGAGACGAGTGGGTATTTCGGGTTTAAAGCTGGGGGCAAGTTCTGACGGCTCGGCTTACGAGTCGTGCAGGTCGTTCGAAGGCGGCGTAGCGCATAACTAGTCAACAAATACCTGAGAACAAGCCCCGCAATGCGGGGCTTTTTTTTTGGAGATGGGGAAGAAGGGGAACTTCATTCGCCTGACGGCAAAACATTCTTCATCCTAGCTGAATCACTCCGTCAACCCAGCAACAAGGCCCACTCCAAGGCCGGCGGGTTCAACTCTGGATCGCAACACCCAACGTGTTGAAGTGGTCCAGGCGACCTAGCCTAGCCACTTCACCGCCAAGTGGAGTGACCCATGGCCGATGGCCGCCTGAACCAGCACGAACGATACCGGATTCATGCTTTATCCGAAGCTGGTTGTTCGCAACGAATGATTGCCAGCCAGCTAGGTCGTGCGCCCAGCACGATCAGCCGCGAGTTGCGTCGCAATAGCGTGCGCGGGACCTTTTCTCTCTTTTTTTGAGCGCGACGCCATTATGCCCGACACGCCGTTGGATCTTTCAATATAAATGATCCCGAATACAAACCAGAATCCGCCCCCCCTGGCGACTTCATATGGTAGGCCCACAGAAACACCAAACGCCCCTTTTCCGACTCATAATCAAGGTTTCGAATCCGAGAGCAAAGATCAATCACGCCATTTTTAACTTCACCCGGCAGAATTTCCTGCACACCCACAAGATTACTCAATCGGCCGCCAACGGAAACTTCCGAAAATTCCGAATCAAATCTAAAAGCCTTCAACACAAAGCTTCCTGGGCGATTCACCCAGGGCAACGAATTTCTGTATATGACAAGCTTACGAGAAGACTTATTTGCAATAGTCACATTTAACTGAGGGACTGAACTGGATCCCGCCAAATCAACCGAAACATCAAAATCTTCAGCATTGGAAATAGCTGGGAAGATAATACAGGCCACAAATGCGAGAAAACCAATAATTCTCATGCAACCCTCATTTGTTATATCGCGGATTCGTGGTATAGGGATCCCGGCCGCTCTGATAGTAAGGAAGGAGATCAACATCGACCTCCTGAAGCCTCTCCTCAATCTGCTGCTTACATTTGTCGTCGCAATTCATATTACGAAGCTTCGATTTAAGACAAGAACGCTCGGCCGCATGCGCGTTTCTCTCAGATGCGAGCCTGTCTGCGTCATCCCAAAATATCCCAGTCCTATCCACATCCCCTAAGCATGCGTTTGGAGAAATACGAAGAGCATCATTGAGATGCGTTTGCTCATGTACTCGTGCACAATCAATCAGGCAAGGATAATCGCTGTACAAAACCCTATCGTCCAGGAAAACTTTCATCCCACCCTTGCCATCGCATACGACAGTATTCTCTCCACTGACAATAGTTCCAGTTTGAGCACTGACCAGCAACCCACTGCTATCAAAGCGATTCAACGGGCTACCCTTAACGTAACCGTATGTCGACAGCCCACCCCGCAAGCCTATCGGGTCGCTCTCCATGTATCTCCCAACACTGGAATCATAATCCCTGAAATAGTTATAGCTAATCCCACTTGCACTATCGTATCTCTGCCCAGGGAATCGCATATCGAAAATCAGTCGCGCTGGACTGTCCAGGGAAATATAGACATTTCCGGCCTATGATTGGACTGTCCAGGGAAATATAGACATTTCCGGCCTATGATCCGAGCATAGGAGGAAGACCATGAGCACACAGCGATTTACTCCGGAA
>NZ_JBQJIL010000014.1:229-253991 GCF_052078715.1 Lysobacter sp. CA199 | reverse complement strand
GCCGCGTTCGACGATTTGCCGAACCGCTTCTTGCTTGAATTCCGGAGTAAATCGCTGTGTGCTCATGGTCTTCCTCCTATGCTCGGATCATAGGCCGGAAATGTCTATATTTCCCTGGACAGTCCAACACACGGCCGGCAGTGTGCAGATAATCGTTGCTAGATCTCTGTGCATGGACGCAAAATCGGGGCCTCAGCAGTCGGTGTCTCCGGCGCCTCGAAGTGAGAGAACCCCGTCTGAAGGAGTCGGACCATGCCCATCAGTCCTCAGCTGCAAGCCAAAATCGACGCATTGGAAGATGAAGATCTCAGAAACAGAATTCTCCGCCTTCTGAAAAATCCGGCGAAGAAGCGGGCAGCAAATGAAGAAATTTTTGAATCGTTACTCCTCGAGCATACGGTGGTCAAGGAGCGGCAGGCCCAATTGAGGCAGTGGTCAGATGAGGAAGTGGAAGCCTTTATGCAGTATTTTTGTAAGAATGATCCGAGCGACTATGTTGAATTCTTGAAGCAGGAGAAAGAATTCAATGAAATTGAATTGGGGCTTGCTGCGAACGTTCGTCACCTGATGAGTCAATGGATTCCGGGCGTGAGTGTCGAGGATCGCAGAGGGTTGTTCATTAAATTTCGCGATTACGCAAAGCGCGTTTGATCTAGCTGGGGCGCTAGAATGGCCGAGAAAGACTACTGGGTGGGCTTGCGCGGGAGTACAGCCCGATCATCGCGAGCAGTTGACCAGGCGTCGTCCGTGTATGAACCGCTAAGCCGTGAGGAGCTGTGCCATGCCCATCAGTGTTGAACTGCGAGCCAAGATCGATGCACTGGAAGACGAAAGGCTCAAAGCTGAAATTATCGAAGTGCTTGAGGGCCCTGCGAAGAAGCACGCAAGCGATGAGGCCATTTTCGAAACAATTCTGGCTGGCTACACCATAGCTACAGAGCAACAGGCGCAACTAAGACGTTGGCAGGACTACGAGGTGGCTGCCTTTGTGCAGTATTTCAAGGAGAGGAAGCCAGAGGACTATGTTGAGTTCCTGCGTCAGGAGAAGGAATTCAATGAGATCGAATCGGAACTAGGCTGGAAGGTTCGTCGCCTGATATGGGAATGGATGCCAGACTTGAACTCCGCCGATTGTCGAGGGCTGTATAGAAAATTTCGTCAGTTTGTTCGGACCCTTTTGGCCTGATCAAGGAAGATCGAATGAGTCCGAAGTACCTTCTGGCCGATACGAATAGCTTGGTTTACGCCTACCGTGCGGGTGGTGCGGAATTACTTGACGCCTACCGGCGTCTGGCCAAGACAAAGGACTATCAGATCGCGATCTCCAACACGATCGCAGATGAGATTGAAGACGGCCCCTTGGGGGAGGATATCGGGAAGTACATTGCCGACCGAAAAATTCCGATCCTCGATGCGCCCAAGGTAGAGCAGGAGTTAAAAGCTGCTACCACCCCCGAGGCGTTCGCCATAGCAAAGAAGAACGCAGGCGAGCGTTCCTTGATTGAAATCGCCACCCGCGAGCGAGTAGAAGGCCGCGCCACGATCATCTGGTCGGACGATGAGTATTTCACCAAGCCGCAGAATCTGCGGGGATTGCAGAAGAAGATTCCGGGATTTCAACACACGGTGACCGGTGAGATGCTCGATCAGTCGTATCATGGCGATGTGATCGGCGACACCGAGTATCAGCGGCATTTGGCTGGCTATCGCAGTGACAAGACTTTTGGCGGCAGCAAACGCCTGTACTCATTCGACCCTGCCTTATCCCCAACAACCACCCCAGCCCCCGATCTCCCCGAAGCCGATCCCGCCATCCGCGGCCCCAAAGACCAACGCGGCTTCGCCTCCAAAGAACTCCTGATCGGCGAAGTCCCCAGAAACACCCTGATCCGCTCAGGCGGCCTGCTGGCCTCCGGTGCCGATCTGGCCGTGAGCGCTCAGCGCGTTGCTGAACTGTTGGAGCAGGACAATCCGACCGCGGCGCAGTCCGAGGCCACGCGCGCGGTGGCGCGCAATGCCGGCGGTTGGGTGGGCGGCGCCACGGCCGCTGCGGTGGTAGGCACTTCGGGCTACCTGCCGGCGAGCTTGGTCGTGGCCGACGCGATGCTGTTGAGCAAGGCCTTCGAAAAAGCCGTGGATTTGAAGGAAAACTACGATATCACCCATCAGACCGACAAGCAGCATGTCGACTGGGCGTTCAATGGCCACAACTGGGTGCGCGACGGTTTGATCGACACGACGGCCGATGGCCGCGATAACCCGATCGAAGGGTCGTTGGGCGCGAATTACGACAAGGCGCGCGAGTTGGGCACCTACGCCAGCGCCAAGGCGGTGGAACTGGCCCTGGGCAGGGTGCCGCGGCCGCAAGACCCGTTCGACGTCCGCGCGCGCGCGGACGATCAATCGGCGATCGACAACCCGAACTGGCGGCGTAATCCGGAGACGGAACAGTGGCAGCGCCTGGTGAAAACCGGCGTGTCGGGCGCCAACGATCGCGGCGAATACAAGGAGCAGATCGCGACACCGGAACGCGCCATGGAGTTGAACCGCGAGGCGGTCGCGCGCATCCAGCACAACATCGCCAACGGGCGCGAAACCGTCGCCGCGGTCTATCTGGAAAACTACACCGCGCAGCGATCGCGCGATTTCGCCGAAATTCCTTCCGCCGTGCAGGCGGTGCGGCCGCGGCCCGGTGAAGTTCTGGGGTCGGACGGACAGCTCTACCGGCGCGGCGCGGACGGCCAATGGGCCGGCGCCGGCCGCGAGGCGCAAGGCAATCTGGCGCTGGAGTTGGAATTGACCCGGATGGCGCGCGAGCCTTCGCTGGAGCAATTCAATACGCGCCTCGCCACGCTCGAAGCGCGGCCCGCGCCCACCGAGCAGCAGCGGCAGCAGAACCAGTTGCTGCATCAATACCGAGTCACCCCCGAGCGGATCGAACTCACGCCGCAATGGCAACAGGCCATCGGACTGGCGGTGCAGCGCACGCGGGAAGAACACGGCATCTCGGGGCCCGGCGCGCTGCAATTGCAACGCAGCAACGGCGCGTATGCCGCCGACAGCCCCATCGCCCACTATGTGCGCGATGCCGACAGCACGAACCGACTGGTCGCCGTCACCCGCACCGAGGACATTCTGCAAGCACGCAAGGACGTGCTGGCACGCGACCCGCAACAGGCGCCGGTTCCGGATTCTCCGGAGTTGCGTATCGCCGCTCAATCGCCGCAACAGCGCGAAGCCCAGGAACAGGCAATGCGCGAGGCCAACCGCTTGGGCCTGTCGCGCGAGGACACGCAGGCCGCCGCGCAACTGGCCGCCGCCGCGATCGGAGCGAATCGCGAACCGGACATCGTCCTGCCTGTCGACGCCGCGACCCGTGTGCGCACGCCCGCGACGCCCGAAGCCCGGCAGGCGCCCGAACCGCCGTCGCCCGCGCCGATCCCGCCGCCGCTCGCCCAGAACGACGAGCCGGTGCCGCCCGAAGTCCAGGCGCACGCGGAGCTTGAGCGCAGGCCGGTCGAGCCGATGCAAGCCGTCGCGGGCGAGCCACAGGCGCCGCTGCGGCCATCGACCGCCCAGCACGGCGCGCACGCGACGCCTGCGTCGATTGACGCCCCCGACGATGCCTTGCGACGCGGCAGCGAGGGGCAAGAGGTGTCGCTGTTGCAATACCGTCTGGACCGCATGGGCTATCGCGGGCCGGACGAATCGCCGTTGCCGCAGCACGGCCGGTTCGACACCGCCACCGAACACGGCCTGCGCCAGTTCCAGCAGACGAATCGGTTGCCGCCGACGGGCGTGGTGGACCCGGAGACGGTGCAGGCGTTGGCGGTCGCGCAGCAGATGCGCGCTGTCCGTCCTGCGTCCATCGAACAAGGCGAGGCGCCGCCCGAGCCCGTCCGCGAGCGTGCGCCCGCTGCGTTCGCCCAGGATGCCGCGCCCGCGGTGCCGCCTTCCACGCCGCCGTCGCGCGATGAGTTCACGCAGGCGAGAGGTGCCGCAGAGCCGACACGCCCGGAGCCGGCGAACCCACTGCCATCTGTCGCCGATGCGCATCTTGCGCCGCAGGCGCCGCCGTTCAAGACCGAACCCGAGCCTGAGCGCGTCTTGATGGCGCAAGCGAGTCCGCCTGAGCCCGAGCGTGTCCTGGCGACCCAGGCGAATCCGCTTGAACCCGAGCGCGCACCGTTCCAAGCCGAGCCGGCTCGGCAACCGCTCGCCGCTGCGCTCCCGGTACACAAGCCCGACGAACGCAGGCAGCAGACCGCGAACACCGCCGATGCCTCCGATCGCGCCGACCCGCGGACGGCAACGAAGCAGGCCGAACCCGCCGAACCCCCATCGGCGCCCGACCTGTCGCATTTCTCGCCGGAGGATCGAGCGATGATCGCGAAGATTCGCGCAGGCGCGACGGTGGGGTTGTCGGATGAGCATGCCGCGGCCGCGATGCTCGCCGCGAAGCGCAACGGGATTCTCGACGCGGATCGGATCGGCCCGGTCGCCATGGTCGATGAAACCCTATGGATCGAGCGAACCGTGCCGGGCTTCCACACCGCGGTGAACGTCGCCCAGCCAGCGCCGCAGTTGCACGACACCCTGCGCGACACGCAACAGTTCAATCACGAGCAGGCGCAGCAGCAGACTCAAGCCAGGGAGCTGGAGCAGCAGCAACAAAACGAAAAGCAGACCAATGCGATGCGCCCTCAGCTATGAGTCGGCTCACCGTCGCCAGGCCGGAAGATTCTCTCGCCGCAACGACGCCGGGACGGTAATGCCGAGGCGATAAGGGCGCCGACCGGGCTCTCCCGGCCAAACCAGGAAAAACCGCGACGGATCACAGTCCTTGCCCGCCCCGGACCCCGCCGTTACCCTGGCTCCCCGCGAAAAGGATCTGCCGCACGCCTCATGCCAGCCAACTCACGCCCCGTTCTGTTCGGTATCAGGGGCGCGTTCGCGCCGCTCGCCGTCGCCCTGGCCCTGTCCAGCCTGTCGCCGCAAGCCGCGGCGCTGTCCAAGAAAGACCAGGCCGCGGTCGATACGCTGACCCAGCGCCTGCAATCGGCCGAAACGCGTTATCAGTCGGCCCTGGTCAAGATCCGCAACGCCGATCCGACCGGCCGCCAGGACAGCGACGCCGCGCTGGAGGACATGGAGGACGTGATCGCCGCCTGCCTCAAGCAGAAAGGCTGCCAGGTCGGCACCATGCTGGCCGGCTACAAGCGCCTGCTCAAGGCCACCGCCGACGCCACCGCGGTCAGCGACGAAGAAGGGGACGACGGCGGCCAGCTCGACAGCGAAGGCCTTGCCGCCGACGTGCCCGAGGCCGCGCGCGCGGCCGCGCTGCTCAGTGCCGACGGCCAGCGCTTCGTCAAGATGGTCCAGTACAACCCGGCCGTGCAAGCCGGCATCCGCCGCTGGCTGACCGATCTGCGCGGCCCGCTGATGCAGAGCTACGACAACTACCAGTACATGCGCTCGATGATGTGGCCCGCGTTCGAGCGCGAAGGCCTGCCCGAAGCGCTGCTGTTCGGGATCATGGCCAAGGAATCCAACGGCCGCGTACACGCGACCTCGCGCGTCGGCGCCGCCGGCCCGCTGCAGTTCATGTTCGCCACCGGCAAGCGCTTCGGCCTGGGCGACGACGGCACCGGTTTCGACACCCGCTACGATCCGCGCGCGTCCGCACAGGCCGCCGCGGAGTACTTGAACGAGCGCTTCGGCCAGCTCAACAGCAGCATCGAAATGTCGCTGGCCGCCTACAACGGCGGCGAGGGCCGGGCGCTGCGGATCAACAACGCCAGCGGCGGGCGCAACTTCTGGGATGAATCGGTCTACAACCAGTTCCCGGCCGAAACCCGCGACTACGTGCCGATGGTGATCGCCGCGGCCTGGCTGTTCCTGCATCCGCGCGAATACGGCCTGCATTTCCCCAAGGTCGACAACAAGCCGGCGACCTTGCGTTTGAACAAGGCCAGTTCGATCTACGAGCTGACCATCTGCCTGGGCAGCAGCGGCAGCCGCGACGGCTACATGCGCGCGCTGCGCAATCTCAACCCGCGCTATCAGGCCGACAGTTACCTGTCCGCCGGCACCACCCTCAACGCCACCACCAAGATGGTCAGCCTGTACAACCGTTGGTGCGTGCAGGGCAAGCGCTCCGAACTGGCGCACACCTTGGTGATGAGCGACGCCAACAGCGCGGTCGTGCGCACCGGCCCGCTGACCCTGCTGCCGGCGCTGGCCGGCAGCGAAGACGGCTCCGTGCCGGTCACCATCGCCACCGGCGTGCCGGCCACGGTGGCCAGCGCCCAGCCCGCGCCGGCCAGGAAACCGGCCAGGCAGGCCAGTTACAAAGTGCAGCGCGGCCAGACCTTGACCGACGTGGCGAAGAAGTTCGAGTGCGATACCAAGCAGTTGGCCAAGGCCAACGGCATCAAGGGGCCGCGCTTCACGGTCAAGCCGGGGCAGAAGCTCAAGTTGGACGGTTGCGGGCAGTAAGGCCGCGCGGATAACCGTCGCATGGATGCGTCCAAGCCCATCGAAAACGCCGCGCCGCGGGATCTTGCGCAAGATTCCGCGGCGACGGCGCATGCGTTTCGCGACTTGTCGCCGCGCGCGCTCGCCGCGTTCAAATCCCTGGCCTATGTCTCGTGGTTTGCGCTGCTGCCCGCGGTGTTCATCCTGACCTACGCGCTGGCGCTGCACTACGGATGGACCGTGTCGCTGCTCGCGATCTTGTTGCCGGGTTGGCTGCTGAAGACGATCTTGCACGAGTGCGGCCATTGGTGGGCCGCGCGCTGGCGCGGGATGATCGTGTCTCAGGTCGTGATCGCGTGCGTGGAACTCCAACCGCGCCGGCGTGGCGTGCGCTGGCGGTTCACGCGACTGCAACTGCGCGGCGTGGGCGGTTATGTACTGGCCTATCCGGACGCGGCCGGCGACATGCGCCGCGATCTGATGGGGTTGTCGCTCGGCGGCCCGCTGACGAATCTGATCGCCACCACGCTGTGCGGCGCGGTGGCATGGCGGCTGGGACACTCGCCAGCGCAGACCTTGTGGGTGCTGTGGGGTCTACTGCATCTGGGCGCGTTCCTCTTCAATCTGATACCGCACCAGCTCGCCGGCGGGCTCGGTACCGACGGCTTGATGTGGATGCGTGCCTGGCTCAATCGTTTCGAAGACCTGCCCGGTTCGAGCTTTATGGAAATGCAGGGACGAATTCTGCGCGGCACGGCGCTCAACGATCTGCCGGCCGGTTTGTCGCAACGCCTGCTCGAAGAGCCCGAACCGATGCCGGCCATGCACGACTGGCTGCGGATGTACGCCGCGCTGGAGCGGGGGGAACTGGAACAGGCCAGAACCGATTTTCAGGCCCTGTGCGTTCGCGTCGAAGGCTACGAAGAGCCCATGCAATTGGCGTTGGACGACCTTCTGACCCTCTGCCGGGCCGATCTGGCCTTCGCCGGCGCACTCGAACTTGATCCAAGCCGGGCTCTGGCGTCGCTGACGGCGTTGAATCTCAATGCGCGGGTTTTCTGGTATGTGCCGCATGTGCCGCCGCGTTTGCGCGCCCTGGCTGCGGCCCTGCGCGGCGACATCGCGGTGGCGCGGGCGCAACTGACATGCGCTGCGCGCTATGCGGATAATTCGCCGTTTCTTGCGACTGTGTCGAGCGAAGCACGGTTGCGCCAGCGGATCGAGGCGATCATCGAGCAGGGCGTGCCGGCCGGTCCGATGTCGCCACCCACCCCATAAGCGAGCGCGCCGACCATGCATGCCGAATCAAAAGCAGCCACACCGCGCGCCTGGATTGGCGCGATCGCCTTTTGCGCGGCCCTGGCCATCGTTGGCGCGTACGTCGCGCCGTGGCTGCATTACGTGTTCAAACCCTTGACCACGCTGCTGATCGCCGCGATGGTCTGGCGCCACGGCGGCGTCGCCGAGCCCGGTTATCGCCGATCCGTCCTCGCCGGCCTGTTGCTGTCGACCTGCGGCGACGCCTTCCTGATGCTGCCGGGCGACTGGTTCGTGTTCGGCCTGGGCTCGTTCCTTTGCGCGCACATCGCCTATCTGCTGGGTCTGTTCGGACGCGCGCGGCCGTTCGCGGTGAAGTGGCCGTTCCTGGCTTATGCCGCCTTGGCCGCGGCGGTGTTGTGCGTGTTGTGGCCGCATCTGCCGGGCGAGTTGCGGATACCGGTGATCGTCTACGTCGTCGTGCTCGCGGCGATGGCCGCGCAGGCGGCGGCGGTGTGGCGGCGCTGGCCGGTGCGCGCGACCGCGATGGCTGCGCTCGGCGGCGCGTTCTTCGTCGCCTCCGATGCCACGCTCGCGATCGATCGCTTCGCCGCGCCGTTCGAAGCGGCTTCGCTCGCGGTGCTGGCGACGTACTGGATCGCGCAGACCCTGATCGGGCTGTCGGTGCGTTCGCTCGAACGCGAGCAGCCAGTCCGGCCTGAGTAACAGCGTTCCGATACGAGCAGCGCGCGGCCGGCATAGCCGTCGGCGCGCTGCTCCGGTCGCTTACTGGTGCTTACTGGGAGGGCGCGCCAGCGTCGGTCTTGGCGGCGGCGGGTTCGGGCGCGGGAGCTTCATCGGGCGAAGACACCGCCTCTCGCGCCTTGTTCCACCAACTCGCCGCGGCCACTTGCGCCTTGCCGGCGCCTTCCTTGACCGAACCTCCAGCCGCCGCCCAGGTTTTGTCTTCGGCGAAACCGGTGACCGTGCGCAGCAACTGCGGGCCTTCGGCCTGGATCGCTTCCCAGCCCAGCACCGCGACCAGGCGCGGCATGAATATCATCGAGTCGACGTCGCCGCCCTTGGTCTCGATTTTCGCGATCAACGCGACCAGTTCCTTGCGCACCGCGTCGGGCGCGCTCGGATCCTGGCTGAGTTTCTTCAGCGTGATCAATCCGTCCTGGGTGCGGCCTTCCTTGAAGGCGATGCCCGCCGGCGGCAACTGCGCGAACCACGGCTGCCGCAGCAACTGCGCGAGCGCGTCGAAATGCACTTGCGCGCGTTCCCATTCCTGCTCGCTCGCGGCGAAGTAGGCCAGCGCCGCATGCATCACGATCACATGCTCGACCGGCGGCTGATCCTCGCCGGCCTGCTTCGGCAGCGCCCAGGCTTTTTCGCTTTCCCGCTGGGCCAACTCCGGCCATTGCTCGCGCTGGAACACCACCGAGCGCAACGAGGTCGCCGCGGCGCGATCGAACGCGCCGCACTGCTGGGCGTCGACGATGTCGCTTTCGGCCAGGGCGATGCTGCGCTTGTCGGCGATCAGCGCGCCGTAGGCCAGCAGCACATGGGTGACGCACAGATCGGCCTGGCTGAAATCGCCCTTGGGCAGATCGGCCGGCAGCCGGTTCCCGGCCCAGTTTTCGCCGGTCCACTGCAGGCCTTTGCGATAGGCCGCCAATCCGCCGGGCAGGGCGTTCTCGGACACTTGCCGGTACTGGGCGTAGACTAGGCCGTCGCGCATCGCGGCCAGTTGTTCGGCCTCGCTCTTGCCGCCGCAGGCCGACAGCGCAATGGTCAGCAGCGCGGCGGCCGCGGTCGGCGAAACCCGGCGCGGGGCCGGGCGTTGGGTCGATGTCATGGTTCCCCTCCGTGGGTGAATGTGTAAGTGCGCCGCTCAGCCGGCGCGGCGCGCCAGCGCCTGGCCCAGCCGCACCGCGGCCTCCGCGCTCAGGCCCGCGTCGAGCGTGGCCACGCCCGGCGGCAACAGCACGATCACGGTCGAGCCGTAGTTGAAGCGCGCCATTTCGGCGAAGCGTTCCAGGGTGATGCCTTCGCCGCGGTAATCCTTGGCGGTGACTTTGTCGCCGTAGCGCGGAATCTCCTCGCCGCTCCAGACCGTTTCCACGCCCGAGACCAGCAGCGCGCCGACCATCACCATCGCCATCGGCCCGAATTCGGTATCGAAGTGGCAGACCAGACGTTCGTTGCGCGCGAACAAGCGCGGCACGTTGCGCACCGCATCGGGCCCGACGCTGAAAAGGCGCCCGGGCACGTGCACGGTTTCGCGCAACGTTCCGGCCCAGGGCATATGCACGCGGTGGTAGTCCTTGGGCGACAGGTACACGGTCGCGAACACGCCGTCGTTGAACGGCGCGGCCGCGGCTTCGTCGCCGCCGAGCAGTTCGGTCGCGGTGAACGACTGGCCCTTGGCCTGGAAGATTTCGCCGGCGCGGATCGGGCCGCACTGGCTGATGCGGCCGTCGGCCGGCATCAGCAGCACGCGCGGGTCCGGATCGGCCACGCGCGCACCGGGCTTGAGCGCGCGGGTAAAGAAAGCGTTGAAAGTCGGGTAGGAGCGCGGATCGGGATTGGCCGCCTCGGCCAGGTTCACGCCGAACTTGCGCGTGACCGTGTCGATCAGCCAGCGGCTGAGGCGCGGGTCGTCGGAATAGGCCAGCGAGCGCGCGAGTGAAGACAGCCAGCGATGCGGCAGCGCGTAGGTCAGGGTGGTGATCAGGCTCACGGAGCGGCTCCCGTCAGCACGGCCATGTCCTTGGCGATCACGTTCGGGTCGAACGGCGGACGCACCAGGCCGGCCATGCGGCCCTGCGGGTCCAGCACGACCATGCTGGCGCTGTGGTCCATCGTGTACTGGTCGGCCGGTGCGCCGTCGGGCGCGGGCACCTTGGCGAACACCATGCTCAGCGACTTGGCGAAATCCTCCAGCGCCGGGACGTCGGCGGTGGCGGCCAGGGTGTCCTTGTGGAAACCGTGCGCGTACTCGCCGATCTTGTCCGGCGTGTCGCGATCGGGGTCGACCGAGACGAACAGCACGCGCGGGCGGCTGGCTTCGGGAATGGCTTCCCAGGTCTTTTGCGCCACCGACATCTGCGCCAGCGTGGTCGGGCAGACGTCGGGGCAGTGGGTGAAGCCGAGGAAGACCAGGGTCCAGTGGCCCTTGAGCTCGCCGGGGATCAGCTGGGTGCCGTCGGACTGGCGCAGCGAGAACCCGGGCAGGGTGCGCGGCGGGTCGAACAGGCGCACCGCTTCGGTCCGCGGCAATGACGAGCGCGCCGCGCCGGCGAAGAATTTCTGCGAGGCCCACAGGCCGAGCGCGGCGGCGAGCGCGGCGACGAGGACGATGGCGGTGGTGCGATTGAACATGTCGGTTCCAGCGTGTGTGCCCGGTCATGATACCGGCGATGGCCGTCGAGGCGGCTTCGGGGAGTTTTCGGCACCTCGCAGCGGCTGCCGACTAGGCCAGGCCATGGCTTCTTGCTGTTCGCTGTTCCTCCTTCTGCTGTTCCCCCTGTGCTGTTCCCCCCTTTGAAAAAGGGGGGCTAGGGGGATTTGCTCCTGCCCCCAAGCCCCCGATTCACCTCTCCGGCTATACTGCGCCCCTTGTTTCGCCCTGGACCCGCCGTGCCCGCTTCCGTCTCCTTCGAACAGCTGACCCTCGTCGACCTGATCCGCTACGGCGCCAGCCGCTTTAACGCGGCCGGGCTGACCTTCGGCCACAGCTACGACAATGCGCTGGACGAGGCCACCCAGTTGGTCCTGCACACCCTGCACCTGCCGCACGACCTCAGCCCGGTCTACGGCCAGGGCAAGGTCACCGGCGAGGAAAAAGAAGCGATCCTGGCGCTGTTCGAACGTCGCATCGCCGAGCGCATCCCGGCCGCCTACCTGACCGGCGAGGCCTGGTTCGCCGGCCTGAGCTTCAAGAGCGATCGCCGCGCCCTGGTGCCGCGTTCGCCGATCGCCGAGCTGATCGAAGCCGGTTTCGAGCCCTGGCTCGGCGGCCGCGAGGTCGCCCGCGCCCTGGACCTGTGCACCGGTTCGGGCTGCATCGCCATCGCCACGGCGCATTACCACCCTGATTGGGAAGTGATCGGCGCGGACATCAACGACGCGGCGTTGTCGCTGGCGGCCGAGAACAAGCAGCGCCTGCACGCCGACAACGTCGAGTTGCGCAAGTCGGATCTGTTCGCCGGCCTCAAGGGCGAGGTCTTCGATCTGATCGTGACCAACCCTCCTTATGTCACCAACGACGAAACCGACGCGTTGCCGCGGGAGTACTCGCACGAGCCCGAACTGGGCCTGCGCGCTGGTGATGACGGCCTGGACTTGGCCTTGAAGATCCTGCGCGACGCGCCCGAGCACCTGAGCGAGCAGGGCCTGCTGATCTGCGAAGTCGGCGAGGCCGAGCGCGCCCTGGTCGAACTGCTGCCGCAACTGCCGCTGGCCTGGGTCGAGTTCAAGGTCGGCCAGATGGGCATCTTCGTGGCCGAGCGCCACGATCTGGTCGAACACCACGACGAAATCAAACGGCTCGCCGACGCGCGAGCCTGAGTCACGCGCGTCGGCGGCCGGTAGCGGAAGACGGGGTGCCGTCGTCCGCAGCGCCGCGCGCAGCGCTGAATCTCCAGCGTTCCGCCTTCGGCGCCTAACCAGCCGGAACTTATCTTTGTGTCGCGAACCGGTGTCGCTGTGCTGGTTCGCGGCTGTGCGTGTGTTCGGAGTGGATCTGCAGCGGCCGCGTCGGGGGCCTTCGTTACAGCGGAAACCGGCGCGGTCGGCTATCGTTGGCTGACGGTGTTTCGTCTGTACAGCGAGCTTGCGGTGGTTGGCCCGGGCGCTCGGCGCTCGGCCCTCACCCCAACCCTCTCCCGCAAGCGGGAGAGGGAGTTGTGCGGCCAGCGCGTGACGCAGCGCGAATCGCGGCGAAGCCTTTCCTCTCCCTCTCCCGCTTGCGGGAGAGGGCCGGGGTGAGGGCCGCCGCGACGCATCGACGATGGTTCTGAGCCCGCGCTAATGGCTCATTTCCCCCGGCAAACGCCGCGGCATACCATCGAGGCAGCATCGCTCTCGCGACCGGACGCACTTCATCGGCAGCACACGCGCAACACCGATCATCGCCTTCGCCCACACGCCGGAAAACCGGCACGCACAGGAAACCCGTAGTGGCCAGCAACAGCTTCGGAACCCTCTTCACGGTAACCACCTTCGGCGAAAGCCACGGTCCGGCGATCGGCTGCGTGATCGACGGCTGCCCGCCGGGACTGGCGATCGCGCCGGAAGAATTCCGCCACGACCTCGACCGCCGCGCGACCGGCAAGACCCGCCACACTTCGGCCCGGCGCGAGGCCGACGAGATCGAGATTCTCAGCGGCGTCTATCAGGGCCTGACCACCGGCACCCCGATCGCGCTGCTGATCCGCAACACCGACGCGCGCAGCAAGGATTACGGCTCGATCGCCGAGCAGTTCCGCCCCGGCCATGCCGATTACAGCTATTGGCAGAAGTACGGCCTGCGCGATCCGCGCGGCGGCGGGCGCTCGTCCGCGCGCGAGACCACCATGCGCGTGGCGGCCGGCGTGATCGCCAAGAAGTGGTTGGCCGAACGTTACGGCGTCACGGTGCGCGGCTTCATGTCGCAGATCGGCGAGATCGTGCCGAACGCTCACGACTTGTCTGTCGTGGAAGACAACCCCTTCTTTTGGCCCGACGCAGCCCAAGTGGGCGAGTTGGAAACCTACATGGACGCGCTGCGCAAGTCCGGCGACTCGGTCGGCGCGCGCGTGGACGTGATCGCCGACAACGTCCCCCCGGGCTGGGGCGAGCCGATCTACGGCAAGCTCGACGGCGAACTCGCCGCCGCGCTGATGAGCATCAACGCGGTCAAGGGCGTGGAAATCGGCGACGGCTTCGCCAGCGTCGCGCAAAAGGGCAGCGAGCACCGCGACGAACTCTCCCGCGCCGGCTTCGCCAGCAACCATGCCGGCGGCATCCTCGGCGGCATCAGCACCGGCCAGCAGCTGCGTTGTTCGACCGCGTTCAAGCCGACCTCCAGCCTGCGCTTGCCGGGCCGCAGCGTCGATATACACGGCAACGAAGTCGACGTGGTCACCACCGGCCGCCACGATCCCTGCGTCGGCATCCGCGCCACGCCGATCTGCGAGGCGATGGTCGCGCTGGTGTTGATCGATCAGGCCCTGCGTCACCGCGCCCAGTGCGGCGACGTCGGCACGGTCACCCCGCGCATTCCCGCCGCCCCGAAGTTCGACGGCGATGTCTGAGCGGCCGCGCGTATGGGTGTCGCAGCCGTTGTTCGACGACATCGTCGGACGGCTCGGCGAATATTTCCAGGTCAGCGCCACCGCGGCGGTGACCCAGCATTCGCCCGCGGCGATCAACGCCGCGTTGCGCGCGGCCGACGGCGCGCTGGTCACGCTCAACGATCTGATCGGCGCGGCGCAGATCGCCGGCGCCGAGCGGTTGCGCGCGATCGCCAACGTCGGGGTGGGCTACAACAATCTCGACGTGCCCGCGCTCAGCGCGGCCGGCATCCTGGCCAGCAACACGCCCGATGTGCTGACCGAAACCACCGCCGACTTCGGCTGGGCGCTGATGATGGCGACCGCGCGGCGGATCTCGGAGGCCGAGCGCTGGTTGCGCGAGGGCCATTGGCAGCGCTGGAGCTTCGACAGCCTGCTCGGTGGCGACGTGCACGGCGCCACCCTCGGCATTCTCGGCATGGGCCGGATCGGCCAGGCGATCGCGCGCCGCGCGATCGGTTTCGGCATGCGCACGCTGTATCACAACCGCAGCCGGCTGCCCGAGGCGGTCGAGCGCGAATGCGCCGCAAGCTACACCAGCTTCGAGGAACTGCTGGGCCGCGCCGATCATCTGATCCTGGTGCTGCCGTATTCGCCGCAGTCGCATCACCTCATCGATGCCGCGGCGTTTGCGCGAATGCAGCCGCATGCGACGCTGACCAATATCGCCCGCGGCGGCATCATCGACGAGAACGCGCTGTGCGACGCGCTCGAACAAGGGCGCCTGGCCGCGGCCGGACTGGATGTCTACGAGGGCGAGCCCAAGCTCAACCCGCGCCTGCTCGAGCAGCGCCGGGTGGTGCTGACGCCGCATATCGCCAGCGGCAGCCTGGCCACGCGCCGGGCGATGGTGTCGCTGGCGGTGGACAATCTGATCGCGGTGCTGGGCTATGGACCGGATGCGGGGAGGCCGCCATCGCCGCTCAATGCCGACCAGGTCGCGATGACGAAGCGGGGCGCGGCATGAATTACCTCGCCGCGTCAGTTTCGAAATCTTTTGTGGGAGGGGCTTCAGCCCCGACGCTGTTCGATCAGGTCTCCAGACTGCAGGGCATCGGATCGAACAGCGTCGGGGCTGAAGCTCCCTCCCACAAAAGACCTCGAAGTCTTCGCTGAAGGCAGCGATGGCCCGAAATGAAGCTTTCACGCAACACCCGCCGGAAATGGGTCCGGCGGTCCCCACAAGTCAGGTAACTCAGAACAGATGAACGCCAAGACGTCCTGCAATGTCGCCGTGGTCGGTGCTACCGGCGCGGTCGGTGAAACCATGCTGAAGGTGCTGGCCGAGCGCAAATTCCCGATCGGTCAGCTGCATGTGTTGGCGAGCGAACGCTCGGCGGGAGAGAAAATCGAGTTCGGCGGAAAAACCATCGTGGTGCAGGATCTGGCGCTGTTCGATCCCACCGGCGTGGACATCGCATTGTTCTCGGCCGGCGGTTCGGTTTCGAAGGAATACGCGCCCAAGTTCGCCGCCGCCGGCGCGGTGGTGATCGACAATTCCTCGGCCTTCCGCTACGACGACGACATCCCGCTGGTGGTCAGCGAGGTCAATCCCGAAGCGGCCAAGAACCGTCCGCGCGGCATCATCGCCAATCCGAACTGCTCGACCATGCAGATGCTGGTCGCGCTGGCGCCGATCCATCGCAAGGCCAAGATCGAACGCATCAACGTGGCGACTTACCAGTCGGTGTCGGGCACCGGCAAGCGCGCGATGGAGGAACTCGGCAGGCAGACCGCCGCGTTGTTGAGCTTCCAGCCGATCGAGCCTGCGATCTACCCGGTGCAGATCGCCTTCAACGTGATCCCGCACGGCGGCGACTTCACCGACAACGGCTACACCACCGAAGAGATGAAGCTGGTCTGGGAGACCCGCAAGATCCTCGGCGACGACAGCATCGGCGTGAACGCGACGGTGGTGCGGGTGCCGGTGTTCTACGGCCACTCCGAGGCGGTGCACATCGAAACCCGCGACAAGCTGTCCGCGGCCGATGCGCGCGCGCTGCTGGAAAAGGCCCCGGGCGTGGAAGTGGTGGACGAGCCGGTCGGCGGCGGATATCCGACGCCGGTCACGCATGCTTCGGGACACGATGCTGTTTTCGTCGGCCGCATCCGCGAGGACATCTCGCACCCGCGCGGCCTGTCGCTGTGGGTGGTGTCGGACAACATCCGCAAGGGCGCGGCGACCAATGCCGTGCAGTTGGCCGAACTGGTCTGGAACGAGCGCTGATCGCGCGGCGGTTACTGGCTTTATGAGGTATCGATCGGGCCCTGCGGGGCCCGATTTTTTGCCAGGTGCGGCCTTCAGCATCGAAGTCTTTTGTGGGAGGGGCTTCAGCCCCGACACTTTTGGTGGAGGCACGGCGATCCGGCCGAAAAGCGTCGGGGCTGAAGCCCCTCCCACAAAAGGCCTCGAACCTTCGCAAACGCCGTGACGCCGATCCGATCGCAACGAAAACTTCACTTCGCGTTGCGCATAACTAGTCCAGACCGCTAGAGTCGCCGCCTGTCTTTGGCAATGGGATCGTCCGTGAGATCAGGTTTCGCACGCACCGCCTTGGCTCTGGCGCTGGCGCTGGCCAGCTCGGCGGCCTGTGCGCTGGGGCTGGGCCAGATCGATGTGAAGTCGCGTTCGGGGCAGCCGCTGCTGGCGGAGATCCCAGTGATCTCCAGCGGGCCGGAAGAACTGGCGCAACTGCGCGCCGGGTTGGCTTCGCCGGAGACTTTCCAGCGCATCGGTCTGGAAGCGCCGCAGGGCATCGTCACCGACCTGCGTTTCACCCTGGCGCTGGACGCCGCCGGCAAACCGGTGATCCGGGTGACCAGCACCCAGCCGGTCAATCAGCCGTTGCTGACCTTCCTGATCGAAGTCGACTGGGGCCAGGGCCGCCTGACCCGCGAATACTCCGCGCTGCTGGATGCGCCGCGCACCGCGTCGGCGCCGATGCAGCCGCCGATCAAGGCGCCCACCGGCGCTGCGCCGAACACCATCGAACGTCCGCTGGAGGCGCCGCTGCCGTTCGGCGCGCAGCCGCAGGAAACCGACCCGCTGTCGGTGGACAACCAGCTCAACGAACGCTACGACCCCGGCAGCGCGGTGCCCGCACCGTCGTTCCCGGCCGAGGCGGTCGCGATCCAGCCCGAACCCGCCGCGCAGCCCGAACCGGCCGCGCCGGTGGCGGCCGAGCCCGCGCCGCAGGCGCGTCCGAACGCGGGCAGCATTCCGCGCGCGCCGCGCCAGCCGCGTGCGGTCGCCGCCGCGTCGCCGGGGCCGCCTGCTGAGGGCGATATCACCGTGCAGCGCGGCCAGACTTTGTCCGGCATCGCCTCGGGCCTGGCCGGCGAGCACACCCTCAATCAGACGATGATCGCGCTGCTGCGGGCCAATCCGGAGGCCTTCATCGGCGGCAACATCAACCGGCTGCGGGCGGGCGCGGTGCTGCGCCAGCCGCCGAGCAATCAATTGACCGCGATCGATCCGCGCGAGGCCAGCGAGCTGGTGCGGGTGCAGATCCAGCAGTGGCGGCAAGGCGTGGCCAGTCCGGCGGTGCCGCAGCCGATCGCGCTGGAGTCCGACCGCATCGCCCAGGCGCCGGTCGCTCCGGCGGCCAAGGACGGCGCCGGCCGTAGCAGCGATGCGCGTTTGGAAATCGTTCCGCCGGGCGCCAGCCGCGCGACCCAGGCCGGGGCTCAATCCGGCATCAGCGCCGGAGGCGAGGGCGAGATGGTGCGACAAGAAATTCAACAGGCCAACGAGACCCTCGCCGCGCGCGATCAGGAGCTCACCGAGCTCAAGAGCAAGGTCGCCGAGTTGGAGAAACTGCAGAACGACCAGCAAAAGCTGATCGCGATGAAGGACAGCGAGCTGGCGGCGAGCCAGCAGCGCCTGGCCGAACAGCAGGCGCGCGGCGACGGCTCGCCGATGCCGTGGATCTTCGGCGGCCTGGGCGTGTTGGCGTTGCTGGTCGGCGGCTGGGTGCTGAGCCGGCGCGAGCCCAAGCGTCCGGCGTTCCGTGCGCCGATCGGACCGGGCGCGGAAGCGTCCGCGCCGGTGAGCGAGCGCTACGCCGAGACCGATCCGGTCGAATCGCTGCGCCGACGCCCGGAGCACGCGCCGAGCCTGATCGATCCGGTCGCGCAACTGCTCGCCGAACCCGAGGACCGATCCGCGCCAGTCGAAGCCGCGCCGATCGAAGCAGCTCCGGCCACCGCCGCTCCGTTCTGGACCGCGCCCGAGACCGAACCCAAGACCCGAAACACCGTCCCGACCTGGCATTCGTCCGAGGTCGGCACGGCGCCGTCGCATCGCGTCGAGCCGATCGTCGCCGCGCCCGTTGCGCCCGCGGTCGTCGCCAGCGCGGCTCCGGTCGTGGTGGCCCAGTCGGCCGTCGCCGCGCCCGTGGTCGCGGCCGAACCCGCCGCGCCGGCCGCCACTGCGCCGAACTCGGTTCCGGCCGCTGCAACCGCCCGCCCAGCGGTCGCCGCGAACGCCAATGCCGCGCCCGGTCAGGAGCGCATCGAACTGGCCCGCGCCTACCTGGATCTGGGCGACGAAAGCAGCGCACGCCAATTGCTCGGCGAAGTGCTCATCAACGGCGATCACGCCGCCCGCCAGCAGGCCGCGCGGCTGCTGCGCGAAATCGAGGCGGCCAGCTGAGGCGGCCGGCCTCGGCACGGCGAACAGGCAGGGCAGTCAAGCCATGGCGGTAGAGCAACACGGTTCCAGCGCCGATCCCGGCGCCACGCCCTTGCGGCGCTTCGCCTTGGGCGTGGAATACGACGGCAGCGAGTACTCGGGCTGGCAGCGTCTGGTCCGCCCCGGCGAACCGGACCTTCGCGGCGAGGCCACCGTGCAGGCCGCCTTGGAAGACGCGCTGAGTTTCGTTGCGGGCACCCGGATCGAGGTGACCTGCGCCGGCCGCACCGACGCGGGCGTGCATGCTTCCTGTCAGGTCGTACATTTCGACGGTCCGATTGCGCGCGAACCACGCGGCTGGGTGCTCGGCACCACCTCGCGTCTGCCGCCGTCGGTGTGCGTGCGCTGGTGCGTGCCGATCGCGGCGGATTTCCACGCCCGTTTCTCGGCGCGGGCGCGCCGCTACCGCTATCGGATCCTCAACCGGCCGGTGCGGCCGGCGCTGCAGCGTCAGTATCTGAGCTGGGAACGGCGGCCGCTCGATGCCGACGCGATGCACCGCGCCGCCCAGGCCTTGCTGGGCGAGAACGACTTCTCCGCGTTCCGTACCGTGCACTGCCAGGCACCGCATGCGCGGCGCGATCTGCAGTACATCAGCGTGCGCCGGGACGGGGATATCGTGGAGATGGAGGTTCAGGCCAACGCCTTTCTTCACCACATGGTGCGCAACATTGTCGGAAGCTTGCTGCTGGTCGGCCGCGGCGACCAGCCCGAGGGCTGGATCGCGCAGTTGCTGGCCGGGCGCGACCGGACCGTGGCCGGTCCGACCGCGCCGTCGGCGGGCCTGGTGTTCGTGGGCCCGCGCTATCCAGCCGAGTGCCTATTGCCTGCCGAGGTCAGCCTTTGAATCCCCGTACTTTGTTCCGCACCCGCATCAAGTTCTGTGGTTTCACCCGCCCCGGCGACGTGCGTCTGGCCTGCGAGTTGGGCGCCGACGCGATCGGCTTCGTATTCGCGGCCGGCAGCACCCGGCGCGTCGCCGCCGAGGAAGCCCGCGCGATGCGCCAGGCGCTGGCGCCGCTGGTCGATGCGGTGGCCCTGTTCAGCGACAACCCGGTCGATGAGGTGCGCGAGGTCGTGCGTCAGGTCCGGCCGAGCCTGCTGCAGTTCCACGGCAACGAAGACGACGCGTTCTGCCGCGGCTTCGGCGTGCCGTATCTCAAGGCGATCCCGATGGGCGGCGAACTCGCCGACCAACACCCTTCGGCCCTGCACATGCGTTACCCCGGCGCGGCCGGTTTCCTGTTCGACAGCCACGCCAAGGGCGGCAGCGGCGGCAGCGGCAAGACCTTCGACTGGAAGCGCATTCCGGTCGGCGTGCAGAAACCCTTCGTGCTGGCCGGCGGGATCACCCCGGACAACGTGTTCGAGGCGATCCTGGCGACCTTGCCCTGGGGCGTGGACGTGTCCAGCGGTATCGAAAGCGCGCCTGGATTGAAGGATGGCGACAAGATGCGTCATTTCGTCGAGGAAGTGCGACGGGCGGATTGTCACGTTGAGTGATCAGGTGGGCGGTCGGCAGAGGGTATAGCCAGGCAATCGATGCACCCCGGATCGGACGTTCAGCCGCTTGCCGATGCTAAGGAAGGGGCTGGAAACATATTCATCGTAGGTCTGGAATAGCACGTAGCCATAAAGATCGCATAGCGCGCCTGGAAATTCGGTAAGCGGCATAAAGAAGGTTCCTCCTCGGTGGTGGAAGGCTTGCTGGGCTGGAATCTTCCATTTCCTGAGCAACTGCTGGCCTGTAGCCATGTTCGCCTCTAGTTCGCTTTGGGTGTGTCCTTTCTGATGCGATCTCTGGTGGATTTATCAAATTTTTTTCGATTTTTTGACGGGTGGCCGACGAACGGTTGTCTTGAATGTCGTGATTCTGTTTGCCTATTCCGTCACCTCGGAACCGCGCACCCCATTCCGCCATAGCTCGACGCGTACGGTTGCCGCCGCGATGCCCTAAACTGCGCGTTCCGCCGCGTCGTGCGCGGCGCCCCTCGCAACGAAGCCAGCCGATGTCCGCCGAACCTGTCGCCCCTCCGATCGACTTCCATGCTTACCCGGATGCCTCCGGCCACTTCGGCCGCTACGGCGGGCGTTTCGTCGCCGAGACGCTGATCGCGCCGATCGAGGAACTGGCCCGAGCCTACGACGCCGCGCGCGTCGACCCGGCCTTCATCAAAGAATTCGAAAACGACCTGGCCCATTACGTCGGCCGGCCCAGCCCGATCTATCACGCCCAGCGGCTCAGCGATGAAGTCGGCGGCGCGCAGATCCTGCTCAAGCGCGAAGACCTCAATCACACCGGCGCGCACAAGATCAACAACACCATCGGCCAGGCCCTGCTGGCTAGCCGCATGGGCAAGACACGCATCATCGCCGAGACCGGCGCCGGCCAGCACGGCGTCGCCAGCGCCACCGTGGCCGCGCGCCTGGGCCTGGAATGCGTGGTCTACATGGGCGCGACCGACATCGAGCGGCAGAAGATCAATGTCTACCGGATGAAGCTGCTCGGCGCGACCGTGGTGCCGGTGACCAGCGGTTCGCGGACGCTCAAGGACGCGCTCAACGAAGCCATGCGCGATTGGGTTACCAACGTGCGCGACACCTTCTACATCATCGGCACCGTCGCCGGCCCCGATCCGTATCCGCGCATGGTCCGCGACTTCAACGCTGTGGTCGGTCGCGAGGCGAGGGCGCAGATGCTGGCCGAGTACGGCCGCCTGCCCGATGCGATCACCGCCTGCGTCGGCGGCGGCAGCAATGCGATCGGTTTGTTCCACGCCTTCCTCAACGATGCTTCGGTGCGCATCGTCGGCGCCGAAGCCGCCGGCGACGGCATCGACACCGGCCGCCACGCCGCGTCCCTGGCCGCCGGACGCCCGGGCGTGCTGCACGGCAATCGCACGTATGTGTTGTGCGACGACGACGGCCAGATCATCGAAACCCATTCGGTCTCGGCCGGATTGGATTATCCCGGCGTCGGCCCGGAGCATGCGTTCTTGAAGGACACCGGTCGCGCCGAATACCTCGGCATTACCGACGAGGAAGCGCTCGAAGCCTTCCGCACCCTGGCGCGCACCGAGGGCATCCTGGCTGCGCTCGAATCCAGCCACGCGATCGCCCAGGCGATCAAGCTGGCGCGGACGATGCCCAAGGATCAGGTGGTGCTGTGCAACCTGTCCGGTCGCGGCGACAAGGACGTGCATACCATCGCCGGGCGCGAGGGGCTGCACTTCTGATCGTCGTCCGCAGCGCGATCCACTTATTCCTTCTCCCGCTTGCGGGAGAAGGTGCCCGGAGGGCAGATGAGAGCGAGCAACAACACTGCGATATACGCATGAGATCGTTGCTCCGACGTTCGCGGCCCTTGAACCACTCGCCGCTCCCGGCCCCTCACCCCAACCCCTCTCCCGCATGCGCGAGAGGGGCTTCAAGCAGAAGCTTTGACCAACGCATGAACCGAATCGACGCCAAGTTCCAATCCCTGCAAGCCGCCGGCCGCAAGGCGCTGATCCCGTTCGTTACCGCCGGCGATCCTTCGCTGGAGGCGACCGTGCCGGTGATGCATGCCTTGGTCGAGGCCGGCGCCGACGTCCTCGAATTGGGCGTGCCGTTCTCCGATCCGATGGCCGACGGTCCGACCATCCAGCGCAGCTCCGAGCGCGCGATCGCGCGCGGCGCCGGCCTGGGCTGGGTGCTCGATGCGGTGCGAGAGTTCCGCGGCCGCGACGCCGATACGCCGGTGGTGCTGATGGGCTATCTCAACCCGATCGAAATCCGCGGCGCGCAGCGCTTCGCCAGCGACGCCGTCGCCGCCGGCGTCGACGGCGTGCTGCTGGTCGACCTGCCGCCGGAAGAAGCGGCCGAACTGCGCGCGGCCTTCGTCGCGGCGGGTTTGGCGCTGATCCTGCTGGCCTCGCCGACCACCACCGACGAGCGCATCGCGCTGTTGTGCGACGACGCCCAGGGCTATCTGTACTACGTGAGCTTCGCCGGCGTGACCGGCGCCGACCGTCTCGACGCGGGCGCGGCCAACGACCGCCTGCACGGCATCCGCCAGCGCGCCAAGGTGCCGGTCGTGGCCGGCTTCGGCATCAAGGACGCGGCCAGCGCCGCGGCCATGGCGCGCGAGGCCGAGGGCGTGGTGGTCGGCAGCGCACTGGTCGAGGCGTTGGCGCAAGCCGACACCCCGGACGCCGCCGCGCACGCCGCGCGCACGTTCCTTGCGCCGCTGCGGCAGGCGCTCGACCGCGCCGGCTGAGCCGTCCCAGCCTTGCGCCGCGGCCTCGCGGCGTAGCTGAACAGGGCGGCGGGCGTCCCGGCCCGCTGCGCTAGACTCCTTCGTCGGGCCGGTGCCGGCAGGGCGCGACCGCCTGGGCACCGACCCATCATCGTCAGCCAGAACAGGAAGATTTCAACGCATGTCGTGGCTCAAGAAACTCATGCCGTCGGGTATTCGCACCGAATCGTCGGCGGCCAAGCGGCGCAGCGTGCCCGAGGGCCTGTGGGAGAAGTGCGAGCGCTGCGGCGCCGTGCTCTACCGCCCCGAGCTCGAGGAGAACCTCGAGGTCTGCCCCAAGTGCAGCTTCCACATGCCCATCCGCGGCCGGGTGCGCCTGACCGCGCTGCTCGATCCGGGCAGCACCAGCGAGATCGGCGCCGCGCTGGGCCCGATCGATGTGCTCAAGTTCAAGGACCAGAAGAAATACTCCGAGCGCATCAAGGCCGCGCAGAAGGCCACCGGCGAGCGCGATGCGATGATCGTCCTGCGCGGCACGCTCAAGCAGCGCACGCTGGTCGCCGCTTCGTTCGACTTCGCCTTCATGGGCGGCTCGATGGGCTCGGTGGTCGGCGAGCGATTCACCCTCGGCGCCGAGACCGCGCTGGAGATCGGCAGCCCGTTCGTGTGCTTCTCCGCCAGCGGCGGCGCGCGCATGCAGGAAAGCCTGTTCTCGCTGATGCAGATGGCCAAGACCTCGGCCGCGCTCGGCCGCCTGCGCGCGGCGGGGCTGCCTTACATCTCGGTGATGACTCATCCCACCACCGGCGGCGTGTCGGCGTCCTTCGCGATGCTCGGCGATATCAACCTGGCCGAACCGGAGGCCTTGATCGGCTTCGCCGGCCCGCGCGTGATCGAGCAGACCGTGCGCGAGAAATTGCCGGAAGGCTTCCAGCGCAGCGAGTTCCTGGTCGAGCACGGCGCGGTCGACCAGATCTGCGATCGCCGCGAAATGCGCGACCGTCTCTCGCATCTGCTGGCGATGATGATGAAGCAGCCGCAGCCGGAAGACGACGTAGAGGCCGCCTGATGGCGGCCGGGAATGGGGAATGAAGGGAATGGGGAATGGAAAGCTCGCCGCGACGTGCTTTCCATTCCCCATTTCTTTCATGGCCTGATTTCTTTCATGGCCTGTTCCCCGCCCCAAGAACTGTGAGCTGGGAAGCGCTACGCAACCTCATTCAGCCGCGCGGCGCCGTAGCGCGCGCGGCTTGCGGCAAACTCGCGTTGCGGCGATCCCCCGAAGGCAGTCGTGCCTTACCGCGCCGCGCGGCTTTCATTTCCCATCCCCGACTTCCTATTCCCGACTCAAACACATGACTCGCAAATATTTCGGTACCGACGGCATCCGCGGACGCGTAGGCGAAGGCGCGATCTCCGCCGATTTCGTGCTGCGCCTGGGCAACGCCTACGGCCATGCGCTCAACCGGCGCGGCTGGCGCAATCCGATGGTGATCATCGGCAAGGACACGCGCATCTCCAACTACATGTTCGAAGCCGCGCTGGAAGCCGGCCTGGTCGCCGCCGGCGTGGACGTGCAACTGATGGGACCGATGCCGACCCCGGCGGTCGCCCATCTGACCCGCTCGCTGCGCGCCGACGGCGGCATCGTGATCTCGGCCTCGCACAATCCGCATTACGACAACGGCATCAAGTTCTTCTCGGCTGAAGGCGAGAAGCTCGACGACGAGACCGAACTGGCGATCGAGGCCGCGCTGGAAGAGCCGTTCCGCACGGTCGAATCCGAGCGGCTGGGCAAGGCGATCCGCACCCGCGACGCCATCGGCCGCTATCTGGAAGCCTGCAAGGGCTCGGTATCGCGCGGTTTCGATCTCAGCGGCATGCGCATCGCGATGGACTGCGCCAATGGTGCGACCTACCAGGTCGGCCCGCTGGTGCTGCGCGAACTGGGCGCGCGGGTCGACGCGATCGGCGTGGATCCCAGCGGCCTGAACATCAACGACGGGGTCGGCTCGACCCATCCGCAGACCTTGGTCGAGCGGGTCAAGAGCACAGGCGCGGACCTGGGCATCGCCTTCGACGGCGACGGCGACCGGGTGTTGTTCGTCGATCACGAAGGCGCGATCTGCGACGGCGACGATCTGCTCTATATCCTGGCCACCGACTGGCAGCAAAGCGGACGCCTGCAGGGCCCGGTGGTCGGCACGCTGATGACCAACTATGGGCTGGAGCGCGCGCTGGAGCAGCGCGGTATCGGCTTCATCCGCGCCAAGGTCGGCGACCGCTACGTGCACCAGCAACTGATCGCCCACGACGGCGTGCTCGGCGGCGAAGCCTCCGGCCATCTGCTGTGCCTGGACCGCACCAGCACCGGCGACGGCATCGTCAGCGCGCTGCAGGTGCTCGAAGTGCTCGGCCGTCGCGGCCTGTCGCTGCGTCAGGCGCTGCAAGGCCTGAACCGGGTGCCGCAGAAGACGATCAACGTGCGTTACGAGGGCCAGTCCAAGCCAACCGAGGCGGCGTCGGTGAAAGAAGCGCTGAAACAGGCCGAAGCCGCGGTCTCCGGCCGCGGCCGCGCCTTCCTGCGTCCCTCCGGCACCGAGCCGGTCGTGCGCGTCACCGTCGAAGCCGACGACGCCACGCTGATGCAGAACACGCTCGACGCGCTGGCCGGCGCGGTGCGCGCGGCGGTGTAAGCGCGCACGCACTCAAGCCATGCGGTAAACGACGAAGGCCGCGCGAGCGGCCTTCGTCGTTTCCTCCAGCCACCGCACCTGTAGGAGCGGCGCAAGCCGCGACCGCGACAATGAATCACCGGCGCGCACCGTGACGCGCCGCGAACCGGTACGCGCCGCGATTGCGTGCTGTCTAGGATCTGACCGCGAGACACCCAGGTCGCGCCGGCCCGTCACTGGCGCGGTCGCGGCTTGCGCCGCTCCTACGAAAGGCGATCGTTTCGCGGTCAGCGCTGCTGGAACCGAGTCAACATCTCCCACGACCGGCTCACCGCCGCCGGATCGACCTTGGCCTCCGGCAACGGCCGGTAATTGCGATCCATCACCGTCGCCGCGCCGTAGTTGTCGAACAGATACGTCAGTTCGCCCTGGCGGATTCCGCGCTGCGACCAGCTCTCCACCAACAGCGGCCGGCGATCCTGGGCCGGACCGAACAGATCGCGCCCGGTGCTGTAGTCGGCGCTGTCGTTGCGGCAGCCTAGCGCGTGTTTCATCACCGTCGGCACCAAGTCCTCGTGCGAGGTCGCATGGGCCGATTTCTGCGCCGGCTTGCCCGGCCAATGCAGCACGAACGGCGTGCGCAACTGGTAGTCGGAGAAATTGCCGTTGTGGCCCCAATAGTTCTGCTTGAGGTCGTTGAACTCTTCGCCGTGGTCGCCGGTGATCAGCACCACGGTGTTGTCGGCGAAGGGGCCGGCCTGCAGCGCGGCGAGGAATTTTCCGATCAGCGAATCGGCGTAATGCACCGCGGTGCGATAGCGGTTGAAGTCCGGCAGCGGATCGTGTTCCGGGCCGAATTCCAGCGGATTGATCGACTCAGCCATCGGCTGGAACAGCGGCGGATAACCGCGCGGCATGTAATACGGCTGATGGGGCGAGTCCATGAACACGAAACCGAAGAAGCGCTGGTCCTTCGGCGTGGCGGCGATGTCGCGCTGCAGATCGGCCAGGATCGCCTGATCGCGCTCGGCGCTCTTGCGTTCGCGCGGGCCGTTGACGATGTGTTCGCGCACCTCGGAGAACGCCGTGCGATCGAACTCCGGGCTGTACAACGGCGCACTGCCGTAGATGTGCATGCCGTAGCCGTCTTTCTTCATCTGCCCGATCATCGCCGCGCCGCGTTGCTCGGCCAGCATCGGATGCCAATAGCCGCCCGGCAGTCCGTACAGCAGGCCGAACACGCCGAAGCGGGTGGCGTTGCCGGAGCTGTAGTGGTTGTCGAACTGCTGCGACTGCTGCGCGTAGCGCCAGGTGTTGGGCATGACTTGCGCGGTCAGCACATCGTGGCGCAGCGATTCGAGCAGGATCACCACCACGTTGAGCTTGGGCGCGGCTTGGCAATCGAGCGGGCGGCGAGGGTAGTTCAGCAGCCCCTGGCCGGCACCGGGCAGACTCGCCGAGGGGTCGCTTTCGACGCCGAAACGCTGCAGCGAGTCCTTCAGCGTGATCGGCTGCGCCCACGGAATATAGGGAAGCTGCGACATGACGACGCGATCGCCGCGGGCATCGGAGTACGCCACCATGGCCTGGCCGAACAGCATCACCGCCAGCGCGACCCACCAGGCCTTGAGGATATTGTTCAGACCCGCGCGCCGGTCCAGCGCGCGCCACCACAGCCAGGCCAGCGCGATTTCCAGCGCCAGCACGCTGCTGACCGCCAGCGCGATCAGGCCCCAGACCGTGCCAGAGAACACCACCTGATCCTGCATGGCGCCGCCGAACACCATGTTGGCGACCATCGCGTTGAGGTGGAAACGGTACAGCGCGAACACCTTGGCATCGGTCACCAACAGGCAGATCCAGGCCGCCTGCAGGATCACCGCGCTCACCGTCATCCAACGCATGCGCCGGCCAGTCCAGCCCAGCAGCAGCGGGATCAGGCCGAGCAGGGCGCCGAAGAACACGAAATGCCCCGGCAGCGCCAGGGTCAGGAAGAACGCCGCCTTCCAGTGTTCGGCCAAATGGGCGAAGGGGATGTTGAGCGCGGCGATGCCGATGGCGATCGCGGCATTGCTCAAGGTGAAGCCGGTCAGCCAGGCCAGGGCGCGGCGCGCCGAAAAGGCGGTGCGGGCGGCTAGGTCGTCCATGAGGGAGGTTCTCGGCGAAGAAGAGGCCGCCGGCGCGGGCACCGGGGCGGGGGCGCGACTTTAGCGTGTAACTTCGGCCGGCAACACCGCCGGATGGCGGGCTGCGCGTTCCGGCCACCCCGCCGCGGCCGCGATATTCAGGCTGAGGCCTCGGCGTTCATGTCCGTGGGCACGCCGGGGCGCCGCAAGGCGTGCCGGCAGGACCGCAGTTGCGCGCCCGCGCCGGCTTTGAGCGAAGATAGCCGCCTATCCGGAAGAGACACCAACAGGACCTCAACGTGAGCCAGATTCCCACCCTCGACATCCGCCGCTTCGACACAGACCGCGAGGCCTTCGTCGCCGAACTCGGCGCGGCCTACCGCGAATGGGGTTTCGCGGGCATTCGCGGCCACGGCATCTCGGCCGAGCAGATCGACCAGTCCTATGACTTGTTCAAGCGCTTCTTCGCGCTGCCCGACGAGGTCAAGCGCAAGTACCACGTCCCCGGCGGCGGCGGCGCGCGCGGCTACACCCCGTTCGGCGTGGAGACGGCCAAGGGCGCCAAGCACTTCGATCTCAAGGAGTTCTGGCATGTGGGCCGCGAGATCCCGCGCGACTCCAAGTACGCCTCCGACATGCCGCCGAACCTGTGGCCGGAGGAGATCCCCGAATTCCGCGAGCAGGCCTACGGCCTGTATCAATCGCTCGACGGGCTCGGCTCGCGCGTGCTCAGCGCGCTGGCCCTGCACATCGGGCTGCCCGAGCAGTACTTCGCCGACAAGACCGATTCGGGCAATTCGATCCTGCGTCCGATCCACTACCCGCCGATCACCGCCGACGACATCCCCAACGAGCGCGCCGGCGCGCACGAGGACATCAACCTGATCACCTTGTTGGTCGGCGCGAGCTCGGAAGGCCTGGAAGTGAAGTCGCACAAGGGCGAGTGGGTGCCGTTCACCGCCGACGCCGACACCATCGTGGTCAACATCGGCGACATGCTGCAGCGCCTGACCAACCACGTATATCCCTCGACCACCCATCGCGTGGTCAATCCGCCCGGCGCGAAGGCGCGCCTGCCGCGTTACTCGACCCCGTTCTTCCTGCATCCCAATCCGGATTTCCTGATCGACGTGCTGCCCTCGACGATCACCCCGGACAATCCCAGCCGTTATCCCGAGCCGATCACCGCGCAGGGTTACCTGGAAGAGCGTTTGCGCGAGATCAAGCTGAAGTAAGCCCGCTCGCGGTTCGCGCAACCGCGCAGAACGATCGAACAAGCCGGCGCAAGCCGGCTTGTTCGTTTCCGCGCTCCCGCATCGCACCGCACCGCCCATCCGCCACGCAACCACGAAGTTTTTTGTGGGAGGGGGCTTCAGCCCCGACCGACGCAGCGACGCAACTCTACGTTTCGATATCGCGATCCACGGTCGCTGGAGCTCAAGTCCACCAACGCCGGAACACACCCCCCGGAACAAAACGAAGCCGGCCTCACGGCCGGCTTCGCTGCAAACAACGAATTAAGCGGACATCCCTGTCCAGGCCCGCGGCATGATCGGTGAGTAGCCGCGTGGCAGGCCCGCTCCGGGGCCCGGTTCGATCATTACGATCAAGCAAGCGCGCAGCCCTGGCCTCCAGGCCGGAGCGCGCCCCTCCCTGGGCGCGCTCCGGCGTTGGTCCGCCGGGTCCGTGGACGCGACGAAGGCTCGCCGCGTCCGGGCCGCGGACCCTCAGCAGCCGATCGCCGTGCACAGCGGCACGATGTTGTCGTCGTTGAAGCGCGCGCCGACCCACGCGGTGCCGAAGGCGCCGATGTGCGGGCCGCTGACCACGCTGTTGACTTGGTTGCCGGCATGCGAGTTCGGCGTGTAGTTGATGAGCCAGCCGCCGCCGCTCGCGCCGTAGGTCATGTCGCAACCCTGCACCAGCACATTGGTGCCTTCCGACGGCGAGTCGTAGGTCTGGCCGGCGCAGATGTGGGTGTACTGCGTGCTCAGATTGCTCGCATAGCCGTGCGAATAGGTGTACAGCGAGTACGGCTGATTCCAGGCGCGGCCCAGCCAGCCCACGTAGCTGGTCACCGGAATGCCGGTGGTCTGCTCGCCGGTCAGCTTGATCACCGCCACATCCCAGCGGCGGCTGCCGACATTGATCCAGTTGGTCGGCACGCGTGCCTGGCTCCAGCCGAAGCGGCCGTACGGGGCTTCGCCGTAACGCTCGGCCGGCACGAACACGAAGTTCGAGTTGAAGCCGGCGCCGCGGGTGTAGACGCAATGCGCGGCGGTGGTCAGCACCGCGGTGCCGCTGGAGACTTGAGCGGTGCAGTACGAACCGCTGCCGTCGGGCTTGGTGAAGTACAGCTTGCCGATCTTGTTCCACGGCGAAGCCTTCCACTGGCTGGTGTAGTAGTTGCCGGGGAAGCGGGTATAGGCGTAGTGAGCGCCGTCTTTCTCGCCGCCCAGCGCGGAGATCGGGGCGGCGGTCTGGCGCGCGTCCAGCGCGTCGAGTTTGTCCCAGGTGGCGCGGAAGTGATTGCGCGCGAGGTAGTTGGCGAACGCCGGCGCGGCGCCGCCGGGTGCGGTCGCGGCCGGACGCATCAGCTGCGCGGCGGTCGCTTCGACGTCGATCGTCGCGGCGGACTTGGCGTCCTGTTCGCTCCATACCAGTGGCTGCACCGCGGCGCGTTGACGCGCGGTGGCGAACGGTTGGGCGGCGCTCTTGGCGCTGAGCTGCTGCGACTTGGGCGCATCGATCGCGGCCACATCGCCATACGGCGTGCGGATCACGGTTTCGCCGGCGCTGGCCAGCGCCGCGGCGGAGAGCAGGGCGACGCCGCCGAGGACGGCGAGCTTGCGGGACAGGCGGGTCGGGGGATTGCGGTGCGACTTCATGCTGGAGCTCCTTGGGTATCGCTTTCCATGGGCGATTGACGGATCGGCATTGGGTGATCCGGGCGCGCCTCGATCCGGGCGGCGCGGCCGGTACTGCGGCCTTGGATCGCCGGTGGGGAGCGCCGCGCTGAGGCAGGCAAACAATTCCCCGTCCCGCGCCGCGGTCAGGCGGCGCAAGCGATCGTCCGGTTGTGGTTCGCCCGGTGCGGGCGGCTACCCCCAGGAAACGCGGGTGCAATCGGGCTCAGGACAGGGCGCGGGCAAGAAATCTCGCGCTGCCGCTGCCGCGCGGGGCGCCGTCTGGGCCGTTTTCAGACACCGCAAAGCCAGCAGC
Organism: Lysobacter sp. CA199; assembly: GCF_052078715.1. Classification (NCBI taxonomy): domain Bacteria; kingdom Pseudomonadati; phylum Pseudomonadota; class Gammaproteobacteria; order Lysobacterales; family Lysobacteraceae; genus Lysobacter; species Lysobacter sp. CA199. Next base: position 222,963 of record NZ_JBQJIL010000014.1, on the reverse strand, counting down.
AGCAAGGGTTTGCGCTGGCTCGACCGGATCCGCGCCGGAGCCGTGGGTGTTGCAGACGCGATACGCGATCTGGCGCCGGAAGGCTGCCCGAAGGCAGGAAGTCTGTTGTGGGAGGGGCTTCAGCCCCGACGCTCTTCGATCAGAGACAATGGATTTTCCACCTCTGACCGAAAAGCGTCGGGGCTGAAGCCCCTCCCACAAAAGAAAGATTGCGCCGATTCGTACGCGCTCGGTCAGCGTTGCGCATCGCCACACCGGCCTCGCGGAAGGCCTTGAGCGAGAAGCGTCGGGGCTGAAGCCCCTTCCACAAGAGATTGCGCTGGATTCGTGCGCGCCCGATCAGGCCCCGCGCACCGCCACTCCGGCCTCGCGCAGGGCCTCGCGCCAGGCCGAAACCTTCATCTGCGGCCGTTGCGAGGCGTTGGCCGGGCTGGTCGAGGGCAGCCGCACCAGGCGCAGATCCGACCGCGCCAGCGGCTTGAGTACGAACCGACGGAAGCTGTGTTCGGCCTTGGCGCCGTTGAACAGCAGCGTGCGCACCCGCGGGTGGCGGGCCAGAAAACCGGCGAAATCGTTGGCCACCGCAGTGTCGTCGCGGATCGCCGCGTCCAGGCTGCCTTCGCGCTCGCACTGGGCGAGCACGTCCCACAGCGCGATCCCCGCCGCGCGCAAGGCATCGAGCCGGCGTTCGTACTCCAGTTCCGGCCCGGCCCCGACCAGCTCGCCCATGATCGGCCAGAACCGGTTCTGCGGATGCGCGTAGTAGCGCGCGGCGGCGAGCGAAGCCGCGCCGGGCATGCTGCCGAGGATCAGCACCTGCGCCCGCGGCGATTCGATCGGGGCGAAGCTGTGCAGCACGGAGGAGGCGGAGGCTCGCTTCATGAGCTTTGTATGGGGATTGCGGCGCGACGGACAAAGGGTCGCGCGCGGTGCGCGTTCGCGCCAGCCGCGGACCGGCCGCGGTCGCCCGCGCGCCGCCCAGCAGGTAGACTGCGCCGTCTTCGCAACATGGGAGTGGCCATGCGCCGCAGGATCGTCGCTGGAAACTGGAAACTGCACGGCAGCCGCGAATTCGCTTTCGCGCTGCTCGACGAAGTCGCCGCGCAGACGCCGCCGGCCGGCGTGGAACGGGTGATCCTGCCGCCGCTGCCGTACCTGGGCGAGTTGGTCGAACACTATGCGCAGCGCGGTCTGGCCTTCGGCGCGCAGGACGTGAGCAGCAACGAGAAGGGCGCCTTCACCGGCGAAGTCTCCGCGGCGATGCTCAAAGAAGTCGGCGCGGTCTACGGCCTGGTCGGCCACTCCGAACGCCGCCAGTACCACGCCGAAAGCAGCGAACTGGTCGCGCACAAATTCGCCGCCGCCAAGGCCGCCGGCCTGGTGCCGATCCTGTGCGTGGGCGAGACCCTGGCCGAGCGCGAGGACGGAAAAACCCAATGGCGCCTGCAGGAACAGCTCGCGCCGGTGCTCGAACGGGTCGGCGTGCTCGGCCTGGAAGGCGCGATCGTCGCCTACGAACCGGTCTGGGCCATCGGTACCGGCAGGACCGCGACGCCGGAGCAGGCCCAGGAGGTCCACGCATTCATCCGTAGCGAAATCGCTGCGCACGATGCTAGAATTGCTGGCTCGCTTCCGATTCTGTACGGCGGAAGCGTCAAAGCCGACAACGCCGCCGCGCTGTTTTCCCAGCCCGACGTCGATGGCGGACTGGTCGGAGGCGCCTCCCTGGTCGCGGCCGATTTCAACGCCATCGCAATCGCGGCGGCCCCCTGATCGCAAGAACCGGCGAACCCCGCCCGTCCGATGCGGTCGTAACAAGCTCTCCTTAGCGAAGAATCCCCAACGATGCTGTTGTTCCTCAACGTCATCTATGTGCTGATCGCGATCGCCATGGTCGCGCTGATCCTCATGCAACGCGGCGCAGGCGCGCAGGCGGGCTCGGGTTTCGGCGGCGGCGCCTCGGCCACGGTGTTCGGTGCCCGCGGTTCGTCGAACTTCCTGTCCAAGGCCACCAAGTGGCTGGCGATCGCGTTCTTCGCGATCAGCCTGTTCATGGCTTGGCAGGCCAGCCGCACCGCGCCGGTCGAGACGGGCAAGCCCGATCTGGGCCTGCTCGGACGCGCCGCGACCCAGCAGCCGGCCGCTCCCGCCGCGACCACGCCTTCGGCCCCGGCCAGCGGCGTGCCGCAGGCTCCGGCGGCGCAGGGCGCTCCGGTGGCTCCGGCTCCGGCGAGCCAGGTTCCGGCCGCTCCGGGTGCGGTGCCGTCGCAGCCGGCTCCGGCGCAGCAGCAGGCGCCCGCGCAGCCGACGCCGGTCCAGCCGGCCGCTCCGGCAAAACAGCCGGCTACTGGCGGCTGAGATAAACAGGTTAAAATAGAGTTTCAGCCCCGCCGGGATAGCGGGGCCGGTCAGCGATGACCGATCGGCTTCGCGACACGATTACGAAGCCGGGGCCAGGATGGCGTGGTTGGTAGCAGTGCCCAGATGGCGGAATTGGTAGACGCACTACCTTGAGGTGGTAGCGACTTAGGTCGTGGGGGTTCGAGTCCCCCTTTGGGCACCACATCCATCCCGACGCAGCAATCCCCAGCTCCAAGCAATTCGCAACTTCGCACCACGGTACGCAGGTGCGGCACGCACGGCGGGCCGCGCCGCGCGTCCAAACGACTGGGTGCCCCGGGCGCCAAGCCAAGGTCGCGGTAACGCGCGCCCATGTAGCCGAACAAGTAGCCGAGAGAACACCGCGTGCTGGCCGAATACCTGCCGACTCTGCTGTTCCTGATCGTCGCCGGTGGTATCGGCGTCGCCCTGTTGGTAGTAGGTAATGTGCTCGGGCCCAAGCGCCCGACCGCGGAGAAACTGTCTCCCTACGAATGCGGCTTCGAGGCCTTCGAAGACGCGCGCATGCAGTTCGACGTGCGCTACTACCTGATCGCCATCCAGTTCATCATCTTCGATCTGGAAATCATCTTCATCGTGCCCTGGGCCACCGTGTTCCGCGAACTCGGTGTCGTCGGCCTGATCGAAATGGGCATTTTCGCCAGCATGCTCCTGCTCGGCTTCGTTTACGTCTGGAAGAAGGGAGCGCTCGAATGGGAGTGATCCAAACCGTCAGCGACACCGTCTCGGGTCTGATGCACAACCCGATTCCGGAAGGCCGCCTCGACGACATCCTGCGCCCGGAAGGCGAGAACCCGCTGCTGCAGCAGGGCTTCGTCACCACCAACCTGGACACGCTGTGGAATTGGGCGCGTACCGGGTCGATGTGGCCGATGACCTTCGGTCTGGCCTGCTGCGCGGTCGAGATGATGCACGCCGGCGCCTCGCGCCTGGATCTGGACCGTTACGGCGTGGTGTTCCGCCCGTCGCCGCGCCAGTCCGACGTGATGATCGTCGCCGGCACCCTGGTCAACAAGATGGCCCCGGCGTTGCGCAAGGTCTACGACCAGATGCCCGACCCGAAGTGGGTGATCTCGATGGGCAGTTGCGCCAATGGCGGCGGCTACTATCACTATTCCTACGCCGTGGTGCGCGGCTGCGACCGCGTGGTTCCGGTCGACATCTACGTGCCGGGCTGCCCGCCGACCGCCGAAGCGCTGGTCTACGGCATTCTGCAACTGCAGCGCAAGATCCGTCGCGGCACCAATTTCGGCGAACACAAGCAAGGCGTCCGCGAATGAGCGCCGCGCCTCTTGCCCAGCGCCTGAGCGAACGCTTCGCAGGCGCTTTTGTCATCGTGGCGCAGCCGCGCGGCGAAATCACCTTGGAAGTGGCGCCGACGCAATGGCTCGCCGCGGCGTACGCGCTGCGCGACGAATTCGGTTTCGAACAATGCGTCGACGTCAGCGGCGTGGATTACCTCAGCTACGGCAGCGACGAGTGGGACACCGACGTATCCTCGGAAGGTTTCTCGCGCGGCGTGGAAGGCAACAGCGCCGGCCGTTTCCGTTGGGGCGAGTCGCCCAACGGCGCCGCCGATTCGCTGCCGGCGCGTCGTTTCGCCGCGGTCGCGCATCTGCTGTCGTGCCAGCACAACCAGCGGGTTCGGCTTAAAACCTTCGCAGATAATGACGACCTACCGGTGGTCGCTTCTCTGAGCGTCGTTTGGCCGGGCACCAATTGGTTCGAGCGCGAAGCGTTCGACCTGTACGGCATCGTCTTCGAAGGCCATCCTGACCTGCGCCGGATCCTCACCGACTACGGCTTCGTCGGCCATCCGTTCCGCAAGGACTTCCCGCTGATCGGCAACGTCGAAGTGCGTTACGACGCCGAAAAACGCCGCGTGGTCTACGAGCCGGTGTCGATCGAGCCGCGCGTCGGCGTGCCGCGCGTGATCCGCGACGACGCGCGTTACCAGACCGCCCAGGGCGAGACGGCTCAGCGCGAAGCCGCACAGGGCGAGGTGAAGTGATGAGCAACCCCGCCAGCGACATGCCGTTGATCAACCTCAACACCTCGGGCCTGAACAACGCCGAGATCCGCAACTACACGCTCAACTTCGGCCCGCAGCATCCGGCCGCGCACGGCGTGCTGCGCCTGATTCTGGAGATGGACGGCGAAGTCGTGCAGCGCGCCGATCCGCACATCGGCCTGCTTCATCGCGGTACCGAGAAGCTGGTCGAGTCCAAGCCGTTCAACCAGTCGATCGGCTACATGGATCGTCTGGATTACGTGTCGATGATGTGCAACGAGCACGCTTACGTGCGCGCGATCGAAACCCTGGTGGGAATCGAAGCGCCCGAGCGCGCGCAGTACATCCGCACGATGTTCGACGAAATCACCCGCATCCTCAATCACTTGATGTGGGTGGGTTCCAACGCGCTCGATCTGGGCGCGATGGCGGTGTTCCTGTACGCCTTCCGCGAACGCGAAGAGCTGATGGACTGCTACGAAGCGGTCTCCGGCGCGCGCATGCATGCGGCCTACTACCGTCCCGGCGGCGTCTACCGCGACCTGCCGGACCGGATGCCGAAGTACAAGGAATCGCCGTGGAAGAAGGGCGCCGGCCTCAAGCGCTTCAACGAGTGGCGCGAAGGCTCGATGCTCGACTACCTGGACGCGTTCACCGACGACTTCCCCAAGCGCGTCGACGAATACGAAACCCTGCTGACCGATAACCGCATCTGGAAGCAGCGCACCGTCGGCGTCGGCGTGATCTCGCCCGAACAGGCCCTGGCCTGGGGCATGACCGGTCCGATGATCCGCGGTTCGGGCATCGCCTGGGATCTGCGCAAGAAACAGCCTTACGCCAAGTACGCGGAAGTCGATTTCGACATCCCGGTCGGCGTCAACGGCGACTGCTACGACCGTTACCTGGTGCGCGTGGCGGAAATGCGCGAGTCCACCCGGATCGTCAAGCAGTGCGTGAAGTGGCTACGCGCCAATCCCGGCCCCGTGATCGTCGACAACTTCAAGGTCGCCCCGCCCAAGCGCGAGGAGATGAAGGACGACATGGAAGCCTTGATCCATCACTTCAAGCTGTTCTCGGAAGGCTATTGCGTGCCGGCCGGCGAGACCTACGCCGCGGTCGAAGCGCCCAAGGGCGAATTCGCCTGCTACCTGGTCTCCGACGGCGCCAACAAACCGTTCCGTTGCAAGCTGCGCGCGCCGGGCTTCGCTCACCTCTCGTCGATGGACGAGGTCGTCAAGGGCCACATGTTGGCCGACGTGGTGGCGATGATCGGCACTTACGACATCGTGTTCGGCGAGATCGACCGCTAAGCGTCGAACGACAAAAGTTGTCCCAGATCGCGCGCCAGGGGCGCGCGGTCGCAGAGGAAAGAAAGAATGAAGGCGACAGGCAATTTCGAGGCCGCACAGCACGTCGATCCGATGGTGGCACTGTCGGACAAGACGCGCGCGCACATCGACCACTGGCTGACCAAGTTCCCGGCGGACCGCAAGCGTTCGGCGGTGCTGCAGGGCTTGCACGCCGCGCAGGAGCAGAACGACGGTTGGTTGACCGACGAGCTGATCGCCGCGGTCGCCAAGTACCTGAGCCTGCCGCCGGTGTGGGCGTACGAGGTGGCGAGCTTCTATTCGATGTTCGAGACCGAAAAAGTCGGTCGCAACAATGTCGCCTTCTGCACCAACATCAGCTGCTGGCTCAACGGCGCCGAGCAATTGGTCGCCCATGCCGAGAAGAAGCTGGGCTGCAAGCTCGGTCAATCCACCGCCGACGGACGAGTCTTCCTCAAGCGCGAGGAAGAGTGCCTGGCCGCGTGCTGCGGCGCGCCGGTGGTCGTCGTCAACGGTCATTACCACGAGAAGCTCGACGCGACGCAAGTCGACGAGCTGATCGATGGTTTGAAGTGAGGTCGGGCGAGATGGCTCACGGTCACCACGACTACTCCAAGGGCTACGGCCCGGTCGGCCCGGCTCCGCAGGAGCATCAGGTCGTCTATACGACGCTGCACTACGGCACTCCGTGGTCGTACGAAAATTATCTGAAGACCGGCGGCTACAGCGCGCTGCGCAAGATACTCAGCGAGAAGACCCCGCAGGACGAGATCATCAACGCGGTCAAGGCCTCGGGCCTGCGCGGCCGCGGCGGCGCGGGCTTCCCGACCGGCCTGAAGTGGAGCTTCATGCCCAAGGGCAGCGGCACCCAGAAATACATCCTGTGCAACTCGGACGAATCGGAACCGGGCACGGCCAAGGACCGCGACATCCTGCGCTTCAACCCGCATGCGGTGGTCGAGGGCATGGCGATCGCCTGCTACGCGACCGGTTCCACGGTGGCCTACAACTACCTGCGCGGCGAATTCCATCACGAGCCGTTCGAGCATTTCGAGCAGGCGCTGAAGGAAGCCTACGAGAACGGCTGGCTGGGCAAGAACGTGCTCGGCAGCGGCGTGGACATCGACATCTACGGCGCGCTCGGCGCCGGCGCCTACATCTGCGGCGAAGAAACCGCGCTGATGGAATCGCTGGAAGGCAAGAAGGGCCAGCCGCGCTACAAGCCGCCGTTCCCGGCCAATTTCGGCCTGTACGGCAAGCCGACCACGATCAACAACACCGAGACCTATGCCTCGGTGCCGGCGATCCTGCGCAACGGCGCGGAGTGGTTCTTGAATCTCGGCAAGCCCAACAACGGCGGCCCGAAGATTTTCTCGGTGTCCGGCCACGTCGCCAATCCGGGCAACTTCGAAATTCGCCTGGGCACGCCGTTCGCCGATCTGCTGCAGATGGCCGGCGGCATTCGCGGCGGCAAGAAGCTCAAGGCCGTGATTCCGGGCGGCTCGTCGATGAAGGTGTTGCCGGCCGAGCAGATGCTGGCCTGCACGATGGACTACGACTCGCTGCAGAAGGCCGGTTCCGGCCTGGGCTCGGGCGCGGTGATCGTGATGGACGAAACCACCTGCATGGTCCGCGCCTGCCAGCGCATCGCGCGGTTCTATTTCAAGGAAAGCTGCGGCCAGTGCACGCCGTGCCGCGAAGGCACCGGCTGGATGTACCGCATGCTGACGCGCATCGCTGAAAAGCAGGCGACCCTGGAAGATCTGCAGATGCTGCGCGCCGCCGCGGGCCAGATCGAAGGCCACACCATCTGCGCGTTCGGCGAGGCCGCCGCGTGGCCGGTCCAAGGCTTCCTGCATCACTTCTGGGACGAGTTCGAGTACGCGATCGTCAATAAGCGTTTCCTGGTAGACGATCAAGCTGCCGGCACTGTGGTTGAGAAGAAGGTGGCGGCATGAGTGCAGCATCCTTCCATATCCCCCATTGTTCGAGCGCGCAGCGCCCGAACAATGCGCCCCTTGACTCAAGGGGCTCGTTCGCCGCTTTGATGGGGAGCTCGCTGTGAGCGCTCAACCGGTAAATCCGAATCTTCCGCCCGATCACGTCACCGTCTTCATCGACGGCGTCGAGATGGCCGCGCCGAAGGGTTCGATGATCATCCAGGCCGCCGACAAGGCTGGTATTCCGATCCCGCGTTTTTGCTACCACGACAAGTTGGCGATCGCGGCGAACTGCCGCATGTGCCTGGTCGAAGTCGAGAAGATGCCCAAGCCGGCGCCGGCCTGCGCCACCCCGGTCATGGACGGCATGAAGGTCATCACGCGCAGCGAGAAGTCGCTCAAGTCGCAGCGCAACGTGATGGAATTCCTGTTGGTCAACCATCCGCTGGACTGTCCGATCTGCGATCAGGGCGGCGAGTGCGAGCTGCAAGATCTGTCGATGGGCTACGGCCGTTCGGTCAGCCGGTTCTCCGAGCGCAAGCGCGTGGTTCCCGACGAGGACATCGGTCCGCTGGTCGCTACCGAGATGACCCGCTGCATCCAGTGCACGCGTTGCGTGCGTTTCACCGGGGAAATCGCCGGCACGTACGAGCTCGGCGGCATGTACCGCGGCGAGAACCTGCAAATCGGCACCTTCGACGGCAAGCCGTTGACCACCGAACTGTCGGGCAACGTCATCGATGTGTGCCCGGTCGGCGCGTTGACCAACAAGGTGTTCCAGTTCAAGGCGCGTCCTTGGGAACTGACCGCGCGCGAATCGCTGGGTTACCACGATGCGCTGGGCAGCAACCTGTTTCTGCACACCCGCCGCGGCGACGTGCTGCGCACCGTGCCGCGCGACAACGAAGCGGTCAACGAGTGCTGGCTGTCGGACCGCGACCGTTACTCGCACCAGGGTCTGTACGCGGAAGATCGCGCGCAGCGACCCTTGGTGAAAGACAACGGCGAATGGCGTGAAGCGTCGTGGGACGAGGCGCTGAGCCGCGCCGCCCAGATCCTGCGCGACAACGGCGGCGACAATCTCGGCGTGCTCGTGCATCCGGCGACCTCGAACGAGGAGGGCGCGCTGCTGGCGCGTCTGGCCCAGGCCGCGGGCAGCGGCAACATCGATCACCGCATTTCCCAGCTCGATCTGTCCGACGCGGCCGTGGCCGAGACCTTCGCCGCGCCGGTCGCCGAGATCGACCAGGCCGACGTGGTGGTGATCGTCGGCAGCAACCTGCGTCATGAGCTGCCGCTGGTGCATCAGCGCGTGCGCAAGGCCTGGACCCGCGGCGCCAAGGTGCACGTGGTCAATCCGGTCGATTTCGATTTCACTTTCGACATCGCCAGCAAGCGCATCGTCGCGCCGTCGCAGCTCGCGACGGCACTCGGCGATGAAGCGCTGGGCGAGATCGCCAAGGCCGGCAGCCATGTCGTGCTGATCGTCGGCGGCCTGGCCGAGAACGGTTCGTACGCGGCTTCGATCCGCGCGGCCGCCAAGGCCTTCGCGCAAGCCACCGGCGCCAAGCTGTGCCGGATTCCGCAAGGCGCCAACGCGGTCGGTCTGGCCCAGTACGGCGTGCTGCCGAGCGCGCGCGATGCCCGCGCGATGCTCGACGACGCACGTGGCGCCTACATCGTTTACGGCATCGAGCCGGGTCTGGATTTCGCCGACACGCAAAGCGCCTTGCGCGCGCTCGGGGCAGCCCAGGTCGTGGCCTTCAGCCATTACGCCTGCCGTTCGACCAAAGCCGTCGCCGACGTGATCCTGCCGATCGGTCTGCTGCCGGAAATCGACGCCACTTTGGTCAATCTCGACGGCATCGCCCAACAAGCCGTCGCCGGCGGCAAATTGCCGGGGCAGGCACGCGCCGGCTGGCGCGTGCTGCGCGCGCTCGGCGGCGAGCTGGGCGCGAACGGCTTCGAGTTCACCGATTTCGACGGTCTGCGCAAGAGCCTGGCGCCGCGCGGCGTGACCCCGGCCGCCGGCCGCGCACCGAGCGTGGCGGGCGAAGGTTTGGAGGTCGCGGTGTCGACCGCGATCTACCGCAGCGATGCCACCGTGCGCCGTGCGCCGGCGTTGCAGTCGCATCCGCTCAATGTGGAACCGCGCGCGGTGCTCAATTCCAAGGACGCCGTGGCGCTGGGCTTCAGCGACGGCGCGGTCGGCAAGTTCAGTTCGGGCGCGGGCACGGCGACATTGCCGGTCGCGGTCAGCGACAAGGTCGCGCCGGGTACGGTGTGGATCGAAAGCGGGCATGGCGCCACCGCGCCGCTCGGCGCCGGCCGCGTGCAGGCGGGGAGGGCTTAAGCCATGGCGGACGGAATGTTCTTCACCCAGGTGGTCGACCCGGTACGCGAGTTCTTCCTGAACTTCGGCATGGCCGGCGCGGTCGCGTGGATCGTGCTCAAGATCCTGCTGATCGCAATGCCGGTGATCATCACCGTCGCGTTCTACGTGGTCTGGGAACGCAAGCTGATCGGCTGGATGCACGTGCGCCGCGGTCCGATGTACGTCGGCATGGGCATCCTTCAGGCCTTCGCCGACGTGTTCAAGCTGTTGTTCAAGGAAGTGATCCAGCCGACCAAGGCCGAGTCCTTCCTGTACAAGCTCGCGCCGCTGCTGACCCTGGCGCCGGCGTTCGCGGCGTGGGCGGTGGTGCCGTTCGATGCCAAGGCGGTGTTGTCCAACGCCAACGCGGGCCTGTTGTACCTGCTGGCGATGACCTCGCTGGGCGTGTACGGCATCATCCTCGCCGGTTGGGCTTCCAACTCGAAGTACGCCTTCCTCGGCGCGATGCGCGCTGCCGCGCAGGTGGTGTCGTACGAAATCGCGATGGGCTTCGCCATGGTCGGCGTGATGGTCGGCGCCGGCAGCTTGAATCTCACCGACATCGTGATGGCGCAGTCCGGCAACGCCGGCGCGCTGGAATGGTTCATGGTGCCGATGCTGCCGCTGTTCGTCGTCTATTTCATCTCCGGCGTGGCCGAAACCAACCGCGCGCCGTTCGACGTGGTCGAAGGCGAGTCGGAAATCGTCGCCGGTCACATGGTCGAGTATTCGGGTTCGGCGTTCGCGCTGTTCTTCCTGGCCGAATACGCCAACATGATCCTGATCAGCTTCCTGACGGCGATCTTCTTCGTCGGCGGCTGGCTGAGTCCGTTCCAGGGCCTGGGCATTCCCTTCCTGTCGGTCGACGGCTGGTGGTGGCTGCTGGCCAAGGTGTTCTTCTTCGCCAGCTGCTTCATCTGGTTCCGCGCCTCCTTCCCGCGTTATCGCTACGACCAGATCATGCGTCTGGGCTGGAAGGTGTTCATCCCCTTGACCATCGCTTGGATCGTCGTCGTCGCCTTGATGGCGTACTACGAAGTGTTCCTGCCGAACGTCTGAGGACAGGCCGTCGATATGACCCGCATCGTTTCCTATTTCAAAAGCCTGCTCCTGATCGAGCTCGCGCAGGGCCTTGGGCTGACGCTCAAGTACCTGTTCAAGCCCAAGTACACGCTGATGTACCCGATGGAGAAGACGCCGCAGTCGCCGCGCTTCCGCGGCGTGCACGCGCTGCGCCGTTATCCCAACGGCGAAGAGCGCTGCATCGCCTGCAAGCTGTGCGAGGCGGTGTGCCCGGCGCTGGCGATCACCATCGACTCCGAAAAGCGTGAGGACGGTACCCGCCGCACCACGCGTTACGACATCGATCTGTTCAAGTGCATCTTCTGCGGTTTCTGCGAAGAGTCGTGTCCGGTGGACTCGATCGTGGAAACGCATATCCACGAATACCACTTCGACCAGCGCGGACAGAACATCGTCAACAAGCAGCAGCTGTTGGCCATCGGCGACCGTCTCGAAACCGAGATCGCCGAGCGCCGCGCCGCCGACGCCGCCTTCCGCTGAGTACTGATATGGATCTCGCCCAGATCGCCTTCTACCTCTTCGCCGCCATGGCCACGCTGTCCGCCGTGGCCGTGATCAGCGTCAAGAACCCGGTCCATGCCGCGCTCAGCCTGGTGCTGACGTTCTTCTCCGTCGCCTGCGTGTGGATCATCGCCGGCGCCGAATTCCTCGGCGTGGCCCTGATCCTGGTCTACGTCGGCGCGGTGATGGTGTTGTTCTTGTTCGTGGTGATGATGCTCGACATCGACGTCGCCCCGTTGCGCGAGGGCTACGTCCGGTACCTGCCGGTCGGCCTGTTGGTCGCGGTGGTGATGCTGGTGGAGATGCTGACCCTGATCGGGGTCAGGGCCAGTCTGGCCACGCCACTGACCGCCGACGCCTCGGGCGGTTCCAATACCAAATGGCTGGCCACCGCGTTGTTCACCGACTTCCTGCTGCCGTTCGAGATCGCCGCGGTGATCCTGACCGTGGCGGTGATCGCGGCGGTGATGCTGACCCTGCGCCGCCGTCCGGGCGCCAAGCACCAGAATCCCAGCGAGCAGGCGCGCGTTCGCGCCAGCGATCGCATCCGCATGATCAAGATGGACGCCGTGAAGCCGGTGGTGGCCGAACCCGCGCCCGCCGAGCCCGCCGCGCAGGAGGCCAAGCCGTGAGCGAATTCTTCGGGTCGGGTCTGGCCCTGGGCCACTATCTGGCGCTGGGCGCGGTGCTGTTCTGCATCAGCGTCGCCGGCATCTTCCTCAACCGCAAGAACGTGATCGTGCTGTTGATGTCGATCGAGCTGATGCTGCTCGCGGTCAACATCAACTTCGTCGCGTTTTCGCGTCAGCTGGCCGATCCGGCCGGTCAGGTGTTCGTGTTCTTCATCCTGACCGTCGCCGCCGCCGAGGCCGCCATCGGCCTGGCGATCCTGGTCACGCTGTTCCGCAACCGGCGCACGATCAACGTCGCTGAAATCGACACGATGAAGGGCTGACCGGCATGCAACCCGTCGTAATTTCCAAGACCATCCTGCTCGCCGTAGTGCTCGCGCCGTTGCTCGGCGCGATCGTCGCCGGCCTGTTCGGACGCAGGGTCGGCCGCGCCGGCGCGCACACCATCACCATCCTCGGCGTCGCCGCCAGCTGCGCGATGTCGATGGTCGTGCTGTGGCAGCTCGTGGGGCAGGGCGCCGCGCCGTTCAACGAGAACGTCTACACCTGGTTCCAGATCGGCGGTTATCAGGCCCATATCGGCTTCATGATCGACAAGCTGACCGCGATGATGATGGTGGTGGTCACCTTCGTTTCGTTGCTGGTGCACGTCTACACCATCGGCTACATGGTCGAGGACGACGGTTACCAGCGCTTCTTCAGCTACATCTCGCTGTTCACCTTTTCCATGCTCATGCTGGTGATGAGCAACAACTTCCTGCAGCTGTTCTTCGGCTGGGAAGCGGTGGGCCTGGTGTCGTACCTGCTGATCGGTTTCTGGTTCAAGAAGCCGACCGCGGTATTCGCCAACATGAAGGCCTTCCTGGTCAATCGCGTCGGCGACTTCGGCTTTCTGCTCGGCATCTGCGCGGTGCTGTGGGCGCTGGGTTCGCTGGACTACGGCACCGTATTCGCCAACGCGCCGACCCTGGCCGACCGCACCATCCAGATCTGGGGCGGCGAGCATCCGATCGTGTGGTCGCTGCCGACGGTGATCTGCATCTGTCTGTTCATCGGCGCGATGGGCAAGTCGGCGCAGGTACCGCTGCACGTGTGGCTGCCCGACTCGATGGAAGGCCCGACCCCGATCTCGGCGCTGATCCACGCCGCGACGATGGTGACCGCGGGCATTTTCATGGTCGCGCGCATGTCGCCGCTGTTCGAGCTGTCGCAGACCGCGCTCAACTTCGTGCTGTTCATCGGCGCCACCACCGCGTTCTGGACCGGCCTGATCGGCATCGTGCAGAACGACATCAAGCGCGTGGTCGCGTACTCGACCCTGTCGCAGTTGGGCTACATGACCGTCGCGCTCGGCGTGTCGGCGTACTCGGCGGCGGTGTACCACCTGATGACCCACGCCTTCTTCAAGGCGCTGCTGTTCCTGGCCGCAGGCTCGGTGATCATCGGCATGCACCACGAGCAGGACATGCGCAAGATGGGCGGCCTGCGCAAGTACATGCCGATCACCTACTGGACCAGTTTGCTCGGTACTCTCGCCTTGGTGGGCACGCCGTTCTTCGCCGGGTTCTATTCGAAGGACACCATCATCGAAGCCGCCGCGCATGCCGCGCACGGCGAGCACGCGACCTGGGTCTCGCAATACGCCTACTGGGCGGTATTGCTGGGCGCCTTCGTCACCGCGTTCTACAGCTTCCGCCTGCTCTACATGACCTTCCACGGCAAGGAGCGCTTCCGCGACGCGCATGCCGATCATGGTCATGCGGCGCATGGCCACGACGATCATTCCCATGACGGCCACGCGACCCATGCGCACGACGACCACGCGCACGACGACCATGGCCACCATGGTCCGCACGAGCCGCACGAATCGCCGTGGGTGGTGACGCTGCCGCTGATCCTGCTGGCGATTCCGTCGGTGTTGATCGGCTTCTTCACCGCTGGCCCGATGCTGTTCGGCACCGACTGGCTTGGCCATGAGAAGCAACTGCCGTTCTTCCTCGGCGCGATCGATCTGGCCGCGGCGCGCGACACCATCGCCCAGGTCGGCGAAGAAGCCTGGCACGGTCCGATCAAGTTCGCCCTGCACGGTTTCACCGCGCCGGCGTTCTGGCTGGCCTTCTCCGGCTTCGCCCTGGCCACGGTCATGTACCTGTGGAAGCCGGAACTGCCGGCCAAGGCGGCCAAGCTGTTCAAGCTGCCGATCCGCATCCTGGAGAACAAGTACGGCATGGACAATCTGTGGATCGACGGTTTCGCCGGCGGCGGCGTGAAACTCGGCAAGGCCTCGCGCGCGATCGACAGCGGCCTGATCGATGGTGCCGTGGTCAACGGCAGCGCCGGCGTGGTCGGCTTCATCGCCAACCTGACCCGCCGGGTCCAGTCCGGTTATCTCTACCACTACGCCTTCGCGATGATTCTCGGCCTGATTGCTCTGCTCGCCGTCGTCATTCGGTTCTGGCAATAACTCGACAAGGACACCCGACGTGAGCCCCGTGCCCTTGCTTAGCATTCTGATCTGGCTGCCGATACTCGGCGGTTTTGCCACTCTCGCGTTCGGCAACGAACGCGCCAACGCCGCGCGCTGGTTCGCGCTGGTCGTGGCCATCATCACCCTCGGCGTGAGCGTGACGATGTTCACCCACGCCGACTTCACCAGCGCGAGCATGCAGTTGGTCGAAGACCATGCGTGGATTCCGATCTACGACATCCGCTACCACCTCGGCGCCGACGGCATCTCGGCGGCGCTGATCGCGCTGACCACCTTGACCTCGACGCTGGTGCTGATCAGCGCCTGGACGTCGATCGACAAGCGCGTCAGCCAGTACTACGCGGCGTTCCTGATCCTCGAAGGCCTGATGGTCGGCGTGTTTTCGGCGCTGGATGCGATGCTGTTCTACGTCTTCTTCGAAGGCATGCTGATCCCGATGTTCATCATCATCGGCGTATGGGGCGGTCCGCGCCGCGTGTACGCGTCGGTGAAGTTCTTCCTGTACACCTTCCTCGGCTCGGTGTTCATGCTGGTCGGGTTGATCTACCTGTACCTGAAGGGCGGCAGCTGGCAGCTGGCCGACATGTACACGCTGCAGCTCACCGCCACCGAGCAGATGTGGATCTTCTTCGGCTTTTTGATCGCCTTCGCGGTCAAGGTGCCGATGTTCCCGGTCCATACCTGGTTGCCGGACGCGCACGTCGAGGCGCCGACCGCGGGTTCAGTGATCCTGGCCGCGATCATGCTGAAGATCGGCGGTTACGGCTTCCTGCGCTTCGTCCTGCCGATCGTGCCCGACGCCGGCCACGAGTACGCCTGGCTGGTGATCGCGCTGAGCCTGATCGCGATCATCTACGTCGGCCTGGTCGCTTTGGTCCAGGAGGACATGAAGAAGCTGATCGCGTATTCGTCGGTCTCGCACATGGGCTTCGTCACCCTGGGCACCTTCATCGCGTTCTATCTGGTCCACAACGGCGATGCGCACGGCACCGATGCCGCGCGTCTGGGCCTGCAGGGCGCGATGGTGCAGATGATCAGCCACGGCTTCGTGTCGGGCGCGATGTTCACCTGCGTTGGCGTGCTCTACGACCGAATGCACAGCCGCATGATCAAGGACTACGGCGGCGTGGCCAACGTCATGCCCTGGTTCGCCGCGTTCGTGGTGCTGTTCGCGATGGCCAATTCGGGCCTGCCGGGCACCTCGGGTTTCGTCGGCGAGTTCATGGTGATCCTGGCCGCGTTCCAGCAGCATCCGCTGGTCGCCGTCGGCGCCGCGACCACCCTGATCGTTGGCGCGGGCTACACCCTGTGGCTGGTCAAGCGCGTCATCTGGGGCGAGGTGGGCAATGCCCACGTGGCCGAGATGGAAGACATCAACCCGCGCGAAGCGCTGGTGCTGGGCGTGTTCGCGGTCGGCGTGCTGGTGTTGGGCGTGTGGCCCAAGCCGCTGACCGACCTGATGGAGCCGGCGATCGCCAACCTCGCCAGCCAGATCGTCGTCAGCAAGCTGTAAACCCGCGCGGGCTTCGGCCCGCGCGCTACGCAATCCGATAGAAGCGAGGAACGCGGCACCGGAGACCAACCAGCGAATCGGCCGATCCACCCATTTCGCCCTTCTCCGCCCGTTCCGACTACGGCTCGCCGCAACGAGCCAGATCCACCAAGAGATCCGCTATGAACATGCCTGTACGGACCTTCGCCGATGTGATGCCCCTGCTGCCGGAACTGGTGGTCGTCGTCGGCGCGTTCGCGCTGCTGATGCTCGATCTGTTCGTCGAGGAGCGCAATCGCATCATCTCCCACGTGTTCTCGATCGTGGTGGTCGCCGTGGCCACGGCGATGATCGCCTTCGACGTGGGCGGGCAGGGCGTGGTCCTCAGCGGCATGTTCGTGCGCGATACCGCCGCCGACGTGCTCAAGCTCGGTATCGGCGTGGTCGGCATCCTCTCGCTGATCTACACCTGGCCGTACCTGCGCGCGCGCAACCTGTACAAGGGCGAAGTCGGCGTGCTGATGCTGTTCGCCATCGCCGGCATGATGTTCCTGGTTTCGGCCGGCAGCCTGACCATGGTCTACGTCGGTCTGGAAATGCTGGCGCTGTGCTCCTACGCGCTGGTCGCGGTGGATCGCGACAGCCCGCTGGCCTCGGAAGCGGCGATCAAGTATTTCGTGCTCGGCGCGCTGGCCTCGGGCCTGCTGCTGTACGGCCTGTCGCTGATCTACGGCGCCACCGGCAGCCTGATGCTCGATCAGATCGCCACCGCCGCCCAGGTCGGGCCGAAGTCGCTGATGCTGGTCACCGGCGTGGTGTTCGTCGTCGCCGGCATCGCCTTCAAGTTCGGCGCCGCGCCGTTCCATATGTGGCTGCCGGACGTCTATCAAGGCGCGCCGACCCCGATCACCTTGTTCATCGGCGCCGCGCCCAAGCTGGCCGCGTTCGGCATGACTTACCGCCTGCTCGAAGTCGGCGCGCACGGCCTGGACCACCACTGGCGCCTGCTGCTGGCCGGCCTGGCGGTGCTGTCGCTGGCGATCGGCAACCTCAGCGCGCTGGTGCAGACCAATCTCAAGCGCCTGCTCGCGTATTCCACCGTGTCGCACGTCGGCTTCCTGTTCCTTGGCATGGCCGGCGGCGGCGCGCAGGGTTTCGCCGCTTCGATGTTCTACGTCATCAGCTATTCGTTGATGACCGCCGCGGCCTTCGCCGCGATCATCGTGATGTCCGGCCGCGGTTTCGACGCCGACAAGATCGACGACTACAAGGGCCTCAACACGCGCAGCCCATGGCTGGCCGGCATGATCCTGTGCGTGATGGCCTCGCTGGCCGGCCTGCCGCCGTTCCTGGGCTTCTGGGCCAAGCTGGCGGTGCTCAAGGCCGCGTTGCAGGGCGACATGCTGTGGCTGGCGATCGTCGGCATCGTGTTCGCGGTGATCGGCGCGTTCTACTACCTGCGCGTGATCAAGGCGATGTACTTCGACGAGCCCGACGGCAAGATGCCGCCGCCGAGTGAGGATCGTCCGCTGCGCCTGGTGTTCTCGGTCAATGCGCTGTCGCTGCTCGCGCTGGGCATCGCCTGGAATCCGATCATGGAATGGTGCCAGCGCGCCTTCATGGTCTGATCCGCGACGCTATGCGTTGCTGCAAGGGGCCGGCATTCGCCGGCCTTTTTGTTTTGCGGCGCCCGCGCATCTTCATGCCTGGCGTCTGGCGGGCCGGTACTGCCCACGGCAAGCTGAAGAACGCGTTCAGGCGTCCGTGCCGGATCAGCGGGTATCTAGAACGGGATTCGAACCTGTATTACGCGGCTTTCAAGCTTTTTTGCTCGCCGATCGCACTCAGCGGTGAAAAAGACTTGAAATATTTTGAACACTCTCTAAGATTGCGCACCTGCGAAGGGACAACGGTTCGACGGGGAATTCCCCACCCGATCCCGAAGATTCTTCGCAGCAGTAAGCGGCAATCAAGAAGATTTGATTACAGGCTTGCAGTAAGTATCGCCGGCCGCTATCATGGTCGGCCTGATGCGGGGTGGAGCAGTCTGGCAGCTCGTCGGGCTCATAACCCGAAGGTCGCAGGTTCAAATCCTGCCCCCGCTACCAGCTTCGGCTGAAGGAGAAGCCTCCCAGGAGGCTTTCTTTTTTGGTCAAGGCTCGGGCTTTGTGATCGCGCTCTGCTCGCGCGGACACGCCGAAATCCAGTTGTACGGACAAGGGGCCCAATGGGCCCCTTGTTGTTTTTGCGATCGGCGAAAGTCGGTCGCGGTGGAACGAAGCGGGATTTCCCGGTAACAAGCGGTTTTTGGCGCGGCGCGGCGGCCGGATTCAGGCGGCCATCGAGCGCGGCGGAAAACTCGCCGAAACATGGCGTACCGAAGATGGTCATGCCAGTCGCACCCCTCAGGAGTTCAGGCGCGTGACGGACAAAGCAACGCAAATCGCCGCATTGCTCGCCCCGACGGTAGAGTCGCTGGGCGTGGAATTGCTCGGCATCGAATATCTGCCGGCCGCCGGCAACGCCACGCTGCGCATCTATATCGATGTGCCGGCCGCCGAGTACGACGCTGCGCCCGAAGGCGAGCAGCCGCGCTCGGTCAGCATCGAAGACTGCGAGGCGGTGAGCCGCGAAGTGTCGGCCCAGCTCGACGTCGAAGACCCGATCGCCAGCAACTACACGCTGGAAGTTTCCTCGCCGGGCATCGACCGGCCGCTGTTCACGCTCGAACACTACGTCCGCTTCACCGGCGAGACCGTCAAGGTCACCTTGAAGCTGCCGCACGAAGGCCGCCGCCGTCTGCAGGGCGAGATCCTCGGCGTGGAAGGGCAGCAGGTCGTGTTCCTGGTCGAGGGCGCGCCCAACGACGGACGCTTCGTCGTGCCGTTCACGAACATCGACAAAGGCCGGATCGTGCCGGACTGGGCCGCGCTGGGTTTCGCGCCGACCAAACCCGGTCAACCCATCGACAATGGCCGCAGCAAACCCAAGGACAAGCCTTCCAAGCCGCCCAAACGGCGCGCTTCGAAGAAGAAGTGATTTGAATCTGACGCCAATTACCAACCCGAATAGCCGGCGGCGCGAGCCGACCCGTGCGGAGTGACGAGATGAGCAAGGAACTGTTGCTGGTGGTGGATGCGGTAGCCAACGAAAAGGGCGTACCGCGCGAGGTCATCTTCGAGGCCATCGAGGCCGCGCTGGCTTCCGCCGCGAAGAAGCGCTACCACGATGAAGACGTGCTGGTGCGCGTGTCCATCGATCAGAAAGACGGCAACTACGAAACCTTCCGCCGCATGGAAGTCGTGGCCGACGACGTGGTCATGGAATCGCCGGACCGGCAGATCCGCCTGATGGACGCGGTCGACGAAGTCGAAGGCGTGGAAGTCGGCGACTACATCGAAGAGCAGATCGAAAACCCCGATTTCGGCCGTATCGCCGCGCAGGCCGCCAAGCAGGTGATCGTGCAGCGGGTGCGTGAAGCCGAGCGTGCGCAGGTCGTGGACGGCTGGAAGGATCGCGTCGGGGAGTTGGTCACCGGCATCGTCAAGCGCGTGGAGCGCGGCAACATCTACGTCGACCTGGGCGGCAACGCCGAGGCGATCATTCCCAAGGACAAGGGCATTCCGCGCGACGTGCTGCGCGCCGGCGACCGCGTGCGCGGTTACCTGTTCGACGTGCGCACCGAGCCGCGCGGCCCGCAGCTGTTCATCAGCCGCGCCGCGCCGGAATTCATGATGGAGCTGTTCAAGCTGGAAGTGCCGGAAGTCGGCCAGGGCCTGGTCTCGATCAAGGCCTGCGCGCGCGATCCGGGCGACCGCGCCAAGATCGCTGTGCTCGCGCACGACAACCGCACCGATCCGATCGGCGCCTGCATCGGCATGCGCGGTTCGCGTGTGCAGGCGGTGTCGAACGAACTCAACGGCGAGCGCGTGGACATCGTGCTGTGGTCGGACAACCCGGCCCAGTTCGTGATCAACGCGATGGCGCCGGCGGAAGTGCAGTCGATCATCGTCGATGAAGAAAAGCATTCGATGGACCTGGCCGTGGCCGAAGACCGCCTGGCTCAGGCGATCGGCAAGGGCGGCCAGAACGTGCGTCTGGCCAGCCGCCTGTCGGGTTGGCAGCTCAACGTGATGACCCAGGATCAGGTCACCGCGAAGTCGGAAGCCGAGCAGATCGCCGCGCGCCAGCTGTTCCAGGACAAGCTGGAAGTCGACGAGGAAATCGCCGGCATCCTGGTCTCGGAAGGTTTCAGCACGGTCGAGGAAATCGCCTACGTGCCGGTCGGCGAGCTGCTGGCGGTGGAGGGCTTCGACGAGGACATCGTCGAGGAACTGCGCGCCCGCGCCCGCGACGCCCTGCTCAACGAGGCGCTGGCCGCCGAGGAAGAGCTCGACGAGCACCAGCCGGCCGCCGATCTGCTGTCGCTGGAGGGCATGGACGAAGCGCTGGCCTTTACCCTGGCGGCGAGAGGCGTGGTCACCCGGGACGACCTGGCCGACCTGGCCACCGACGAGTTGACCGATATCGAAGGCGTGGACGAGGAACGTGCCGCCGCCCTGATCATGGAAGCGCGCAAGCACTGGTTCGAATGAGGTGACACGCGTCGCAAGAGGCCCGGCGAGGCGTCTTGCGGCAAACCGGGGAGCGGCCTTGGGTCGGCCCCGGATTCGCAGGATCGGGCATCGGCCCGGTCCGCGGGCAGGCCGAGACGGCTTGCGCGAGCCGGTGCAAGGGCGCGCGCGGGGCTAGAATGGCGCCATCACGCGCGGGATGCGTTCCCGCGCCAAGAAGGACACGGAAAACCGAATGTCGCAGCAAACCACCATCCGCAAGCTGGCCGAACTGGTGAACACGCCGGTCGAGAAGTTGCTGGAACAGCTGGCCGAGGCCGGCATGAAGTTCAGCGGCCCCGACCAGGTCGTGACCAGCATCGAAAAAGTCAAGCTGCTCGGCTTCCTCAAGCGTTCGCACGGCAAGGCCGATCAACCGGCCGAAACCGACGAAGCGGCCAAGAAGATCACCCTCAATCGCAGCCGCAAGCAGGAAATCACTGTCGGCGGAGGCAAGCACAAGACCACGGTCGACGTGGTCGTGCGCAAGAAGGTGACTCTGGTCCGTCCGAACGAGCCGGCAGGCTCGGGCTCGCCCAACGACGAGCGCGCGGATATCCTGCGCAAGCTCGAAGAGTCCAAGCAGCGCAACCTCGCCGAGCAAGAGCGCCTGGCCGCCGACGACAAGCGCCGCGCCGATGCCGTCACGGCCGTGCGTGTGGCCGCCGAGGAAGCCGCGCGCGCCAAGGCCGAGGAGGAGCAGAAAGAAAAGCTCGCCGACGTCAGCGCCATCGTGCCCAGCACCGACGACGCGGCTACGCCGACGGCCACGGTGCGCAAGCCGCCGGCCACGCACGGCCACGGCCATCCCAAGCCTCCCGCACCGGCTCCGGCCCGTCCGGACCAGAACGCCCCGCGCCACAAGACTCGCGGTTCGCACGCGATGGTCGCCGGCGTCGAGGACGACGATGCAGCCAACCGCTTCGCCGGCCAGTTGCACCTGAGCCCGTCCGATCGCGCGCGCCGCACCAGCAATTCGCGCGGCAAGGGCGGCAACCGTCCGCAGCAGCGTCGCTCCAACGAGCAATTGCGCTCCGGCGGCGGCCAGCACGGCTTCTCGCGTCCGACCGCGCCGATCGTGCGTGAGGTCGCCATCGGCGACACCATCACCGTCGCCGATCTGGCCCAGAAGCTCGCGCTCAAGGGCGGCGACGTGGTCAAGGCGCTGTTCAAGATGGGCGTCATGGCGACCATCAACCAGAGCATCGACTACGACACCGCTGCGCTGGTGACCGAGGAACTCGGCCACACCGTGCTGCGCACCAACGCCAACGCCGCCGAGGACGCGCTCATCGCGCATGCCGAGGAAGTGCAGGGCGACAAGGTCGCGCGTCCGCCGGTGGTGACCATCATGGGTCACGTCGATCACGGCAAGACCTCGCTGCTGGATTACATCCGTCGCACCAAGGTCGCCTCGGGCGAAGCCGGCGGCATCACCCAGCACATCGGCGCGTACCACGTCGAAACCGCTCGCGGCGTGATCAGCTTCCTCGACACGCCCGGCCACTCGGCCTTCACCTCGATGCGCGCGCGCGGCGCCAAGCTGACCGACATCGTGGTGCTGGTGGTGGCGGCCGACGACGGCGTCATGCCGCAGACCAAGGAAGCCGTGCAGCACGCCAAGGCGGCCGGTGTTCCCTTGATCGTGGCGATCAACAAGATCGACAAGTCCGGCGCCGATCCGCTGCGGGTCAAGAACGAACTGCTGGCCGAGTCGGTGGTCGCGGAAGATTTCGGCGGCGACACGCAGATGGTGGAACTGTCGGCCAAGACCGGCGACGGCGTGGACGATCTGCTCGACGCGATCTCGCTGCAGGCCGAAGTGCTGGAGCTCAAGGCGGTTCCGATCGGTCGCGCCATCGGCACGGTGATCGAATCCTCGCTCGACAAGGGCCGTGGCCCGGTCGCCACGGTGCTGGTCCAGCAGGGACAGCTCAAGAAGGGCGATTACCTGGTCTGCGGCGTGCAGTACGGCCGCGTGCGCGCGCTGTTCGACGAAACCGGCCGTCAGGTCGAGTTCGCCGGACCGTCGATCCCGGTGCAGGTGCTCGGTCTGTCGGGCGTGCCCGACGCCGGCGACGATTTCGTCGTGGTCGAGGACGAGCGTCTGGCCAAGGACGTGGCGCAGCAGCGCGACGCCAAGCGTCGCGAATCGCGCCTGGTCGCCGCCGCCGGCAACCGCATGGAAGACATCATGGCCCAGATGGGCAAGGGCGAGGGCCAGTTGAGCCTCAACCTGGTCATCAAGGCCGACGTGCAAGGTTCGGTCGAGGCGCTGCGTCAGGCCCTGGTCGCGCTGTCCAACGATCAGATCCGCATCAACGTGATCAGCTCGGGCGTCGGTGGCATCACCGAGTCCGACGCCAATGCCGCGGCCACCGCCAAGGCCACGGTGATCGGCTTCAACGTCCGCGCCGACGCTTCGGCCCGCCGCATCATCGAAGGAAACGGCGTCGATCTGCGTTACTTCTCGATCATCTATGACGTGATCGATCAGGTGAAGCAGGTGGCGTCGGGCATCCTCGGCGTGGAAATCCGCGAAGAGATCATCGGCATCGCCGAGGTTCGCGATGTGTTCCGCAGCTCGAAGTTCGGCGCTGTGGCCGGCTGTATGGTCGTGGAGGGCGTGGTCAAGCGCTCCAAGCCGATCCGCGTGCTGCGCGACAACGCCGTGGTGTTCGAGGGCGAGCTGGAATCGCTGCGTCGCTTCAAGGAAAACGTCGACGAAGTTCGCAACGGCACCGAATGCGGTATCGGCGTGAAGGCGTACAACGACGTCAAGCCGGGCGATCAGATCGAGTGCTTCGAGCGCATCGAAGTTCAGCGCACGCTGTAAGGCCGGGAACAGGGAGTACGGGAACAGGGAGTAGGGAATGGGGAATGGCCGCAGCGTCGCTCCCCATTTCCGCGAAGGGTTCCGATCCTGGCTTCCTGGTTTCCATTTTTGATTTTCGATACACGGATCCACATGCCCAGCAGCAAATCGTTCCACCGTACCGACCGGGTCGCCGCGCAATTGCGCCGCGAGCTCGGCAAGATCGTGCACGAGGCCGTGCGCGAGCACGGTCTGCCGTCGGTCAGCGTGTCCGATGTCGAAATTTCGCGAGACCTGGCTCATGCCAAGGTGTTCGTCACCGCGCTGCAGGCCGAGCGCTCGCGCGAGGCGGTCAAGGACCTTAAGGAACTAGCGCCCAACCTGCGTTACCAGCTCGGTAAGGCGATGAAGCTGCGGCACGTGCCGGAGCTGCATTTCCACTACGACGACTCGGTCGATCGCGGCGAACGCATCGGAATCTTGTTGCGCGATCTGCCCGCGGCCGAAGCGGCCGACGAAGGCGCCGGCGAAGGCGAGGGCGGCAAGGACTGAGTCCTGCCGCATCCGGTGAGCGACGGCGTGGGCTCAGCTCCAGCCGTGCGCCGATCTGCGCATAGCTCACCCCTGCTCGCTACGGCCTCGCACCGGGCCCGGCTCGAAAGACTTCCCGCTCCACTCGCGACCCGTCCCGACTCCCGATCCCCGCCGGGGCTGCTTCACGCGCCCGATCCGGCGCAATATGGGAGCATTCCGCGGCGCAGACCACGGCCGGCATGCGGCCATCATTCCAAGGCGACGGCTTGCTTGAACACGACGCGTAAACGCAATTGGCGCAACGTCGACGGTCTGTTGCTGCTCGACAAACCGCAGGGGCTGAGTTCCAACCAGGCCCTGCAACAGGCGCGCCATCTGTTCCGTGCCGAAAAGGGCGGCCACACCGGCAGCCTGGACCCGCTCGCGACCGGCCTGCTGCCGCTGTGCTTCGGCGAGGCGACCAAGATCGCCGGCCTGCTGCTCGGCGCGCGCAAGGCCTACGTCACCACCGCCGTGCTCGGCCTGACCACCGACAGCGACGACGCCGACGGCGCGCCGCTGCTCGAACGGCCGGTGCCCGAACTCGAAGACGCCGCGATCGAAGCCGCGCTTGCGCCGCTACGCGGCCCGATCCGCCAACGCGCGCCGATCTATT
Organism: Lysobacter sp. CA199; assembly: GCF_052078715.1. Lineage (NCBI taxonomy): Bacteria > Pseudomonadati > Pseudomonadota > Gammaproteobacteria > Lysobacterales > Lysobacteraceae > Lysobacter > Lysobacter sp. CA199. The sequence goes on along the minus strand of NZ_JBQJIL010000014.1, from coordinate 198,097 downwards.
CCGCGCTCAAGCAGGGCGGCGAACCGCTGTACGCCAAGGCCCGCCGCGGCGAGACCATCGAGGCGCCCCAGCGCGATGTGATCGTGCATTCGCTGCGCCTGACCGGCCGCGACGGCCCGCGCCTGGAACTGCAGATCGAGTGCGGTTCGGGCACCTATGTGCGCAGTCTTGTCCGCGACCTCGGTGAGACCCTGGGCTGCGGCGCCCACGTGGCGGTGCTGCGGCGGCTGTGGGTCGAGCCGTTCATGCAGCCGCGCATGGTGACTTTGGAGCAACTGCGCGAGTTGGCCGAGCAGGGCGGCGAACGCGCCGTGGACGAACACCTGCTGCCGATCGAGGCTGGCCTGACCGGCTTCGACCGGGTCAGCCTGGACGCGGACGCCGCGCAGCGGCTCGGTCACGGCCAGGCGGTCGGCTGCGACGCCGGCGAGCCCGGCCTGGTGGCGATCTACGGCGAAGCCGGCCGCTGTCTGGGCCTGGGCCTGCGTCAGGCCGAAGGCCGCCTGCAACCGCAACGGCTGTTCCGCTGGGCCGCGCAGGGCGGTTGACGGCGGCCGGGCGGCCCGGCCCGCGCCACGAACGAGTCCAGCTGAACGGGCCGCCATGCCGGATTTGGGTGCCGGCGAGGTTGCGCACCCGGTATCGATCCGCACCGATCCGCGGTCGCAATCGTCTTCGCGGGCTGTTACAATTCCGCCGCTTTTCAAGCACTTCGCCCGGACTTCGGTGCGCGGCCCGCTTGGACGGCAATCCTTACCTTTAAGCACGCGGCGGGCCAGGCGGTGCGTCGGCGCGAAAATTTCGCGGCCGATTCGCTTCTGCGGGCCCCGCATCTACCGAGAACATAAGTCATGTCGATCGACACCAGCAAGGTTATTGAAGACAACAAGCGCGGCGCCAACGACACCGGTTCGCCGGAAGTCCAGGTCGCCCTGCTCACCGCTCGCATCGAGCAGCTCACCGGCCACTTCAAGCAGCACAAGCAGGATCACCACAGCCGCCGCGGCCTGCTGATGATGGTCAACCGCCGCCGCAGTCTGCTCGACTACCTCAAGCGCAAAGACGGCGAGCGCTACAAGGCCCTGATCGAGAAGCTCGGTCTGCGTCGCTAATCGGACACCCAACCGCGGCGCAGCGATGCGCCGCGGTTTGTTTTGGCGGACATGAAAGTCCGCAGGCGATGCAGGACGCAACGCCGCCAGCGTCGGTACGCGAGCGCGACCGCCGAACTGGAGCGGCCCACGGGCCACATGCGACGCAGCGCCGGAGCGCGCGCGAAACGCAACAAACCTCAGGCCGCTGCGCCGGCGGCCGACCGGAGCGGGGCAAGGGCCCCGACCGGAACGCATAGTTATCGAAGGAACCCAACGTGGCAAAAATTACCAAGACCTTCCAGTACGGCAACCATCAGGTGACCCTGGAGACCGGCGAAGTCGCCCGTCAGGCCGGCGGCGCAGTGATCGTCAAGTTCGAAGACACCGTATTGCTGGTGACCGCCGTTGCCGCCAAGAGCGCGCGCGAGGGTCAGGACTTCTTCCCGCTGACCGTGGATTATCAGGAAAAGTTCTACGCCGGCGGACGCATCCCGGGCGGCTTCTTCAAGCGTGAGGGCCGTGCGACCGAGAAGGAAACCTTGATCTCGCGTCTGATCGATCGTCCGATCCGTCCTCTGTTCCCGGAGGACTACAAGAACGAAGTGCAGATCATCGCGACCGTCATGTCGCTCAACCCGGAAATCGACGGCGACATCCCGGCGCTGATCGGCGCTTCGGCCGCCATGGCGCTCGCCGGCACCCCGTTCCAGGGTCCGATCGGCGCGGCCAAGGTCGGTTACAAGAACGGCCAGTACCTGCTCAACCCGACCGCCACGGAACTGGCCGACTCCGAGCTCGAGCTCGTCGTCGCCGGTACCTCCAATGCGGTGCTGATGGTCGAATCCGAAGCCAAGATGCTGTCCGAGGACGTCATGCTCGGCGCGGTGATGTTCGGCCATCGCGAAATGCAGAAGGTCATCAACATCATCAACGAGCTCGTCGTCGAAGCCGGCACCAAGGCCTCCTCGTGGGAAGCTCCGGCCAAGAACGACGCGCTGATCGGCGCGCTGAAAGAGGCCGTAGGCGGGCAACTTGCGCAGGCCTTCATGGTGCGCGACAAGCTGCAGCGCCGCGACGCCATCAGCGCGATCAAGAAGGACGTGCTGCAGTCGCTGGCCGGCCGCGCCGAAGCCGACGGCTGGGTCAACGCCGAGCTGTCGAAGGAATTCGGCGAACTCGAATACCAGACCATGCGTAACTCGGTGCTCAGCACCAAGGTCCGTATCGACGGCCGCGCGCTCGACACCGTGCGCCCGATCGCTTCGAAGGTCAGCGTGCTGCCGCGTACCCACGGCTCCTCGCTGTTCACCCGCGGCGAGACCCAGGCCATCGTGATCGCCACGCTGGGCACCACGCGCGACGGTCAGATCATCGACGCCGTCTCCGGCGAGTACAAGGAACACTTCCTGTTCCATTACAACTTCCCGCCTTACTCGGTCGGCGAATGCGGCCGCATGATGGGCCCGAAGCGCCGCGAAATCGGCCACGGCCGCCTGGCCAAGCGCGGCGTGCTTGCGGTGATGCCGACGATGGAAGAATTCCCGTACACCATCCGCATCGTCTCGGAAATCACCGAGTCGAACGGCTCGTCGTCGATGGCTTCGGTCTGCGGCAGCTCGCTGGCGCTGATGGATGCCGGCGTGCCGATCAAGGCGCCGGTCGCGGGTATCGCGATGGGTCTGGTCAAGGAAGGCGACAACTTCGTCGTCCTGTCCGACATCCTTGGCGACGAGGATCACCTCGGCGACATGGACTTCAAGGTGGCCGGTACGTCGGAAGGCATCACGGCGCTGCAGATGGACATCAAGATCCAGGGCATCACTGAAGAGATCATGCAGGTCGCGCTGGGCCAGGCCAAGGCCGGCCGTCTGCATATCCTCGGCGAGATGGCGCATGCCCTCACCCAGTCGCGCACCGAGCTGTCCGAGTACGCGCCGCGTCTGCTGACCATGAAGATCCATCCGGACAAGATCCGCGAAGTGATCGGCAAGGGCGGCTCGACCATCCAGGCGATCACGAAGGAAACCGGCACCCAGATCGACATCCAGGACGACGGCACCATCGTCATCGCCTCGGTCAACGCCGCCGCCGCGCAGGCCGCCAAGGCGCGCATCGACCAGATCGTCTCCGACGTCGAGCCGGGCCGCATCTACGAAGGCAAGGTCGCCAAGATCATGGACTTCGGTGCGTTCGTCACCATCCTGCCGGGCAAGGACGGTCTGGTCCACGTCTCGCAGATCTCCAATGAGCGCGTCGAGAAGGTCAGCGACAAGCTCAAGGAAGGCGACGTGGTCAAGGTCAAGGTGCTGGAAGTCGACAAGCAGGGCCGCATCCGCCTGTCGATGAAGGCAGTGGAAGAAGGCGAGGGCATCGCGGCCGAGTAATCGTCGCGCGTCACGTCGGATTCGAAAAAGCGGGCTTCGGCCCGCTTTTTCGTTGGGGGCGGCGATGCATGCGTGGCTACCGGGCGGCAACGGTCCGTGTCGTCGTTCGTATCGGTAAGGCGGTGGCCGGACGAGGCGATGAGCCGATACGGTCGAACGGCGATGCACGGGAGATGCATGGGATACGCCGACGGCGATTCGTTTATCCATCCGCCGATGCAAGCGACACCGTCGCGCACGGCCACGTCAGTCGCGTCGATCGCGCGATCGGCGATCGCGGCCCGACGCCGGATAAACCCTCCGCCGGCCCGGTGCATCCAGTAACGGATCGTTGCGGCGACGGCGGTGCGGATGCGTTGTCGGATGCACGGACGAGTCGCTTCGAGTCGCGACATGACGCTGCCCGTGCGTACTGTGTTGCGACGCGGGCCGGGCGTAACGCGACGGCATCGTGTTCTTGAGCAACGCCCGCACCGGCCTGGCGCTGGATCGGGTGATTTGTCTTTGGAAAGCCAATGCCGGCGGGGCCGACCCTGCCTCGGTCTGCAAGCCGTAGCCCACGCCCGCTCGCATCGACCGACGCGGATAAGCCATGCATCGGCGCGGACGTCGCTGTCGGTTGCCGACGCCGGTTTCGCACCGCTTGCCGTCGCCGTTGAAGGGCGTCGCGTCCCCGGTCGTCGGACTGCTTGGGCTTGTCAGCTTTTGTCCACAATGAACGCAATCTGTGACCGATCGCTACGAGTCGCTCAAACGGGCGCCACGCCGATGGTGAACGGCGGTAACCTGGGGTTCCTGCCACTTTCGCTGGAGCTGTCATGCGCAGTGCGATCATCGTGGTTCTGGCAACGATGCTGGCCTTGCCGGCCTGGGCGCAGTCGGTCGCGTTCGGCAACAAGCTGGTCACCGTCGGCGACACCGTCGGCCGGCTGTACCAGGTCGCGGGCAAGCCTGATCGCGTCGTTCAGTTGGAAAACAAGTTCGGCGCCAACGACGGCGAGCGTTTCGAGTACTACCTGAAAGGCAAGACCGTGCTGATCACCGTGCGCGACGGCGCGATCGTGCAGGTTTCCGAAGTATTGACCTGAGCCCATCGTGCCCGGCGGGATGAACCGCCGGGCACGAGCGCGTGCCGACTGCGAACGATCTGCGTGGCGGCTCGTGCGGGGTGGTCTGTTCGCGGCGCGGCGGTTCCGCGTCGAACCGGGCCGCCGTTATCGCTTGTGCGCGAGCTGCGCCACACACGCGGCGACGACCGGACGGCCGCACCGCCGCCGATGCGCTGGCGACTGCTGCCGGCGAGTTCTGTTGCTCATGGCGCGCCGCGAAAGCGGAGTGAGACCGCGCAAGTCAGACCGAATCGCATTCCTGTCGCTGGATATCCTGCACCGCGCCTTGCAACAGGAACGGCGGCATGCCGTCGGAGGTGCTGGATTCGGCGCCGGGCGCAGGGGTTTGCTGCGCATTGGGACGGTTCCAGCTCTGCGCGCGTTCGCCCGCGCGTTCGCGCGCTTGGCTGGCTTGTTCGGGCGACATGTCGCGGGTGAGCGCGCGAATCTGCGCTTCGATCGACTCGCGTTGGCCCACGGCCGATCGCCCGAGGCCCGGGCGCGTTCCGGCCGGCGCGGCCGCGTCGGCCACCGCATCGGGCTGCGCCGGCGGCAACGAATCGCGCAGTTGCAGGAACAGGCTCAGCGATTCCACCGGATCGGACTTGACCGTCTGGCCGAGAAAATTCCGCCGCATGCTGTCGCGCCGAGGCGAGTAGGCATAGGCCAGCGACGCCAGCATGCGCCGGTCGCCGCGCATCGCCGCGGTGCGGGCGATGGATTCGGCCTCGCCGCGATAGGTCGCCAACGCGGGCAGGGCGTCGAGCAGTTGCTGTTGGCGGAAGGCGTTGCCGCTGGCGTAGTGGCGCATCGCCGCCGGATGCCCGGCGAGCGCGGCGCGGCGCCAATAGCCGGCGCGCTGTTCGGCGCTCATCGGCGGCACGTCGGCGCAGTGTTCGGATTGGGTGAGCAGTTTGTCGGTCATGCTCTGGTAGCTGTCGGCCATGCGCTTGCGCTGTTCGCGTTGCTGCGGCGTGTCCTTCGGCATGCGCTCGAGCTGGCGTTCGAAATTGTCCAGGCCGTTCTCCGCGCCGGCCAGGCGCTGGCGCAGGCCGTCGCAGTACTCCATCTCCGCCGCCAACCGGCAGGCCGCGGCAGGCTCGTTGGCCGCGCGCCGCTGCAGTTCCGGCAGCACCAGACGCAGCGGCGTTTCCAGCGACGGCAGCGGCCGGGCGGTCCCGGTGGAGTAACGAGGAATCGAAGCGTTCGGCCCATTGCCGCCGCCGGCCCTGGGCGGCGCGGCTTGGCTCGGCGCAACCGTCGCGGCGGTGCTCGCCTCGGCCGGGGCATCGGCACCGGTGTGCCGGCCCCAGAAGTACATGCCGGCGCCGGTGGCGGCCAGCGCCAACAGCCACAGGGCGTTGCGTCCTTGCTTCATGGGGGTGGTCATCGTCGTTCGGATCGGTCGGTGGTCCGCATCGACGAATCATAGAAGGCAATGGCGATGCATGCGCGTGCCGTCGAATGGATGGCGCAGGAAGGTTGGAAGCGCCTGGGGCGCCTGGATTGCCTGCGCAGGCCGGGACGTCGCGGCAGCGTGTCTAGCTCGGCCTCGACGACAAGCCGACCGGCCGCGCGACTGGCGCTGGCGCGACCATCGATCCGGGTTCGTGACCGAACGATTCGGATTCGTCTGATGGCAAACGGCGAGTGCTTATCGGAGGCTGGCCGGACCTCCCCTCACATCAAGCACTGTCATGACCTACCGCAAACGCCCGGCCGCTTCCTTGTTGGCGATCGCCGTGATCGCCGTGATCACCATCGCCACGTCCTTCGCCGTATCCGCCGAACGCTACGACTCCGGGCGCGCCTATGCCGGCGATACAGTGGTCGAGTTCCAGGGTCAGCGCTACCGGGCCAAGTGGTATGCCAATGTCGGTCAATCGCCGGCGCAGGTCGCCACCGCCGCACACTCCTGGGACACGCCTTGGGAGTTGGTCGACGCGGCCGCCGGTTCGCCGGCGCCCGCGCCTGTATCGACACCTGCGGCGGCGGGCGATACCTACGTTGGCGCCAACGCTTATCCCGGCGGTTGCGTCGTGATCCACGGCGACGCGCTGTATCGCGCCAAGTGGTACGCCAATGCCGGCCAGTCGCCGGCGGACGTCGCGACCGCGCCCAATCCCTGGGACACGCCGTGGGAACTCGCGCCGGCTGGTACCAGCGCCGGTTGCCCCGACGGCGGCGGCACTCCGCCGGGCGGCGGCGATCCGCCCGGCACCGAGCCGGGGCCGGACGGCGAATACCGCATCGCCCGCAGCGCGCTCGTCGCCAAGGAAGCGCAACTGACCGATTCGCCGTTGATGCGCAAGGTCAAGGAGTCGATCCGCACGCTCGACAATGCCGCGGTCGAAGCGGTGCTGCCCGGGCGCGCGGCCAATCCGGACAATGTGCGCCGGGTCGAATCGATCCTGAGCAACGCCCAGTTCGAGTTCGTGTTCCCGATGCGCGCGCCCGAGTACAGCTATCGCGGCCTGCTGCAGGCGGTGGCCAAGTTTCCGGCGGTGTGCGCCACTTACGCCAACGCCGCCCAATCCGACGCGATCTGCCGCAAGACCCTGGCGACGATGGTCGCCCACTTCGCGCAGGAAACCGGCGGCCACGACGCCAGCATCGCCCTCCCGCAGTGGCGCCAGGCGCTGGTGCATGTACGCGAAATGGGCTGGAACGAGAACATGCGCAACGGCTACAACGGCGAATGCAATCCGGCAATCTGGCAGGGCAAGACCTGGCCTTGCGGCAAATTCGCCGACGGCACCTTCAAGAGCTATTTCGGCCGCGGCGCCAAGCAGCTGTCGTACAACTACAACTACGGCCCGTTCTCCGAGGCGATGTACGGCGATGTGCGCGTGTTGCTCGACCGTCCGGATCTGGTCGCCGACACCTGGCTCAATCTGGCCAGCGCGACGTTCTTCTTCTCCTACCCGCAGCCGCCCAAGCCCTCGATGCTGCATGTGATCGACGGCACCTGGGCGCCCAACGCGCACGATATTCAGAGCGGTCTGGTCCCGGGCTTCGGCGTGACCACCCAGATCATCAACGGCGGGGTGGAGTGCGGCGGCAGCGCCGAGCATCTGCAATCGCAGAACCGCATCGCCTATTACCGCGACGCCGCCGCCTACTTCCAGGTGCCGGTGCCGGGCGACGAGGTGCTGGGCTGCAAGGGCATGAAGCAGTTCGACGCCAACGGCGCCGGCGCCTTGGCGATCTATTGGGAACGCGACGAAAGCTGGGTCGCGTCCAACCCGGGCGGTAAGAGTTACGCCTGCAAGCTGGTCGGTTATCAGACTCCGCATTCGGCGTTCAACAGCGGCGACTATGAGCGATGCATGGTCGCGGGGTTTGCGAACGTGGTGGTGACCGACTAAGCCGACATCGTATCCGAAATTCCGCGTCCGATCCGTCGCGGCATAGAACACCAAGCAACGGCGCAAGCAGTCCAAGCCAATCCCGCTTGCGCAGTTCCCTCCATCCAGTCTTCTCGTAACGGCGACCACCGAGTCGCCGTTGCGTTTTTTTGAGCGCCGCACCATGGGTGCCCGCGGCCTTCCTCAAACCTGTTCCACATCCCCATCGCCCTCAGCGGTACGCGCCTTGAGATTGCCGATGAACGCCCGCAGCGCCGGCCGCACATCGGCGAACAACGGATCCTTGCGACGGTCCAGCATGACCGCGCTCAACAGCTTCAGGCCTACGGCCAGCGCGGCCGCGTCGTCGGCCGGGTAACCGGTGCCGCGGCGAACTTTGTCGACGATGGACAGCAATTCGTCGTGATGAGCGACATCGAAGCGCAGCGAATCGCCCGCGGGCGTGATCGGCGCTGTCGACCCGGAATCGAGTGCTTGAACGTGGATGCGATAGCGGTAGGGTTTCATGCGATGTTCCTTACGAACGGCGACAAACCAGTGATGCGATCAACGCGGATGCGCGGCCCCTGCCGCGCATCCGCGGAACTTCGCCGCTAGGCCGCGGGCGTCCATCGATGGTGCACGCGGCTGGCGAGCCAGCCGGCCAGGGTGCCCAGGGCGGCGGCAAGCGCCAGGTCGGCTAAGTTCTCCAGCGAGGCCGGGCGATGCGCGGCGAACCACGCGACCAGTCCCAGAAAGAAGCCGAGCAGGTTGTTGAACACCGGCAGCGAACGCAGCGACACCACCATCGCGGCGACCGCGAACACCCCCACCGCGACGCTGGCCGCGCCCCAATGCGGCGTCAGTACCGCGAGCGCGGCGGCTGCGGCCATGCCCAGGATCAGGCCGGCGAATACGCAGGCCAGCGTGATCAGCCCGTGGCGCAGATTCGCGCCGCGGGTGAAGAAGGCGATCCAGCCGACGAACATCGCCCACACCGGCAGTTCCAACAACACCGAACCCAGACCGGCGGCGGAGGCGACCGCCGATTCGCCCAGCGTGACTTTCAGATGCGATACCCATTGACGCGTCATGGCTGCGGCCTCAGTTCGTCGTGGTCATGCGCGGCGCGAGCAGATCGCCGAGCCCGATGCGACGCAGGAACTCGGCGCGGATCCGGTCGCCGACCGCGTTGACCACTTCGGCGCCATCGCTGGCCGGATCGACGTGCACGCGGAACGGACGCAGGCCGTAGGGGCGGTCGACGATCTGCACGATCGCTTCGGCCACGCTGGCCACGTCGGCGTCCTCGGGCACGGTGCCGGCCAGCTTGCGCAGAATCTCGTCGCCGAACCCGGCGGTGGGCGCGGCGTCGTATTCGGCCAGACACTGCGTATCGGCCGGCGCGCCGGCGTGGGCGAAGTGATTGGTGCCCGAGGTGAACGCGCCCGGGACCAGGATCGAGCTTTCGATGCCCCAGCGCGCGAGTTCGCCGGCATAACTGATCGCAAGCGAATCCATCGCCGCCTTGGCCGCGAAGTACGGGGCCAGATACGGCGGGGTACCGCCGCGCACGCTGCTGCTCGACACCCACAACAGTAAACCGCGGCGTTGCTTGCGCAGTTGCGGCAGCGCGGCGCGGTTGACCCGTTGCGCGCCGAGCACGTTGCTGTCGAACAGTTGCGCGAATTGTTCCGGGGTGAAGGCTTCGGCCGGACCGAAGGCCATATGGCCGGCGTTGTGCACCAGTACGTCGAGGCGGCCGTGGTCTTGCACGATCCGGGCGAGGGCGGCGTCGGCCGAGTCCTGCGAGGCGACATCGAGTTCGATCGCGCGCAGGTCCACGCCATGTTGCGCGGCGTAGTCGGCGGCCGCGGAAACTTGCGGCGCATTGCGCCCTGCGGTTTCGCGCATGCTGGCATAGACAGTGTGGCCGGCGTGGGCGAGCGCGCGCGCGGCGAGGGCGCCGAAACCGCTGGAGGCACCGGTGATGAGGACGATCTGCTGCTGGTTCATGGCAAAGCTCCGCTGGCGGACGTCGTGCGACGTCCGGGATGAAGGAAAAAGACGAGAGGAGTAGCGAACGAAACGAAAAACGAAGCAGAGGCAAAACGCGAGAGGAACGAGGGAATGCGAGTCGCGAGACGACGTTGCCGCGAGTGTTCTTGTGGGAGGGCCTTCAGGCCCGACGCTCTTCGTTCAGTACGCCGCGATCGGAAAACAAAGCGTCGGGCCTGAAGGCCTTCTCGCACACGACGACGCGCTTTTCGCAGCGACGCGCCGCCGGCGATGCGAGCCTCAGAAAATGTAGCCGCCGTTGACCCGCAATACCTGCGAGTTGACCCAACTACCGTCCGGACCGGTCAAAAATGACACCGCCGAGGCGATTTCTTCCGGTTGGCCGAGGCGTTCGAGCGGAGCGAGGCCGGCGAAGTGGGCGATCTGTTCCTCGCTCTTGCCGTTGAGGAACAACTCGGTCGCCACCGGGCCCGGCGCGACCGCATTGACGGTGATGTTGCGGCCGCGCAGTTCGTTGGCCAGCACATGCACCAGGCCTTCGACACCGGCCTTGGAGGCGATGTAAGGGCCGTAGTTCGGGAAGGCCTTGCCGATCACGCTGGTCGACAGCGCGACGATGCGGCCGCCTTCGTCCAGATGCTGCGCAGCCAGGCCGAGCACGATGAAACTGCCGCGCAGATTGGTGGTCACTACGCGGTCGAACTCGGCCAGATCGCCGCCTTCGATCGGCACATAGGGCATCACGCCGGCGCTGTTGACCACCGCGTCGAGGCGGCCGAAGGTCGCCTTGGCGAAGTCGAACACGGCTTGCATGGCGTCGGCGTCGGCGACGTCGCCCTGTACGGCGGCGGCTTGGCCGCCGGCCTGGCGGATTTCGGCGACCACGGCCTCGGCCGCGGCCGTGTTGCCGGCGTAATTGACGACCACGGCGTAGCCGTCGGCGGCCAGGCGCAGGGCGATGGCGCGGCCGATGCCGCGCGAGGCGCCGGTGACGAGAGCGGTCATGGAGGAAGAGGTCGGGACGGACATGGCGGACTCCTGAGGCGGGCGATTGGGGAGGCGAGGGAGGCGGACGGCCTGCGGTTTCGCTGTGGGGCCAGTCTGCGCGTTGGCCATGGGTGGATAAAGCGGATCGAATTGGCAATACAATTCAAAAAACGCCAACAATGATCCGCCTGGGAGACCGTCATGGACCGTTTCGAGGCCCTGCGCCTGTTCACCCGCATCGTCGAATTGGGCAGTTTTACCCGCGCCGCCGCGGTGCTGGACCTGCCCAAGGCGACCGCGACCCACGCGATCAAGGAACTGGAAGCGCGCCTGGGCGTGCGCCTGCTCGATCGCACCACCCGTCAGGTGCGGCCGACCTTGGACGGGCAGGCCTATTACGAGCGCTGCGTACACGTGCTGGCCGAACTCGACGATGCCGATTCGGCGCTGAGCGCGGTGGCGAGCAATCCACGCGGCACCTTGCGTCTGGACCTGCACGGCACCCATGCAACCGGCATCATCCTGCCGCGCATCAACGAGTTCCGTGGGCGCTATCCGCAGATCGATCTGGAAATCAGCAGCGGCGACCGCTTGGTCGACCTGGTGCGCGAAGGCATCGATTGCGTGGTGCGTTCGGGCGTGCCGCGCGATTCGTCGTTGGTGGCCAAGCGCCTGGCGTTGATGCCCGAGGTGGTCTGCGCCAGTCCCGAGTACCTGCAGTACTTCGGCACGCCGCGTCATCCCGACGAATTATCGGCGCATCAGGCGGTCGGTTTTTTCGCCAGCAATCGCGACCTGCGATATCCCTTCGAACTCACGGTCGAGGGACGCTTGCGCGAGTATCAATTGAACTCATGGATATCGGTCAACGACGCGGCGTGCTACGTCGCCGCGGCGTTGCGCGGCTGCGGGTTGATCCAACTGCCGCGGCACGGCGTGGAGCAGCACATCCGCGATGCACGCCTGATCGAAGTGCTCGGCGATTACGCCAGCCCGGGCGTGCCGGTGTCGGTGTTGTATCCGCAGCATCGGCAATTGTCGCCGCGGGTGCGCGCGTTCGTGGATTGGGTGGCGGGGGTGTTCGCGGACAAGTTCGGCCACGAAGACCAGAGCGCGAGTCGCTGAGCGTTGCCACGTTTGGAAAAGGGGGCTCGCGTTCGGCGTTGGATGGAAGTCCGACTGAGAATCGGGTCGCGGGGGGATTCGCTTTTGTTGCGGGGTCTGGAGCAAAAGCAAATCCCCCCTACCCCCCCTTTTTCAAAGGGGGGGTAGGGGGCGGCGAAAACTTCAGTCGACCAAGTCTTTCGCGTACCGCACCAAACGATCGAGCAGATCCGGTTCTTCCGCCGGCGCCGCTTGCACTGCCGCCTTCGTCCGCAAACGCTGCTGCAAGGCCGGCGCCGGTTTGGCCAAGGTGCCGAAGTCGCGCACGATCCCCAGTGGCGCGTAACCGCTGTAACCGGGGAACACCGGCGCCAGGTTGCTGTGGCCCATGCGCTTGACCAGCAACTCCGACAGCACCCGGCGATGGTCCGTGGTCACCGGCACGTCGCCGAAATGCGGCGAGAGGATTTCCGGATCCAGGCCCGACCACGAGCCGTAAAAGCGCCGCCCGTTGACCGGTCCGCCCAGCACCAATACCGGATTGCCGTAGCCGTGGTCGGTGCCGCCGTTGGCGTTGGCGCGCACGCGCCGGCCGAATTCGGACTGCACGACCACGGTCACCCGCGAGGCGTGGCCGCTGGCGTCGAGCGCGGCGTAGAACGCCGACAGCGCCTGCGAGAGTTCGGCGATCTTGTTCTGGTAGTAGTGATAGCCGCTGCCGGCGGTGCCCTGGCCGTCGTGGGTGTCCCAACCGCCCAGGTCGAGGGTGGCGTAGTGCAGGCCGAGGTTGAACTGGATCGACTGGGCGATCGTCCACAACTGCTGGGCGAATCCGCTGGTCGGCCAGCCGGCCGGCGGCGCGCTGTAGGTTTGTTGCGCGATCACTTTGAGTGCGCTGTCGGCGCGCTGCCCGCCCAGTTCCAGCGGCGAGCTGCCGCCCCACAGGCTGCCCAGGGTTTCGTTGACGCCTTTCAATCCGGCCGGCGAATCGCTGCGGGTTTTCTGCCACGACCAGGCGCCGGCGTTGAGCGCGAAATCCGACGGGCTGCCCATGGTCAACGCCTGTACCGAACCCAACAATCCGGCCGGCTGGCGCGAGGCGACGCCGAGCGCGGGAATTCGTTCGGTGCCGTTGAGATTGGGCTGCGCGTTCATCGCCCGCGCCAGCCAGCCGCTGCCGATGCCTTGCTGGCCCGGCGTGCCCAGATCGATGTAGAGCTGGGCGTCGAAGTGGCTGCGGGTCACGCTGGTCAGCAGGCCGCAGGCATGCACGATGCCCAGATGGCCGGCGTTCCACAGATCGCGCAATCCGCTCGCCGAAGGATGCAAGCCGAAGCCGGTGCCGGCGCCGCTGGCCAGCGTGAGCGGCAGCGCGCCGTAAGTGCCGGTCGCGGCGATGGCCAGATTCGGCCGCGCCTGCTCGTAGAAACCGCGGTCGGCGCCGTCGGTCGGCACCACCAGATTCAGGCCGTCCAGGCCGCCGCGCAGGAACAGGTGCACGACGGTGTCGTGGCCGTTGGCGGCGGCGAAGGCGGGGTTGGCGAACAGCAGGGCGGGGCCGCCCACCGCGCCGATGGCCGCGGTCGCGCAGGTGCCCTTGAGGAAATCGCGTCGGGTCGTCATGTCGGCGTCCTGGCTTAGCGGCAGAGGAATTCGGGCGACATCAGGATCAGGGACACCATGCTGCGCAGGCGTTCCTGGTTGTAATGCCGTTTGAGGTCGTTGCCGGCCCAGGCATTGGTGTCGGTGATGACGTAGGTGGCCGGATCGCCGTTCTGGGCCATGAACGCGACCAGGGTCTGGCGCCGCGCCGCCGTGGGCAGGTAGCCCAGGATGCGCTGACACCAGAAATCGACCAGCTTGTTCGCGGTCCACGACGGCACCTTGCTGCGCGTGGTCGCCAGGATCGGCGCGAGCGGGACGTTGTTGTCGTTAGTCTCGGTGAACCAGTTGAGCAGCTTCCAGGTCATCGCGTAACTGCCCGAGCCTGACCACGCCTCGCGGGTGTCCGGATAACCGTTCGGCGCCGGCCACTCGTAGGGCGCATGACCGGTGAAGCCCATGCGCCAGGAGAACTCGTCGCTCTTCTGATTGCCCACGGCGATGGTCCAGTCGCTGTCGAGCGTGCGCATCGCGGCGGCGACCGCTTCGAACGGACGCCGCGCCTTGGCCGCCCACACGTTGACGAAGGTGTCGGTGTTCAAGATGTGGCGCAGCACCTTGGCGATCTGATCCGGCGCCTGCCAGTTCTGCCGGAACACTTGCGCCGCGCTGGTCACCAGCGCCGGATCGGGCGTGTCGGACATGAAGCGGCGGATCAGCTTCTTGCAGATGAAGCGCGCCACGCCGGGATGGCTGGCCAGACGATCGAGCACGTCGCGGCCGTCCTTCAGCGCCGGCTGCTCGGGGTAGAGCATGCGGCCGAGCAGGAACTTCGGTCCCGCGTCGTGCCAGGCCTGGCGATAGACGAAGCTGCCGTCGTTCTCGGTCGGATACTCCCAGTGACCGTTCTTGACCGACCAGCCGGTGAAGGCCGATGCAGTCTCGTACACGTCGATGTCGGTGTAGCCGGCCGGGTAGCTGGGATCTTCGGCATCGGGCGGCACCTGGAACGGGTCCATGAAACCCAGATAGTGCTCGGCGCCCAGCGTATGCAGTTCCAGCAACTCGCGGGCGAAGTTTTCATTGGGGCCGGCGCGGGTGTTGGAGGCGTTGTCGAGGAAGTAGAGCATCGAGGTGCTCTTGGCGACTTGCTCGAGCATCGCGCGGAAATTGCCGAACGCCTGCGGCCGCAGCACGTCGCGCTGATAGTGCACGTAGACCGGGCCGGCGTCGTAGTCGCTGGCCATGACGTTGAAATGATCGTGCCAGAAATTGACCATCACCTCGCGCAGCTGGCGCTTGGAATGGACCGCGCGCACCAAGGCCGCGCGCTGCATTTCCCAGGCTGGGCGCATGCGTATTTCATAGGCCGGATTGGGCTTGACGTGGTCGGCCCACAACTGGGTCAACGACTTGCCCAGGGTGGTGTAGCCGGCGTTGGCCAAGCGCGTTTCCACCGCGCTGTCGTCGATGTTGGTCCAGTCCAGCTGCCAATCGACGTAATTGGCCAGTCGCAGCACGCCGGTGCTGCCCAGCGCGTTGAATGCGGCGATCGATTGCGCGGTGGCGCCGTAACTCAGATTGTTGAGCACGCGCACCGCGAACGGCGCTTTCGGCAGATCCTTGGGCAGCGCCACGACCGGCGCGGCGCGCAGGTCCGGCGATGCCGCCGCGGCGTCGAGCGCGCCAGCGAGCTTGGTGCGCGCGGCTTTGGAAGGCGCGCCGCGGCCGAGGGTGCCGTAGCGTTGCAGCAGGTGCTGGCGGAGCGCCGCCTGTTCGGAGGCGGAGAGAGAGCGGGTCATGGCGCACTCCTAATGGGCTGGCGATAGGCGGGCAGGAGGAGCGCGAGCTTATGCGGCCCGGCAAGCGGCAAAGCCCTGGTTGCGTCACAGATCCTCGCGCGGGCCAATGAACTGCGTCACTGTTCGAACCCTGGTCTTCGCGCGGCCTGCACAATGCGCGTCACGAGTATCGGGCCATGCGTGGAGCGCGTCACGCGCGCATTGCTTACCCGGTATCTCAAGGTGTGTGCGGTTTGCCGGGTTTGTCCGATCGCTCTATCGGCCGCCGCGGCCAATTTCCCGCGAATTCGTGGATTTGCGCACAAGCCGTATGTGGCGTGGACCGTAGACTGTCGCGCCGCGAAGCAAATTCCCGGTCGCCATAAGCAGATGCACGCCCTTCATTTCTGGTCGTGGTGCGTAGCAACAAAGATGGCGTGGAAGCCGTGCCGCGTCGGTCTGGGGATCGCGCACAGCGCGCACGGCACCCCTCCCTTGAAGGATTCTCCATGCAAGCTGTCATTCGGCCTGTCATCCGGCTGCGACGCCGTCCGCTGTCCGTGTTTCTCGCACTGGCGCTTCCGGCGCTGTGCGCTCCCGCGCTGGCGCAGTCGGCTGATTTAGAGCAGGCCGCTTCACAGCAGGCCGACGCGCAACCGGCCTCCGGCGACAAACCCGCGACCTTGCTCGATCAGGTCGTGGTGACCGGTTCGCGCATCCCGCGCGCGAGCCTGGAGGGCCCCTCGCCGGTCACCGTGATCAGCGCCGAAGATATCGACAAGCAAGGCTTCCGCAACGCCTTCGACGCGCTCGCAGCGCTGAGCCAGAACACCGGTGCGGTGCAGGGCGAGGACTTCGGCAACACCTTCACTCCGGCCGCCAACGTCATCAATCTGCGCGGCCTGGGGCCCAACCACACCCTGGTGCTGATCAACGGCCGGCGTCAGGCCGATTACCCGCTGGCCTACGAAGGCTCGGTCAACGTGGTCAATCTGGCCAATATTCCCAGCGCGCTGATCGAACGCATCGAAGTGCTCGGCGGCGGCGCCTCGGCGGTGTACGGCTCCGACGCAGTCGCCGGCGTGGTCAACTTCATCCTCAAGAAGAAGTTCGAAGGCACGCAGCTGAATGTGCGCGTGGGCGGCACCGAGCAGGGCGGCGGGCAGAACCAGCGCCTGCAACTGGTCAGCGGCCATTCCAGCGATCGCTTCGACGCGGTTTACGGCATCGAACTCTCGCATCGCGAACCGATCTGGGGCGACCAGCGCGACTTCATGGATTCGCTGCTCGACAACCCCGGCGACACCGCGCTCCTGCCGACCCAGGTCGGCTTCCGCCGCAACGCGCGCACTAACGGCTACATCGATCCGGGCGCGGCCTGCGGCGGGTTGTCCGGTCTTTATCATGGCTCCACCTCGCGCGCCAACAATCCGCGCCAGGGCTGGTACTGCGGCAGCAACGAAGCCTCGCCGGCGTTCTGGACGGTGCAGACGCAGAAGAAGAACGCCGACGCCTACGGCCTGTTGACCTGGCACCTGAGCGATCGCACCGAATTGTTCGCCGACGTGCAGTTGGGCATCGCCAGCATCGAGAACAACACCCGCGCGCCGAGCTGGACTTCGGACAACAACTATTTCCTCAACCAGGCCAGCGGCCTCAACGAGATATGGTATCGCCGCATCGCGCCGGAAGAGATCGGCTCGGCGCACGCCAACAACAACCGTTTCCTGGAACGCTCGTGGGCGTTCTCGGTCGGCGCGCGCGGCGCGCTGGGCGACAGCGACTGGAACTACGAGCTGGCCTACAACCACGGCCGCAACGAGAACCGCACCAAGCGCCGCCAGTTCCTGGCCGGCATCAACGAGTACTACCTCGGCCCGCGCCTGGGCACCACCGCGGCCGGGATCGGCATCTACAACCCCGATCCGGCGCGTTTGTACCAGCCGCTGAACCCTACCGATTACGAGCGCCTGACCGGATTCCACGAAGGCATCAACGCGTCCTGGATCCAGAATCTGGCCTTCAGCGTCAACGGCACTTTGTTCGACTTGCCGGCCGGTTCGGTCGGTTTCGCCGGCGTGCTCGAAGCGGGCACCCAGGGTTACAGCAACCGTCCCGATCCGCGTCTGGGCGACGGCACCTTCTGGAACACCAGCGCCGGCTCGCGCGCCAGCGGCGAGCGCGACCGCTACGCCATCGGCGCGGAGATCAACGTACCGATCTTCAGCACGCTGACCGCTTCGGCCGCCGCGCGCTACGACGAATTCCGTTTCGCCGGACGCAAGTCGGGCAAGGCCACCTGGAACGCCGGGCTGGAATTCCGCCCGATCGAAAGCCTGCTGATACGCGGCACCGTCGCCACCAGTTTCCGCGCGCCGGACATGAACTACATCTTCGCCGCCGAAACCCGCGGCTATAACCCGGGCATGACCGATTACTGGCGCTGCCGCACCGCCGGCCAGCCCTACGACGACTGCGACTTCTCCGGTCTGGCGATCGATTACACCAGCACCGGCAATGCCGGACTGAAGCCGGAGAACGGCAAGTCCTATGGCCTGGGCGTGGTGTGGTCGCCGTCGGAGCATTTCGATCTGTCGGTGGACTACTACAGCATCCGCTTGGACGACGAGCTCACCAATCTCGACAGCAGCCGCATCCTGCGCGAAGAAGCCGACTGCCGCCTCGGCCGGACCATCGGCGGCGAAGCGCGCGACATCAACTCGCCGAACTGCCGCGAAGTGTTGAGCCGGGTGATCCGCAATCCGTCCGACGCGCCGGTGCAGCCCGACCAGGTGCGCCGCGTGCTGGTCAACGCCATCAACGCCGCGTCCGAACGCAGCGACGGCATCGACCTGAAGAGCAACCTGCGCTGGAACGCCGGCCGTTTCGGCGACTTCGCCGCGCGCGTGGCCTACACGCTGGTGATCAAGCGCGAGTATCAACAGTTCTCCGACGATCCGAAGATCGACATACGCAACAGCCTCGACTACACCGACTGGCGCAGCAAGGTCAACACCGGCCTGACCTGGTCGATCGGCCCGTGGACCACCAACCTCACCGCGCTGCGTTACGGCAGCCTGCCCAAGAGCGACGGCAGCGGCCGCATCTCGCCGTACACCAAGTACAACGGCAGCGTGGGCTACCGTTTCGGCGATCGCTCCACGCTGTCGCTGGTGGTCAACAACCTGCGCGACTCGCAGCCGCCGGCGGACCGCAACAACGGCGGCTGGCCGTTCTATCCGGTCGGTAACTACGACCCGTACGGCCGTCAGTTCTGGCTGGAGTACGACATCAAGTTCGATTGATATCGAATCGCTCCCAATCGACCAGGGCGGCTGGCCCGTCCCTGGTTGTTGGATTGCGTGTGCCAGAAAAATGCATACGATCCACACCGGTTTTTTCGCGTTGGCCCAGTCGCGCGATCTGACACCGGCTTGTGCGATTATTCGCCTGCCGCGACGACGCGCTCGTGAGTCGGCGTCGCTCGGACGGCGAAGTATCATCACAAGGAGGTTGTATGCGTTTGGGGAAAGCAAACACCGTGCGTTGGTCGGCCATGGGTTTGGCGATCGCGCTGACAGGCATCATGTCGGCAGCCAATGCCGGGGCGCTGGGGGCGCCGTATCAACCGGGCGGCATTTCTAACGGGACCCGTTCTTCCGATCTGCACGCGGTGACCGGTGCCGGCGGCGAGTCGGTATTGCTGGCAGGTTCCTATCTCAATCGTTATGCGCCGGGGGGCTCGGCTTTGTGGCCGATGGCGCAGACACTGAGCGGCGTGGTATGGGCCGATGTGGGAACCGATCGCCTCGGCAACTATGTCGTGGTCGAGGAAATGGTCGGGCAGGGCGGCATTTTCGCGACGGTTTTCAATCGCAACGGCACGGTGATCACGCCGCGCTTTCGTGTCGACCAGGGCACGATGACCGATTTCAGTCAGCCGTACGTATCGATGAACAGCGATGGCATTTTCACCATCGCTTGGACGGTCAAATTGTCGGCCAACAGCTTCACCCGCCGCAATCGCGTGTTCAACCGCAACGGCAGCGCGCGAGGCCCTGAGTTCGTAGCCCAGAGCGGCGATTTTGTCACTCAGTTGCGTTCCTCGATCGATGCCAGCGGTCGTTTCAGCAACCTGTCGTTGCACGTCACTCCCGATTTCTGGCACGTGCGCCTGGCCGCTACCCGCTTCGACAGCAACGGCAACGTGGTTGCGCCTTTGAGCTACATCACCAGTCCGCCCAACACGGTCAATTACCCGGTCGTGGCCGGCAATCAATCCGGCGATCAGGTGATCGCGTGGATGAACTACGCGCGCGACACCAACACTCAGAGCATCGCGTTCCAGCGTTACTCGCCCGGCGGTCAGTTGCTGGGCGGCAACGTGTTGGTCGATGCCTCGGCCACCGAGCCGTTTCTGCCCGCGGTGGGTGTGGCCGAGGACGGCAGTTTCGTGGTGGCCTGGGCCGCGCGCACAGCCGCTTCCAATCCGAACGCTTCCTGGGGCTTGTACGCACGCCAGTACGCAAAGGACGGAACCGCGCTGGGCGCGGCCTTCAGGATCGACAACGCGTCTGCCGCGAACCCGTATTCCCTGAGCCACACGGTGGCGATGAACCACGCGGGCGAGTTCACCGTCATGTGGCAGCAGTACGACGGCAGCCAGACCAGTGTGTGGGCCCGAAACTATGCACTGGACAATCAGCCGGTTGCGCAGACGCTGACCTCGGGCGTGCCGATCAACGCACTGAGCGGGGCGGCCGGAACGCTGCGGTACTTGAAGTTCACCGTGCCGCTGGGAACCAGCAACTTCAACGTCACCATGAGCGGCGCGGGCGACGCCGACATGCTGATCAAGCATGGCGCCCAGCCGACTCCGGCGCGTTACGACATCAGCCCGGCGATCAACGGCAGCAACGAAGGCGCGCTGGTCAACAACCCGCCGGCGGGGACCTTCTACATCGGCTTGTACGGATACACCAGCTATTCGAACGTCAGCGTAAGAGTGGATTACTGATCTTCCGCGGCGCTTGTCGCCGTCAACATAAAGCGGGCTTCGGCCCGCTTTTTTCCGCTGCGGCTGGCCTGGCGGGGCGTCGCGGCCAAACTGCGGGTGCCGCCATGAGGCACGGCAAGGCGCCATCGCAAAAACGTGGAAGTCGGCGATATTTTGCCCCGGCTCAGGTGAGGCCGGCGCGCGTATCTTTTTTCATCGTTGCATCGCTGCTTATCCGCATCACCGCCGAGGCGGACAAGCGGCGGGCCCGAGCCCGCCGCTTGCGGTTACGCGCTGGCGCCGCTCACAGCGGCGAGTTGATCTGCACGTCGCGGCTGAGGGTGTTCGACACGCCGGTGGCGAGGTCGGTGTAGGTGACGTTGACCACGTCGAGAATCGGCATACCGCCGCGATAGGTCTGGCTGCAATTCTGCGTATTGCACGACAGCACCAGGCCGTTGTCGTTGGTCCACACGTAGCTGTAGTTGCCGGCCGGCAGGTTGCGCACCTGGAAATCGGCGCGATAGCTGCTGGCGCCTTGATAGAAGGTCGCGCAGCGGCCCAGGTTGCCGGGAGGCGCCGGCTGGTTGTTGGGGCTGACGAAGCAGTACAGCACCGGCCGGTTCGGCAAGGTCTGCGCTTCAGCGCTGGGCGCGTGGCCGGCCGATCCGACCGCGGCAAGAGCGATCGCGCCGCAAAGCAGGCCGTTCATCAACATCGATCCATTCGATTTCATGACGTACATCCCTATGTATTGCCAGACCATCCTGGCCGGCCGAGCATAGCGCCACGCCGTCGCCGTGCACGCGACCTGTCGGTTTTGACAGGTGCGCACGCGTGCGCAGCCGGTCGGGGCAGGGCTGGCGCGGACGGCAGGGCCGCGGGCATCGAATCGGAGGTCCCGGTTCGGTTGGGCCCGGCTCGGCTCAAGACGGATGCAGGGCTCGGATCGGCAGGGCGGCAGCGAGCGTGAGAGGCGCGTCACGCGGTCGCAGCCTCGCGGCGGGCCCGCGCGCCCGGCCGATGCGATAATCGACGCCTCCCGTTCCGCGGACCCGGCCGTGCTGCAGCTGCTGATCTACCTGCGTTACATGGCGGTGGCCGGACAGATGCTCACCGTCGTGTTCGTGGTCCAGCGCCTGAATCTGCCGATTCCGGCCAAACCGCTGCTGTCGATTTCCGCCGGCCTGCTGGCCTTCAACGTGCTCAGCCATTGGTGGTCGCTGCTCCATCGCGATGCCGGTCCGCGCGCGCTGGTGCTGCAGCTGCTGGTGGATCTGCTCGCGCTCACCGCGCTGCTGTATTTCTCCGGCGGCCCGGCCAATCCGTTCGTGTCGCTGTACCTGATGCCGGTGGCGATGGCGGCGATCGGCCTGGAGATCGCGCCGATGCTGGGCCTGACGGTGCTGACCGCGGGCCTCTACACCTGGCTGCTGCGTCACCACCTGCCGTTGCCGCACGTGCACGGCAGCGATTTCCAATTGCACGTGACCGGGATGTGGGTCAACTTCCTGCTCTCGGCCGGCATCATGGTGGTGGTGCTCAGCCGCTTCATGACCATCGTGCGCGATCAGCGCCGGCGCTTGTCGGAAGCGCGCGAGCGCGCGATCCGCGACGAGTCGCTGTCGGCGCTGGGTTCGCTCGCGGCCGGCACCGCGCACGAGTTGAACACGCCGTTGGCGACGATGGGATTGCTGGTCGACGACTGGATGTCCAGCCAGCAACCGCCGCCGCGCGAGGACATCGAACTGCTGCGCGCGCAACTGGCGCATTGCCGCGATCACGTGCGCGCGCTGGCCGAGATGGCGCGTCGCGGCGCCGCCGGCGAGAGCACGCACGAGGATGCCGACGCGTTCGTGCACGCCTGCGTCGACCGTTGGCGTCTGCTGCGGCCCAACGCGACCGCGGTGTTCAACGCCGGCGCGCCGGGCCGCAACGTGCGCGTCGACGCCAGCCTGCCGCAGGCGGTGATCAATCTCATCAACAACGCCGCCGACGCCAATGCCGCGCGCGGCATCGACGCGCCGGTGGAAGTCCGCACCCGGGCGCGCGAGGGCTGGCTCACCGTCTGCATTCTCGACCGGGGCGCCGGGCCCGCGCAGATCGCCGCGCGTCCGCGCCGCGACAGCGAGGGCCAGGGCCTGGGCATCGGTCTGATGATTTCCAAGGCCAGCATCGAACGCAGCCACGGCCGCGTGCGCCAGACCGAGCGCGAAGGCGGCGGCTGCATGACCGAGATCGAACTGCCGCTGGCGCCGCCGTCTGCGACCGCGCAGGCCGGGTCATGAGTCTGCCCGCGCGCATCTTGCTGATCGACGACGACTTGGCGTTCTGCCAAGTGCTCGCGCGCATGCTGACCCGGCGCGGCGTGGAGGTGCGGGCACGCCACGATGCCGCCAGCGCCTTGGGCGCGCTGGAGGAGTTCGCGCCCGAAGGCATCGTGCTGGATCTCAAGCTGGGCGCCGACAACGGTTTGCTGCTGATCGGCGCCCTGCGCGAGCGCTGCCCGCGCGCGCGCATCGTGCTGGCGACCGGTTACGCCAGCATCGCCACCGCGGTCGACGCGATGCGTCGCGGCGCCTGGAACTACTTGCCCAAGCCGTTCGATATCGATGCGCTGGCGCAGTCGTTCGAATCGCCGTCGCCGCAAGCGCCGCCGGAACCGCCGGCCGAGCCGCCGTCCTTGCGCCGGCAGGGTTGGGAACATATGCAGCGGGTACTGGCCGAGTGCGGCGGCAACGTCTCGGCCGCCGCGCGCCTGCTCGGCGTGGACCGTCGCACCTTGCAGCGAAAACTGGCCAAGCGCCCGGTGCGCGAGCGGCCGGAGTAGGGCGAAGTTCTACCCGGCCACGCCCCTGTAGGAGCGGCGCAAGCCGCGACCGCGACAATCGGTTACGACGAAAATCGGTTACGACGAACCCAGGGTTTGCGACGTCAGCCGATTGTCGCGGTCGCGGCTTGCGCCGCTCCTGCAGGCGCGAGCCGCGATGTGTCGCGCCCACGGCGCAGGCCGCGCGCATTTCAATGGAAATCGCGCGAATGTGTGGCCAATGTACCCAGCAGCTGCGTCAGATCTTCCATGCGCGAGGCGATGATGTGTTGCACGCCGTCGACCCGTTCCAACTTGCCGTCGATCGCCATCAGCCGCGATTCCACCAGGACGCGCCGTTGGCGCTGGGCCAGATCGCGCCAGACCACCGCGTTGACCATGCCGTCCTCGTCCTCCAGGCTCAGGAAGGTCACGCCGCTGGAAGTCTCCGGACTCTGGCGCACCGTCACCAGACCGGCGAAACGCACCCGTGCGCCGTGTTCGACCTTGGCCAATTGCGACGAGCGCCGGCAACGCCGCGCATGCAAGGCGCTGCGCAGCAGCGACAGCGGATGCCGGCCCAGTGTGGTGCCGAGCAGGGCGTAGTCGGCGCGCATGTCTTCGCCGGCGGTCGGCAGCGGCAGCGACACCGGCGCCTCGTCGCGCGCCAGGCCGGCGAACAAGGGCAATTGCGTATCGACGCCGGCCACCGCCCAGCGCGCGCGGTGGCGATGGCCAGCGAGCGCGCGCAAAGCGCCGGCATCGGCGAGCAGGGCGCGCACGCGCGTGTCGATCGCCGCGCGCGCGCACAAGTCTTCGACGTCGCGCCACGGCGCGCGCGCGCGGGCATCGCAGATGCGATCGGCCGAGGCCTCGTCGAAACCGGCGATCAGGCGTAGCCCCATGCGGATGGCGTGCGGATGGTTGCCGCGGCCGCCGGGTACGGCTTCCAGCGTGCAGTCCCAATCGCTGTAGCGCACGTCGACCGGCAGCACCGTCACGCCCTTGCGCCGCACATCGTGCAGGATCTGTCCGTGGGTGTAGAACCCCATCGGCATCGAATTGATCAGGCCGCAGGCGAAGGCCGCGGGATGGTAGTACTTGAGCCAGCAGCTGACGTAGGCGATCAAGGCGAAGCTGGCCGCGTGCGATTCGGGAAAGCCGTAGCTGCCGAAGCCCTTGATCTGTTCGAAGATGCGGTGGGCGAAATCTTCGGTGTAGCCGCGTTCCAGCATGCCTTCGCGCAGACGCTCGCGATGCGGCTCCAGGCCGCCGTGACGTTTCCACGCGGCCATCGAACGGCGCAGTTGATCGGCTTCGCCCGGGCTGTAGCCCGCCGCGACGATCGCGATCTGCATCACCTGTTCCTGGAACAGCGGAATGCCCAAGGTGCGCTGGAGCACGTCCTTGAGCGCCGCGGAGGGATACTCGACCAGATTCGGATCTTTTCGCCGCAGAAGATAGGGATTGACCATGTCGCCCTGGATCGGTCCGGGCCGCACGATCGCGATCTCGATCACCAAATCGTAGAACGTACGCGGCCGTAAGCGCGGCAGCATCGACATCTGCGCGCGCGATTCGATCTGGAACACGCCGACGGTGTCGGCCTCGCAGATCATGTCGTAGACCTTCGGATCGTCTTCGTGCTTGACGATGGCCGGCATGTCGAGACCGCGCACGCCCTGGGTTTCCAGCAGCGCCAGGGTTTTTCGCACCGCGGTCAGCATGCCCAGGGCAAGGCAATCGACCTTGAGCAAGCCCATCGCGTCGAGATCGTCTTTGTCCCATTGCACGACGGTGCGCTCGTCCATCGCCGCGTTCTCGACCGGAACCAAGGTGTGCAGCGGGCGTTCGGACATCACGAAGCCGCCGGGATGCTGCGACAAGTGCCGCGGGAATCCTTCCCCGACCAGGATCGCGGTCAACGCCAGTACGTTTCGCAGCAGCGGCGATTCCGGGTCCAGGCCGCGTTCGCGCAGATGCTCGGCTTCGGGAACACCGCTGCTCCAGCGATCCAGCGTGCGCGCCAGTTCGCTGATCTGATCCTGCGGCATGCCCAGCGCGGCGGCGATATTGCGCACAGCGCTGCGGCCTCGATAGCTGATCGCCACCGCGGTCAGGGCGGCGCGCTCGCGGCCGTAGCGGGCGAATACGTACTGCAGCACTTCCTCGCGCCGCTCGTGTTCGAAATCGACATCGATATCGGGCGGCTCGTTGCGTTCCACCGACATGAATCGTTCGAACAGCATGCCCATGCGCGAAGGATCGATTTCGGTGATTCCCAGGGCATAGCACACGATGGAATTGGCGGCCGATCCGCGTCCCTGGCACAGAATGTCGAGCGAGCGCGCATGGCGGACGATGTCGTGAACGGTCAGAAAATACGATTCGTAATTGAGCTCGCCGATGATGCGCAACTCGTGTTCGATCTGCTTGCGCGATTGCGCCGGAACGCCGTGCGGCCAGCGCCGCGCGGCCCCGGATTCGACCAATTGCGGCAGCCAAGTCTTGGCGGTTTCGCCGGCCGGCACCAGTTCGTGCGGGTATTGGTAGTCGATGCCGCGCCTGAGATCGAAACCGACGCAGCGCTCGGCGATCTTCACCGTTTGCGCCAGCAACTGCGCCGGATAGATCGCTTGCAAGGCCTTGCGGATGCGCAGATGCCGCTCGCCGTTGGGGAACAGCAGGTCGCCGGCTTCGGCGACGGTGGTGCGGTGGCGCACCGCGGTCAGCACGTCCTGCAGCGGACGGCGTGCGCGTTGGTGCATGTGCACGTCGCCGGCGGCGACGGCCGGCAGGCCGTGCCGGGCGGCCAGTGCGGTGAGTGCGGCCAGGCGCGCATCGTCGTCGGGGCCGCGGTGCAGTTCGACCGCGAGCCACAGCCGATCGGCGAAACGTTCGCGCAACCACGCGGCATGGGCATCATCGTGTTCGGCGCCGTCGGGGATCCACAATGCGATCAGGTTGGCGCTGCGCTCGCGGAAATCGTCGGTCAGGCTGAGGTATTCGCCCTTTTTCGCGCGTCGCCGGGCTTGCGTGATCAGGCCGCACAAGTCGGTGTAGCCGGCCGAGTCGGCGACCAGCAGCACGATCTTCGGGCCGTCGTGCACGCGGATTTCGCTGCCGACGATCAGCGCAAGCTCCGTGCGTTTGGCGGCCTGCCAAGCACGCACGATGCCGGCGAGCGAGCATTCGTCGGTGATCGCCAACGCGCGATAACCCAGCGCCTTGGCGCGGTCGAACAATTCGTTGGCCACCGAGGCGCCGCGCTGGAAACTGAAAGCCGACAGGCAATGCAGTTCCGCGTACTCGGGCAAAGCGGCGGCGGACAGAGCGTTCATGCGAACCACCCATGCAGGATCAACGGGCCGTCGCCGCCCGCGTCGCGATAGGCCCAGGCGCGCTGGCCCTTGACGGTTTCGACCAGGTAATAGTCGCGGCGCACGTCGTCGTGATCCCACCAGCCCGATTCGACCCGCTCCGGACCTGCGAGGATGCGTGCGACCGGATCGCGCAACGGTTCGGGTGCGTCGAGCAGCCAGCCCGGGCGGGTCGCGCTGCGCATCGCGGCGTGGGCGGCGGCGCTTTTGTTCGCGCGCGTCGGCGCATCGCCGAGCACCCGCCGCCACGCGCGTTCGGGCCGATGATCGGCGTGCAGCGCCAGTCCGTGCACGTCCTCGTCGCCGAGCCGTGCGCGCAGGCGCTCGCGCAACTGCGCCCACGGCAGCGCCTGCTGCGGGCGCGGGTCGAACAGGTCGCGCCGCGCCGGCACGAACGGCGGCAATTGTTCGGCCAACAGGCGCAGGCCGATCACCGGCGCCGGCAGCTGCGCGTGCTGCAAGCGGCCGCGAGCGAGTTCGAACAGCATCGCCGCCTCGCGTTCGGGCGCGAGCAGGCCGACCACGACTTCGCTGTCGGCGATGCGATCGTGATGCGAATGGCGTTCGTGTTCGAGGATCAGCTTGAACCGCGCCACGCCGCCGTCGCGGCCGGACAGATACGCCGACAGATCAGCGGTGAGCCGGCGCAGCGGAAACAACAGGGCCAGACTGGATTCGACCTCATGACCGAGCTCGATGCGCGCGTCGAACACGTCCGGCGGTTGGAAATAGTTCAACATCGGCGAAGCTTCGCCGCGCAGCGCGTCGAGCCGGGTCAGCACGTCCTGTCCGAAACGCCGCGCCAACGGCGCGCGCGGCAAGGCGAACACCGCACCGAGCCTGCGCAGGCCCATGCGTTGCAGGGCCTGGACCACGTCGGCGTCGAGGCCGCAGCGCTCGATCGGCATCTTGGCCAGCGCCGGCAGCAGCATGTCGTCGTCGAAGAACAAACCGTCGGCGAGGTTGGTCAAGGCGCGCGCCGCATACGGATTCGGCGCGGCGGCCATGCGGTAACGGAAGCCCAGTTCGCGCAGTTCCTCGCCCAGGCGTTTGTACAATTGCGGCCACAGGCCGAACAGACTGCGGCTGCGGCCGATCTCCAGAACGATGGCGTGCTCGAATTCGATGCTGACCTGCGAGCTGTAGCGATAGGCCCAGGCGGCGAGCAACCGGCGCGCGTGTTCGACCGCCTGCGGATCGTGTTCGACCATCTGGAAACCGTCGACGATGGCGTGCGCGGCGATCAGCGTCATCCCCGGCTTGAGCCCGATCGCGCGCGCGGCGGCGTTGACCGCATACAGCCGGCGGCGCGCATGCGGGCCGTCGACCAGCACCAGCGGCCGCTCGGGATGCGGGTGATTGCGAAGGACCACGTCCATCGCCATTTGCGGCAGCAGCAGGCAGGCCCAGCGCATGGCGTTCGACTCAGCGCGGGGCGGTCGGAGCTGTTGCGGGAAGGCTTCCGGGCACGACGTTTTGCGGCCCGATCGCGGTGTCGGATCGGATGGCGTCGGGGCTGAAGCCCCTCCCACAAAAGACCTCGTCGCTTCGGGGTTCGTGTGCGAGCGACTTCGGGCTTGCGCTGTCGAGCGCGGCCGAGGGAGGGCTTTCGGGCACGATGTTTTGCGGCCCGATCGCGGCGTCGGATCGGATGGCGTCGGGGCTGAAGCCCCTCCCACAAAAGACCTCGTCGCTTCGGGGTTCGTGTGCGAGCGACTTCGGGCTTGCGCTGTCGAGCGCGGTCGTGGAAAGGCTTTCGGGCACGACGTTTTGCGGCCCGATCGCGGTGTCGGGTCGG
This sequence comes from Lysobacter sp. CA199, assembly GCF_052078715.1. NCBI lineage: Bacteria > Pseudomonadati > Pseudomonadota > Gammaproteobacteria > Lysobacterales > Lysobacteraceae > Lysobacter > Lysobacter sp. CA199. Next base: position 169,687 of record NZ_JBQJIL010000014.1, on the reverse strand, counting down.
ATGGCGTCGGGGCTGAAGCCCCTCCCACAAAAGACCTCGTCGCTTCGGGGTTCGTGTGCGAGCGACTTCGGGCTTGCGCTGTCGAGCGCGGCCGAGGGAGGGCTTTCGGGCACGATGTTTTGCGACCCGATCGCGGCGTCGGATCGGGCGGCGTCGGGGCTCAAGCTCCGCGCACTGAAGAGGATGACGGAACTGTCGGCAGGGGGCGCGATGTCGACTGCGCCGCGTTCGCGCGACCGTCGCGCGAATGCCGATGCCGGCGCCTGCGCCTGCGCGGTGGACGTGGACGGAAACGGAATCGGTCGGGTCGGTACATTGCCGCCGCGGCATTTGAGCACACGCAATTGCCGCGGTGCGGCGTCGATGGCGATGCGCAGCGCGGCCGGCGAAGGGTTGAGCGCAGCGCGCGCGTCGCGCACGGCGAAGCCCAGACATTGCCCGGTCTCGGCGGCGACCTGCAATCGGCGCAGCGCGCGATCGTCGGCGCGCTGCGGCCAGCACAGCACCGCCGCGCAGGCGCCCGAACGCAGGCATTGCTCGGCCGCCCACAAGGCATCGCGGCCGTGCGCGCGGATCACCTGCAAACGCGGCAAGGCCACGCCGGCGTCGCGCCAGGCCGGCGCGTAGGGCAGGTACGGCGGATCGATCAATACGATCATGCCGCCATCGAGCGCATGCGCGGCCTGCGCCGATGCCGACTTCGACGGCGCGCCTTGCAGCGTCGGCCGCGACAGCCGCGCCAACGCCGGCCACATCAGTTCCAGTTCGCCCACGCCGTGCATCGGCAGCAACAGTTCGGTCAGCGCGGCCTCGGGCCATCCGCCGGTCGGCAGCGCGGCATCGAGCGCGGCGTGGCCGGTGGGCTGCGAGGACGGCGCCAGGTTCGCCGGCTGGCCGCGCCACAACCGGCGCGTGCCGATCAGATTTTCGATGGAGATCAACTGGCTCATGGCCGCGCTCAGGCGCTGCGTACCAGGCCGCAGTAGAGGCCTTCGATCGCGAAGTCGGCGTCGCGCGCCACCAGAATCGGCGCGTAATCGGGATTGCGCGGCAACAGCGCGATACCGTCGGCATCGATGCGCAGGCGCTTGACGGTGATTTCATCGTCGATGCGCGCGACCACCACCTGGCCGCTGCGCGCCTCGGTGGTGCGATGCACCGCGATCAGGTCGCCGTCGAAGATCCCGTCCTCGCGCATCGAATCGCCCTTGACCCGCAACAGGTAATCCGGACGCGGCGAGAACAGCCGGCGGTCGATCAATACATGGTTGTCGGGATCGGCGTCGGCGCCGATCGGCGGGCCGGCGGCGACCCGGCCGAGGATCGGCAGGGCCACGCGGCCGTCGTCGTTGGCGGCATGCAGGACGGGCGAGGGCGTCAACGCGCCGCCGCCGGTCTCGGCACGGAACCGGGCCACCTCGCGCACCCCCGCCTCGCGCAGACGGATCCCGCGCGCGCGTCCCGGCAGCCGCTCGATCAGCCCCTGCGCCTGCAAGGCCTGCAGGTGGTAACCGGCGGAACGGTTCTGGCGGAAGCCGAAACGCGCGGCGATCTCCTGCTGCGACGGCGGCAGGCCGTCGGCGGCGATGCGCTCGTGCAGGTAGGCCAACAAGGCGCGGCGGAGGTCGGTCAGGCTCATGTACTAATATTAGTAATAAAAGGGCGTGCCGGTCACCCGGCGTGGACATCGCCGACGGACGGCGGGTGCCGTGGGGTGGGGTGTTGGTGCAGATTGAGCGCCCTCAATCTCCCTGCCTGCGACGCCGGGCGCCGTCTGTAGGAGCGGCGCGAGCCGCGACCAACCGAAGCGACGTAGGTAAGCGCAGCCCTCCGAAGACCTAGAAAACGGCCGTAAATTCAAGTACCTGTGGAGTATCGGCTGCGGAAAATCGCGCTCTCGTACGTCACTGCGGTTGTCGCGGCTCGCGCCGCTCCTACAGTCTGAAACCGACTCGCCGACGAACGGACGCTGCGGCATATTGACGCGCTGCGGTTTGTTCTTTAATTTCTGTCTAAACAGAAATAAGAGAAGTCCATGCCCCTCAGCCCGCTCCAAGAACGTTTCATCCTGCACTGGGGCGAGATGGGCAGCCGTTGGGGCGTCAACCGCACCGTGGCCCAGATCCATGCGCTGCTGTTCCTCAGCGAACGCGCGATCACCGCCGACGAGATCTGCGAAACCCTCAATCTGGCGCGCTCCAACGTCAGCACCAGCCTCAAGGAACTGCAGGGCTGGAATCTGGCCCGGGTCAGCCACGTGCTCGGCGACCGACGCGACCACTTCGAAACCTACAAGGACGTCTGGGACATCTTCCGCGCGGTGGTCCAGGAGCGTCGCCGGCGCGAGATCGAACCGACCCTGAGCATGCTGCGCACCGCCGTGCTCGACGGCGACAACGCCGCCGTGGCGCCGGATCAGAACGATCCGCGCGACCGCCGCACGCTCGAACGCATGCGCGAAGTGCTGGAGTTCATGGAGACCGGCACGAGCTGGATCGACGAGATGAACCGGCTCGATCCCAAGACCCTGATCAAGCTGCTCAAGATGGGCGCGCGCATCCAGCAGTTCGTGCGTGGCCCGGTGCAGCCGTTGCCGCCGGCGCAGTCCGTGATGTTCGAGGACGAGGCCGACAACGATGCGCCCGCTCGCGACGAACCCGCCCAGGACGCAACCGAATCCAGGCCGGGCGAGCGCTCGCCCTGAGCGCTCGCCGGCCTTTTTTTGCCTATCAATTTCTGTAATTACCGAAATAACTGTAGGAGACGATCATGAGCAACGACGCCGTCCCGCTCCAAGTCATCGCCCTGTACGACCGCGCCTGCCCGCTGTGCCGCACAGAAATGCACCGGCTCAAGGCCGGCGACCGCCATAACCGTTTGCGGCTGGTCGATATCGCCGAGCCGGACTTCGATCCGGCGCAATGGGGTTTCGAACTCGATGCGCTGCGCAATGCCTTGCACGTGCGCTGCGCCGACGGCGAATGGCGGATCGGCGTGCCCGGCATCGCCGAGGCCTATCGCGCGGTCGGCCTGGGCTGGCTGACCTGGCCGCTGCGCGTGCCCGGCGCCGGCCGCCTGGCCGCGCGCGCGTACCGCTGGATCGCGCCGAACCGCCATCGCGTCTCGCGCTGGCTGGGCTATCGCGAAGCCGGTCAGGACGCGGCGCCGCATTGCGACGACGGTCATTGCCCCACGCACTACTGAGGCAGACGCGCCATGGAACGTTTATTCATCGCCTTGTTGCTGTTGCAGATCGTGTTGGGCGCGATCGACACCATCGCCCATCACGAACTGATGGAAAAACTCGCCAACCGCCGCAGCGCCGCGCTGGAGTTGAAGCTGCATTCGGCGCGCGGCTTCGTCTACGGTTTTCTGTTCCTGGTGTTCGCCTGGATCCAGCCGCAAGGCGCGTGGCTGGCAGCGGTGTGGGCGCTGGTGTCGATCGAGGTCGGCATCACCTTGTGGGACTTCGTGGTCGAAGACGCGACCCGACTGCTGCCCAACACCGAGCGCGTGCTGCACACGATCCTGGCGGTCAACGGCGGCGCAATGTTCGCGGTGTATGCGCTGGCGACCCGGCAGGACTGGTCGGCGCCGAGTGCGCTGCAGACGCATTCCTTCGGTTGGATGTCCTGGGCGCTGACCGCGGCGGCGATCGGTATCGCGATCTCGGCGATGCGCGACGGTCTGGCCGCGCGCGCCAACGCCGCCGAGCCGGAACCGCGGGCCTTGCTGCGCGATCATCCGCAGCAGGACTTTCTGATCAGCGGCGGTACCGGTTTCATCGGCACCGCGCTGGTCGAAGGGCTGCTGGCCGGCGGCCATCGGGTCACCGTGCTCAGCCGCGATCCGCGCCGCGCCGCGTTGCGCTTCGGCGGCCGCGCGCGCTGTATCGCCGATACCGCCGAACTGCGCGACGACGAAGCCGTCGACGTGGTGATCAACCTGGCCGGCGCGCCGGTGGTCGGTCCGCGCTGGTCGCCGGCGCGCAAGCGCGCGCTGCTGGCCAGCCGCATCGGCACCACCGATGCGCTGCGCGCTTGGTGCGAGCGTTCCCGGCGCAAGCCGGCGCTGTGGCTGCAAGCCAGCGCGGTCGGTCTGTACGGCGCGCATGCGCGCAGCGCGCCGGAACTGCGCGATCCGCAGCCGGTGCGCGGCGATTTCCCCAGCGAGTTGTGCGTGGCTTGGGAGCGAGCGGCGGCGAAAGTATCGGCGCAGGGCGTGCGTGTGGTGACGATGCGCCTGGGTCTGGTTCTGCATCGCAGCGGCGGCCTGCTGCCGATGTTGTCGCTGAGCGCCGCGCTCGGCGCCGCCGCTCGGCTCGGCGACGGCAGGCAATGGTTCGCCTGGGTACACCTGGACGATGTGCTGCGCTTCGTCGAACAAGCCGTCGAGCACGTCGGCATCCGCGGCCCCTACAACCTGGTCGCGCCGGGCGGTTGCACCCAGGCGCAATTCACCCAGGCCTTGGCGCATTCGCTGCATCGCCCCGCGTTCTTGCGCGTGCCCGCCGCGCCGCTGCGGCTGGCGTTGGGCGAGATGGCGACGATGCTGCTCGACGGCCCGGTGGTCGCGCCGCAACGCCTGCTCGATCAGCGTTTCAGTTTCCTCCATCCCGGCCTGGACAGCGCGTTGCGTTCCGGTAACGCCGGTTTGGACATCGATCCGCGTTCTTTCCATACGGGTGAGGGACACCCAAAGGACCAACATGGAACTGTTGCAACCCATTGACTTGCCTTGCGAGCGCATTGAAGGCGCGACGACCGCCGGCGGACTGGCCGGTGCCGACGACAAACCGCGTGGCCCGGCGGCATCGCACGATCTGGCCGCGTTGCTGCGGGCCGTGCTGGGCACGCGCTGGTCGCTGTTGCATCCGCATATCCAGGCGCGTTTCGAATTACCGCCCGGCCAGGCCCAGGCCGAATACGTCGGCAACATGCATCAGGTGCGCTGCACCCGATTGGGCGGCGTGTTCGCACGCTTGATCCGCTACGCGCGGGTGCTGCCGCATCACAACGCCGACGAGGTGCCGTTCCGTTTCGACGTGAAACCGATGGCGCGCGGCCTGGGTTGGATCAAGACCCGCACGTATCACTTCGTCGATGAAGTCTTCAGTTTCCGTTCGCGCATGTTGCTGGGCGAGAACGGCCAGCTGTTGGAGCATTTCGGCGGCGGCCTGGGCATGCGCGTGCGTCTGGAGGTGCTGCCCAACCGGCTGGTGTTCGTCGACGACGGTTATTTCCTGCACTGGCGCGGCCTGCGCCTGCCGCTGCCGAAACCGTTCTGGCCGGGACGTTTCGTGCTGGTGCACCGCGATCTGGATGCGGAGCATTTCGAAGTCAGCATCGACGTATCGCATCCGTGGTTCGGGCCGCTGTTCCATCAGGACGGCAGTTTCGAACGCATGGGTGGTCGGGTCGATTGAAGATCGTCGAGTCGTATCGGCAGGGACGCGAACGCGGCATGGAGGCCGGTGTGACAGGGAGGCGAGTGAAGCAGGGATGCAGGGATGCAGGTGGACCGGGAAGGTCGCGCGCATGGATGCGGCAGGTAAGGATGAAGCAAGCAAGGATGAAGCGAGGGCCATGGACGGCCGGGCAGGGAGGCAGATGGCGGGGTGGCTGCTTCAGCATCATCCTTCGGCCCGACATTTCCGCGAAGGCGGCTCCGCTTTACTTCGGCGGAGCAGAATATCCAGAGCCTTTAGCGTCATCCCTCCAGGCCGTCATTCCCGCGAAGGCGGGAATCCAGGGCCTTTCGTGCGAGAACGCTTGAAGTCACTGGATTCCCGCCTTCGCGGGAATGACGGTAGGTGAGTACGCTGTTTCCGAATTCCAACTTCCAGTTCCGTTCCGCCCCGACTGTGGACCTCATCCTCCAATCCCCGATCCCGCCCCCTCAAGGCGCCCGAAACACCACGTTGTACTGAAACTTGCGCCCCGCCGTAGCCCGCAGCTTCTTCGCATCGCGGTGCTCGGGATTGATCAATGCGTTGTACTCCTCCGGCACGATCACCGATGGCACCAGCAGCAGCGCCGAGGCGCCGCCGCTCAGCCATTGCGAGCCGATCCGCACGCTGGCCATGCCGGCCGGCACCGCGTCCCATCCGCCGGGCAGATCCTGCGGGGTAAGTTGGATGCGCGCCTTCCACACCGCCGAGGGCACCTCGATCGACACCACGTGCCGGTTCAACGGCAGGCCGTGCGAATCCACATAGGCCGCGGTCTCCAACGCCGCCAGCGCCAACGAAGTGGCGGTATAGAGCACGCGCTGGCCGTCGTCGTTCCAACGGCCGGGAAATTTGGCCGCGCCCGCGCCGCTCATGTCGTCGGCGCGATAAGCGCGGGTTTCGCCGGCGATACGCCAAAGTTTCATTGAAGCCTCATCCTTGCGGCGATGGTCCGGATTGTCGCTGCGGTGGCCGATCCCGGAGCGGGCCCACGCGAAGAAAGCGGGCGCGCGATCGACCGCGCGCCCGCGAGGGAGGAGTGCCGCGCCATCACTGGTAAGCGCCGCTTTCCAAAGAACCCAGCAAGCGCGCGACCACGCTCAGGCCGGTCGGCGTATCCAGCAGGTCGGCCGGCTTCTGTCCGCCCAAGGCCGCTTGCGGTTGCTCGATCCAGTTGCCGAGCCAGCGGGCCGAGTCGAAGTCCTGCGCGTCGGCATCGGTGCTGTCGGCGACGATGGATTCGGCGATGCCAAGCAAATGCATCACCCCCAGCGCGGCCTGACCGCTGGCGCCGGTAATGCGCGCATGCTGCGCGGCCTTGCTTTCGGCGGTGGCCTTGGCGACGCCGAGAATATTGAACATGCGCATCGCCGACAGATCCATGCTGCTGGCCATGTGCTTGACCACTTGCGCCGGCACGCCTTCGCGTTCGGCCTCCACGCGTTGCAGCGGGCTGGCGGTGCGCAGATAGGCGACGTACCCGTTGAGCGTGCCCGGGGCGTGGTACGACTCCAGCGGCCCGGGTTCCTTGACCGAGGCTCCGCGCTTGCGCCACGGCGGCTTGGGGTAGGCCGCTTCCTGCGTGCCGAGCCGGCTCTCGCGCAGCTCCGGCTTGGCGCGGTCGCTGCTCTTGGCGGCGGATTTTGCGGCGGAGCGGGGCGCGGCCTTGGCCGGCGTGGGGGTCTTGGCGGCTTTGCTCATGGGGGCTCGTCCTGTCCGATCAGTCTTAATCTGGACGGATCATAGCATCAAAATGTACAAAATGTGCGCGGCGTCGCGAACCGGGGCCCGGCCGCTGCATCCGTTCGCGGGCCCTGCGACGTAGATGGGTCATGCTGCACTCCTCGGCGACAGGGGGCGGTCGTCGCCGACACGAAATGGGCCATTTGCGGTTGCTATGCTGAGCATCCCCAAGGTCCCGCGGACCCCTGCCCATCCGCGCCGGGAATCGCAACTCGTCTATCGCAAGGAGTCATCCATGAACCGTCAATCGCGCATCTTCGGATCGTGCCTGGGCTTGATCGCCGCAACCGCCTTACCCGCCCAAGCACAGAAGGACCGCCAGGTCTACGAAGACGCGATGGCGCAATCGGCCGAAGCCTGCCCCGACCATTCCGCCGACCGCACCCGGCCCGGCGTCACCGCCGTTCCGGCCGCCGCGCTGAAGGCGCTGAAAAGCCACGACATGGTCTTGTGCCCGGACCGGCGCCTGGACACCACCACGCCGGTGGTCTGGTACGGCAGGCAGGGCGTGTTCGCCTGGAACCCGTCGGTCAAGGGCGCGCCCAAGGTGTTGGCCGCGCGCGTGGTCGCCGCCACGCGCAGCGAAGACTTCCCCAAGGAAACCATCGTGTGGAAGGCCAACGGCAAGCTCGCCGAAGGCGCCCTGGTGCCGGCGTTCCGCAAACGCTGAAGATAGAGACGATCGCGCGATGCGGCGCAGCGATGGCGCTGCGGAGCGGTCGCGATCGATACAGCGAAAGGCCGGCGTATGCCGGCCTTTTTGTTTGAGTCACGCGCCCCGTCGGAGCGAGCCGAGGCGAGCGGCGGCGCTTGGCGCCTTCGCCGGATCATGAACGCACGTTACACCGGCGGCACGCGCATCGCCGATGCAACGGAATTTTTATTCTCCCGCAGGTATCGCACTGGGTATCGTCGCGCTCACCGATCGGACGCCCGCATCGTTCGCGCATTCGGCCTGAACGGCGAATGCGCCGACGCGCCGCATCCACGGCGATCGCGTTCGTCGCGCCGCGCCGGTGATCCCGCGCAGCGCGCTGCACCGTGTCCTCGTCCCACCCGAACGATCCCGCGCGAGCGCGGACACGGCCGCCGCCGCGTCCGGGCTTGAAGCGATCGAACGCACGCTCCCGTTACCGCCTCGAAGGACGAATGAACAAAGCCGCTGCACCGCAAGAGGCCGGAATCCATGCGGGCGCGTTGCTGATCGCCATCGCGGTGACGCTGTTCACCGGCTGGCTGTTGTTCGCGGTGCCGGCGCCGTTGCCGCAGGCGGAGGAGATGGAGGTGGTGCTGATCGAATCGATTCGCGCGCCGCGCGCACCGGTCGAGCAGGCCGAACCGGTGGCCGCCGTCGAGCCGCCGCCGCGTTCGTCGCGATCGCCGTCTGCGCTGTCGCCGCCGGTCGCGCGTCCGCATGTGGCCGCGACGCGTTCGCCGCCGCCATTGCGCGCCGATGCCCCGCCTGCATCGACGGCCGCGCCCAGTCGGCTCTACACCGCCGACGGACGGGTCGCGTTGGGCGTGGCCCCGGAGTTCGATCCCATGCGCGCGCCGCAAGCGCGCCCGCCGGGCGATCCGGACGATCCGAAACTGGCGCGGGCCAAACGCCGCTTCGAGCGTTCGGTTCCGATCGAGCCGCAGGATTCCGCGTTCGCGCAGGACTGGGAAAGCGACGGCAATCTGGCCGGCGTTCTGTTGGAACGCGCCGGCAAGCGACTCAAGAAGATCGCCGACAAACTGCCGGGAAAAAAACAGATCCAATCGGCGCGGGCGCGGCCGCCGCCGGAGTTTCGCTTCAATCCGGCGCTGCACGAACGGCCTTCGGACCTGGGCAGCGAGGCCACCGGCGATGCCTACAAGGCCGCGCCGATCGCGTTCGAAAAAGCGCCGGGACTGCAAGGCGAGGCCAGCCGGCGCATCCGCCGGGCGATCGGCGATGTCGAAGCCGGCCACGCCGGTTGCGATCGCTCGCGGTTGCGCGATCTGCTGGCACCGGCGATCGTGCGATTGACCGAGTTGGAGCAGATCGAGCGCGCGATGGCCAGCGGGGTCGATCCGATCCGCGCCGAGCAATTGCTGCCGCGTTCGGCCGACATGGCCTACGACCAGGCGCGGCGGGCGATCTGGTACGCGCGCCAGCAGTTGGCGACCTGCGCCGCGTAGGACGGCGCGGCGCGTGCGACGTTGCGCGCGTAGTCGCGACCGATGCGATCTAACCGATGCGTTCGATGGGCGTATCGAGGCGTTTACACGCGCTATACGCGGGCGGCCGAGGGCGGAATGGAATGTTTACGGCGCTTGCGTGGACACTGGCATTTGTTCTGCGGGCCGCATCGAATCCGCGTCCGGGGTCCGCTCGTCGTCGTTTAGCTGGAGACACCCATGTCGATCGTTCTGTTGCGCGGGCCCAAGCGCCCCAACGGTATGTTCCGCGATCAATGCGACATCGATCGCCTGCTGCTGGTGCAGCTGATCATTCGCGCCAACCGCGCAGGCCGCCGCATCGCCGTGCACAATCTGGCCAGCGACAAAGCCCTCGTCGCCGCGATCGGAGCGCTGCGCACGCCGCAGACCGAGGCGATCTTGCTCGACACCGGTGCCTGCGTGCGCGACCGCCGCATCGTCCAGGCGCTGCAATCGAGCGCGTTGCCTTTTGTCGAGATTCGGCCCAGCCATCTTGCCGACGCGCGCTTGTGCGAACCCGAAGGCATCGAGAACCGCATCGCTCTGGTGCGCGGCGTGCAATCGCAGACCTATGTGCTGGCGCTGTCGATCGCATTGGAGCATCTGTGCCGCGGTTCGATGGACGACGCTCGCGCGATGGCGTGCTGATATCGCGTTCGCGCCGGATCGTCGCGGCGAGCCTCGACCGCGGATCGAGCGTCCGCGTCGCGAGCGGGCCATTCACAGTTGCACGCCGACGTGCACGAAAGTGGCGGCCCGCGAGGCCGACAATCGCATCCGATGGCATCGATGAACGCGTCGGACACGTTGAACTGAATGTGTGACACCGCGATGCTGCTTGTCCGCGACCATGGCCAAGCACTACACTCCGCCAGCCACAGGTGCCTTGCCGTCGGTCCATACCGGCACGCAGGGTGAAACGGGAAGCCGGTGCGGACGTGATCGTCCAATTCCGGCGCTGCCCCCGCAACGGTAGGCGAGAACACCCGACGTAACCACTGCGCTCGCGCGGGAAGGAGTCGGGGTGATGCCACGGCATCGCTCGCAAGCCCGGAGACCGGCCCGTGGCGGACATCGGGAGATGTCCTCCTCGGGTGTTGCGGCGGGCAACCGGACGAGCTGATGCGATGCGGCGTCCGTTTGCCCTCGTCTCGCCTTGTCTGATGTCTCCGCGGCACCCGCTTTCGCGGGTGTGCGATACGGAGACCGACCATGAACGAGATGCATCGCGTTGCGACCCAGGTCGCGACGGTCAAACTTTTGATCGACGGCGAGTTCGTCGAATCCACCAGCACCCAATGGCGCGACGTCGTCAATCCGGCGACGCAGGCGGTATTGGCGCGCGTGCCGATGGCGACCGCCGATGAAGTGAACGCCGCGGTCGAGGCCGCCGCGCGCGCCTTCAAGACTTGGCGCAAGACCCCGATCGGCGCGCGCGCGCGGATCTTCCTCAAGTATCAGCAATTGATCCGCGAGCACATGAGCGAGCTCGCCGCGATCCTCACCGCCGAGCAGGGCAAGACCTTGCCCGACGCCGAGGGCGACGTGTTCCGCGGCCTGGAAGTGGTCGAACACGCCGCGGCGATCGGCAATCTGCAATTGGGCGAGTTGGCCAACAACGTCGCCAATGGCGTGGATACCTACACGCTGCTGCAACCGCTCGGCGTGTGCGCCGGCATCACCCCGTTCAATTTCCCGGCGATGATTCCGCTGTGGATGTTCCCGATGGCCATCGCCACCGGCAACACCTTCGTGCTCAAGCCCTCCGAACAGGACCCGCTGGTGACCATGCGTCTGGTCGAACTGGCGTTGCAGGCCGGCGTACCCAAGGGCGTACTCAACGTCGTGCACGGCGGCGAGGAGGTGGTCAACGCGATCTGCGATCACCCCACGATCCAGGCGGTGTCCTTCGTCGGATCGACCAAGGTCGGCACCCATGTGTATCGGCGCGCCACGCTCGCCGGCAAGCGGGTGCAATGCATGTTGGGCGCGAAGAACCACGCCGTGGTGCTGCCCGACGCGAACAAGGAACAAACCCTCAACGCCATGGCCGGCGCCGCATTCGGCGCGGCCGGACAGCGCTGCATGGCCGCGTCGACCGCGGTGTTGGTCGGACAGGCGCGCGAGTGGATTCCCGAACTGGTGGCCAAGGCGCGCACGCTCAAGGTCAACGCCGGCACCGAGCCCGGTACCGACGTGGGACCGGTGATTTCCTGCGCCGCGCGCGAGCGCGTCGAGGGCCTGATCGCCTCGGGCGTGGAGCAGGGCGCGGTGCTGGAACTCGACGGCCGCAAGCCGACGGTTCCCGGTTACGCGCAAGGCAATTTCGTCGGGCCGACGATCTTCTCCGGGGTCAAGCCCGGCATGCGCATCTACGACGAGGAAATCTTCGGGCCGGTGCTGGTGCTGCTCGGCGCGGATACGCTCGACGAAGCGATCGCGCTGATCAACGCCAATCCCAACGGCAACGGCACCGCGATCTTCACCCAGTCCGGCGCGGCCGCGCGCAAGTTCCAGGAGGACATCGACGTGGGCCAGGTCGGCATCAACGTGCCGATTCCGGTGCCGGTGCCGCTGTTCTCCTTCACCGGTTCGCGCGCGTCCAAGCTCGGCGACCTGGGACCGTACGGCAAGCAAGTGGTGATGTTCTACACCCAGACCAAGACCGTCACCGCGCGCTGGTTCGACGATGAAACCCTGGGCCACGGCGTCAACACCACGATCAGCCTGAAGTGATGGCCGCCGTCATGGACTGGCAGGTCGCGGCGGCGTTGCCGACCGGGCTGAGCGAAGAGCAGGCCGCGTTCCGCGAGGCCGCGCGCGATTTCGCGTTGGCGCAACTGGCGCCGCACGCGGCGCATTGGGATGCGACCAGCGAATTTCCGCGCGAGGCGATCGCGCATGCGGGCGAGTTGGGTTTTTGCGGCCTGTACGTCGATGAAGGCGCGGGCGGTTCGGGCATGACCCGTCTGGATGCGGCGATCGTGTTCGAGGAGCTGGCCGCGGTCGATCCGTCCACCGCGGCGTTCATCAGCATCCACAACATGGCGACCTGGATGCTGACCGCGCACGCCGGCGAAGCGGTGCGCGCGCAATGGGGCGCGGCGCTGGCCAGCGGCCGACGCCTGGCGTCGTATTGCCTGACCGAACCGGGCGCGGGCTCGGACGCGGCCTCGCTGAGAACGCGCGCGGTGCGCGACGGCGACCATTACGTGATCAACGGCGCCAAGGCCTTCATCTCCGGCGCCGGTTCCACCGACATGCTGGTGGTGATGGCGCGTACCGGCGTGGAAGGCGCGCGCGGCATCAGTGCGTTCGCGGTACCCGCCGACAGCGACGGCATCGCCTACGGGCGCAAGGAAGAAAAGATGGGCTGGAACAGCCAGCCCACCCGCGGCATCGCGTTCCAGGACGTGCGGGTGCCGGCGCAGAACCTGCTCGGCCGCGAAGGCGACGGTTTCAAGATCGCGATGAAGGGACTCGACGGCGGCCGGCTCAATATCGCCAGCTGCTCGCTCGGCGCGGCCCAGGGCGCGCTCGACGCGGCGCGCCGCTACATGGGCGAGCGCCGCCAATTCGGCAAGAAACTGGCCGAGTTCCAGGCGCTGCAGTTCAAGCTCGCCGACATGGCGACCCAACTGGTCGCCTCGCGGCAGATGGTGCATACCGCCGCGCGCAAGGTCGACTCGGGCAGCAGCGACGCCACCGTGTGGTGCGCGATGGCCAAGCGTTTCGCCACCGACGCCGGCTTCGCGATCTGCAACGAGGCGCTGCAGATCCACGGCGGCTACGGCTACATGCGCGAATACCCGATCGAACGCCTGCTGCGCGACTGCCGGGTGCATCAGATCCTGGAAGGCACCAACGAAATCATGCGCGTGATCATCGCGCGCCATCTGCTGAACACCGACGAGGAATTGCGATGAGTCTTTCCGACAACGCCTACACCGGGCTGAAGCTGGAGATCGACGGCCACACCGCCGTGGTCACCCTGAGCAAACCGCCGGCCAACACCTGGACCCGCGACAGCCTGGCCGCCTTGCGCGACCTGGTCCGCGACCTCGACGGCGAGCGCGATGTCTACGCCCTGGTGATCGTCGGCGAAGGCGAGAAATTCTTCTCCGCCGGCGCCGACCTCAAGCAGTTCGCCAGCGGCGACAAAGCCCTGGCGCGCGACGCCGCGCGCCGCTTCGGCGAAGCCTTCGAAGCCTTGAGCGCGTTCCGCGGCGTGTCGATCGCGGCGATCAACGGTTACGCGATGGGCGGCGGGCTGGAATGCGCGCTGGCTTGCGATCTGCGCATCGTCGAGGAACAGGCGCAACTGGCGCTGCCCGAAGCGACGGTCGGCCTGCTGCCGTGCGCGGGCGGTACCCAGAATCTGCCGCGTCTGGTCGGCGAAGGCTGGGCCAAGCGGATGATGCTGCTCGGCGAGCGCGTCGATGCGGCCACCGCGCTGCGCATCGGTCTGGTCGAGGAAGTGGTCGGCAAGGGCGAGGCCAAGGCGCGCGCGCTGGCTTGGGCCAAGCAGGCCGAAAAGCAGAGCCCGACCAGTGTCGCCGCGTGCAAGGCCCTGGTGCAGGCCACGCGCGCGCAATCGCACGTCACCGCGCTGGTGCGCGAGCGCGAGGCGTTCGTCGATCTGTTCGACAGCGCCGATCAGACCGAAGGCGTGGCCGCGTTCCTGGAAAAGCGCGCCGCGCAATGGAAGAACGCATGAACGCCTCGATCCAGGAAGCCGTGACGCCGGCACCGGTATTGTTCGAGGAGCGCGCGGCCGCGGGCGGCCGCCGGATCGGCCTGGCCACGCTCAACGCCGCGGCGACCTTGAACGGCTTGTCGCTGGAGATGGCGAGCTTGCTCGACGCGCAATTGGCCGCGTGGGCCGAGGATGCCGCGATCGCCGTGGTGGTGCTGCAAGGCGCGGGCGAAAAGGCGTTCTGCGCCGGCGGCGATCTGCACGGCTTGTATCGTGGCATGCGCGAGTATCGCGACGCCGGCGGCGGCGATATCCGCAACAACACGCAGGCCAGCGAATTCTTCGCTACCGAGTACCGCCTGGACTATCGCATCCACACCTATCCCAAGCCGCTGCTGTGCTGGGGCCACGGCATCGTGATGGGCGGCGGCATCGGTCTGATGTCCGGCGCCAGCCATCGCGTGGTCAGCGAGCGTTCGCGTCTTGCGTTTCCCGAGATCACCGTCGGCCTGTATCCGGACGTCGGCGGCAGTTGGCTACTCAACCGCGTGCCGCGTCGCGCCGGACTGTTTCTGGCCCTGACCGGCGCGCCCTTGAATGCGGGCGACGCCATTTATGCGGGCCTGGCCGATCACTACCTGCCTGAAGCGCGACGCGAGGCGGTATTCGCCGATCTGGCCGCCCAGGCGTGGTCGGGCGATGCACGCAGCGATCGCGAACGTCTGAGCGCATTGCTGCTGGCGCAGGGCGAAGCCGCACCGGCGGGCCCGTTGCAACAGCATGCGGCGCTGATCGAAGGCCTGTGCGATGCGCAGGATCTGGACACCGTGGTATCGCGCATCGAAGCGATCGACGCCGACGACGCCTGGCTGCAGACCGCGCGCAAGACTTTGGCCGCGGGCGCGCCGGGTTCGGCGCGGCTGGGTTATGAGTTGCAGCATCGCGCGGCGGCCTTGTCGCTGGCCGACACCTTCCGTCTGGAGTATCTGGTCTCGCTGCGCTGCGCCGCGCACGGCGATTTCGCCGAGGGCATCCGCGCCTTGCTGATCGACAAGGATCGCAATCCACGTTGGAACCCGGCCGCTGTGCAGCAAGCCGATGCGGCCTGGGCCGCCGCGTTCTTCACCGCCCCCTGGTCCGACGGCGCGCATCCGCTGGCCGGTCTGGAACTGTCCACGGAGACTCGCGCATGAGCCGCATCGCTTTCATCGGTCTGGGCAACATGGGCGGGCCGATGGCCGCCAACCTGCTCAAGGCCGGACACGCGTTGAGTGTGTTCGATCTGTCCGCTCCGGCGGTCGAAGCCGCGGTCGCGGCCGGCGCCACCGCCGCGGCGAGCGCCGCCGAAGCCGTGGTCGGCGCCGAGGTGGTGATCTCGATGTTGCCGGCCAGCCGCCATGTCGAAGGTTTGTACCTGGGCGAGAATGGCTTGCTCCGTGCGATTCCGACCGGTGCCCTGGTCATCGACTGCAGCACCATCGCGCCGGCATCGGCGCAGAAGGTCGCGCAGGCGGCTGCCGCGGCGGCCATCGACATGATCGATGCGCCGGTGTCCGGCGGCACCGCCGGCGCGGCGGCGGGCACGCTGACCTTCATCGTCGGCGGCGAAACGGCCGCGCTGGAGCGCGCGCGCCCGGTGTTGCAGGCGATGGGCAAGAACATCTTCCACGTCGGCGCCAGCGGCGCCGGCCAAGTCGCCAAGCTGTGCAACAACATGGCGCTGGGCGTGATCATGGCGGTGACCGGCGAAGCGCTGGCGTTGGGCGTGGCGCACGGTCTGGATCCCAAGGTGCTATCGCAGATGATGGCGGTCAGCACCAGCCGCAGCTGGGCCACCGAAGTCTGCAACCCGTGGCCGGGCGTGCTCGACAATGCGCCGGCCTCGCGCGGCTACAGCGGCGGCTTCGGCAACGATCTGATGCTCAAGGATCTCGGCCTGGCCGCCGAGGCCGCGATGGGCGTGGGCGCTTCGATTCCGCTCGGCGAACTGGCGCGCAATCTGTATGCGATGAACAGCCGCGCCGGCCACGGCGGGCTGGATTTCTCCAGCGTGGTCAAGCTGGTCGCCAAGGACGCATGAGCGCGCCGCGCAAACCGGTGAGCCTGCCGGGCGAGGGCGGCAAGCTGCTGTTGCATTCGTGCTGCGCGCCGTGTTCGGGCGAGCTGATGGAGGCGTTCGTGGAGTCGGGCCTCGAGTATTCGGTGTTCTTCTACAACCCCAACATCCACCCGCTCAAGGAATACGAACTGCGCAAGGAGGAGAACATCCGCTTCGCGCAGAAGCACGGCGTGCCCTTCATCGATGCCGACTACGACACCGACAACTGGTTCGCCCGCGCCAAGGGCATGGAGAACGAACCCGAGCGCGGCATCCGCTGCACCATGTGCTTCGACATGCGCTTCGAACGCACCGCGCTGTACGCGCACGAACACGGCTTCGAGTGGATGACCAGTTCGCTGGGCATCTCGCGCTGGAAGAACATGGCCCAGATCAACGACAGCGGCCATCGCGCGGCCGCACCTTACGCCGGCTTGGCGTACTGGGACTTCAACTGGCGCAAGGACGGCGGCAGCCAGCGCATGGTCGAGATCAGCAAGCGCGAGCGTTTCTATCAGCAGGAGTACTGCGGCTGCGTGTACTCGCTGCGCGACACCAACCGTCATCGCAAGGCGAAGGGACGCGAGCGGATCAAGCTCGGCGTGATGTTCTACAGCGACGAGCCGCAATCCGACTGAGCGCGCGATCAAGCGGGCGCGAGAAGCAAGGGAACCGCCGATGAGCAAACCGACGTTCTTTGTCGAGGTCGTGCGCGCCGGGCGCGAACAGGACCATCACGATTACTGGGTGCTGGGCCGTCGCGCCAGCCGTTCGGGCGAGCCGCTGAGTGCGGACGCGGTGAGCTTCGTCGAAGCGGTCCGCGCCAGCAATCGCAGAGAGGCGATGGTGCTGGTCCGGCGCAAGTATCCCGGACACGCGCTGGCCGGAAAAATCGACAAGGCCTGAGGCCTTGCCGCGACGCGGCGGCGGCTTGTTACCATGCGGCGGCGATGCGGAGCGCCTCCGCGCCCGCGCAGCACCGCCGTCCGGTTCGCCAATCGCGCCGGCCGCATTCGCACTCGCACTCGCCCCTCGAGCCGCCGCCAGAGGACCGATCGTCTTCTACCCAGGTTCTTGAGTCATGCACATTCCCGTACCGATGGATCGACGTCGCAGCCGATGCCGTTCGGCCCGATACCGTTCGGCCCTGTTCGGCGTGATGTTCTCGCTCGGCGCGTGCCTGGCGTTGTCGCCGGTAGCCGCGCAGCCGCGCGATCCGCGCCAGACCATCGGCCCGACCGTCGCCGACGCGCCGTCGGCCGCGTACCGCTTCGAACGCTTCGTGATCGAAAGCGCCGACGGCCGACGCCGCTGGCGGGTGACCTTGGGCATTGCCCTGCAACGCGCGCCGCGCCACGGGTTTTCGGCGCTGTACATGCTCGACGGCAATGCGGCGTTGATGGAGTTCGACCAGGCCTTACTGGCCGAACTGGCGCGCGGCGCCGCGCCGGTGCTGGTGTTCATCGGTCACGACAACGATCTGCGCATCGACACGGCGGCGCGTACCCGCGACTACACCCCCAGCGCGGCCCTGGGCGAGGGCGGCGTGCGCAGCGGCGGCGGCGCGGATGCCTTCGCCGAGGCGATCGTCGAGCGCATCCAGCCCGAAGTTCGGCGCCGGGTGCCGCTGGACCGGTCGCGCGAAGCCGTCTGGGGCCATTCTTTCGGCGGCTTGTTCGTGTTGAATCTGCTGTACACCCACGGCGATGCGTTCGCGACTTGGCTGCCGGCCAGCCCTTCGCTGTGGTGGGATCAGGGCATGCTCCTGGGCGCGCCGGAGCGGGGCTTTTTCGAGCGCAAGCGACAGCGGCCGGTGAGCGTGCTGCTCATGCAGGGCGAACGCGAGCGCCGACCCGACGAGGCTGGGCGCGACCGCGGCGATCCGCGCGTGGCCGCGCATCTGGCGCGCATCGCCGCCGCGCCGGCCGACGCGACGCAGCGGTTGGCCGAGCGCCTGGATCGCAAACGCGGCGCGCAGGCCTGTTATCGATCGTTCGCCGGGCTCGATCACGGGCCGATGCTGCGCGCTTCGGTGCGCGCGGCAGCGCAGATCGTGGCAGCCGATGCCCGCGCGCCGTGCCGGCAGGGGCAGGCCGTGTCGCAGCTGCCCAAGGCGCGCGGCGCGTAAGCCGCCGCCGCCCTTCGCCAATGGCGTGGTGTGATTTATCCTTGCGCGCCATCCCTCAAGGAACAACGCACCGTGGATTTGGAAACGATCGGAACCGTGCAGGAAATCGACAGCGTCCAGGAAGTCAACCGACTGCTGGAAGAGGGCTGGGTGATCCTCGCCATCGCCACCGGCAAGCATAACGAAGGCGAGCCGTGGATCCGTTACTCGCTCGGTCTGGAATACGAGGACGAGGAAGAAGACGAGGACGAAGAGGGCGAAGCGGAGGAGTGATCCGCGGTGAAGGGGGTGACGCGCGTGGACCGCGCGCGTTCGGTCGCCTCTGCCCGCCGGCGGGGCTGCGCGCCCCGGCGGTGCCGGCGCGAGCAAGATGGCGGTGTTAACCGCCGTGCAAGATCCACCTGGACTCGTTCCAGAAAAAGGCCGGCATTCGCCGGCCTTTTGTTTGGCGATCCAACCACGGCGCGCGCGCCGGCGATTCAACCGCCGTGGCGATAGAGCTGAACCGGCTTGCCGGATGCGCGCTTGATCGCGCCCTTGGCTTCCAGGTCCAGTTGTACCGCCTTCAACCACCAGCCGGCGGTCTTGCCTTGCGGAAACAAGTCGTCCGGCAGCAAGGGCAACAGCGCTTGCTTGGCGTCGGCGACCTTCAGTCCGGGTGCCTGTGCCGGCAACACGGCCAGCAGCGCATCGCGCATCGCAGTGTATTTGGCGCGATCGACTCGCTCGGTCCGTCCCGGGCTGTTGACGTTCTCGATCTCGATCTTCTGCTCAGGCATCGATCTTCTGCGCGACTTCGATCTTCGGGTTGCGAAAGCCCATCGCGATCCACGCCCACAGCAGCTTGGCGTAGAACGAGGGCGTATGCGTCTTCAAGTTGGGAATGTCTTGCGGCAGCGCGCAGGCATCGGCCAGATCGCCGGTCATGGTCCGCAGTTCGGGTTTCGGCCGCGACTGGCTTGGCCACAGATGCAGATACAGGCTCAGCCAATGCGCACCCTTCATTTCCAGGAACACCGGCGTGTTGCAGCAGCGGGCCACCACCCGGCGCGAGCCCGCGCTCGGCGACAAGCGGAATTCGCCCAACTGCTCGGCGCCCGATACGATCCGCACCCGGTCCTTTCGGTATTCCGCGCTGGCCGTGGCGCCGTAAGAGGTCAGCAAATTGCCGGCGCCCGGAAGTTCGGCCAGACGCGCCGCGGCGGCGCGGCAGCTGTCGCACAGGCATTCGGAAACCAGGATCGGCGCCTGCCTCACCTCGAGTCGCGTTTGTCCGCAGGCGCATCCGATGTTGGTGATGGTCGTGGTTGCGTTCATTCCGGCGCGCCCTGCGCGATATGGAACAGGTGGCGGATGTATAGGTCCAAATGGTCCAGGCTTTCGCACGCAAGCTGAGGATCGTTGCCGGCCTTGGCCAGCACGAAGCCGCCCTGGATGACGGTCTGGGTGTGCCGGGCGAGGCTTGCGGCGCTCCATTCGGCGTCGATGCCGCGTTCGCGTCGCGCCGCCTCGATGTCGGCTTCCAGCGTGGCCGCGTGGCCGAAGATGCTGCGCCCGCAGGCATCGCGGATCTGCGGAGCGCTGGCGTGCACTTCCTGCGCCATGGTTCCGACCAGACAGGTGAACTGGGCGAAGTCGCCGGCGATGATCGCCTTGCGAAACGCGACGTATGCCAGCACGCGCTCGAGCGGATCGGCCGGCGCGTGATAGGGCGCGGCGCGGAAGAACGCGCTCGTGGTCTGTGCCCAGAACTCGGCCGCCGCGACGCCCAGCGCGTCCTTGCTGCCGAAGTGGTGGAAGAACGCGCCCTTGGTGACGTCGGCCGCCTTGCACAGATCGTCGACGGTGGTGGCCGCGAAACCCTTGGCGCGGACGATGTCGCGCGCCGCTTCGAGCAGGCGGATGCGGGCGCTGCCGCGTTCGGGGGATTGTTTGGTGAGTCTGGCCATGTCCGAAACATACCATACGGTCGGTATGTGTCAATCGACCGGTTCAGGAGGCTCGGCCAGCTTCGGACGCGGCCGGGCATTGCGGCCGATCGGCGCCAGGCGCAGAGTTCGGACAAATCACAGGAGCCGTGGCCATGGACCTGACCGCCGGGCCGAATACCCGATGGAGCGCCGTTCGGATCGCAGCGATGTCGGGGGCCGTGTCGTTGCACGCGGCGCTATTGCTGGCGCTGACCCTGCCGGTGGTCGCGTCGATACAGCACGGCGACGAATTCTTCGTTCCGTATGACGAGCACTGGTGCTATTACGAGTGTCAATTGCTGTCGGAGTTGGAGAGCCCGTATTACCACTACGCCGCCGACGGCGTGACGGTCCGATCGGTCACCGCGGTGCCGCTCGAGACGGAAAATTCAACCGCGTTGCCCGAAATCGCCGCGAGCGCGGACAGGCTTACCGCACCGGTCGATCCGTATACGCGTACCTTCGATGAGCGTGCGCGTACGGTGGAACTTCAGATCCTGGTGTCCGCGACCGGCGCCGTTTTGGCGGTGGACGTCCTGCGCAGCAGCGGCGATAGCGACCTGGACCGCCAAGCCAGAACCAACGCGTGGGAGCGCTGGCGATTCAAGCCGGCCTTCGATGGCGGCCGCGCGGTTCCATCGTCGGTGATCGTCGCCATCGAATTCGATTTCCGCGGCAAGAGCGAGAAAGAACTGCGGCACGAACCCTGGCGCAGGGTGGTTATCTAGGGCGGCTTGTGCGGTTGGCGGCACGAGGATTCGCGGCGAAGCTTGGACAGTGCCTGCACATGCACGGCCGATGCAGGGTCCGCGGCCGGGCGATAGCGAAATTCATGGCGAGGTTGTGTTGCTTGTCCGGCTCGGAGCGCTGGACCTCGACCGCCAACAAAAAAGGGCCGGAAACCCTTGAATTCAAGTGTTTCCGGCCTGTCTTGGACCCTTGCGGGTCAACCAATTGGTGGGGTGGGCTCTACCGAACATTGACCGGAAACGACCAATCTGCGCGGAATTGTCGCGGATGCCGAGGTGGGTTACCGCCAAAGTTACCGCCACGATGGCGCGGCTTGCCTCCTAGGCTCGCCGGGCGATGGCCTCGGCCACCCACTGCTCCACTTCGGCCGACACCCATCGAGTGGTGCGCATTGAGAGCTTGATTGGCTTGGGGAAGCTGCCAAGTCGGCTGCGCTCCCATATCGTGCTTTCGCCCAGTCCGACGATCTGTACGACTTCGGCGATTGGTAGTAGACGAGGGGCGGATCGGTTCGTGTGTTGTTCGTACATAGGTGTCCTCAGAAGTGATGAGGCCCACCGGCAGGGTCGCTGCGGATGGGCCTTAAGTGCTCGGCGGGTGCCGGCTATGGTGCGCCGGGAGGAGAGGGGGGATGGAGTGAACTTTCGAGGGTCAGATGCCCCCACGGAAATTTGCAGCGGATATTTCGGCTCTGCCCGGGGCGCACGCATGTCGGGACGAGGCGCTATTTCTTTACTGGCGGTCCCTTTGTCGCAGCTTGAAGCTCTTTACCCAATCGAGGAACTCGGGAAAGGGCTTGGTAGGAACCGCTTCTGATGCCTTGCCGATGGACGCAGCTTGCTCATCGGCCATCTGATCCATAACGCCTAAAGTTTCAACGGTGCCGTAGGCCACTGGCATCGGGCTGCTTCGGAGTTGCTGCTTGATTTCGTGGTTCCGGCGGACGGCGGCATCGCTGCGCTCGATCTCGAACTCTCGCAATAGCTGCGCGGCTTCTAAAGGATCGAATATCAATGCATCGCCACGGGGTGATGATGGATCAGTCACCGGAAACCCGTTTGGGAGCAGAACGACGAACTGCGATGGGTCATGCGGGTATGGAGCCGCGTAGATGCCGCGTATCAGGTCTGGCGACAGCGCTCCCTTTTTAGCTAGTCGTTCGGCCGTGACATTGGCGATGGTCTGGATTGCTGTCTCTGTGCCGGGCCGTGCGCCGCCGCGGGGGACCATGCGTCCATTCACCTCGATCAGGCCGCCCAGTACGCGACGCTCGGCCATGCGAAGGTTGTCCATGGATGTAGCGTTCGGGTTAGCAAGGGCCATGCGGATTGCCTGCTGCTCGATCTGCATCTGCACTTCGCGTGTACGAACGGAGCCGTTGGGAAGGGTGGGATTGTCCTTGTAGAACTGCGTCGTGGCCTGGCTGATCTCGAGCGCCACGTCAACGCGGCGGCCTTTCGTTGCACCGGTGGGCAGAGCTTGGATGCTCTCTTCCGGCGTCATGCCGAACTTCGACACGTTGTCGTGGTGCTGAGCGAACAGAGTTGCATTGCTCTCCGACAGGTAGCGGTCAGCAGCGATCGGGTCGATCTTCACCAGCTCGGCGTACAGGTTGTAATTCGCGGTCAGGTTGCGCGAGGTCGTGCGACCCAGCATGTCCTTGAGCTGCGGGACGACGATGCCGGCGCGGGTGTAGCGTTCGATGACGGCCTGTTGCACCTTGCGATCACCGCCGGTCACCGCTGCGGCCCATTCTTTCTCGGCCGACTTGTTGAGCTGCGAGTCGGTCAGCGACAGGGCATTGCCTGCGTTGATCGCGGCGATCACCTGCTTGTGCTCCTTGGCGCGGTTCGCCTCGCTCTGCATGTGCTTGAGGCCGGCGTCGTTCTGATCGATCCAGCGGCGCACGAAGGACAGACGGTCCTTGCCGTGCATGCCGACCTTATCGGCCAGTGCGTTGATGTCGCCGATCGCAAGTTGACCCTTCGAGGCCCGCCCCTGGAGCTGATACTCCATGCCGGACAGCATCTCGGCCTGCGCCTCTTCGAACTTGCGGGCACGCACGGTGGAACCAGCGGACACCGCGGTCTCGAACTTCTCGCCCCAGCCGGTGCGATCCCACAGGGCCGCCTTAGCGGAACCAATGGGCTTCTGGAGTGCCGCCTTTGCGTTCTCCGGGTCGATCTGGCCGGTCTCGATCAGGTCGATGTAGGCGCCCGACAGGATGTCGTCGGCGTCATTGTCCTCGAGGTAGGCGAACGCCTCGGTGTTGAGCGCGGCGCGGAAGTTGTTGACGCCCTCGGCCGTGAGCAGCGATCCGTCCTGCACACCATCGCGTGCGATCTGGCGTAGGTTCTCGGCCTGGCTGTCGAAGATTTCGGCCAGCTCGGTCTTTTGGCGGAACTCGACCACACCTTCCTGCATTTTCTGGATGGCCGGCTGCATCTCCTTGAGGATCGCCGCGTCCTGGAACTCAGGGGACTTGAGCATCTCGGCCATGCGTTCCTGCATGATCGGCGCGATGTCCTCGCCCGGCCGCAAGCCCGCCGTCGCCTTGGCGAGTTCGAGCTTGGTGGTGTGGATTCGGTTCGCGGCCTCGGTCAGGTAGTAGCCGCGCCGGTAGCCTGCGGTTTTGTCCGCGAGCGTCTCGGCCGGCTGCGCCGCGGTGCCCCCGAGGGATTCGACGGTGCGATCCGTCTGCCCCTGCGTCTGATCCTCGGCGTCCTTACGGACCGCGCGGTCGGTCTGGAGACGCGATGCAGCGGCGCCGAGGCGGCTGAAGACATCCACTGTGGCAGCACCGAGTGCGGAGTAGCCGCGCGACGAGTCGAGGTCTGCCTGCACATGAAGGGCCGGGTGTGCTGATGCTCGGGATGCGACTGTAATCCTGCGCAATATTTCGTGGCTCCTGATGCGTTGGCTCATGCTTTCGCGTCCTTTCCCGTTGCTTCTGCGCGCTGTCGGCGCTCGTCTATCGCGCGCGCGGCGCGTTGCATGGCTTTACTGCCGTAAGTGACTAGATATCCAGCGCCAAGACGAGAGCTGCGATGGGTGCAACAGCCGGAGTATCCGTATACGGCAATTGCTTCTTTGAGCTGATCCGGTGTCACAAATATCGTTCGCCAATCTGACAACAAGGGTTGCGGGGCTCGCATATTTCGATATTCCTTTTTGGCCGCATAAGGCAATATCCCGTCTGATTAGATCGGGGCTGAAGGGCAAGTAGGGCGACGATCTGGTCGCGGGCAGGTCTTTCAACGGGTAAACCGTCATATGGGTCTACGCATCCCAGCGAAAGAACATGCGTAAGGGCGCGGGGCTTGAGTGGCGAGGCTCAGCTTGTAGCCGAAGGTGTCAAAGGGCGCCTCGTTGAGCGCCTGCTCCGTCCAGAACCACTGATTTATCCAACGTGGTCTCAAAGCGTCTTGACCAGCCTCATTAGGCTGTCTGCGAAACGACGCGCGATTCATGTGGTGTCGATGAAAGCCCACGAAATCCGACGGACCTCTCGCTGAGAGGTTGTCCCATCTAGAACCACCGATTTATCCAGCTCGGTCTTGGAGAGTCCTGGTGGCTTCATCCAATGACAAAGCTAGCGGTTCCCCAAGTAGAAGGCCGTGGCGCATGATGAAGGGGAACGCGCGCCTTTTGCGACTTCAGGCTGAGTTGGGGCGGGCAAAGGGTAAAAGGCGCAGAGAGTTCTGGGCAGATGCAGCAATGAGGCTGTCCGCTGAACGTCCTGGGGCGCGGATGGATTCCAGCAGCAGCGATCGAATGCTACGGAACCTAGCGGTAGTGCCGCTCATTCGCGTGCTTACCGCACGCTAAGCAGGTGCGGTGCGGGCTGTACGGCTCGTACTTCTCTATCCCCAAAGGGCCGCCGCAGCGCGGACACAGGGGGCCGTCGCCACGCTCTGCTTGTACAAGTCGGTAGGTCACCCAACCACCGTAGAGCAATGCGAACCCAAAGCCCAGAAGCGGTATCCAGCGCAGGATGTCGAACATGCCGGCGGTTAAAGCGCCGCTCCTCAACGGAGCCAAGACAACCATCAGGAGACAAGACGTTACTGTGGCCACAACTGCAGGCCAGTAAGCGCGAGCCGTTTTGAACCAGTCCATAACAGCCTCCTTGTGCTAGACGCTATCCCGCCCCAGTCGCATAGACTGAGACAGGATAGCGAGCCATCGTCTTACGGTTCGATGGTAGGCCACTGACTTTCGATGTGCTGCGCCATGTCGTCCAGCATCTTTAAGGTTTCGTGCCTCATGGGCTGACCTTGGAAATACTTGCCGGAGAACAGGTCAATCAGTTCGAATTGATGCGGCTTGGCCTCAACGCTGTTCTGCGTCAATACCCAATACCCGAACTCCAGCGTAAGGCGAGCTTCTTCCGGGTCGCACTGAACACCCTTCTCATGGAAGTAGATGTAGCGCACCTCATCACCGTCGATCGCTACAACGTGCGGCGAGAAACGGACTTCAAGGCTGCGCACATACGCTTGGTAACGATGCCCGGAAATAATCCTCAAACGACGCTTCGCATGCGGTGAAGCGATGAATGACTCCAGCACCCGCATCGAATTGTTGCGGCGTGTTTCCTGAGCGATACCTTGCAGCTTTGCGCGCGCATCGATGATACCGGGGAAACCTCGTTTCATTACGTCACGAATGCCTGCGAGGGCCTTAGCGTAGTACGGCTGCATGAATACCTGAGGTGTGCCCTTGGGGTATTTCTGGTCGTGCAAGAACCGCATTTGCCGGCTAGCGGACATGCGCATGAAGCGCGCGAGGTTGCGATCAGAGAGACGGGGCTTCGGTACAACGGGGGAGAGCTTAGGGATGATGCTCATGTTGTTGTAGGTCCTATAGCAATCTACGAAAAAAAGAGGGGCGACCTTGCGGCCGCCCCTCCAGTTCCTCATTTCCCGCGCGATTTCGACGGCGAAGGCTTCGGAGCGTTGTTGCGCTCAGTGACCGTCGTCGACTTGTGCTTCTCGGCGTATTGCTTCGTTACGAATTCGCCGGTCTTAGCGCTGCGGTGTTGAGTGATCTTCTTGTCAGCCATTGCTGTTCACCTCTGGGTAGTTGGGATTGAGTCATTGCGACTGTCCAACGGGACATCGCCGGCTCCGCAGAAGGAGTCGTGGATGGCCCTGTTACCGGAGAGGTGGAAGACCTACGTAGATGCTTTACGAAGTAGCTCTTTGGGAGATATACTTCTGCGTCCGCCAAGACGCACAGCTTTGTAGGCTTCCACTATCCGTATTTGGACAGCTTTGTCCGGACTTCGGATTGTTGTTTTCTCCTTAAGCTGTGAGTTGCTGTACCCCGAACGCCTCGCCTGCAAGCGAGGCGTTTGCTTTTTGGGATGGATCGTTGCCGATTCTATCACCATTTAACAAGTTGGCAAGTGTGCGGGACGACTGCTAACCACAATATGTAGTCTCATAAATTGAGACTGACCACTACCTGCTGTGTTTTCGCGGAATCTGAGCGCGAAGCTGAGTGCACATTCTGCGACTCCTGCTGTCCCTTCCAGGCAGCCCCTTTTTTCGCAGATTGGGATGACGCTCAAGCTTTTCAAGGGCTATGAGAGGGGCTTGTCATCGAGCTATTCGGTCGCTTCGTCCGGGCACTCGACGACGACCAGGTCGGCGCCCACATCGGCAAGAACAACACCGGCAATATCGGCGTGTGCTACGTCGGCGGCATGTCGAAGGACATGAAGGCACCGAAGTACACTCGCACGCCACTCCAAAAGGTGGGCTTGCGAGACGTCGTGGTCCACTACAAGTGGAAGTGCCCCGGCATGGTCGTCCGCGACCACAACGAGTGGTCCGGCGTCGCGAAGGCGTGCCCTTCCTTCGACGTGTTCGAGTGGCTCAAGGCGGAAGGGTTGTGACCCGCAAGCAGGCGGTCTTCAAGGGCCTGTTGTTCGCACTGGAGCGGGCGCAGCGTTCTTGGCTGCGCTCGCCTTGTGCCGTGTCCTGTGAGCGCTGGTGGGCGCTCAGGGAGTCGTACTGAGCGCCAGCTGTGAGGCACATTGCACGGCATCGCCGTGATAGCTGAGCCATGCACCATGTACATACGTAGAAAACACAATACCCATTCCGAGTAATGCCGGAAGCATGATTGCGGCCAGAGCATAGGGCCACAGTTTCGCAACTTTAAGGGTGCTCAACAGCATGCGATAGGAGGCGCGCTGCACGTGCGTCATGCCTGAATCTTTGTCATCCAGCGCTTCCCGCAGGATCGCGGACGCCGACTTCAAATCCAGCGGCTCAGGCGACTCTAGCAGCCGAGGCGATGATTCGACCTGATTGACAAGCGACATCATCGCGATATTCAGGACTACCAGACCAAAGACCATCCACAGGACGTAAAGAACTGCCGATAGGGTAATACTCGCTCCCGCCAACATGTGCGACGTAGGCGTCGCACAGCCCCCAACGTTCTTCCACAACGCAAAAAACGTCACATAACCAGCTGCAATGAAAAGGGAGTTGAATGAAGCGCCCTTTTCCATGGCCTTAGCCATCAGTTCGAAGTGACGCACCTGATCTTCGTCAAACTTTGGCATGTAAGCCTCCCTGCGGCCACGAACAAGCGTGAGAACTGGCGGTCGAAGTAGGATTCGAGCTCAGAGAGGTATCGCTACTTCACTGGATTTCAAGACAAGACCAATGCCTGAAACCGATCGGCCATCCGTCCGTATCTGACCACCCCTTGGGGCTGTTGACAGCCCTGGTATCATATATAGAAACCTAAGGTGTACCTAAAGGTCTATCTTAGGTTTCCACCTTAGGTCTTCTATTTAGGTTCTAACCGTAGGTGGATCACTTAGGTAACACCTGAGGTACTCCACCGGTTCTCCTGAGGTTCTCTTGTGCTGCCCCGCATCGCCGCCGCCGCCGTGCTGATCCGGATCGTCTCACTCAAGAGGTTACTACGACCGTGGCGATCCCAAGCAAGACCTCGATCCTCGATCTAGAGGACGACTCGCCGGCCAAGCCGCCGAACATCCTTAAGCAGGTCGCCGAGGCCGAGAAGCGCAACGACGGTGGTTCCCGCCGCTCGATACAACGCCGAGCGAAAGAAGCGCGAGCAAGCCAAAGCTGAGGCGCACTGAGAGCCGCTTTACGCGATCCCGAGTGACACCCGCCACCATTTCGTCCGGCGCCGTGCGCGGCTCTCCTGCGCTATCCTGCTGCGATCTACAGGGACGCAGGGGATCATATGGCAGCTCCAGCTGGCGGGGGTACCGATTGGTCGATGTGGGCCGCCTGGGCGCAAATGTTAGTCGCCCTGCTCGCTCTAGCCTTCACTATTTCCGAAAGTAGACGCTCTCGCCGAGAGAGGCGCCTTGAGCGATTAGCTGCTGCTTCTCAACGGCGAGAAGAGCGCGCCGAAGCTGATCGCGACCGGTGCCTACGTTCAAAGCCGAGCCTATTTGGGGATTGGCGTCTTGATCCTCTGCCCGGCGCGGACACGGCGGAATTTATCTTAAAGAATGTGGGCCTGGGGCCTGCGAACGTCGTTGGGTACACGGTGGTCTTCGACGGGCGCCGGCTGGCCGACCTAGACGATGAGAATTTTGATTGGGTCTGCGACCAATTAGGCATCCGTGCCGACTCTGAGGGGCACTACCCCGCACTTGCGCCGCACAGCTCGATCGCACCAGGGGAAACCTTGAGATTAGTGTCCATACGCGTCACGCAGCGTGACGCCGAATCGGCATCGGTCAATGAACTGCCAGATCGCATGCGATTTCACATCGGTTACACGTCGATCTACGGGGAAGTATTCGGTGATCCCGAGTGAAATATTTCACCGCAAATTTCCGTGAGGCTGGGTAGGCAAAGGGCGGGCGCCTCGCAGTAACCAAGATCGAATTCGAAGGCCACTATCTTTCGTAAAGGGCGACTCAGGGCCTCCCAAAAATGTCTCGCGCTCACATTGATGAGGCTATCGGGGACTTCGACCCTTTAGTAAGAGTACGATCGGCTCAATTCTAGACAAATGGTTGGGAATCATCGATTCAGGGGGATCAAAATGAAGAAGCTGACCGTCTTTGCCGGACTGATGCTCGTTTCGGCCACGGCTGGAGCTGTTGTTTTTGGAGGTTCAAACCTCGGTTTGTTCGGTTACCCAGAGGCCAAATGTTACAAACCCACTCGGCCGTATGACCTAAGCGACGAATACGCGGTCAACCGCTACAACTCAGACATAAGGGAATACAAGCGCTGCCTGACTGAGTATGTCGAGAACGCCAATAACGACATGAAGAGGATCAGGGAAGCAGTAGAAGAGGCTCTTGACCAATAACGGGCTGATGAGTTGGCCTACGAGCCTCGAGTTCTTGATCACTACGCGTTACGGCATCGTTCCGCCGCCGCGGTTATAGAGCGGCCCGCTGCCCTGGAGTTACCGGTAGGGACCGAATGTGTTCTACCGCAAACTTCCGCAGAAGCATTGATCAATAAGGGCAGGTGTGCCCCCCCAGCCTCGCGCAGCGCTACATCAAACGCGCCGAAATTACCCCGCAAGCACGTCCGGGCCTAGTTCATCCAGAAGTTCCAGGCTCGCTAGAAATCGTCGTTAGATCATGGATTTATATGCTCTCGCTGGCGACTGTCACCTCTGTGCGCGTATCACTCGCTCGCGTGTTTTTCTTTGGCACTCTGAGTCGCTAGGCTCGCGCCTGCCGACACGTCTCCGGCGTCGAAAACTACAGATAGGGACGGGCAGACTCAGAAGTAAAACAGGGGCAGGCACATGGTCCATGGCGAAGCAGTGACGTTGTTCGAGGGGCTCGGAGTGGAGGTGTTCGTGGAACGTCCTTATCCGCAGCAGCGGGGCTTGTGGTTGGATCGAGAGCCCGGCCGTTGGTTGCGGCTTGGGCTTATTAGCTTGGTATTGGGTGTTTGCCGTCGCACTTGAGCTAGAGGGCTGTGCGCGGTATTGGGTCGCTACGAATCTGAATGCAGAAAGGGCGCCTCTAGGCGCCCTTTGTTGTTCTTGGCTTGCTCGGCCTTGTCTCAGGCGGCCTTAGGTTTGAACGGGACGACTACATTCCCAGCGTCAGCCTTGCGAGCATCCAAGTAGTCCGCCCACGCCTGCATCATCCGCTTACGCTCCGGCAGATGACTCGTGCGGTTGTACGCTCTGCCGTTTGGATCACGAACGGCGTGCGCTAGCTGATGTTCTATCAAGTCAGGTCGCCAGCTCAGTTCTTCGTCCAGCAACGTGCGCGCCGTGGCGCGGAAGCCGTGTGCAGTCATTGTGTGCTTGTCGAAACCCATGCGGCGCAGCGCGGCGGTGATCGCGTTGTCGCTTAAGGGGCGCTTAGGGGAGCGTCCACCCGGGAACACGAACTGTCGATGACCGGTGAGCGGTTGCAGGTCACGAATGATTTCCACGGCCTGAGAAGACAGCGGGACGAGATGTGGCTCTCGCATCTTCATCTTGTGAGCTGGGATGTTCCACTCGGCTTTGTCCAAGTCGATCTCCGACCACTCTGCCTGCCGCAGTTCACCGGGGCGAACAAACACCAACGGAGCAAGCCGCATCGCGGCGCGAGTGGTGGCGTCACCGGAGTAGTCGTCAATAGCTCGCAGGAGGCCGCCAAGCTGCCTTGGGTCGGTGATGGCTGCGTGGTGGCGTTCTACTGGGGACGCCAAAGCTCCCCGAAGGTCGGCCACGGGATTGCGATTGGGGCGGCCGGTGGCGATGGCGTATCGCATCACCTGTCCGCAGTTCTGCATGATCCGGTGAGCTGATTCGATCGCCCCGCGATCCTCGATCCGGCGGGCGACGCGGAGAAAGTCGGGAGCGGTCAGTTCGGCAATGGGGCGCCCACCGATATGCGGGAACACGTCGTTCGCCATCCACGCGATGATCTTTACTCGGTATTTCTCCACCCACGTCTGCTTACCAAGCCACTCTCTGGCGACGACCTCAAAGCTATTGGCAGCGCGCTCAACGCCAGCAACCTTTTCAGCCTTCCGGTGCTCGCCAGGATCGATCCCAGCGGCCAACTGGCGACGTGCTTCTGCGTGACGGTTGCGCGCATCCGCGAGCGAGACCTCGGGGTAGGTGCCGAGGCTCAGGGTGTTGCGCTTACTGGTAACGGGCCTGCGATAGTCCCAGCGCCACCACCTTGAGCCATCCGTGTTGATCAGGATGTATAGGCCGCCGCCGTCGCGGAGCTTGGCTGGCTTGGAGCCGGGTTTGGCCTTTCGTATGGCGGTATCGGTCAGCGGAGCAACGGTGCGCGGCATGGCGGTAACTGTTTTGGCGGTAGGCGAGTTACCGCCATTGTTACCGCCAGGAGGAACCAGATTGCAATAGACTCTGCGGGACTACTACAGGCATAAAAAAGGCCGGAAGCCCTGGTTTTCCAGGAATTTCCGGCCTTTCGTGGTCCTTGTGGGACCGTCTTATGGTGGAGGTGGGCGGAATCGAACCGCCGTCCGAAGGCACTCCATCCCCGGCACTACATGCTTAGCGCTCCGTTGGATCTCATCCCGGGACAGCACGGCGCGCAAAGCGCATCCAAGGACCAGCCTGTTAGAGGTTAATCAGGTGCTGACAGGCAGCCGCTCCCGACGATTCCGTGATAATGACTCTACGCTGCGAGCACGGACACAAGCAGTTTCGAGGCTTACGCCTTAAGCGGCGAGAGCGTAGTTGTCGTCGTTGGCAACTAGAAGTTTGCAGCTGGATTTACGAGGAAAGCTACCCCCTCGGCATGCACCAGGCGATTTCGCGACCCCCGTCGAAGCCAGTGCACCCCCGGGGACAGCATCACGCTGACTGGACCAGTATAGGGGCTGGGGGCGGGTTCACAAGCGCTGCGTGCGCGGCGCTCAGCTTGCGGTGTGGATGTGGTGGGTCGGTATTGGCAGCGTTGCGATGTTGTGTGGCGGCGTCGCTTCGTTCGTCGGGGCTGAAGCCCCTCCCACATAAAGACCTCGCGGCTTCCGCTATGGCGTGTCGACGGCGCTCTGCACGCGACCGCGTTATCTCGGGGTCTTTTGTGGGAGGGACTTCAGCCCCGACGCTCTTTCTCCAGCGAAAGAGCGAGATACCCGCGCACGCGCCAACCTTGCCACGCTCCTGCAAGCGTGGCGGACATCGCATCGAAATCGAACCGCGGCTCAGTTGCCGTCGAGCAGTTCGATCAGCGCCCGGCGCTTCTTGCGCGAAAGTTTGCGCATCAGGCCCATCAGCCGCAGTTCGTCGGGATCGCTGTATTTGGCCGCGTTTTCGCGCACCGACAGCGATTTTCCTTCGATGGTGCCGCGGCCGGTGGCCAGCCATTCGAAGCTGACGTGCTGCTGCACCGCGATCTGCAGCATGCGCTCCAGTTCGGGCAGGGCCAGACCGACCAGCCATTTGCGGGCGGTCTCGCGGCTGACGTCGTAATAGGCCGATAGGGCGCCGGTACGGGCTCGGCCCTTGGCGA
This sequence comes from Lysobacter sp. CA199, assembly GCF_052078715.1. Lineage (NCBI taxonomy): Bacteria > Pseudomonadati > Pseudomonadota > Gammaproteobacteria > Lysobacterales > Lysobacteraceae > Lysobacter > Lysobacter sp. CA199. The sequence goes on along the minus strand of NZ_JBQJIL010000014.1, from coordinate 137,202 downwards.
ATCCTGAAAAATCCAGGGCCTGGTGCAGCCGATTGGCGAATTCTTGATGGGGCGCGTTAGTCATAGGTCTCGCCGGAGCATCCTGCAGGGCTGAAACGTGGGCGCTCGCTCCTCGGTCCCGGCCTTCGGCCAAGCGAAGATAGCGCAACTCATTGTTGCGTATCCCCTCATAAAAAGATCACTCTTTTTGCTGGTTGAAAAGAGCAATTTCAAATGGTAGTTTGGTTCGGCATGGATGCCGAGCGAGAGGAGTTATGGAGCGACTCAAGCGTTTCAACGTCAGTACCCCAGCGGACGGAGACCGCGATTGCGCCCGTCCGCCGCGCGCCAAGGCGAAGGCGGGTGCGCAAACCGGAGAGCGCGTCACGCTCGCGGCCGAATCGCAGGCCGAAAGTGGCGTGGAATCACGCGATCGAGGTGGTAGCGGAGGTAGCGGAGACAGCGGCGGGCGCGGACGGCGCAAGCCGACCAGCCGTTCGCCGAACCCGATCGAGCGCTACATCGCTTGCTTCGCCACCGCGCGCGAAGCCGCGCAGGCGGCTGGGGTGTCCGCGGCGATGCTACGGCGCATGCGGGTGCGCGGTTATGTGTCGACCCGCCAGCGCGCCCTGCTGATGGCGCAGGCCTGCGGCTTCAAGCTCGAACCGGCCGAACTGATGGCGCTGACGGCCGGAGGTGGGTGATGGCCGCGACGGCTTTGGCGCTGTGGCTGCTGGCTGCCGGCGTGGTGTTGTTGGTCGCGGCGTTCCTGGCCTGGAGCTGGGTGCGCCGCATCTCCCATCGCGACCGGCTCGCGCGGCGCGCCGATCGCAACGGTCGCGCCTTGCTGGAACTGGCCGACGAGATCGAGCAGTACCTGCTGGCGCAGCAATTGTCCGGCGCGTCGATCCGGCCGCAACGGCATTGGCCGCGGCTGTGTCGGCGCATGGCGGTGGAGCATCTGGATTGCATCAATCGCCTGATGCTCGACGGCCTGCGCCGCGATTAGCGGCGCGGGCGGGCGCCAACGCGGTGTGATGCGGCACACGCGAGGTGGCTAGTATGCTAGGGCGGATGACGACGACCGATCCGGCCGCCCACGCCCCTGCGCCGAACGAGCCGGACTCCACGCCGGACTATGCCGATGTGTCCGGTCTGATGCCGCGTCGCGGCTATCTGCTCGCCTTCATCGTTTTCATCGTCGCCCTGGTGCTGGTGTTCACCGCCTGGCGGGTCGCGCGCGATCGCGAACAGCGCTCGGCTCAGGCCGAATTCGTCGGACGCACCGTGCAGGTGACCGAGCTGATCCAGCAGCGCCTGGTCAATTACGAACTGGTCGCGCGCGGCGGCGTATCGCTGTTCGCGTCGGTGCAACGGCCGACCGCGTCGCAGTGGAAGGCCTATGTGGAGGGGATGAACCTGCAGCGGCGCTTTCCGGCGACCCTGGGCCTGGGCTTCACCGGTTACGTGCCGCAGCGGTTGCTGGTGCAATTGCAGACCGAATGGCGCGATGCCGGTTATGGCTTGCTGACGGTGCGGCCGTTCGGCCAGCGCGAGATCTACGGCCCGATCCTTTATCTGGAGCCGAGGACGCCGGCCAATATCGAAGCCATCGGTTACGACATGTTCGCCGAGGCCACGCGCCACGCCGCGATGGAGGCGGCGCTGGAATCGGGGCAGGCGCGCCTGTCGGGCAAGATCGAGCTGATCCAGGACAAGCACGACGGCACCAAAAGCACCGGTTTGATCCTGGTGCTGCCGGTGTACCTGGGCGGCGGCCGTCCGCAAAGTCCCAGCCTGCGTCGCGCCGAGATGCAAGGTTGGGTGTACGTGCCGTTCCGGATGGAGAGCTTCGTCGCGACCTCGCTCGGCGACACGCATCGCGACATGCGTTTCCGCATCTTCGATGAGAGCGGCGGGCGCGACACGCTGCTGTTTCAGCCGGCCGGACTCCAGCCCGAGCAGCCGGCGGCGTTCGTGCACAAGGCGACCTTCGAGGTCTACGGCCGGACCTGGCGGATCGAATACGAATCCCCGCCGATCGAGCAAGCCGTGCCGCGCATGGAGAACCTGCGCAACATGTTCGCGCTGGGCATCTTCACCTCGCTGCTGTTGTACGGCATCGCGCTGGTGCTGGCGCACACCGAATCGCGCGCGCGCCAGATCGCCCTGCGCATGACCGAGGATTTCCGCCGCAGCGAGGCCCGGTTCCGCAGCGCGATGCAGTACTCGGCGATCGGCAAGGCCCTGCTCGACAGCGAAGGGCGCATCGTCGACGCCAACCCGTCGCTGTCGACCATCGTCGGGCTGCCGCTGGCGCAGTTGCTGGATCAACGTTTCGACAGCCTGCTCGAAGACGAAGAAGGCGAAGCGCCGGCGCTCGGCAACGAGGAAGGCGATGGCGACGGCGTGCATCGCGCCACCCGACGCCTGCGGCGTCAGCACGGGGTGGCGCGGCAGGTGCAGCTGACTTATTCGCCGGTGCCGGGCAAGGTCGGTCAGGACATCACCGGCCTGGTCCAGGTCGAGGACGTCACCGAGCGGCTGCGCGCGCAGGCGCGCGTGCACGCGCTCAACCGCACCCTGGAAGCGCGCGTGGCCTTGCGCACGCGCGAGCTCAGCCAGGCCAATCAGGAACTGGAGGCCTTCGCCTACAGCGTGTCGCACGATTTGCGCGCGCCGCTGCGGGCGATCGACGGTTTCAGCAAGATCCTCGGCGAGAAATACGCCGACCGCCTCGACGAGGCCGGCAGCGGTTATCTGGGGCGGGTACGCAAGGCCGCCGCGCGCATGGGCGATCTGATCGACGCCTTGCTCAAGATGTCGCGCCTGACCCGCAGCGAGCTCAAGCACGAGACCGTCGATTTGAGCCGCTTCGCCACCGAGTTGATCGACGAGTTGCGCATGGGCGATGGCCAGCGCGCGGTCGAGGTGCGGATCGAGCCGGGCCTGCAGGTGGTCGGCGACGCGTCGTTGCTGCGCAATCTGTTGGGCAATCTGCTCGGCAACGCCTGGAAGTTCACCCGTGATCGCGCGCCGGCGCGGATCGAGTTCGGCGCGGTCGAGGCGCACGGCACCCGCGAATTCTTCGTGCGCGATAACGGCACCGGGTTCCCGCAGGCTTATGTCGACAAATTGTTCCGGCCGTTCCAGCGTCTGCACAGCGTCGAGGATTTCGCCGGCCACGGCATCGGCCTGGCCTCGGTCAAGCGCATCGTCGAGCGCCACGGCGGAACCATCCGCGCCGAGGGCAGCGAAGGCGAGGGCGCGACGTTCTATTTCACCTTGCCCGGTGGTGGCCACGGGGGTTGATCGGGGTGTCGGCTTGCGAGGCGAGCCGCGATTGGGGTTCCGCGTGCGGTGTGAGTTGCGTCGTAAACGCAGTTGCGCGGTCGCGGCTTGCGCCGCTCCTACAAGAGCACGGCGTTGCTGCGATACCGACTGTAGGAGCGGCGCGAGCCGCGACAACCGCAGCGGTGCACGCAAGCGTTCTGACTGAAGCCCGAGATTCCCGCTCCAGCCGCGACCGATCCGATCCGCGGCGCCGTCAGGCGTTGCGGTTGTGTCGCCGCATCACCCGCTGCTTTTCGCGTGCCCAGTCGCGTTCCTTGCTGGCTTCGCGCTTGTCGTGGCTTTGCTTGCCCTTGGCCAGGTGGATCTCGGCCTTGACCTTGTTGCCCTTCCAGTACAGCGAGGTGGGCACCACGGTGTAACCGTCGCGCTGGATGCGGCCGATCAGGTTGTCGATTTCGTTCCTGTGCAGCAGCAGCTTGCGGGTGCGCCGCTCCACCGCCACGACGTGGCTCGAGGCCTGGATCAGCGGGGTGATCTGAGCGCCGATCAGGAATATCTCGCCATGCAGGACGACCGCATAGGCATCGGTGATGTTGGCGCGTCCGGCGCGGATGGATTTGAGTTCCCAGCCCTCCAGGGCCAGGCCGGCCTCGAAACGCTCTTCGAGGTGGTACTCGTGGCGGGCGCGCTTGTTTTGCGCGATGGTGCCGCCCGCGCTGCCCTTTCCTTTATCCTTACCGGCCTTGTTGTTGGTGTTGTTAGCCATGAGCCATTGTCTCCGATCCGAAGGCGGTTTGCGCAGCCGTCGTCGGTTTGGGGTGAAATCGGGCTTGCCGAGCGGTTTGGGCCGTAGGCGAGACTTCGTGTGTCGGCCGTATCGATGCGTGAGTGTCGATGGGCCGCAGCTGCATGGGGTGCGGTGCCGGTTCGGCGGGCGGTTTGCCGGTTCGGCCGTATCCGGTTTACATCACTTCGGTTGGCTTGAATCCCGCGCCGCGGACCACATTGCGATAACCACATGCCGACCATCCGCCGTTCCGCCCTGGTAGAGCACTCCGCCGCGCGCATGTTCGCGTTGGTCAACGACGTGGCGGCGTATCCGCGCCGTTTCGACTGGTGCGAGCAGGCGCAGATTCTCGAAGCCGACGATATGCACATGGTCGCGCGGCTGGACCTGGGCCTGGGCGCGCTGCGCACCTGGTTCACGACCCACAACACGCTGTCGCCGCCGCACCACATCGAGCTCAAGCTGGTCGACGGGCCGTTCCGCAAGCTCGGCGGGCGCTGGGAGTTCCATGCGCTGGACGAGTCCGCGTGCAAGGTGACCCTGACCTTGGAGTTCGAACCGGCGGTGAAACTGCTGGGGCCGGCGATGGCGCTGGGCTTCCAGAGCCTGGCCGATCGCATGGTCGACGATTTCGTGCGCGTGGCCGATCGCGGCGCCGAGCCTGGTACGCCGGTGGCGGGCGGCGCGACGGCGTGAAGATCGAGGTCGTCCGTGCCTGGCCGCACCGCTTCGACGCGGTCGTGCTGGAGTTGGACGAGACCGCCACGGTCGCGCAGGCGGTGGCCGCAGCCGGGTTCCAGGACGATCCGCAGATTACCGGCTACGCCGTGTTCGGGCTGCGCGTTTCGGCCGACACGCGGCTGTGCGAGGGCGACCGGGTCGAGTTGCTGCGGCCGTTGCAGGCCGATCCCAAGGACGCGCGACGCCGGCGGGCGGAAGACCGGCCGCTCAAGAAGAAATAGGCCTGGGAGCGAGGACGCATTACGCAGGACTTTTGTGGGAGGGCCTTCAGGCCCGACGCTTTTCGGCCGCGCCGTGGCGACCGGAACCAAAGGCGTCGGGCCTGAAGGCCCTCCCACAAAAGGTCCCGCACAGGCGAGGCCCCATGCGAAACAGCCGCCTCGCGGCGGCTGTATTCGGTGAGCGCGCAGGAGCGAGAGGGGCTCAGCGGCGGCGCTTCTTGTCCTTTTCCTTGGCCAGATTGCGGCCGAACTGCTTGACCGAGGCCTTGGCGATCTGCTCGTCCTGCTCGGCGAAGTAGTCGCCTTCCCACTTGGTCAGGGCGTCGTTTTCGAACCACAGGGTCAGATTCTTGCGGGTGGTGTGGCCCAGGCGGTCGACGCGCTGGGTCGAGGTGTAGTCCCAGCGGTTCTGGTGGAACGGGTCCTCGATCGACGGCGTGCCGATCAGCACCTGCACCTGCTGCTTGCTCATGCCGGTCTGAAGCTGGTCGACGGCGGTCTTCTCCAGCAGATTGCCCTGATAGATCGGCTGCTTGTAGATGACGCCGCAGCCGGCGGTGAGCAGGGAGAGCGAGAGAACGAGCAGGAGCTTACGCATCGTATGAGGGTCTGCGGCAGTCGAAGGCAACGGGGCCGATGATACACTGAAGCCAGACCCCTCCAAGGGCGGACAGCGGCGCGCGGCGACCCCTCGCGTTCATCCGCCATTCCGGCCCGCCCGCCCGGTGCGCCCCTCGCGGCGACGGCCAGCCGGTCATCATCGGGTCCGGTGCGCCGCCGGACCGAACAGCTCAAGGGACATCGTTTATGGAATCGCAGGATCTGCGTAACGCCGGGCTCAAGGTCACCCATCCGCGGATGCGGATTCTGGAGCTGCTGGAGCAATCCAAGCCGCGCCACATGACCGCCGAAGACATCTATCGGATGCTGCTGGAGAAAGGCGAGGACATCGGCCTGGCCACGGTCTACCGAGTGCTGACCCAGTTCGAGTCGGCCGGTCTGGTGCTCAAGCACAACTTCGAGGCGGGCCAGTCGGTGTACGAACTCGACCGCGGCCATCACCACGATCACATGGTCGATATCGACAGCGGCAAGATCATCGAATTCGAAAGCCCGGAGATCGAGGAACTGCAGCGCAAGATCGCGGCCTCGCACGGGTATGTGATCGAGGAGCATTCGCTGGTGCTTTACGTGCGCAAGAAGCGCTGAGACTCAATCGTGTCGGGTGAGCCGATGCGGCTTTGTTCGTGCTGCGGCGAACTGGTGCCGCTGTCGGAACTGGAATATTCCTTCGCCTATCCCGACGCTTACTACGCGCTGGACGAGGCGGCCCGGTTCGCGCCGGGAACCCGCTGCAACGACAATTTCTGTGTGATCGGGGAGCGTCGCTGGTTCGTGCGCGGCGTCATCCCCTTGCCGATGGAAAGCGGCGATATGTACCGTATCGGCGCCTGGGCCGAGTTGAGCGCGGACGACTGGCGCACGGTCTGGGACAGTTGGGACGAGCGGGGCAGCGATTTACTGCCGCCGCTTGTCGGCACGCTTGCCAACCATATTCCCTCGACCTACGAAGCCAGCACCCTCGGATTGAATCTGACGCTGCGTCTGCATGATCAGACGCGGCCGTCGTTTCATTTCGCCGGCACCGGCCATCCCCTGGAACGCGAACAGCTTCAGGAGATCACGCCGCATCGTGCGCGCTACTTCACCGGTCTGGGCTCGGGCGACAAGGCCTGAGCCGCCGCCTCAAACCACGTCCGCCAACAACCGCTTGGCCGCCGCGCGCACTTCCTTGGTCAGTTCGATGCCGCCGAGCATGCGCGCCAGTTCTTCTTCGCGCTGCTTGGACACGAGCACCTGCACCTCGCTCTGGGTCACGCCTTCGCTGGCGGCCTTGCTGACCCGGTAGTGGGCGTGGCCCTGCGCCGCGACCTGGGCCAGGTGGGTCACGCACAGCACTTGGCGGCCGCCGCCCAGGGCGCGCAGTTTTTGCCCGACGATTTCGGCGACCGCGCCGCCGATGCCCGAGTCGACTTCGTCGAACACCATCGTCGGCACCGCGTCCAGGCCGAAGGCGGCCACTTCGATCGCCAGCGAGATGCGCGAGAGTTCACCGCCGGAGGCGACCTTGCGCAGCGGCCGCGCGGGTTGGCCCGGGTTGGCGGCGACCATGAATTCCACGCGCTCGCCGCCCTGCGGGTCGGGGCGGTCTTCTTCGATCGCTTCGATCGCCACGTCGAAACGTCCGCCGCCCATGCCCAGTTCGCCTATCAGCTCGGTGGTCTTGAGCGACAGCGAGGCGGCCGCGTCGCGGCGCGCCTGGCCCAGCGCATCGGCGGCCTTGCGCCAGGTCTTGCGCGCGGCGTCGATCTCGAGGTCGAGCTTGTCCAGGCGCACGCCGGCGCCGCGCAGTTGCTCCAGCTCGGCGGCGATATGGTCGCGGGTGGTGGCCAGCTGCTCCGGGGCGATGCGGTGTTTGCGCGCCAATTCGTGCAGGCGGCCGATCTTGCTTTCGATCTGTTCGAACGCGGACGGGTCCAGATCGAGATCGTCGCGCACCCGGTCGAGCAGCGACAGCGCCTCGTCGATCTGGATCGCGGCGTTGTCGAGCAGGGCATCGACGTCGCGCAGGCGCGATTCGTGTTCGGCCACGCGCTGCAATTCGCCGCGCACCTGCTGCAGGGTGCGGGTCAGCGACGGGCCCTCGTCGCCGCCGATCCGCGCGAACGCGGTTTCGCACGCGGCGATCAGGCCGGCGGCGTGGGCGTGGCGGCGGTGGTCGGCGATCAGCTTGGCCAGCACTTCGGGTTCCAGCGCTTCGCGTTCGAGTTCGGTGTGCTGGTGTTCCAGCCAGCCGATCCGGTCGGAGACGTCGCCCTGGGCCATCAGCGTGTCGCGTTCGCGCAGCAGCGCGCTCCATTCGCGCGCGGCGCGGGCGACCGGCTCGCGCGCGGCCTCGGTACGGCCGTAGGCGTCGAGCAGGTCGAGCTGGCTGGATCTGGCCATCAGCGCCTGGTGTTCGTGCTGGCCGTGGATTTCGACCAGCCGCGAGGTTAGATCCGCCAATTGGTTCAAAGTCACCGGCCGCCCGTTGACCCAGGCGCGCGAGCCGCCATCTGCGCGGATCACCCGGCGGATCTGGCACACCGGCGTATCGCCGTCGCCGGTTTCGTCGAGTTCGTTGTCGCGCAGCCAGTCGCTGGCCTGCGGGGCGTCGTCGAGGGTGAAGTCGGCGACCAGTTCGGCGCGATCGGCGCCGTGGCGGACCACGCCGCTGTCGGCGCGCAGGCCGCTGAGCAGGCCCAGAGCGTCGACCAACAGCGATTTACCGGCGCCGGTTTCGCCGGAGATCACGGTAAGGCCGGGACCGAAACTGAGTTCGGCGGCGCTGACGACGGCGAATTGTTTGAGCGAGAGATGGGCGAGCATGCGGCGGCGATTGTGCCTGTGCGGGGCGGTGGCTGGGAATGGGAACGGCGGCGGGAGCGAGCGTAAGGGTAGGGTGGATCAAAGGCTGAGACGATTGCCCGGTGCCGGGGGCAGTGTGCGGCAACCTGGGTTACCCGGTTACCTGAAAGGTCCGAAGTCTTTTGTGGGAGGGGCTTGAGCCCCGACACCCGCAGCGATGTCACTCCATGTAATTGCGCGGCGACTCGAAGCCGTCGGGGCTGAAGCCCCTCCCACAAAAGACCTCGGGGCTTGGACCTCAATTCGGAACCCCAGATCCCTCGTCCCCAATCCTCAATCCCAAGCATCCCTTGCGCCCATACCGTTCCGCGCCTATATCGGTCCCATGAATCGCCGCGCTCCCGACCCCAGCCTCGATCCGCGCGCGCGCCAGTTGCTGCGCACGCTGATCGGCCGCTATATCCACAGCGGCGAGCCGGTCGGGTCGCAGACCCTGGCCAAGCACGCCGGGCTCGACGTCAGCGCGGCGACGATTCGCAACATCCTGTCCGACCTGGAAGACGCCGGCCTGCTGAGCGCGCCGCATTCCTCGGCCGGGCGCATTCCGACTTCGCAGGGCTACCGGCTGTTCGTCGACTCGCTGCTGCAGGTACGGCCGCTGCCCGACGGCGAGGTGGCGCGCCTGCGCAGCGAGCTGCCGTCGGGTTCCGGAACCCAGGCGCTGCTCGGCAGCGCATCGGAGCTGCTGTCGGCGATGACTCACTTCGTCGGTGTGGTCAGCGTGCCCAAGCGCGAGCAGTTCGCGTTCCGGCGGATCGATTTCGTGCCCTTGGACGCCCAGCGGGTGCTGGCGATCCTGGTCTTCGCCGATCAGGACGTGCAGAACCGGATCATCCAGACCCGCCGCCCGTACGAGGCCGGCGAACTGGAGCGGGTCGGCAATTACCTCAACGCCCATTTCGCCGGCCGTCCGGTGGCCGAGATCCGCGCCACCTTGCTGCTGGAACTGCGCAACGCCCAGTCGGAAATGCAGACGCTGCTGGCGCAGTCGGTGGAACTGGCCGAACAGGTGCTGGCGCCGGACAGCGATGACATGGTTCTGGCCGGGCAGACCCGGTTGATGGGCGTGCAGGAGCTGGCCGACCTGGACCGGCTGCGCGAATTGTTCGAGGCCTTCGCCCGCAAGCGCGAGATCCTGCAACTGCTCGAACGCACCGTGCAGGCGCCCGGCGTGCGCATCTTCATCGGCGAGGAAACCGGGCTGGCGCCGCTGGAAGGCGTGTCGCTGGTGACTGCGCCGTACACCGCCGGCGGGCGGGTGCTGGGCGTGCTCGGGGTGATCGGCCCGACCCGGATGGCCTACGACCGGGTGATCCCGGTGGTGCAGGCCGCCGCCGATGCGCTGGGGCACGCGTTCGATCCAACCGAAGCCGACTGACTCGCGGGCGAAATCGCTTCCGAAGCCGACCCAATCATCCCCCTCCCACAACAGACTTCAGAGGTCGCCGACCATGGTCGGCGGGTCCGTCACGCAACGCCCCAGCCCGCCCGATCGCCACCGAACCGCGTCGCTAGCCTCCGATCCTGCACGATCGGCGCAGATCCCGGCACTTGAATGCCCTAGCAAAGGCCCCATAGCTGGCCCTGTCGCGGAAACCCGCAAGGAACCAGCATGAGCCAAAACGATCCCAACCCCGATTTGAACCTCGACGCCCAGGAGCCGGCGACGGGCGCCGAGCTGTCCGAGGTGGATGCCCTGCGCTTCGAGATGAACAAGTTGCGCGAGGATTCGCTGCGCGAACGCGCTGAACTCGACAACCAGCGCAAGCGGGTGGCGCGCGACATCGATATGGCGCGCAAGTTCGCCAACGAGCGCCTGCTGGGCGACCTGCTGCCGGTGATCGACAGCCTGGAGGCCGGTCTGGCCGCCGCGGGCGAGGACGCCAGCGCGCTGCGCCAAGGCATGGAACTGACCCTGCGCCAGCTGCTCAAGGTCGCCGGCGACAACGGCCTGGTCGCGGTCGATCCGACCGGTCAACTCTTCAATCCCGAGCACCACCAGGCCATGAGCCTGGTGCCGGCACCGGGCGTCGCCCCCAATCACGTGGTTCAGGTCTACCAGAAAGGCTGGCTGCTCAATGAGCGCCTGCTGCGCCCGGCCCTGGTCGTGGTCGCCCAGGACGGCTGAGTCGCAACACGCATCCGCGCCGCGGCGGGGGCCGCGCAGGCGCCGGTTGCGGGAGTCTTCACGCGGTACCAGCGGTTAAGGGGCATGGGCACGGGCGCTTGAACTGCCCGGCACCGGGCCCCAGATAGCGAACATCGGCGGCCTGCAGCATCACGCGCCGCCCCCAACATTCAAGCATTGAGAGAGGGAGCAACACCTATGGGCAAGATCATCGGCATCGACCTGGGCACCACCAATTCCTGCGTGGCCATCATGGAAGGCGGCAAGGCCAAGGTCATCGAAAACTCCGAGGGCGACCGCACCACGCCTTCCATCGTCGCCTTCACCAAGGACGGCGAAGTCCTGGTCGGCGCGTCGGCCAAGCGCCAGGCCGTCACCAATCCGAAGAACACCTTCTACGCGGTCAAGCGCCTGATCGGCCGCAAGTTCAGCGACGCCGAAGTGCAGAAGGACATCGGCCTGGTGCCCTACGGCATCGCCGCGCACGACAACGGCGACGCCTGGGTGCAGACCCTAGACGGCAACAAGATGGCGCCGCAGCAGATTTCCGCCGAAGTGCTCGGCAAGATGAAGAAGACCGCCGAAGCCTATCTGGGCGAGCCGGTCACCGAAGCGGTGATCACGGTTCCGGCCTACTTCAACGACAGCCAGCGTCAGGCGACCAAGGATGCGGGCAAGATCGCCGGCCTTGAGGTCAAGCGCATCATCAACGAACCTACCGCGGCCGCACTGGCCTACGGCATGGACAAGAAGGGTGGCGATCGCAAGATCGCGGTCTACGATCTGGGTGGCGGCACCTTCGACGTGTCGATCATCGAGATCGCGTCGGTCGACGGCGAAATGCAGGTCGAAGTGTTGTCGACCAACGGCGATACCTTCCTGGGCGGCGAAGACTTCGACAAGCGCGTCATCGACTACTTGGTCGAAGAGTTCCAGAAGGACCAGGGCATCGACCTGCGCAAGGATCCGCTGGCCCTGCAGCGCCTGAAGGATGCGGCCGAGCGCGCGAAGATCGAGCTGTCGTCCTCGCAGCAGACCGAAGTCAACCTGCCGTACGTGACCGCCGACGCTTCCGGCCCGAAGCACCTCAACATCAAGCTGACCCGCGCCAAGCTGGAGTCGCTGGTCGAGGATCTGGTCAAGAAGACCATCGAGCCGTGCCGCATCGCGCTTAATGACGCCGGCCTGCGTGCCAGCGACGTGAGTGAGGTGATCCTGGTCGGCGGTCAGACCCGTATGCCCAAGGTCGGTCAGGCCGTGGCCGAGTTCTTCGGCAAGGAACCGCGCAAAGACGTCAACCCCGATGAAGCCGTCGCCGTCGGCGCGGCGATCCAGGGCGGCGTCATGGCCGGCGACGTCAAGGACGTGCTGCTGCTCGACGTGACCCCGCTGTCGCTGGGCATCGAAACCCTGGGCGGCGTGTTCACCAAGATCATCGAGAAGAACACCACCATCCCGACCAAGGCCTCGCAGACCTTCTCCACCGCCGAGGACAACCAGTCGGCCGTGACCGTGCACGTGCTGCAGGGCGAGCGCGAGCAGGCCCGCTACAACAAGTCGCTGGCCCGCTTCGACTTGTCCGGCATCGAACCGTCGCCGCGCGGCATGCCGCAGGTCGAGGTGTCGTTCGACATCGACGCCAACGGCATCATCCACGTCAGCGCCAAGGACAAGAAGACCAACAAGGAACAGAAGATCGAAGTCAAGGGCGGCTCGGGCCTGTCCGAGGAAGAGATCGCCAAGATGGTCGCCGACGCCGAGGCCAACCGCGAGGAAGACCTCAAGTTCCACGAACTGGTGCAGGCCCGCAACATCGCCGACGCACTGATCCACAGCACCCGCGGCGCGATCAAGGAACATGGCGAGAAGGTGCCGGGCGATGCGATCGGCCGCGCCGAATCGGCCATCGCCGAGCTGGAAACGGCGATGAAGGGCGACGACAAGGGCCAGATCGAGGCCAAGTCGCGCGCGCTGGAAGAAGCCGCGCAGTCGCTGTTCGCGGCGGCCGGTGCCGGCCAGCCCGACGGCGAGGCTCCGGCCGGCGACGCCGGCGCCTCGGCGAAGTCCGACGACGTGGTCGATGCGGAATTCACCGAGGTGAAGGACGACAAGAAGTAAGCCGGAATCGGGATAGGGGAATCGGGGCGGGTGATGCGGCCTGTGCTTGCGGCGGTCACCGACCCGGTTCCCCGTTTTTGTATTCGCGGTCTGGTTGCAGTGAGTGTCGATGAATGTGGTTGTTGTTGAAGTAACAACGGCTTTCGCTTTTTTGCTCGTCATTCCCGCCTTCGCGGGAATGACGGACTGGAAGATCAAGACTCTCTCCGCGGCCTTCGTTTTTATCTTTTTTTCGTTCTTCCGCTCCCGATTTCAGAGTCCCAGCCTTAGCCCATGAGCAAACGCGACTACTACGAAGTGCTGGGCGTTGCGCGCAACGCCGCCGACGACGACCTCAAGAAGGCCTATCGCCGCTGCGCGATGAAACACCACCCGGACCGCAATCCGGGCGACGCGGCCGCCGAGGCCGCGTTCAAGGAATGCAAGGAGGCCTACGAGGTCCTGGCCGACGCCAACAAGCGCCGCGCCTACGACCAGCACGGCCATGCCGCGTTCGAACACGGCATGGGCGGTGGCGCCGGCGCCGGTGGCCCCGGTTTCGCCGACATGGGCGATATCTTCGGCGACATCTTCGGCAACATTTTCGGTGGCGGCGGTGGCGGTCAGCGCGGCCCGCGTCGCGGCGCCGACATCGGCTACGTGATGGAGCTGTCGCTGGAAGAAGCGGTCGGCGGCGTCGAGAAGCAGATCGAAATCCCGACCCTGGACGAATGCGAGACCTGTAAAGGTTCCGGTTCGGCCGACGGCAAGGTCGAGACTTGCGATACCTGCAAAGGCCGCGGCCAGGTGCGTTTCCAGCGCGGCATCTTCTCGATGCAGCAGGCCTGCCCGCATTGCAGCGGCAGCGGCAAGACCATCGCCAGTCCTTGCGGCGACTGCCACGGCCAGGGCCGGGTGGAGCGCACCAAGACCTTGCAGGTCAAGATTCCGGCCGGTGTCGACAACGGCGACCGCATCCGTCTGACCGGCGAGGGCGAAGCCGGCCCGGCCGGTTCGCCCGCGGGCGATCTGTACGTGGAAGTGCGCGTGCGTGAGCACGATATCTTCCAGCGCGACGGCGACGACCTGCACTGCGAAGTGCCGATCCGTATTTCCCAGGCCGCGCTCGGCGACATCGTGCGGGTGCCCACGCTCGGCGGCGAAGTCGAGTTGCGCATTCCCTTCGAGACCCAGAGCGGCAAGCTGTTCCGTCTGCGCGACAAGGGCGTCAAGTCGGTGCGCAGCCGCAAGCCGGGCGATCTGTACTGCCGGGTGGTGGTCGAGACTCCGGTCAACCTGACTCCCGAACAGCGCGATCTGCTGGAAAAATTCGAAGCGACTTTCGTAGGCGACGGCGCACGCAAGCATTCCCCCCGTTCCTCGACCTTCCTCGATGGGGTCAAGGGATTTTGGGACCGGATGACGTCCTGACGTCGTTGCGGTGAAAATCGAAGTAATGCGAGAAAGGGGCTTCGGCCCCTTTTTTGTGGGAGTGGCCTCAGCGCCGACAGCATCCGCCCCTCGGGAAATCGCAGCCAGTCGAAAGGGGGCTCGTAGGGTTCCATGCCGGCTCCTCTTGATGGCCCATCGAAAACCCAGACTCCCGACGTCCGGATAGCTCAGCGATGGTTTCGAATCCATGCCACGCGCTCTTTCCCTCGCCAGCTGCAACGCGAGTCACAATGCGCGTGGCGATGTGGTAGAACGTACGCGCGCCCAACGACAGGCGCAGCGGCCCGGCCGCTCACCCATGCATGGATCAGGGGAAGGAAGGATGCCTACTACGACACTGCGGCTTCTCGCCGCCATCGCGCTGGCCCTGGCGAGTGCGACCGCTCTCGCGCAGACCGCGGCGCCGGCGAAGGCCGGGACAAAGCCCGCGAGCACGGCCAAACCCGACGTCGCTGGCAAGCTCGCCGCCGCCCAGCCCGAAGCCGCCGACGAGACGCCGGCGCGGATCGAACGCCAACACATCGCCTACGTCGTCCAAGCCGACGGCTCGTATACAGAGCAACGCGAGTCCGCGCTGAAAGTATTGCAAGCGCCGGCGATCGAACGCGCCAAGCACGAGTCGATCAGCTACAGCGCGAGCATCCAGACCCTGGATGTGACCGAAGCCTACACACTCAAGGCCGATGGTCGCCGCGTCGCGGTGCCCAAGTCGAATTTCCAGGTCGAAACCAACGAAGGCCGCGCCGGCGGCGGACCGGCGTTCTCCGATATCGCCACCACCAGCCTGGTATTTCCGGATGTCGAAGTCGGCGATACGGTCGTGGTCAATTACACGCTGACCGGCAAACAGCCGATGTTCGATCGCCAGTTCTCGGTGCTCGACAGCGTCAGCGCGCATTCGTATCAGGGCGATCTGAAGGTTCGCATCGATACGCCGGCCAGCCTGTGGTCGCAGAACCGGACCTTCGGCGCGATGAAACAGGTGCGCGACGAAACCGTCGGCGATCGCCACATCGTCGAATGGACGTACCAGAATCGCGCGCCGCTGAAAGATATGCGCAAGGATTACTCGGTCTACAAAATGGAGGATTTCCCAGGCTACGCGTTCTCGACCTTTCGCAGTTACGGCGAGATCGCCAAGGCTTACGGCGAGCGCGCGCTGCCCAAGGCGGCGCCGACGCCGCGCGTGCGTAAGCTCGCGGACGAGATCGCCGCAGGCAAGAAAGATCAGCGCGAAGTGGCCAAGGCGCTGTACGAGTGGGTGTCCACCAACATCCAGTACGCCGGCAACTGCATCGGTCTGGGCGCGGTGGTGCCGCGCGATCAGGATTTCGTGCTCGACAACCGCATCGGCGACTGCAAGGACCATGCGACCTTGCTGCAGGCCTTGCTCGCGGCCAAGGACGTGCCGGCCACGCAGGCCTTGATCAATGCCGGCAGCGTGTATCAACTGCCCGATATTCCGGTCGCCTCCAGCGTCAACCACGTGCTCAATTATCTGCCCGGGCTGGATCTGTATGTGGATGCCACCGCCAAGGGCATTCCGTTCGGCGATCTGGCGTGGGCGGTCGCCGGCAAGCCCGTGCTGCGCGTGGACCATCCCGAACTCAAGGCCGCGACGGCGCCGCAGTCGTCCACGCGTAATCGCCAGCGCATGGTCACGCATATGACCGTGCAGGAAGACGGCTCGGTCAAGGGTAAGGTCGAGGTCGAGCTGGACGGGCAGCCGGCGATCGAAACGCGTGCGGGTCTGCGCGAACTGCGCGAGAAAGATGCGCAGGAAATGATCAAGAAGTTCTTCGGAACCGGTGGTCTGAGCGCGGACGGTTCGTTCACGCAGGACGACCCCAAGGCCTTGCTCGACAAGCACCGCTACAGCGCGCAGTTCGAAGTCAAGCAGATGCTGCCGGTGCCGGGCGCGTTCGCGATCGGGCCCGTGTTCTTCAATCCCATGCCGGTATCGATGTTCGTTACCCCCGCTCAGTACGAGGACAACGTCTACCAAGGCGATGGGATCTGTATCGGCGGCAGTTCGGAAGAGATCTACCGGATCGAGTTCCCGGCGACGATGAAGGTCATCGCCGTGCCGCCGAATGTGCGTCTGGAATCGGATGGCTCCAGCTATGAGGCCCAATACACGCTCAAGGGCAATGTGCTGGAGGCCCGGCGAGTGATCGTTGACGCCAGTCAGGGGCCGGTGTGCACACAGGCGTTCAATCGCAGCTACCAGCAATTCGCCAAAAAAGTGCTGCCTAATCTCAAGGCGCAACTGGTGTATCAGTAAGCCAATACCGGTCGGAACGAACGAAAAAGGGAGCTTGTGCTCCCTGGTTTGTCCGAATTGGAGAAGAGGGCAGGAGTCGCCGAGGATAAGCCGCATCCCAAGACTGGATTGTGGGGCGGCGGCGCCCGGTAGTTGGCGATGAACGGCTGTGTAGAGATGCGAAACTTGGAACGCCGGACATGGCCGATCCGAACCGTGTTACGGGATCGGTCTGGTTGACGCAGATCGCATCATTCACGCGCAACGCTTGTTTTGCGGTACACGCAGCGGCTAGCCTGCGTACATGAACGAGCCCACCAAGACCCCGATCAAACTGCTGATCCACGGCGCCTCCGGGCGCATGGGCAAGGCACTGCTGCGCCTGGCTGCCGAGCGCGGCGATGTCAGCGTCGCAGCCGCGTACTCGCGCTCTTCGCCGGCGCAGCGGGTGATCGAGGGCGTGCCGCATTTCGCCGCCTCCGAACTGAGCGGCGCGCCAGAATTCGACGTCGCCATCGATTTCAGCCTGCCGGACGGTTTCGATCCGGTACTGGCGTTGTGCGCGCAACGCGGTAAGGCCTTGGTATCGGGCACGACCGGCCTGAGTTCGGCGCAGAACGCCGCGATCAACGAGGCCGCTTCGCGCATCGCGGTGGTATGGGCGGCGAACTACAGTCTCGGCGTCGCGGTGCTGACCGAACTGGTGCGCCGCGCTGCCGCCGCGCTGCCGGGTTGGGACTGCGATGTGATCGAGGCCCATCACACCCGCAAGCTCGATGCGCCGTCGGGCACGGCGCTGCATCTGGGCGCCGCCGCGGCGATCGGTCGCGGCGAGGAGCCGCATTACGCCAGCCTGCGTGCCGGCGACATCGTCGGCGAGCACACCGTGCAGTTCGCCTCGGCCGGCGAGCGCTTGGAACTGATCCACCGCGCGACCAACCGCGACATCTTCGCCCGCGGCGCGCTCGAGGCTGCCTTGCGCGTGGCCCATCAGGCGCCGGGCCGGTATGGGCTGGCGGAGTTGATGTTCCCGAATCTGTAAGCGCCCTCGTCCGGACGGGCAAGCGCGAGTAGATAGCGAATGCCGGACGAATCGACGCGATGCTGGCGCCGGGCGGGGCTCCGGCGGGTCCAGGGCGTTCACGTACTGGAGAGCGGGGCGGCGGAGCCGCGGGTCCGGGCGCATGCCCACGCGCAGCCGACGGTCGGGTTTATTACGGATCTGTGAGCGCGTCTGCGCTCCGTAACGTGTCGTTCGTCCGTTACAGCTATTTCGTATACTTTATACCTTCTCCAGATTGGGGTGGCCACGAGTCGCGTGGCGACCTCTTGGAGAGAGCTTCCGATGAACCGCAAACACTGGATGTACGCCACCGGCGCGGCGCTGACCCTGTCGGCGCTGGCGGCCGTGGCGCAGGACTCCGATTTCTCTGGCTCCGATTTCTCAGGCTCCGATCCCTCGGACCCCGATGCCTCGTCCGCCGTCACCGTGATCGCCACTTCGAACGGCTACCGCAAGCAGCCGTTGATCCAGATCCGCGACGAGAAAGGCATCGTTCGCCGCGGCCTGCGCTGCGGCGCGCCGTCGAGTACCCCGGCGCAGCGCCTGGAAGTCCAGCGCCGGTTGCAGCGGTGGCGCGCGCAGTCGGCGCTGCCGGGGGCTGGCGCTATCGGGCTGGGAGCCGCCAAGGCGACCAAGACCGTGCCGGTCTGGTTCCATGTGGTCACCGGCAGTAGCAATGCCGGTAACGTCAGCGACAGCCAGATACAGCAACAGATGCAGGTGCTCAACTCGGCCTATTCGGGCCGCGGCTTCCGCTTCGCCCTGGCCGGCACCACCCGCACCCGCAACAGCGGCTGGTACAACGATTGCGTGCGCAATGAGATGGCGATGAAGAACGCGCTGGCGGTCAGTCCGGCGCGCAATCTCAACATCTACACCTGCACGCCGCCGGGTTATCTGGGCTATGCGTATCTGCCCGACCAGTATCCGGAGTCGTCCAGGCGCCATGGCGTGGTGATGACCGGTTCGTCCTTGCCAGGCGGTTCGGCGACCCACTACAACCTGGGCGAGACCGCGACTCACGAGGTCGGCCACTACCTCGGCTTGGAGCACACCTTCGAAAACGGCTGCGACGCGCCGGGCGACTATGTGGCCGACACGCCGCCGCAGGACAGCCCGAGCGAAGGCTGCCCGGTCGGCCGCGACAGCTGCCCGGGCGGCGGCCTGGATCCGATCCGCAACTTCATGGACTACAGCTACGACAGCTGCATGACCGGGTTTTCGACCGATCAGAGCATCCGCATGCAGGACATGATCGCGGAGTACAAGCCCTCGCTGGGAACCTGAGCAGGCGCGGCGGCCCGGGGTATCGGGCCGCCGTTCGCTTGGGGGGCAAGAGCGAATCCCCGTTAATCTCCCTTTTCCACAGGGCGAAACAGCAACAGATCGGCGTCGGATGGGCTCCGGGCCCGCGTCCGGTCCAGCCTTCCACGCCAATTCAAGGCGCCTCCCCCCTTTGAAAAGGGGGACAGGGGGGGATTTGCTCCCGCCCGATCCCGCCACTTCCACCCCGAATCGAGCGATTCCCCGGCCCCGAACCGCCCTCGCCAAGCTGAAGCCGAGCCCGCGCCGGGACCGAAATCTTCCCGCGCCGCCACATTGAGGCTGGCGTCCGGGGCCCATCGCCGCTAGAATTCCGGCTCGCCTGAACCCCGCCCGCCGGACCGGTCCCGCACCGCGTCCGCGCTTTGCTGCAAGTCGGTTTTGCCGATGTCGCGCTCGGGGTCAGATCCTTCGGCAGCCAAGGCGACCCCCGTGACCCAACCCGCAATCCTCGCACTCGAAGACGGCACCGTGTTCGAGGGCGTTTCCGTAGGCGCGCCCGGCCTCAGCGTCGGCGAAGTCGTATTCAACACCGCGATCACCGGCTACCAGGAAATCCTCACCGATCCCTCGTACGCGCGCCAACTGGTGACGCTGACCTATCCGCATGTCGGCAACACCGGCATCACGGACCAGGACGACGAAGCGCGCCAAGTCTGGGCCTCGGGCCTGATCGTGCGCGATGTGCCGCGCCGTCCCAGCAACTGGCGCAGCCAGGTCGCGCTGCCGCAGTGGCTGTCCGATCGCGGCGTGGTCGCCATCTCCGACATCGACACCCGCAAGCTGACCCGACTGCTGCGCGACACCGGCGCGCAGAACGGCGCGCTGATGGCGGGCGAGATCAGCGTGGAAAAAGCGCTGGAAGCCGCGCGCAAGTTCCCCGGCCTCAAGGGCATGGACCTGGCCAAGGAAGTCTGCACGCGCGAGCGCTACGAATGGAGCGAAGGTCAGCTCGATCTGGACCGCAACGCTTTCGTCAGCGCCGATGCGCGCTTCCATGTGGTCGCGTACGACTTCGGCGTCAAGCTCAACATCCTGCGCATGCTGGCCGAGCGCGGTTGCCGGGTGACGGTGGTTCCGGCGCAGACGTCGGCTGCCGAGGTGTTCGCGCTCAAGCCCGATGGCGTGTTCCTGTCCAACGGCCCCGGCGATCCGGAGCCTTGCGATTACGCGATCGCGGCGATCAAGGAATTCATCGCCAAGAAGATTCCGACCTTCGGCATCTGCCTGGGCCATCAGCTGCTCGGCCTGGCCTCCGGTGCGAAGACGCTGAAGATGAAGTTCGGTCACCACGGCGCCAATCATCCGGTGCAAGACCTCGACAGCGGCCGAGTGATGATCACTTCGCAGAACCACGGCTTCGCGGTCGACGAAACTTCGCTGCCGGCCAACGTGCGGGTGACCCATCGTTCGCTGTTCGACGGCAGCAACCAGGGCATCGCCCTGACCGATGCGCCGGCCTTCAGCTTCCAGGGACATCCGGAAGCCAGTCCGGGTCCGCACGATGTGTCGCCGTTGTTCGATCGCTTCATCGCATCGATCGAACAGGCCCGCGCCTGATGAGCACTGCGCCGGCCTCGCCGCCGCGTCGACGCCGCTGGCGTCTACGCGTGTTGGCGATGCTGGTCGCGCTCGGCGCGTATCCCGCCTTCGTGCTGATCGCGGTGTACTCGCAATGGTTCGCCGCGAGTCTCCCCGGTGGTCGTAACGGGCCGGCCGATGCGTACCGCCACAGTCTGGCCAGCGCGGTCGTCGCCTACACCTTGTCGCCGCGTTGCGTGGAGTGGGTGACCGCGGTGATGGAGCGGGGCGGGGAAGGCAACGCGAGCCGGGCGATGGACGCCCACAACAACGCGATCGGCGCGCGCCTGGGCGCCGCCGCTGAAAACTGGACCGCGATGCAGCGCGATGTTCGCGCCGCGGTCGACCATGGGGCGATCGATGCGCGATCGCCCGAGCAAATCACCTGGCGCGCCCCCGAGGCGTGGCAGGACCGACTTTACTGAGGACGACATGCCCAAGCGTACCGACATCAAAACCGTCCTGATCATCGGCGCCGGCCCGATCGTGATCGGCCAGGCCTGCGAGTTCGACTACTCCGGCGCGCAAGCCTGCAAGGCGCTGCGCGACGAGGGCTACCGCGTGGTGCTGGTCAACTCCAACCCGGCCACGATCATGACCGACCCGGACATGGCCGATGCGGTCTACATCGAGCCGATCAACTGGCAGACGGTCGAGAAGATCATCGCCAAGGAAAAGCCCGACGCGCTGCTGCCGACCATGGGTGGCCAGACCGCGCTGAACTGCGCGCTGGACCTGGCCGATAACGGCGTGCTGGAGAAATACAACGTCGAACTGATCGGCGCCAAGCGCGACGCGATCCGCATGGCCGAAGACCGCGAACTGTTCCGCGTGGCGATGAAAGAGATCGGCCTGGAATGCCCGAAGGCCGAAGTGGCGCGTACGCTGGAAGAGGCGATCGACATCCAGACCCGCGTCGGCTACCCGACCATCATCCGCCCCAGCTTCACCCTGGGCGGCAGCGGCGGCGGTATCGCCTACAACCGCGAAGAGCTGATCGATATCGTCACCCGCGGCCTGGAACTGTCGCCGACCACCGAAGTGCTGGTCGAAGAATCGGTGCTGGGCTGGAAGGAATTCGAGATGGAAGTGGTCCGCGACACCGCGGACAACTGCATCATCGTGTGCTCGATCGAAAACTTCGACGCCATGGGCGTGCACACCGGCGACTCGATCACCGTCGCCCCGGCGCAGACGCTGACCGACAAGGAATACCAACGCCTGCGCGATGCCTCGATCGCGGTGCTGCGCAAGATCGGCGTCGACACCGGCGGTTCCAACGTGCAGTTCGGCATCAACGCGCAGAACGGCCGCGTGGTGGTGATCGAAATGAACCCGCGCGTGTCGCGCTCCTCGGCGCTGGCCTCGAAGGCCACCGGTTTCCCGATCGCCAAGATCGCCGCCAAGCTCGCGGTCGGCTACACCCTCGATGAGCTGCGCAACGAAATCACCGGCGGCGCGACCCCGGCTTCGTTCGAGCCGAGCATCGACTACGTGGTCACCAAGATCCCGCGCTTCGCCTTCGAGAAGTTCCCGCAGGCCGACGCGCGCCTGACCACGCAGATGAAGTCGGTCGGCGAAGTCATGGCGATGGGCCGCACCTTCCAGGAATCGCTGCAGAAAGCGTTGCGCGGTCTGGAAACCGGCAAGGTCGGCCTGGACCCGACCGGCCTGGATCTGAGCAGCGAACTCGATATGACCAAGTTGCGCCGCGAGCTCAAGGAGCCGGGTCCGGAGCGCATGTTCCATATCGGCGACGCGTTCCGCGCCGGCATGAGCGTGGAAGACGTGCACGCGCTGTCGTTCGTCGATCCGTGGTTCCTGGATCAGATCGAAGAATTGATCGCCACCGAGCACGACGTCGCCGACAGCGGCCTGGCCGCGCTTGACAAGGCGCGCATGCGCGCGCTCAAGCGCATGGGCTTCTCCGATGCGCGTCTGGCTCAGCTGACCGACACCGATGAGACCGCGCTGCGCACTCTGCGCCGCGCGCTCGGCGTGCGTCCGGTGTACAAGCGCGTGGACTCCTGCGCGGCCGAGTTCGCCACCACCACCGCCTACATGTACTCGACCTACGAGGACGAGTGCGAAGCCAATCCGACCAATCGCGACAAGATCATCGTGCTCGGCGGCGGTCCCAACCGCATCGGCCAGGGCATCGAGTTCGACTACTGCTGCGTGCACGCCGCACTCGCCCTGCGCGAGGACGGCTATGAAACCATCATGGTCAACTGCAATCCGGAGACCGTGTCGACCGATTACGACACCTCCGACCGCCTGTACTTCGAGCCGCTCACGCTCGAGGACGTGCTGGAAATCGCCGATCTGGAGAAGCCCAAGGGCGTGATCGTGCAGTACGGCGGCCAGACCCCGCTCAAGCTGGCGCGCGCGCTGGAAGCCAACGGCGTGCCGATCATCGGCACCACTCCGGACAGCATCGATCTGGCCGAAGACCGCGAGCGCTTCCAGAAACTGGTGCAGGAACTGGGTCTGGCCCAGCCGATCAACCGCACCGCGCGCAACCCCGATGAAGCCCTCGCGCTGGCCAACCAGATCGGCTACCCGATGGTGGTGCGTCCGAGTTACGTGCTCGGCGGCCGGGCGATGGAAATCGTCTACTCCGACGCCGATCTCAGCCGCTACATCCGCGACGCGGTCAAGGTCTCCAACGATTCGCCGGTGCTGCTCGACCGCTTCCTCGACAACGCGGTGGAAGTCGACGTCGACATCATCGCCGACCGCGAAGGCTACGTG
Organism: Lysobacter sp. CA199; assembly: GCF_052078715.1. NCBI lineage: Bacteria > Pseudomonadati > Pseudomonadota > Gammaproteobacteria > Lysobacterales > Lysobacteraceae > Lysobacter > Lysobacter sp. CA199. The sequence goes on along the minus strand of NZ_JBQJIL010000014.1, from coordinate 114,051 downwards.
CTGATCGGCGGGGTGATGGAACACATCGAAGAAGCCGGCGTGCATTCGGGCGACTCCTCGTGCTCGCTGCCGCCGTACTCGCTGTCGGCGGACACGCAGCAGCGTCTGCGTACGCAGGTGATCGCGCTGGCCAAGGCGCTCAAGGTCGTGGGCCTGATGAACACCCAGTTCGCGATCCAGACCGACGCCGAAGGCAACGACACGATCTTCCTGATCGAGGTCAATCCGCGCGCCTCGCGCACGGTGCCGTTCGTGTCCAAGGCTACCGGCATGGCGCTGGCCAAGATCGCCGCGCGCTGCATGGTCGGCCAGACGTTGGCCTCGCAGGGCGCGATGGAAGAAATCGTGCCCGACTATTACTCGGTCAAGGAAGCGATCTTCCCGTTCGCCAAGTTCCAGGGCGTCGACCCGATCCTCGGACCGGAAATGCGTTCGACCGGCGAAGTGATGGGCGTGGGCAAGAACTTCGGCGCGGCGATGGCGCGCGCGCAGGAAGCCGGCGGCATCAAGGCGCCGCCGGTCGGCAAGACCTTCATCTCGGTGCGCGATCCGGACAAGCAGCGCGTGCTGCCGGTGGCGCAGGAACTGGTGCGCCGCGGCTACACCCTGGTCGCCACCAGCGGCACCCAGGCCTTCCTCAGCGAGCACGGCGTGGCTTGCGAGGTGATCAACAAGGTCACCGAAGGCCGTCCGCACGTGGTCGATCTGATCAAGAACGGCGAGCTGGTCTACATCATCAACACCACCGAAGGCCGCCAGGCGATCTCCGACTCGTTCTCGATCCGTCGCGAGGCCCTGCAGCAGCGGGTCACCTACTCGACCACCGTGTCGGGGGCGCGCGCGCTGGTGGGTTCGCTGGACTACCGCGGCACCGGCCCGGTGTGGTCGCTGCAGGAGCTGCACGCGCAGATCGGCGCGGCTTGATGGGCTGAGGGGCCGGGATGGCGCGGCTGCGTCGTCCTGGCGTTCGTGCACGTTCCAGCTTGCCACGCACCTCCCCGACCGTCATTCCCGCGTTCGCGGGCTCCGCTTTACTTCGGCGGAGCCGAACATCCAGTGCCTTTCGTGCGAGAACGCCTGAAGTCGCTGGATTCCCGCGTTCGCGGGAATGACGGCTTGAGGATGGCGCTGAAGTCGGTGGATGCCGGATGCCGAGTAGGCCGGCCACCTGTCTAAAATCCCGTCTCGAGTACCGGCCCCGCAGACAGGATGCCTTCCGCCCGGGTTCCCGGCACAATGGGCCCAGGCATCGTCGAAACATCCGCGTCGGGCACCCAAGGATTCGCCCGGCGACGCATCACAGAGGAACCCTAAGGAATGAGAGCACCCATCACGTCCAAGGGCGCGCTGCGTTTGCGCGCTGAATTGGAAGAACTCAAGTCGGTCAAGCGGCCAGCGGTGATCAATGCGATCGCCGAAGCGCGCGCCCACGGCGATCTCAAGGAGAACGCCGAGTACCACGCCGCGCGCGAGCAGCAGGGCTTCATCGAAGGCCGCATCAAGCAGCTCGAAGCCGAGCTGTCGCACGCCGAGGTCATCGACATCAGCAAGCTCAACGCCGGCTCCAAGGTCGTGTTCGGCGCCACCGTCGAGCTGGCCGACGTGGATACCGAGGAAGGCAAGACCTACCAGATCGTCGGCGACCTGGAAGCGGACATCAAACTGGGACTGATCGCGATCTCCTCGCCGGTGGCGCGCGCGCTGATCGGCAAGAACGAGGGCGACAGCGTCGAGATCCAGGCGCCCGGCGGCGTGCGCGAGTACGAAATCGTCAGCGTCGCCTACAACGGCTGACCGGTCGAACCCGCCCATGGGCCTTCCGCGATGAACCGCGTCACCTTGCTGCTGCCCGAACGCGAGCGTTTCGGCGGCCAGCGTTTCGGCGAGGAGGTCGGGCGCCGGCTGGGCCGCGCCGAGCGCAGCGTCGAGGCGGCCGATCAGGCGTCGCGGGTGTTCGACATCCTGCCGCGCGGCTGGCCGGTCGCGGCGGTATCGCGTCAGCGCGACGTCGGTGATGCCTCCCTCGGCGCCTGGCTGCGCGCCGACCCGGCTTATGTGCGGCCAGACATCAACGGCGCGCGCCTGCTCGCTTACGGCGATGCGCTGGCCCTGAGCGAACGCGACAGCGCGGCCTTGCTGCCGGCGCTCAAGCCGCTGTTCGGCGACGCCGGGTTTCCGATCGACGCGCCGGTGCCGACGCGCTGGTATCTGTCGTTGCCGCGCGAGACACGCCTGCCGCGCTTCGCCTCGCCCGAACAGGCGCTGGGCGAGGACATGTTCCAGCATCTTCCCGGCGCCGAAGGCGAGGGCAGCGAAGGCCGTCGCTGGCGTGCGCTGCTCAGCGAAGCCCAGGTGGTGCTGCACAACCATCCGCACAACGCCCAGCGCATCGCCGCCGGATTGGCGCCGATCAATTCGCTGTGGTTCTGGGGCGCGGGCGTGCTGCCCGATCACGTGCGCACCGCCTACGCGCAGGTCTTCAGCGACGACGAAGCCTTGACCGCCTTCGCCTCCCAAGCCGGCACCGCCGCGGCGGCGCTGCCGGTGCGCTGGCCGGGCGGCGAAGGCGCGGACGATGGCGAAGCCTTGTTCGATCTGCGCGCGGCGCGCGATCTGACCCCGCTGCAGCGCGATTGGTTCGAACCCGTCGCGCACGCGCTGGACGCGGGCACGCTGGACCGCGCGGCGCTCGCCTTCGCCGACGGCGAACGCTTCGAACTGGCGCACTCGCAGCGCTGGCGCTTCTGGCGCAAACCGCTGCGTTCGCTGCTGGATTGAACGCCCGCATGCACGCTCTTCTTGCCGGACCGTCGCGATGAGCTCCTCAGCGCGGCTGCGCCGGCGCGAGTCCGCCGATATCGGCCAATGGCCCGATTCGATGCCGCCGCTGTTGCGCCGCATCTACGCCGCGCGCGGCGCCACCTGCGTGGAACAGGCGCAGCCCCGGCTGACCCAGTTGCTGCCGCCGGACGGCATGCTCGGGCTCGATGCGGCCACCACGCTGCTGCTCGATGCGATCGCCGCCGATCGCCACATCCTGGTGGTCGGCGATTTCGATTGCGACGGCGCCACCGCCTGCGCGGTCGGCGTGCGCGGTCTGCGCATGCTCGGGGCCAAGCGGGTGTCGCATGCGGTGCCCAACCGGATCGTGCATGGGTATGGCTTGTCGCCGGCGTTGGTGGAAGAACTGGCGAAGCTGCAGCCGGATCTGTTGGTCACCGTCGATCACGGCATCGCCTGCCACGCCGGCATCGCCGCTGCGCGCGAACGCGGCTGGCAGGTGCTGGTCACCGATCACCATCTGCCCGGCGACCGCCTGCCGCAGGCCGACGCCATCGTCGATCCCAACCAGCCCGGCGATACGTTCCCGAGCAAGATGCTGGCCGGTGTCGGGGTGATGTTCTATGTGCTGCTGGCCCTGCGCCGGCGCATGCGCGAGGCCGGCGCGTTCGGCGGCGGGCCGGCTTCGAATGGCCCCGACCTGAGTGTGCTGCTGGATCTGGTCGCCGTCGGTACCGTCGCCGATCTGGTCGCGCTCGACGCCAACAACCGCGCGCTGGTCGCCGCCGGTCTGCGCCGCTTGCGCGCCGGGCAGGGCAGCGCCGGGCTGCGCGCGCTGATCGAAGTTTCGCAGCGCGATTTCAGAAACCTCACTGCCGCCGACATCGGCTATGCGGTCGGGCCGCGGCTCAACGCCGCCGGGCGCCTGGAAGACATGGCGCTGGGCATCGAATGCCTGCTCACCGACAACGATGCGCAGGCGCGTTCGATCGCCGCCACGCTCAACCAGATCAATGCCGAGCGCCGCGCGGTGCAGCAGCAGATGACCGACGAAGCCGAGGCTGCGTTCGCGCGGATCAATCTGGACGCGTCGTCGCGGCCGATGGCGCTGTGCCTGTTCGATCCGGACTGGCATCCCGGCGTGGTCGGGCTGGTCGCTTCGAAGATGAAAGAGCGTCTGCACCGCCCAGTGATCGCGTTCGCGCCGGCCGAGCCGGGCAGCGACCGCCTGCGCGGTTCGGCGCGCTCGATCCCCGGTTTCCATATCCGCGACGCGCTGGCCGATGTCGCCGCGCGCCATCCGGACCTGATCGAAAAATTCGGCGGCCACGCGATGGCGGCCGGATTGTCGTTGCCGCTGGACGCTTTCGAAGCGTTCCGCGATGCGTTCGTGCACTGCGCGCGCATCGCCTTGACCCCGGAACTGCTGCAGGCCGACGTGCTCAGCGACGGCGAACTCGATGCGAGCGAATTCGACCGCGTCCACGCCGAATCGCTGCGCGACGGCGGCCCCTGGGGCCAGGGCTTCGCCGAGCCGCAATTCGACGGCGAGTTCGAAGTGCTGTCCTGGCGCGTGGTCAGCGAACGCCATCTCAAGCTCGAACTCGGCCGCGACGGCCTGCGCTTGAACGCGATCCAGTTCGGCGGCTGGGACGGCAACAAGCCGCCGCCGTGGGTGCGCATCGCCTATCGCCTGGAACCGGACGACTATCGCGGCGGCAACGCGGTGCAGTTGGTCGTGACGCACCGCGAAGCGCTCTGATTCCGCAGGCCAGACGGCCAAGCGATGCAGGTCGGGGCGCCGCGATCCGCGCCAAGAGCGCCGGGGTCAAGCCCCTCGCGCGGCGCGTGCAAAAAATGGCGAAACATTTCCAACAGCAGCTTCGGTTGCGCCTGCGCGCGGCGGCCGCTAGCGTGTCGCCAGTTACGCGGCTTACGCCGCTTACGCCGCGCACCGTCCTCGCCATCGCATCCCGGGCCGACTCAGATGACCTCACGCCGCCGTTTCCTGCAAACCTCGCTGCTCGCCGCCGGCGCCACCGCCTTGCCGGCGCTCGCCGCCGAATCCACCGCGCCGTCGTCGCCGGCCGCCATCGACGGCGCGCGCGTGGTTTCGACCTGGGACTTCGGCGTCGGCGCCAATCAGGCGGCCTGGCCGGTGCTGGAGAGCGGCGGTTCGGCGCTGGACGCGGTCGAGGCCGGCGCGCGCTGGGCCGAGGCCGATCTGTGCAACAGCACGGTCGGCCGCTGCGGCAATCCCGATCGCGACGGCGTGCTGACCCTGGACGCCAGCATCATGGACGGCGACGGCCGTTGCGGCGCGGTCGCCGCGCTGGAAGACATCGCTCATCCGGTGACCGTGGCGCGCCGGGTGATGGAACGCACTGCGCATGTTTTGCTGGTCGGCGCGGGCGCGCAGCAGTTCGCGATCGAGCAGGGCTTCGCCAAGCAAGCCTTGTTGACCGACAAGGCGCGCGCGGCCTGGAACGAGTGGCGCAAGACCTCCAAGTATCAGCCGCAGATCAACGCCGAGCGGCTCGATCGGGCCAAGCCCGGCGATAAATCCAATCACGACACCTTGGGCATCCTCGCCATCGACCGCAGCGGCAAGCTGGCCGGCGCCTGCACCACCAGCGGCATGGCCTGGAAGCTGCACGGCCGCGTGGGCGACAGCCCGATCGTCGGCGCCGGGTTGTATGTCGACAACGAGGTCGGCGCCGCCACCGCTTCGGGCGTCGGCGAGGAAATGCTGCGCAACGCCGCCAGTTTCCTGGTGGTCGAGCTGATGCGCCAGGGCCGCAGTCCCGACCAGGCCTGCCGTGAGGCGATCGATCGTCTGGTGCGCAAGCGCCCGCAGGCCAGCAAGACCTTGCAGGTGTGTTTCCTGGCGATCAACAAACACGGCGAAGTCGGCGCGCATGCGCTGCATCGCGGTTTCGTCTACGCGGTGTGCGATGCGGGTAAGCGTGACGCCTTGCTCGATTCGCGTTCGGTCTACACGACCGAACAGACCTGAGCGCGGCGATGAACGAAAAACTGCTGGAGATCTCCGCCAATTCGCTGGGTTCGGCCTTGGCCGCGCAAGCCGGCGGCGCCGATCGGGTGGAGTTGTGCGAGAACCTGGGCGAGGGCGGCACCACGCCGTCCTACGGCAGCCTGGCGGTCGCGCGCGACCGATTGCGCATCCCGCTGTACGTACTGATCCGTCCGCGCGCCGGCGATTTTCTGTACGACGAAGGCGAACGGGCGGCGATGCTCGCCGATATCGAAGCCTGCGTTCGCTTGGGTTGCGATGGCGTGGTGATCGGCGCGCTCGATGCCGATGGCGATGTCGATGCGGTGTTATGCCGCGAACTCATCGCCGCGGCCGGTTCACTTGGCGTGACCTTCCACCGCGCGTTCGATGCGTCGCGCGATCAAAACCGCGCCTTGGAAGCGGCGATCGAGCTGGGTTGCGAACGAATCCTCACCTCGGGCGCCGCCAGCGATGCATGGCAAGGCGCCGATCGAATCGCCGCGCTGGTCGAGCAGGCGGCCGGACGCATCGCGTTGATGGCCGGCGCCGGCGTCAGCGCGCAGAACATCGCCGTGCTCGCGCGACGCGCGCGGGTGCGCGAACTGCACGCGTCGGCGAAGGCACCGCGCGTTTCGGCGATGCGTTTTCGCAACGAGGCGTTGGAGGGGCTGTCGCCGGACTGGATTCAGAGCGATGAGCAACGCGTACGCGAGTTGGCGCGCGCGTTGCAGGCCTGATCTAGGAGGGGTAATGGGTTTCGAATACGAAGCGATCCCGAACGATGTCGACGATTATCGGCGTCGCCGCGATGCACTTGCGCTGCAGATAGAAATCCTGCCGACTTTCGCGCGCAGGTATGGGCCTTACGCGGTCGGACTTGACGATGGCCTGCCTTATGACGAGCGTTGGGGCGATCCGGTCCAGCTGGAGTTCGCAGAGGCCTGCGTGCAGATGACCTGCAGCAAACCCTTGCGCGGCGTCTTGCTCGCCGATATCGGCGAACTGCTGCGGATGATGGGTGCAGCGGAACTCGTCGAACTCTGATCTGCTTGGCGCGATCGCGTCACGCCAAGTGGTGAATCCGATCACGATTGCGCAACGTGACGGATATCTTGCGATCAACGCGATGAAATTCATCGCCGTCTGGCTCGCGCATAAAATACCGAAATAGGCGATTTATCTCGTGGATTCAGCGCATTCGAGCCGCACTCGGATCGAATATTCAGCATAGTTCGACAACGAGCGGACTTGGATCACGCGCTTAAGCGGAACGCGCCTGCGCATCCGAAAATTTGCGGTTGCCGCGCGCGATGCGCGCTGCTAATCGTGGCATCGCGGCTCGCGATTGCAACGCGTTGCCCGCGCGCGACGTCGCGATGGATCGCCGACCGTCCCATGGCCATTGCGTTCTGCGCGGCACCACTCCCCACGTCTTTCCTCTTAACCGCCATAGCGGAGCCATTGCCATGTCCAAGGATTCACGTTCCGACGCGAACAACGACGATCAATCTTCAACGCCAGCCGACAATCGCCGCCGGCGTTTTCTAGGCCAGGCCCTGGCGGTAGGCGCGGCCGGTGCCAGCGCGGCCTGGTGGCCCGCGTTCGCGGTCGAAGCGGCCAGCCCGCTGGTGACCTGCGCTGCGCCGCCGGCGTTTCCCGCGCAGATTCCGCTGTTTCAGCAGGCTTACAAAAACTGGTCCGGCGAAATTCAGGTCGATAACTTGTGGACGTGCTCACCGCGTACGGCCGAGGATGTCGTCACGATCGTCAACTGGGCACGGCAACACGATTACCGTGTGCGCCCGCGCGGCATGGGTCATAACTGGTCGCCGCTGAATCTGTCGCCGGATCAGACTTGCGACGAGCGCATATTGATGGTCGATACGCTCACGCATCTGACCGCGGTGTCGATCGATCGCAGTGTGCAACCGGCGCGGGTCAAGGCGCAGGCCGGCATCCTCATGCAGGACCTGCTCGCGCGCATGGAGGAGGCCGGGCTGGGTTTGGCGCACATGCCGGCGCCGGGCGATCTGAGTCTGGGCGGCGTGCTCGCCGTCGATGCGCACGGCACCGCCGTGCCTGCGCTCGGCGAAACCCGCCAGAGCGGACACAGCTACGGTTCGCTGAGCAATCTGGTGTTGTCGCTGACCGCGGTGGTGTGGGACTCCGCGCGGCAGGCATACGTGCCGCGCACGTTCCGCCGCGACGAAGCCGATTGCGCCGCGTTCCTGGCCCATCTGGGACGCGCTTTCATTGTTGAAGCGACGTTGCAAGCCGGGCCGAACCAGCGCCTGCGCTGCCAGAGCTGGGTCAATGTTTCGGCGAGCGAATTGTTCGCCGCGCCCGGATCGACGGGCCGCACCTTCGCCAGTTTTCTCGACAAGTCCGGGCGCGTGGAAACCATCCATTTCCCGTTTACGCGCAATCCCTGGCTCAAGGTGTGGACGCTCACTCCGAGCTTGCCGCCGATGGTGCGCGAAGCCGCCGCGCCGTTCAATTACCCGTTTTCCGACAGCATTCCGCCGGAACTGACCGATCTGATCCGCGACATCAACCTCGGCGATGTCAGCCGCACGCCGGCCCTGGGCGCGTTGCAGTACACCCTGGTCGGCGCCGGCCTGGTGTTCACCGCGAGCTTCGATCTGTGGGGCTGGTCGCGCAACCTCATGCTGTACGTCAAACCCAGCACGCTGCGCGTCACCGCCAACGGCTACGCGGTGATCACCTCGCGCGCGAACGTGCAGCGGGTGGTGCACGAGTTCGTGTCGTTCTATCAGGCCCGCGCCGATGCCTATCGCGCGCAAGGCAAGTTCCCGGTCAACGGGCCGGTGGAAATACGCGTGACCGGACTGGATCGCGCCGACGAGGTCGCCGTGCCCAACGCGGTCGAGCCCTTGCTGTCGGCGGTGCGGCCGGTGCGCGACCGGCCCGAGTGGGACTGCGCGGTCTGGCTGGATCTGCTGACCCTGCCAGGCACGCCGGAGGCCGAGCCGTTCTATCGCGAAGTCGAGCAATGGGTGTTCTCGCAGTTCTCAGGCGAGTACGCCTTGGCGCGGGTGGAGTGGAGCAAGGGCTGGGGCTACCACGCCACCCAGGGCGCGTGGAGCGATGCCACGGTGATCGGCCAGACCGTTCCGAATTCCCTGCGCTATGGGCAGGCGGCGGATTCGGCCTGGGATGCCGCGGTGGCGATTCTCAACCGCTACGACCCGGCGCGGGTGTACGCCTCGCCGCTGCTGGATCGGTTGTTGCCTTAGAGCCGTCAGTAAAAACACTTGAACGACAGCAGTGCCAATGAAGCCCTTCTCCCGTTTACGGGAGAGGGGTAGGGGTAGGGGTGAGGGCATGGGCTGTCGCGGAAATCCAGGCCAGAGCATTCGCGCCTGCGGCGCTCGGTCCTCACCGTCGCAGCTGCGCCCATTCCCCGCGCAACGGCGGGTTTTTCGCTCGAACCCGGCTCCTGGCCTGCCGCCTCGGCGACACCGCAGGCGCAGCGCCGCCAGATTCGGCAAAATAATCACTTAGCGCTCCCGCCTGGCGCAGACGTGGCCAGGATAGGGGCTCCGTCGTGACCTAACACACAGATATTGCTGCGCCGCGTCATGCAAGGCGCGGGTCGGTTGTGGTTAATTTAGATCGATCCAATTTGGGGATTGGATATGCCGGGGCGGCCTTTCGGGACCCTCGAGCCGATTGCTTAGATCGAGAGAAATGCGTTTCGAGCGATTTCGGGACCACGGACCGGTCGCCATTGCAGTCCACTATTCCATGGGGAGCACCGCGAAGATGAGTCATTCCACCTTGCGACGCAGCGCGCTGACATGCGCCTTGTTGTCGGTCCTGTTCGCGCCGCTGGCGCAGGCCGCACCCGATCAGGCGCAAGCGCCGGCCGATGCCGAGCCGGCGGCCGCCGCAACGGGTAAGCCGACCGATATCGACAAAGTCACCGTGACCGGTTCGCGCATCAAGCGCGCCGAAATCGAAGGCCCGGCGCCGGTGTTCACCATCACCGCCGCGCAGATCGAGAAAGAAGGTTTCAATACCGTCTACGACGCGCTGACCACCCTCACCGAGGCCATGGGCACGGTCGAATCCGACATCGCCTGGGGCCAGCACACCGTCAACGCCAGCCCGCTCAATCTGCGCAACATGGGGCCGGGCCGCAGCCTGCTGTTGATCAACGGCCGCCGCGTGGTGGATTACCCGCTGCCGTACCAGGGCAAGAGCAACTTCGCCAACTACAACAACATTCCCACCGCGATCGTCGAGCGCATCGAAGTGCTGGCCAGCGGCGCCTCGGCCATCTACGGCTCCGACGCGGTCGCCGGCGTGATCAACGTGATCTTGAAGAAGGAATACCAGGGCGATCAGGTCAAAATCCGCGGCGGCACCTCTACCCGCGGCGGCCGCGACGCGATCGATCTGTCCTGGGCCGGCGGACGCAGCGGCGACAACTGGAGCGTCACCTACGCGCTGCAGTACTTCAAGCGCGAAGCGATGCCCGCGGGCGAACGTCCGTTCATGGATTCCGAGTTCGATGCGCCGCCGCTTTCGCTCAATCCGCAGGATCGCAAGGTCGGCATTCTGCCCTCGGTCGGCATCCGCATGTTCAACGCCGGCACCGGCCAGCGGCTGATGCCGCCGCCGGGCGCCTGCGATCAGTACGACGGCGAGTTCTTCCTGCAGAACCGCCGCACCTACAACCGCAACACCGACACCATCAGCAACACCGGCTGGCAGTGCGGTCAGACCGCGACGTTCCAGCACTGGACCTTGCGCAACGGCAGCGAAGACCGTTCGGGTTACCTGTACGGCAACTACGACTTCGCCAACGGCATGAAGGGCTGGGCCAGCCTGGGCGTGTGGAGTTCGCGCGGCAGCAACATGACCTTCATGCCGGGCTGGAATTCCAACGGCACCTATCACGATGTCGGCCTCAACGCCGATCTGGATCTGGTCAAGAGCTTCAGCCCACGCGAAATCGGCGGGGCGCAAAGCGGTTATACCCATTCCGACGAGCTTTCCTGGGATGCCGCGGTGGGCCTGAGCGGAAAATTCGGCGAGCGCTTCGATTGGGATTTCAGTATCGGCCGCGCCGAATACACCGTCGACGAGAAATTTCCGGCGATCCTGCGGGCGGAGGCGGATCGTTATTTCCTCGGCCCCAACCGCGACCGCGTCGATCAGAGCCGTTTTTGGAATCCGATCTCGCCGCAGGACTACGCGTCCATCAGCACGCGCGGCAAGAACCGCGCCGAGTCGTGGCTGACCTCGGCCAACTTCATCGTCAGCGGCGATCTGTTCGAAGGCTGGGCCGGTCCGATCGGCTTCGCCGGTCAGCTCGAAGCGGCCAAGCAGGGCTACAGCCTGGCGCCGGATCCGAACACCATCGGCGATAACCGCCTCTACGACCAGACCGCCAACCTCGACCTGGGCTCGGGCTCGCGCAATCACTACGCAGTCGGCGTGGAGTTCAAGATCCCGCTGCTGAAGTCGCTGACCGCCTCGGTGGCCGGCCGTTACGACAAGTACGACGCGGTGTCCGGCGATGCCGCGAGCACCTACAACGCCGGTCTGGAATGGCGTCCGTTCTCCAATCTGTTGGTGCGCGGCACCTATGCCACCAGCTTCCGCGCGCCGGACATGCATTTCGTCTACGCCACGCCGAGCACCTCGGTCGCCGACCAGACCGATTATCTGAACTGCCTGCGCGCCGGCCAACAGGGCAACTGCAACTGGGACGCAGGCTTCAAGTCCGAGGACGTCGATATCGCCCGCCAGGGCACGCCGGATTTGAAGTACGAGACCGGCAATTCCTGGACCGTCGGTTTCGTCTGGGACATCGCCGACGGCCTGTCGGTGTCGACCGACTACTGGCGCATCGAACTGGAAGACGAGATCGACGACGTCGGCGCCAACGATGTGCTGCTCGACGAAGCCTACTGCCTGACCGGCAAGACCCCGTCCGGCGAGCCGCGGATCAGTCCGCCCAGTTCCGACCGCTGCAGATTGCAGCTCGGTCGCGTCACCCGCGGTCCCGATCCCGACGGCGCCGGCCCGCTGGTCGGCCAGGTCACCGACATCCGCACCGGTCCGATCAACCGCGCCGCGCGCAACGTCGAAGGCCTCGACGCCTCGCTGAAGTACCGCTTCACCACGCAGCGCTGGGGCGATTTCAGCGTCGGCCTGAACTACACCAACCTGCTCAAGCTGGAAACGCAAACCGACGAGAGCGCGGAGATGGAAGACAAGCGCACCGACGAGCCGCGCAGCAAGTTCCGTGGCAGCGTCAACTGGCAGCGCAACAAGTGGAACGCCACCGTCTACGCCGACCGCGTCGGCAGCGTGCCGAGCGTGCGCTTCCGCGGCTGCCGCGGCTTCGCCGACGGTTATGCGCCCGGCTCGGACGATTGCACGGACACCGATCCGGCCAGCCCGACCTTCGGCCAGAAGACCGAGAAGTACTGGGGCCGCGTGGGGCCGGCGATCACCTGGAACATGAGCGCGGGTTACCGCATCGCCGACAACGCCAAGGTCAACGTCTACGTCAGCAACATCTTCGACGAGGTCAACGAAGACAAGGATCCGTACAAGAAGGACTTCGCCTTCATCGCCGACCGCATCTTCAGCCCGGTCGGCCGCGAGATCGCCATCGAGTACGTGCTCGACCTGAAGTAAACCGCTGCACGCGCCGCGGCGGCGGCCGATGCCGCCGCGGCGCTTTCACTCCTCCAGCTAAGGACGCGACACACGATGACTCGCAATCCGGTTCGACGCAGGCGCGGTACGGTTTCTCAGATGGGCGCCAGGTTCTGGCCCCTCGCCGCGGCGTTGAGCGTCGTACTGGCATGCGGATCGGTCGCGCAGGCGGCCGATGCCGCGCGCGATCCGGTGCGCGAGGTCAACACCTTCATCGGCAGCAAGGACGACGGCAACACCTTTCCCGGCGCGTCCGCGCCGTTCGGCCTGATCCAGATCAGCCCGATCGGCGACCACTACTCGGGTTGGCGCTACGACGATCCCAAGATCCGCGGCTTCGGCCACTCGTTCCTGTCCGGCGCGGGTTGCTGGGAGCAGGGCGGTGTGTTGTCGGTGCTGCCGACCACCGGCGAAATCGGTCCGGGCAAGCGCTTCGACACCAAGGAGTTCAAGTCCTTCGATCAAAAGACCTACGCATCGGCTTACACCCACGACGGTGAAGTCGGCCAGGCCGGCTATTACAAAGTGCGCCTGACCGGCGAGGCGGCCGGCCCGATCGACGCGGAGGCCACTGCGCTCACCCGCGCGGCGGCCGAGCGCTACACGTTCCCGGCGGGCGCCAGGCAGGGCACGATCCTGGTCAACACCGGCCAGGCCAACGAACGCCATATGGTGGTCGGCAGCAATATCCAGGTGATCGGCGATCGCGCGGTCGAAGGCAAGATCGTCACCAAGAGTTTCTGCGGCGGCCAGCAGTACACCACCTGGTTCCGCATGGAGTTCGACCGGCCGTTCGCCAGCCACGGCACCTGGGACGAAACCGGCGGCCATCCCGGCGGCAACAACAGCATGCAGGGCGACACCCGTCCGCATGGCGCGTGGTTCACCTTCGACACGTCCAATGGCCGCGCGGTGACCGCGATCAGCGCGATCTCCCATGTCGATGCCGAAGGCGCGCGGCGCAATCTGCGCGATGAGGGCAGCAAGGGCGGCAAGGCATTGAGCTTCGACGCGATGCGCGCGCAGGCACAGACCGCTTGGCGCAAGGAACTCGATTCGGTGCGGGTCACCGGCGGCAGCGGCGACGACCGCACCGTGTTCTACACCGCGCTGTATCACTCGCTGCTGCAGCCCTTGACCGGCAGCGACAGCGACGGCCGCTATCGCGGCTACGACACGCAAATTCACAAGGCCGAAGGCTGGACCTACTACGAGTATTTTTCGTTGTGGGACACCTACCGCTCGCAGAACCAGTTGCTGGCGATGCTGCGTCCGCAGCGCGCGCGCGACATCGCCAACTCGGTGCTCAAGATCCACGAGCAGAACGGCTGGCTGCCGCGCTGGGGCTATGCCAATTACGACAGCAACGTGATGACCGGCGATCCGGTGACCCCGTTCCTGGTCGACCTGTGGCGCTTCGGAGCGCTGGAAGGCCGCGAGCAGCAGGCCTATGCGGCGCTGCGCGAGAACGCTTACGGCACGCCGCCGGCGCTGGTGCGCAGCAACGGCCGCGCCGGCAATCCGAGTTATCTCAAGGACGGTTTCGTCCAGTACGACCGCGCGTTCCCGGCCAAGAGCATGGACGTGGATCCGCATCACGGCGGTTCTTCGACCCTGGAATACGCGCTGGGCGACTGCTCGCTGTCGCAGATGGCGCAGGCGCTGGGCAAGAACGACGACGCGGCGACCCTGCGCGAACGCGGCCGCAATTGGCGCAAGGTGTGGGACAACGACGCCGCCGATCCAGAACTGGGCTTCAAGGGTTTCCCGCGGCCGCGCCTGGAAGGCGGCGCGTTCTACAACGAAACCGACGGCAGCTACAGCCCGCGCTCGCATCACGGTTTCCACGAAGGCACCGCCTGGCAATACCAGTGGCTGACCCAGCAGGACGTGCCCGGCGTGGTCGCGGCGATGGGCGGCGCGGAGCTGACCGGCAAGCGCCTGGATGCGTTCTTCGCCTACGAGGCCTTGCTGGCCGATCCGCTGGGCGCGGCGCGCAAGCAATGGGTGGTCGGACCGTACAGCTACTACAACCAGTACCGCTACAACCCCAACAACGAGCCCGATCTGCACAGCCCGTGGATGTACACGCTGATCGGCCAGCCGTGGAAGACCGCGACCGTGCTGCGTTCGGCGCAGGCCTTGTTCACCAACGCGCCCAACGGCGTCACCGGCAACGACGATCTTGGCACCATGTCGGCCTGGTATCTGTTCAGCGCGATCGGCCTGTATCCGGCGGTGCCGGGCAGCGGCGAGCTGCTGCTGCACACGCCGCGGTTCGAGAAGATCGAACTCGACCTGGGGCAGGGTAAGACCCTGAGCATCGAAGCACCGGGCGCAGATGGACGCGCGCTGCAGTACGTGCAGTCGGCGAGTTTCGACGGCAAACCGCAGGACAAGGTGTGGCTGGATTGGAGCGCGCTGCGCAACGGCGGCAAGTTGCGCTTCGAACTCGGAAAGACCCCGGCCGAAGGCGGTTGGGGGACGAAGGCCGATGCGCTGCCGACGTCGGCGTGCGCGTCGCCGCGGTGAACAGGCAAGAAGTCGGCGAGTACGGCGAAGCACGGCGATGAAGCCACGGTCTGGATGAGCTTGTTTCAGGCCGTCATCCCCGCGAAGGCGGGGATCCAGGGCTTCACCGCGACACGACTTTGAAGTCTCTGGATGTTCGGCTCCGCCGAAGTAAAGCTGAGCCCGACCTCGCGGCATGACGGAACCGAAGCAATCCAGGCAGTCCAAGGAATCGAACTCGATGAAACAAGCGCTGGCGAAAATCGGACGATCCAAACTGCGCCTGACGATGCTCGGGCTGATGGGCGCCGCGGTGGGCCTGACGCCGCTGGCGCATGCGCAGAACGCGGAGAACCGGAGCCTCAAACCGGCGACGACCAGACCGGCGATAACCACGCCCGAACTGGTCCCGCTTCCGTCCAGGCTGCAACGCGGCGAAGGCGAATTCGCTCTGGATGCCACCACCACGCTCTACGCCAACAACGCCGAGGCGCGTGCGATCGCGCAACTTCTGCGCGACGAACTCGCCGCGACCCAGCAATTGCAGCTGACCTTGCGCAGCGGCGCGCCGCAAGCGCGCAAGAGCGAGGTCGAGCCCAGCGGCTATGTGCAATTCGTCGCCGAGCCGGTAGCGGACAACGCCGATGCCAAGGCCCGCGAACGCTACACGCTGGACGTCACCGCGCGCGGCATTCGCCTGGCCGGCCCGCCGGCGGGTTTGTTCTATGGCTACCAGACCTTGCGCCAACTGCTGCCGGCCGCGCGCGACGAATCGATACGCGTGCCTGCGCTGAGCATCGAAGACCAGCCGCGTTTCGCCTATCGCGGCATGCATCTGGACGTCGGCCGGCATCTGTATCCGGTCGACTTCATCAAGCGCTACCTCGATATGATGGCGCGCTACAAGCTCAACACCTTTCACTGGCATCTGACCGAGGACCAGGGCTGGCGCATCGAGATCAAGCGCTATCCAAAGCTCACCGGCGTCGGCGCCCGGCGCAAGGAAACCGTGCTCGGCCGCAACATGGATCCCTATGTCGGCGACGGCAAGCCCTACGGCGGTTTCTACACCCAGGACGAGGCGCGCGAGGTGGTGGCGTACGCGCGTGCGCGCCACATCATGGTGATTCCGGAAATCGAGATGCCGGGCCATTCGCTCGCCGCCCTGGCCGCTTATCCGGAACTGGCCTGCACGGCCGGCCAGTTCGAAGTCGGCACCAACTGGGGCGTGTACGACGACATCTACTGCCCATCGGAGACGACCTTCAAGTTCCTGGAGAACGTGCTCGACGAAGTGGTCGCGCTGTTCCCCGCGCCGTACCTGCACATCGGCGGCGACGAAGCGCCGAAGACGCGCTGGAAGAGCAGCGAGACGGCCCAGGCGGTGATCCGCCGCGAAGGCCTGAAGGACGAGCACGAGTTGCAGAGTTACTTCATCCAGCGCATGGAGAAGTTCCTGCATTCGCGCGGCAAGCGCATCATCGGTTGGGACGAGATCCTCGAAGGCGGCTTGGCGCCCGACGCGACGGTGATGTCCTGGCGCGGCGAGGCCGGCGGCATCGCCGCGGCCCAGCAGGGCCACGACGTGATCATGACCCCGACCCAATGCTGTTATTTCGATTACGGCCAGGGCCCGGCCGCGCAGGAGCAATGGAACCTGGGCGGCGAACTCACCCTGGACAAAGTCTACGGCTACGACCCGGTGCCGCCGGTGCTCAGCGCCGCGCAGGCGCGCCACGTGCTGGGCGTGCAGGGCAATGTCTGGACCGAGTACCTCAAGACCCCGGCGATGGTCGAGTACATGGTGTTTCCACGCCTGCTGGCGCTGGCCGAAGTGGCGTGGACGCCGCAGGCCGATCGCGACTACGCCGATTTCCAGCGGCGTCTGCGCGGCCAGTTCCCACACCTGGATCGCGACCGGATCGGTTATCGGATTCCCGCGCCGCAGGGTCTGGCCGACGTGGTGCAGATTCAGCACGGCAACGAACGAGAATACGCGCACGTCTTCGAACTGACCCCGGCCGTGCCGGGCGCGACGATCCGCTACACCCTCGACGGCAGCGAGCCGGGCGATGCCTCGTCGGCCTACCAAGGCCCCATCGAAGTGATCGTGCCGCTGGATCAAACGCGTCAGCTGCGCACCGTGACCGTGCTCGCCGACGGTCGCCACAGTGGGGTGCACAGCGCCGAATTGCGTTATCGCAGTTATCTGCCGGCGATCGCCAAGCCGGCGCGCGCCACGGCGGGGTTGGGGTATCGGGTGTACGAAGGTCTGTTTTCGAATCTGGACGAGTTCGAACGCGCCGCCGCACCGGTGGCGCAGGGTGTGGCCTCGTCGCTGGACGTGGGCGCGTTCGGACGCAAGCAGCGTTTCGGCGTGCGCTACGAGGGGTATATCGAAGTGCCGGCCGACGGCGTGTATCGCTACGCGCTGCAGGGCGACGATCGTTCGGCCTTGTACATCGACGGCGAGCGGGTGATTCGCAACGACAGTTACGACCAGACTTCGGAAGCGTCGGTGCCGTTGCGTCGCGGCTGGCACCGGTTGCGGGTGGACTGGTATCAGCGCGAGGGCGGGTTGGGGTTGCGTTTGAGTTCGGCCGCGCCGAATCAGGCGTTGCAGGCTTTCGACGTGCGTGGAGCGGTGCATTGAGCGCCGTCCCGTGCGGCGATCGGGAGGCGGCCGAAAGGCGGCCGCCAGACGAAATGGCGGGATTTTTTTTGACGAAATTTTAGATCGATCCAAAATCGGCCGGCGCGGAGCACGCCGGTCCATACGACACGAACGCAACCTTGGCCGAGGGTTCGGCCGCGATTGGGAGGGGTAGCCAGTGAGTCAGCATCAGAACCGCAAGCCGAGCCAAGGCCATGCGCAAGAACAGACATCGAACCGCACGCGCGCCGCCGCCGCGCGCCGCAACGCCTTGAGCGCGGCGATGCTCGCCGCGTTGTACCTGCCGCTGATCGCGCAGGCGCAGCAGGCCGAGCCGGCCGGCTCAGGCGAGGTCAAGGCGATCGACAAGATCACCGTGACCGGTTCGCGCATCAAGCGCGCCCAGATCGAGGGCCCCGCGCCGGTCACGGTGATCAGCTCCGACCAGATCAAGCGCGAAGGCTTCGCCACCGTGTACGAAGCGCTGAGCACCCTGACCGAGGTCACCGGCTCCGTGCAGGCCGACGTCAACAAAGGGCCGACGCCGAACGCGAGCCCGTTGAACCTGCGCAATCTAGGCCCGGGCCGCACGCTGCTGCTGATCGACGGCCGCCGCGTCGCCGATTACCCGCTGCCCTACGAGGGCCGCGGCAACTTCGCCAACTTCAACAACATCCCGATGTCGGCGGTGGATCGGATCGAAGTGCTCGCCAGCGGCGGCTCGGCGATCTACGGCTCCGACGCCATGGCCGGCGTGATCAACATCATCATGAAGAAGAACTTCAATGGCGATGAGGTCCGCATCAAGGGCGGCACCACCACGCGCGGTGGCGGCGATTCCTACGACCTGTCGTGGACGGGCGGCCGCACCGGCGAGAAATGGAGCGCCACCTACGGCGTGCAGTTGAGCGGCCGCGAAACCATCTTCGCCGGCCAGCGCGGCTTCCTCGCCTCCGACCTGGAGCCGGCCGCGACGGTCAAGCCGCTGGTCAACGATCCCTGGCCGTGGGTGTGGGGCGTGGAACTGATCGACGCCGGCGCCAAGCGCCGCGTCACTCCGCCGGCCGGCGCCTGCGACCGCTTCCAGGATCTGCCGCTGCACAACTTCCTCGGCAACGACGGCAACGCGCCCGAATTCCCCGGTTACAGTTGCTCGCAGTCGCGCGGTAATTCGCTGTGGAGCCTGCGCAACGGTTCCGACAACCGTTCCGGCTTCGGCAACTTCACTTACGATTTCGACAACGGCATGCAGGCCTGGGTCAGCGCCTCGTTGTGGGACAGCGACGGCGAGTCGCGCCAGGACGAAGCGCTGCGCTTCGAACTCAATCGCGGCGGCGCGTTCTACGACCAGAACACCGGCGGCACCTATCAAGCGCGCCGCGCGTTCACCGTGCCCGAAGCCGGCAGCCGCGATCCGTTCCTGTTCAACACCAGCGAGCGTTCCTGGGACCTCGCCGCCGGCCTGCGCGGTCGTTTCGGCGAACGCTTCAACTGGGACGCCACGGTCGGGCGCACCGAGTACAAAGTCGACTTCAGCTTCCCGGGGATGCTGCAAAGCGCGGTCGACAGCTACTTCCTCGGCCCGCAACTGGGCACCAACAACGGCCTGCCGGTGTACGCGCTGGATCAGGGCAAGTTCTGGAGCCCGATGACGCCGGACACGTTCCGCCAGCTCACCACCCGCGGCAAGAGCAGCGCTGAGTCGTGGATGAACCAGGCCCAGTTCTCGGTCAGCGGCGAGCTGTTCGACTTGCCGGCCGGTCCGGTCGGCTTCGCCGGCGTGATCGAAGCCGGCTCGCAGGGTTACCGCCTCAACCCCGATCCGCTGACCTTCGGCCCGAACAAGCTCTACGACCAGCCCGGCGGCAGCAACCAGGGCGGCGGCGACCGCAAGCGCTACGCCGTGGGCGTCGAGTTCAAGCTGCCGGTGTTCAAGACCCTGGACCTGACCACGGCCGGCCGCTTCGATCGCTACGACGACGACGCGCGCAAGGAAAGCAACTTCACCTGGAACGCGGGCATCGAATGGCGCCCGATCGAAAGCCTGCTGGTGCGCGGCGCGTACAACACCACCTTCCGCGCGCCGGACATGCACTATCTGTTCGCCACCAGCGGCACCGGCACCCAGGAAGATTCCGACGTGGCCACCTGCATCAACCGCGGGCTCGGTCCGGATTGCAGTTCGCAGGCGCTGTACTACCGCCACAACATCGCCCGCACCGGCAACCTCAAGCTCGACAGCGAAACCGGCAAGTCGTGGAGCGCCGGCCTGGTGTGGGACGCGGCCGAAAACCTGTCCTTCAGCGCCGACTACTGGCGCATGACCATCGACAACCAGGTCCGCGATTTCGACATCGCCGACATCCTCGATCTGGAAAGCCAGTGCCGCAACGGTCGCACGCGCCGCGCCAGCGACCGCATGCAGGTGACCCCGGGCTCGTCGACCTGCGCCGACATCGTCTCGCGGGTGACCCGCAGTGCGCCGGGCACCAATTCGTTCGGCGTGGCCGATCCGAACTATCCACTCGGCCAGGTGGTGTCGGTGTTCAGCGGCCCGATCAACATCGCCTACCGCGAAGTGGCCGGCGTCGACTTCACCGCGCGCTACAAGATCCCGGACACCCGCTTCGGCGATTTCAGCTTCCAGTTCAACTACACCAACCAGCTCAAGAACAACGAACAGCGCGATCCGGGTGCGCCGATGCAGGAGAACCGCGACAAGGAAGTGCGCACCTTCGCCCGCGCCAGTGCCAGCTGGAGCCGCGGCCCGTGGAACGCGACCTTGTTCGCCAACCGCATCGGCCACGTCAACGGCGACGGTTACAACGAGTGCGCGCCGATCCTTCCCGGCCAGACCGACACGTCCTGCCGCATGGTCGGCAAGCTCAAGGCGCCGGTGTACTTCAACCTGACCGCGGGCTACCAGCTGACCGAACAGGCCCGGGTCAATCTGTACGTCGACAACCTGTTCGACGAAGCCGACTACAAGGACCCGTACAAGAAGTTCTTCGCCTACGCCAACGAACGTGTGTTCACCCGCGTGGGTCGTGAAATCTCGGCCGAATTCGTTTACAAGTTCGATTGATCGCAGCACATCGGCGCAAGCTGTCGAAACAAATCCTCGAAATTGGATGCACGGGCCGCCCGGGCCCGTGCATCCGGCGGTACCCCGCCGTGGGCAGGCACGCGCGTCCTCCAGTCTCGCGCACCGGTTCGGCGGCGGACCTCCCGGGCAAGGCGGTGTAAACCCTCATCATGCGTTTGGAATGCGTCATGGCGAGGTCTTGTCCGGAATCGGATCGGGAGCGCGGGAATCGCGCTCCCGCTTTTTCCGGCACCCGCGTAAGCGCAATTCCGAAGTCTTTTGTAGGAGGGCCTTCAGGCCCGGCCGCGACACCACATCCACAGCGCAAGTCCGAAGTTTCTTGTACGAGGGCCTTCAGGCCCGACCGCGACACCACAGCCACAGCGCAAGTCCGAAGTTTCTTGGGGGAGGGCCTTCAGACCCGACCGCGACACCACATCCACAGCGCAAGTCCGAAGTTTCTTGGGGGAGGGCCTTCAGGCCCGACCGCGACACAACATCCACAGCGCAAGCCCGAAGTTTCTTGTAGGAGGGCCTTCAGGCCCGACCGCGACACCACATCCACGACGCAAGTTTCCTGGGCCTGCGGGCCGTTCACGACAGGTGATGCTTCCATGTCCCAGACCGCACGGCCTTCATTCTCATGGCGCAGCCTCGCCGCCATCGCCCTGATGCTGCTCGCGGTCGCCGCCGCGGGCGCGGCGCAGGCCGCGCCGCTGGCCGCGCGCGAGCTGCACGCGGGCTGGCAGTTCCGCCTGCTGCCCGATGACCCGCAGGCTGCCGCGCACACCGATGCCGCGCAATGGCATGCCGCGCAGGTCCCCGGCCACGTGCATACCGATCTGCTCGCAGCCGGCCTGATCCCCGATCCCTATGTCGGCGCGCGCGAAGCGCAGCTGCAATGGATCGGTCTGGCAGGTTGGGAATATCGCACCCGCTTCGACCTCGATGCGGACACGCTCAAGCGCGCGCGCAACGAATTGGTGTTCGACGGACTGGACACCTTCGCCACCGTCTACCTCAACGGCCGCGAGTTGCTGCGCGCCGACAATACCTTCCGCACCTGGCGCGTCGCCGCCGACGGCCGCCTGCGCGAGCGCGGCAACGAGCTGCGGATCGTGTTCGAATCGCCGATCCGCAAGCTGTTGCCGAAAGTGCAGTCGATGCCGCACAAGATCGCCGGCAACTATCCCTCGCCCTACGGCGACGAGCCCAAGGACGCGATGACCGGCAATTTCGCGCGCAAGCCCGGCTATCACTATGGCTGGGATTGGGGGCCGCGCTACGTCACCGCCGGCATCTGGCGCGGTGTGCGCCTGGAGAGTTGGGACCGTTTGCGTATCGCCGATTTGCATGTGCGGCCGCACACGGTCGATCGCGAGCGCGCCGAAGGCGAGGTGGTGCTGGAGATCGAGAGCGTCGATACCGGCAGCGCCGCTATCGACGTCGAATACGTCGGCCCCGACGGCCGGACGACGACCCTGCGTCAGCCGGTGCGCTTGCGCGCGGGACGCAACACGGTGTCGTTGCCGCTGAAGATCGAGCGTCCGCGCCTGTGGTATCCGGTCGGCTACGGCGAACAGGCGCTGTACACCTTCAAAGCCAGCCTCGCCGACAGCGCCGGCGTGCAGGCCCAGGCGCAACGCCGCACCGGTCTGCGCAGCGTCGTGCTCAAGCGCGAGAAGGATGCGATCGGCCAGGGCTTCGCGTTCGTGATCAACGGCATCGAGGTGTTCGCCAAGGGCGCCAATGCGATTCCGTTCGACGCCTTCCCGGCACGGGTCACCCGCGAGCGTCTGCGCCGCGATCTGCAATCGGCGCGCGACGCCAACATGAACATGATCCGCAACTGGGGCGGCGGCTATTACGAATCCGACGATTTCTTCGAACTGACCGACGAGTTGGGCCTGCTGGTGTGGCAGGACTTCATGTTCGGCGGCGGTATGCAGCCGGGCTACGATCCGGCCTTCCGCGCCAACGTGGTCCATGAGGCGCGCGACAATGTGCGGCGCCTGCGCAACCATCCCAGCATCGTGCTGTGGTGCGGCAACAACGAAGAAGAGACCGCGTGGAAGGATTGGGGCCACAGCAAGAAGCTGATCGAGGCCGATCCCAAGTTCGCGCAGACGGTGTGGAACGGCTACGTGGCGCTGTTCGGCAAGGACCTGCGCGAAGTGGTGGCGCAGGAGGGCGCGGGCGTACCGTACTGGTCGAGTTCGCCGAGCAACGATCTGGCGGACAAGGCCAACGATTCCAACAACGGCGACAAGCACTACTGGGACGTGTGGGGCGGTCCGGCGCTGCCGGCCAGCGCGTATCTCGACGAAACCCCGCGTTTCATGTCCGAGTACGGCCTGCAAGGCTGGCCGTCGCTACGCACCATCGGCGCCTTCGCCGAACCTGATGAGCATGGCATCGATACCCCGGTGATCCGCGCCCACCAGAAATTCCTCGCCGGCGACGGCAACACCCGCCTGCTCAAATACATCCGCGGCGAGTACGGCGAGCCGCGCGATTTCGCCGACTTCGTCTATCTCAGCCAACAGGTGCAGGCCGAGGGCATCGAATTGGCGGCGCTGCACCACCGCGCCTCGCGGCCGCGCACGATGGGATCGTTGTATTGGCAGTTGAACGACGTCTGGCCGGGCGCGTCCTGGGCCAGCCTGGATTATTTCGGACGCTGGAAGCCGCTGCATTTCCACACCAAGCGTTTCTTCGCGCCGATCGCCGTCGCGCCGTTGCGGCGGGTGAAGGACGGCGTGGGACGCACCGAACTGCATCTGTTGTCGGACCGCACCGCGCCGGTGAACGGCGAATGGCGCGTGCGGGTGATGGACTTCGGCGGCCGGGTGCTGCGCGATGAGCGCAAACCGCTGGTGCTGGCGGCGCTGGCCTCCACGCCCGCCGGCGCCTGGAGCGATGCCGAACTGCTCGGCCGGGCCGATCCCAAGCGCACCGCGGCGGTGTTCGACCTGATCGTCGACGGCAAGACGGTGTCGCGCCGCGCGGTCTACTTCGGCGAATCGCGCACGTTGGCCTGGCAGAATCCGAAACTGCGCGCGCAACTGCGCGGCGATGGCGACGGCTATGTGCTGAGTGTGCGCGCGGACAAGCTGGCGCGCGCGGTGTGGATCGACTTCGGCCAGGCCGATGTCGCGCTGACCGACAATGCGCTGACGCTGTTGCCGGGGGAGACGGTCGAGATCGGCGTGCAGTCGAAGGCAGATCTGGAACAACTGCGGAGCGGTTTGAACTTGCGTTCGTTGTATCGGCCTTGATCGGTTGAGGCTGCCGGCGGTATGGCGGGGGCGGGGAGATCGAATCGCCCGCGCTTTGGTCGCGCGGTCCTTGGTGGTGTCGCCGGGTGCCGGCCCCCGCGACTTGCAAGCGCCCGCTCATTCGACGACGCTGCCATCGCCGCGTTCCAATCCCCGCACGGAAGCCGCTCACCCCTTTTCGCGTTCGCGCGCGTTAGGAAGAGTCGAAGCCCGCCCTCAAAGGAAGAGGTTGCCGATGAAATCCCCGTTCCAGCTCACCGTCCTGACCGGCTTGACCGGTGTGTTGCTGAGCCTGCTGCTCGCCCCGATCGTCTTCGCCGATGCCGATGCCCAGATCCGCGGGCCGGTCACCGCGCCGCGCCCGCCGCCGTTGCTGATCGTGCGCGGCGCCGAAAAACCGATCGAACTCGAATCGGCCCGGATCGAAGGCGAAATCATCGGCGGACTCGCCCGTACCTCGATCGAGCTGGTGTTCCGCAATCCCAACGCGCGCGTGCTCGAAGGCGAACTGCAGTTCCCGCTGCGCGCGGGCCAGCAGGTCGCCGGCTTCGCCCTGGACATCGACGGCAAGCTGCGGCCGGCGGTGCCGGTGCCCAAGGCCAAGGGCCAGCAGGTGTTCGAAGCCATCCAGCGCCGCGGCGCCGATCCGGCCTTGCTCGAACAGACCGCCGGCAACCAGTTCAAGCTGCGGATCTATCCCATTCCTGCCCGGGGCACGCGCCGGGTGAGGCTGGAACTGGATGAATCGCTGGTCCGGCACGAGGGCGAATGGCGCTACGAATTGCCGCTGGCCTTCGCCGCGCGGGCGCGCGATTTCGCCGCGGACATCCGCTCGGCGCAAAAACCCAAGCTCGAAGGGTTGGCCGGGCCGGCCAAGATCACCTCGCGCATCGGCGGCTACAGCGTGACTCTGGCGGCGCCGCCGCCGGGCGGAACGCTGGCGCTGAGCGTGCCGGCTTCGCGCAACGCGCGCGCCTACACCCAGGACTTCGGCGGCGAACGCTACTTCCTGGCCGAGGTGCCGCTGGAAGGCGCGCGCCAGCCGCGCGCGCTGCCCAAGTCGCTGGGTCTGCTGTGGGACGCCTCGGCCTCGGGCCGCAAGCGCGACAGCGCGAGCGAACTGGCCCTGCTCGATCGCTATTTCCGCGCCGTCGGCAGCGTGCAGGTCAGTCTGATCCGGCTGCGCGACCGCGCCGAACCGGCGCAAACCTTCGCCGTCGCCGGCGGCGACTGGTCGGCGCTGCGCCGCGAACTGGAAAAGACCGTCTACGACGGCGCCACCGATCCGGGCGGCTGGCAGCCGCAGGCCGGCATCGACGAGTACCTGCTGTTTAGCGACGGCTTGTTCAATTACGGCCAGCGCCGTTTTCCGCGGTTGCTGCCGAATCAGCGGCTGTATGCGTTGAACTCCGCCGGCGCGGCGGCGGATGCGGCGCGCTTGAGCGCGTTGGCTCAGGCGCACGGCGGACGTCTCATCAGTTGGCAGCGCGCTGGCGAACTCGATCGCGCGGCCGAGGCCTTGCTCAACGACGGCCCGCGGCTGCTCGGCCTGAGCGCGCTGGGCGCGAGCGAGGTGGTCGCCGATTCGCCGTTCGCCGACGGTGGACTGCTGCGCGTGGCCGGCCGTCTGAGCGATAGCAAGGCGCAGCTGACGCTGCGTCTGCGCGATGCGAGCGGCGAACGCGAACAGGTCGTGCCGATCGATGGCGAGGCCACCGCCAGTGCGTTTCCCGCCGGATTGTGGGGGCGCTATTCGATCGCCGCGCTGCAGGCCGATCCCGATCTCAACCGCGCCGCGATCGCGCGCCTGGGCCAGCGCCTGAGCATCGTCACCGGCGAGACTTCGCTGATCGTGCTCGACGACATCGCCGACTACGTGCGTTACGACATCGCCCCGCCGGACCGACTGGATGAGTTCAACCGCCTCAAATCCCAGCAGATCGCCGATCTGGACGGCGAGCGCAAAACCAATCTGGACCGCGTGGCCGCGCTGTACGACGAGCGCATCCAGTGGTGGCAGCGCGATTGGCCGAAGGGGGCGCCGCCGCAGATCGCCGGCGATCTCAAGGCAAACGGCGCCGGGGGTGCCCGGGACACGATGCACTACCGTTCTCGTATGGTCGCGCCGCCACCGCCGTCGGCCCCACAGCCGCCCGCGGCCGTCGTCGAAGCCCAGCCGATGCCCATGGCTGTGGCCGCGGCCGCCGATGCCACTGCGCTGGATAGGGTCGAGGTCACCGGCTCGCGGGTCGTGGCGACCGGGGCCGGTGGCGGTGCCGGTGCCGGTGCCAACGCCAGCATCGTCCTCAAGCCCTGGCAGCCCGATTCGCCGTATGCGCGCCGCCTGCGTCAGGCCCCGTCCGACAAGATCTATGCGATCTATCTGGACGAACGCGATTCGCAGGCCGGCAGTACCGCGTTCTATCTCGATGTCGCCGACGTGCTGATCGAAAAAGGTCAGCGCGACCTGGCCCTGCGGGTGCTGTCGAACCTGGCCGAGATGGATCTGGAGAACCGCCACATCCTGCGCGTGCTCGGCTATCGGCTGATCCAGGCCGAGCAGCCCGCGCTGGCGGTGCCGGTGCTGGAACAGGTGCTGCGCCTGGCCGAGGAGGAGCCGCAGAGTTTCCGCGATCTGGGCCTGGCCTATGCGGCGAACGGGCAGTACCAGCAGGCGGTCGATTCGCTGTACGAAGTTGCCTCGCGCGAATGGGACAGCCGTTTCCCCGGCGTGGAGGAGATCGCCCTGGCCGAGCTCAACGCGATCGCCACCGCCCATCCGGCCGGCCTGGACACCCGCCGCATCGATCCGCGCCTGCTGCGCAATCTGCCGCTGGACCTGCGCGTGGTGCTGAGCTGGGACAGCGACAACTCCGACATGGACCTGTGGGTCACCGACCCCAACGGCGAGAAGTGCTTCTACAGCCACAAGCTGACCTACCAGGGCGGCCGCATCACCAACGATTTCACCGGCGGCTATGGCCCGGAGGAGTTCTCGCTGCGCAAGGCCAAACCGGGCAAGTACAAGGTCGAGGCGAACTTCTACGGCGAGCGCCAGCAACTGGTGACCGGGGCGACCACCCTGAACCTGTGGCTGAGCACCGGCTTCGGCGCCGGCAAGCAGAAGGACCAGAAGGTGACCCTGCGGCTGAAAGACGCCAAGGAAGTCGTGCTGGTAGGCGAGTTCGAGGTCAAGTGACGGCCGCCCCCTGTAGGAGCGGCGCAAGCCGCGACAGCGCCACCGCAACCTCCGGCGCACGCGACGGGTTGCGTGCGGTGTGGGGCGTGAGCCGGGAGCAGGGATACGCGGGGCCGTGATGTTCGCGGTCGCGGCTTGCGCCGCTCCTACAGGGAGGCCATGCGGGTGTTTCAGGGCAGGGTGACTACGCCTAAAGCCCGCGGCTGCTAGAATTGACGGTTCATCCGCACCAAGACCACCGGACATGATCGAACTCAATCCCGTCCGCCAGCGAATCGCCGACCTCAAGGGCCGGCTGGATTCGCTCAGGGGGTATCTTTGACTACGACGCCAAGGTCGAACGTCTCGAAGAAGTAAACCGCGAGCTGGAAAGCCCGGACATCTGGAACAACGCCGAACGCGCCCAGGGCCTGGGCCGCGAGCGCGCCGCGCTGGAAAAGGTCGTCGACGGCATCCGCAGCCTCACCGAAGGCCTGGTCGGCGGCCTGGAGCTGCTGGAACTGGCCGAGATGGAAGACGACGAGTCGACCGCGCAGGCCGTGGTCGAGGACGTCGAGCGCTATGCCAAGGAAGTCGAAAAACTCGAATTCCGCCGCATGTTCTCCGGACAGATGGACGCGGCCAACGCCTTCGTCGACATCCAGGCCGGCGCCGGCGGCACCGAGGCCCAGGACTGGGCCGAAATCCTGCTGCGCATGTACCTGCGCTGGTGCGAATCGCGCGGCTGGAAGACCGAACTGATGGAAGTCAGCGGCGGCGACGTCGCCGGTATCAAGTCGGCCACGATGCGGGTCGAGGGCGACTTCGCCTACGGCTGGCTCAAGACCGAAACCGGCGTGCACCGGCTGGTGCGCAAGTCGCCGTTCGACTCCGACAACCGCCGCCACACCAGCTTCACCTCGGTGTTCGTGTCGCCGGAAGTCGACGACAACATCGACATCGAGATCAATCCGGCCGACCTGCGCACCGACGTCTACCGTTCCTCGGGTGCGGGCGGCCAGCACGTCAACAAGACCGAGTCGGCGGTGCGCATCACCCACATCCCCAGTGGAATAGTCGTTGCCTGCCAGACCGGCCGCAGCCAGCACCAGAACCGCGACAACGCGATGAAGATGCTGGCCGCCAAGCTGTACGAGCTGGAAATCCAGAAGCGCAACGCCGAGCGCGACGCGGTGGAGGCGACCAAGTCCGACATCGGCTGGGGCAGCCAGATCCGCAACTACGTGCTCGACCAGAGCCGGATCAAGGACCTGCGCACCGGCATCGAACGCAGCGACACCCAGAAGGTGCTCGACGGCGACCTGGACGAATTCGTCGAGGCCAGCCTCAAATCGGGCCTGGAAGTGGGCTCCAAACGCAGCGACGCGGTGTAAGCCGCGTCGGTTCGAGTCGAGCCGGTTCGCGGGTTAGCCCGTCCGGCTATACGCCGCGTTTCTCGACCAGTTTGCCGCGCCCTCCCAGGTTGTCATCCCCGCGAAGGCGGGGATCCAGGGCTTCACCGCGACATAGCTTTGAAGTCTCTGGATCCCCGCCTTCGCGGGGATGACGGTGGAAAGAGTGCCGCGTCGGGATGGAAGCGCGGCGGCAACGGGATGCAGCGCGGGCGGCGAGTGGCCTCGTTCCCCGCCAAGCCGCGGGCCCGTGACTGAATCCAGACGCCCGCAACCGAATCCAACGCCTGCAACGCCCCCACCCAAGCACCCGCCGCGCGACTTCAGTAATCTCCACCCTCACGCTTTCCCAAGCCCTACCTGAACGCCAGCGACCATGACCGACGACACCACCCAGCCGCCCATCGACGAGAACCATCTGATCGCCGAGCGCCGGGCGAAACTCAAGGCCCTGCGCGGCGAGGGCATCGCCTTCCCGAACGACTTTCGCCGCGGCGACTACGTCGGCGATCTGCAGTCGCAATACGCCGACGCCGAGCACTGGAACCAGGAGTCGCTCGATGCCGAGGCGCGCCGGGTCGCGGTCGCCGGGCGCATCCTGCTCAAGCGGGTGATGGGCAAGGCCAGCTTCGTGCAGATCCAGGACGAATCCGGCCGGATCCAGTTGTTCCTGCAGGCCAACGCGCTGGGCGAGACCTACGACAAGTTCAAGGGCTGGGACGTGGGCGACATCGTCGCCGCCGAAGGCACCGTCACCCGCACCAAGACCGGCGAGCTGTCGGTGCGCGCCGATAAGCTGCGCCTGCTGACCAAGTCGCTGCGGCCGCTGCCGGACAAGTTCCACGGCCTGGCCGACGTCGAGCAGCGCTACCGTCAGCGCTATGTCGACCTGATCGTCTCGCCCGACGCGCGCGAGGTGTTCGTCAAGCGTTCCAAGATCATCCGCTCGATGCGCGCCTGGCTCGATGCGCGGCGTTTCCTCGAAGTCGAAACGCCGATGATGCATTACATCCCCGGCGGCGCCGCGGCCAAGCCGTTCGTGACCCATCACAACGCCCTGGACCTGCAGTTGTACCTGCGCGTGGCCCCGGAGTTGTACCTCAAGCGCCTGACCGTCGGCGGCCTGGAGCGGGTCTACGAGATCAACCGCAATTTCCGCAACGAAGGCGTGTCGACCCGGCACAACCCCGAATTCACCATGCTCGAGCTGTACGAGGCTTACGCCACCTACACCGAGATCATGGACCTGACCGAGTCGGTGATCCGCCACGCCGCGCAGGACGTGCTGGGCGTCACCCAAGTCGAATGGGACGGCAACGCGATCGATCTGGGACCGGCGTTCCGCCGCTGGTCGATGACCGACGCGGTGCTCGAGCACAACCCGGAAATCAAGCGCGAGGAACTGCGCGATCTGGAGATCATGCGCGGCCACTGCGCACGCCTGAAGGTGCCGGTGAAGGCGTCCTACGGCTGGGGCAAGCTGCTGCTGGAGATCTTCGAGAAGACCGTCGAACACACCCTGATCCAGCCGACCTTCATCACCGACCATCCGGTCGAGGTGAGCCCGCTGGCGCGCGCCAACGACATCGATCCGGAGCTCACCGACCGCTTCGAGCTGTTCGTCGGCGGCAAGGAACTGGCCAACGGCTTCTCCGAGCTCAACGACCCGGAGGATCAGGCCGCGCGTTTCCAGGCCCAGGTCGAACAGAAGGCCGGCGGCGACGACGAAGCCATGCACTACGACGCCGATTACATCCGCGCACTGGAAGTCGGCCTGCCGCCGACCGGCGGCCTGGGCGTCGGCATCGATCGTCTGGTGATGCTGCTGACCGGTTCCTCGTCGATTCGCGACGTGCTGCTGTTCCCGTACATGCGCCCGGAAAGCGGCGGCTGAGCGAGGCCGGCCCGGATCGGCCCGGATTGGATCGGATCGAATCGGTTTCCCGATCCGGCCGCGCTCGCGGAGCAGGCGGACCAGCCTCTGGCTTGCGCAAGGCGAGTGCAGTGCGCGTTCGCCGGCCCGAAGCCAGCGCTCGTTTCAAACATCGGCGCCCGGCGCGAACCTGGGCCGCGGCAGGCCCAGGGCGGCGCCGGTCAAACGCGGCTTACACTGCGCGGCGGCCAGGCGGTTCTGGCCGTGTTCGCGCTGCGTTTACGTCTAAACCGTGATGAACCGCGCGCATTGCGCGCACTCGATCCCGCGGATGCGGCCTGAGCGAAACAGCGTCGGGACTTTCGGCGGCTGTCTTGAACAACGCGGCAGGGGTATGCTCCCAGGTCGGCCGCCGCAGGGGGCAGCCTCATTACGGGTACCGGTGTGTGAACGTCGTTATCGTCGATGACCAAACGTCCGCGCGGACGATGTTGCGCCACATCATCGAGGACATCGCGTCCGAGCTGTCGGTGCACGATTTCGGCGAACCCGAAGCGGCGCTGGCGTGGTGCGAGAGCCATCAGCCCGATCTGCTGCTGCTCGACTACCGCATGCCCGGTATCGACGGCCTGGAGTTCGCGCGCCGCTTTCGCCGCCTGCCGATGCACCGCGATATCCCGATCATCCTGGTCACCGTGGTCGGCGACGAGCCGGTGCGTCAGGCTGCGCTGGAGGCGGGGGTCATCGATTTCCTGGTCAAGCCGGTGCGCCCGCGCGAACTGCGCGCGCGTTGCCGCAACCTGCTGCAACTGCGCCAGCAGTCGGAGAACGTCAAGCAACGCGCGCTGTCGCTGGAGCAGCGGCTGCTATCGAGCATGCACGAGGTCGAGGAACGCGAGCGCGAAACCCTGTCGCGGCTGGCCCGCGCGATCGAGTTCCGCGATGCCGGCACCAGCGCCTATCTGGAACGCATGGCGCATATCGCCGGATTGATCGCCGAGCAGTTGGGCATGTTCGAGGATGAGATCCGGGTCATCGAAATGGCCGCGCCGCTGCACGACATCGGCAAGATCGCCATCCCCGACGCGGTGCTGATGAAACCCGGCCCGCTGACCGAGGAGGAGACGGCGATCATGCGTCGCCACCCCAAAATTGGCTACGAACTGCTCAGCGGCAGTCAGAACCGTTTCATTCAGGCGGGCGCGCTGATCGCGTTGCGCCATCATGAACGCTACGACGGCTCGGGCTATCCCGATGGCCTGATCGGCGATGAAATTCCGCTGGAAGCGCGCATCGTCGCGGTCGCCGATGTGTTCGATGCGCTCATTTCGCCGCGTCCGTATAAAAAAGCCTGGGACGTGGACGCCGCCTTGGGGTATATGTACGCCCAACGCGGGCGTCTGTTCGATCCGCGTTGCGTGGATGCCCTGATCCGCAGCCGCGCGCGCCTCGACGAAATCTGCCAACGCTATTCGACGAGTTCTACCCGCCCCGGCTTGGAGTAGCCGATGCTCGCGATTGTGCACACGGTCAGAAAGCGCCTCTCGCAACGGCCCGACAGCGAGCATGCGCAGAATCTGGTGCGCGTGGTCATCACCGCCTTGTTCATCACTTATCTGGGCTGGCGCTATCTGGGCCAGGACGTCGGCGACACTTTGCCGATCACCTGGTTGATCCTGATCGGCGAGCTGACGGTTTCGGTCGGGCTGATGATCGCCATCGTCATGCGCCCTGGCGTCTCGCACGTGCGGCGCTGGATCGGCATGCTCACCGACTACAGCGCCATGGGCGCGATCATGTGCATCGAGGGCGAGCCGGCCTCGCCGCTGTACGCGGTGTATCTGTGGGTGACCATCGGCAACGGCATGCGCTACGGCAACCGCTACCTGCGCATCGCCACCGCGCTGGCGTCGCTGTCGTTCTTCAGCGTGATCATGATCTCGCCGTATTGGCGCGCCAATCCGTATTTGTCCTGGGGCCTGCTGATCGGTCTGGCGGCGGTGCCGCTGTACTTCGATTCGCTGCTCAACGCGCTGACCCGCGCGGTCGAGGACGCGCGCCGCGCCAACGAAGCCAAGAGCCGGTTCCTGGCCAATATGAGCCATGAATTCCGCACGCCGCTCAACGGCCTGGCCGGCATGTCCGAACTGCTGGCGACCACCCGCCTGGACAGCGAACAGCGCGAATGCCTCAACACCATCCAGGCCTCGACCCGCAGCCTGTTGTCGCTGGTCGAGGACGTGCTCGACATCTCCGCGATCGAGGCCGGCAAGCTGCGCCTGGACCTGGTCGAATTCGAGCCGCGCGAACTGGTCGAGGGCATCGGCCTGATCCTGCAGCCGCAGGCGCGGGCCAAGCAGTTGCGCTATGAATCGCGGGTCGCCGACGAGGTGCCGCGCAGTCTGCGCGGCGACGTAGTGCATCTGCGCCAGGTGCTGCTGAATCTGGCCGGCAACGCGGTCAAGTTCACCGATGAGGGCCTGGTGGAATTGGAGGTGATGCTGGCCGGCCGCAGCGACGGCGGCGTGCGCCTGCGCTTTACCGTGACCGACACCGGCATCGGCATTCCGGTGGCGGTGCGCAAGCGCTTGTTCGAGGCCTTCGAGCAAGCCGACGTCGGTTTGTCGCGGCGTTACGGCGGCACCGGTCTGGGCACCACCATCGCCAAGGGTCTGACCGAGGCGATGGGCGGCAGCATCGGCTTCGAGAGCACCGAGCAGCGTGGCAGCCGGTTCTGGGTCGAGTTGCCTTTCGACAGCATCCTCGCGCCGGCGCCCGGCAAGAGCGAGCCGGATATGGCCGCGGCGGTCGCGCCCGCACGGGACACCCCGGAGAACGTGATCGCGTTCGCCGACCCGTTCCTGCGCCACCGCGCGCGCGTGCGCAGTCTGACCTTGCTGGTCGCCGACGACCACGAAGCCAACCGCATGGTCATCACCCGGTTGTTGCAGAAGGCCGGCCATCGCGCGATCTGCGTCGACGGCGGCGAAGCGGTGCTGGAGGCGTTGGCGACCTCGGATTACGACGGTGTGATCGTCGATCTGCACATGCCTGGGGTCAACGGGCTGGATCTGTTGCGCGAGCTGCGGGTGATGGAAGCCGGCAGCGGCGGCCGGCGCACGCCGGTGGTGGTGTTCAGCGCCGATGTCACGCCCGAATCGATCCAGGCCTGCGAACGCGCCGGCGCGCGCGCGTTTCTGTCCAAGCCGGTCTCGACCTCGCGCCTGCTCGACACGCTGGCCGAAATCGCCACCAGCGCGCGGCTCAACGGGCCGTTGATCGCACCGGTGGTGCGCAGTTCCTACCTCGGCGGCGACGAGGTGCTCGACAGCTCGATTCTCGACGAACTCGGCGCGCTGGGCATGGGCGAGGGCTTCGAGCGCGAATTCGTGCGCCAATGCCTGCGCGATGCCGAAGGTTGCGTGGCCGTGCTCGGCGCGACCGGTGCGACCGGCGATTGGGAGCGGGTGCGCGAGCATGCCCACGCGCTCAAGGGCGTGGCCAGCAATCTGGGCTTGATCAGATTGGCCGCGGCCAGCGGCGAACTGATGCACCTGGCCGATCAGCAGATGCCGCGCGAATGGCAGGCGCGGGTGGCGGGATTGGGCGAGCGGTTGGCCCAGGGGCGGGCGGCGCTCGACTCGCGCGAGCGGACCCGTCACGCTCGCGACGATAGCGAGCGTTCCCCCTGATCGTCCCCCTGATGCGGTAGCGCCTGGACGAAGCGCCGCCGTTCTATCAGGCGGCTTCGATGCCCGTGCGGCGCGACTGCGCGCGAACCAGGCGATCCATCGTGCGCAGCGACTTGTCGCCCAAGCGCAGCGCGGTGTCGACCCAGATCTCGGTGATCCGCATCATTTCCTCCAGGTTCACGCCCTGGGCCAGTTCGCGCACCTGGTGCATCGCCGCCAGCGCGCGCGGTGTGCGGCGGTTGGCGCGGACGACGTCCTCGACCGCCTGCCGGCCTTCGCCTCGCGGCACCACCGCGTCGATCACGCCGATCGCGTGCAGTTGCTCGGCGCTGTACATCTCGCCGTCGAGCATCAGTTTCTCGGCCACGCGCGGCGAGACCCGTTTGCACAGGAACGAATAAGCGCCCATGCCCGGGAACAGATCGAACAGCACTTCGGGCAGTCCCAACATCGCGCCTTGTTCGGCGATGATGGTGTGGCAGCTCAACGCGGCCTCGAAACCGCCGCCGAGCGCGCTGCCCTGGATCAGGGCGATGCTGTGCACGCCCGCGCCGAGGCCGGCGTGGAAGGCGTGCACGCCGCGCACGCACTGGCGCGCGTAGTCGAGCAGCCCCTCGCGTTCGCGTTCTCGGATCAGCCTGGAGAACAGTTCCAGATCGCCGCCGAGATTGAACACGTCGGTGTCCGAGGTCAGCACCACGTGGGCGACGCTGTCGCGATCGCGCTGGCGCATCCGTTCGCCGAGGTGACGCTGGTAAGACAGGATGTCGTCGATCAACGGCAGGGTGAAGCACGCGCGTCCCGGCGAACGCGCCAGGTTGGCGTGCATGTGGCACCAGTACACGTCCCGATCGAACTCCTCGACGACGCGCAAGGTGCGACCCGAGTGCGGGCGAGGGAAGGGCTGTACGACAGACATGGCGGTATCTCCGGTTAGAGAACCGTCCCGCCGGCCGCATCGGGACGGCTGTGTGTAGTGGTGGGCTGCGTCCGGGACCGAGGATTCTATGCACCTAAAATGAAGCCCCCGCAAGGAGGCGATCCTTGCGAGGGCCGGGTTGGGCGCCGACCGGCGCCCCGCGGGCGCCGGAAGGGCGGATTCAGTGTCCGGGCGGCGCGTCGCGCAGTTCCCGGCGCAGGATCTTGCCGACGTTGGTCTTGGGCAGTTCCTTGCGGAATTCGACGAACTTGGGGTGCTTGTAACCGGTGAGGTTGGCGCGCGCATGGGCCTTGACGTCCTCGGCGGTGAGCGCCTGGTCCTTCTTCACGATCACAACCTTGACCGCTTCGCCGGACTTGTCGTCGGGCACGCCGACCGCGGCGACTTCCAGCACGCCGGGCATCATCGCGATCACGTCCTCGATCTCGTTGGGGTACACGTTGAAGCCCGAGACCAGGATCATGTCCTTCTTGCGGTCGACGATATAGAAGAAACCCTTCTCGTCCATCTTGGCCATGTCGCCGGTGTGCAGCCAGCCGTCCTCGTCGATGACCTTGGCGGTCTCCTCGGGTTTCTGCCAGTAGCCCTTCATCACCTGCGGGCCCTTGATGCACAGCTCGCCGACTTCGCCCATCGCCAGCATGCGGCCTTCCTCGTCCTTGACGCAGGCGTCGGTGGAGGAGATCGGGAAGCCGATCGCGCCGTTGTAAGCCTCCAGGTCCATCGGATTGATGCACGCCGCCGGCGAGGTTTCGGTCAGGCCGTAGGCCTCGATCAGAGTGATGCCGGTGACCTGCTTCCAACGGTCGGCGACCGAGCGCTGCACGGCCATGCCGCCGCCCAGGGTCAGGTGCAGCTTGGAGAAATCGACTTCGCTGAAGCCCGGCGTGTTGAGCAGGCCGTTGAACAGCGTGTTGACGCCGGTGATCGCGGTGAACGGGGTCTTTTTAAGCTCTTTCACGAACGCCGGCATATCGCGCGGGTCGGTGATCATGTGGTTGAGCCCGCCGAACTTCATGAAGACAAGGCCGTTCGCCGTCAACGCGAAGATGTGGTACAGCGGCAGCGCGGTGATGATGATTTCCTTGCCCAGCTCGGCGTTGCCGCCGACCCAGGCCGCGGCCTGCTGCATGTTCGCCACCAAATTGCGGTGCGTCAGCATCGCTCCCTTGGCCACGCCGGTGGTGCCGCCGGTGTATTGCAGGAAGGCGATGTCGTCCGGCGAGATCTCCACCGTCGGCAGCTTGTGCATCTGTCCCAGGGTGAGGGTGTCGCGGAAACGCACGGCGCCCGGAATATCGTAGTCCGGCACCTTCTTCTTGATGTACTTCACCGCGAAGTTCAGGAACATGCCCTTAAGGCCGCCGACCATGTCGCCCAGGCCGGTGGTAATGACCTTTACGTCGGTGCCGAGGACCACGTCCTGCACGGTCTTGCCGAAGTTGTCGAGCACGAAGATCACCTTCGCGCCGGAATCGTCGAGCTGATGCTTGAGCTCGCGCGGGGTATACATCGGATTGGTGTTGACCACGGTCAGGCCGGCGCGCAGCACGCCGAAGGTCGCGATCGGGTACTGCAGGCAGTTGGGCATCATGATCGCGACGCGATCGCCCTTCTTGAGCTTGAGCTCGCCGAGCAGATAGGCCGCGAACTGCGCGCTGAGCCGGTCGATGTCGCCGTAGGTCAGCTCCTTGCCGAAATTGGAGAAGGCCGGACGGTCGCGGTAGTTCTCGATCGCGTTTTCAAGCACCGAAACGACGGACGGAAATTCGTCCACATCGATCTGCGCCGGTACGCCTTGCGGATAGTGGGCAAGCCACGGACGTTCGAAACTCATCGCGATCCCCTCGTTAATCGCTCGTCGATTCTGATCGTACGCCCCGCTGTGTGCGCCGGCGTACGGTGTTTTCTCGATTGGAGCATAGGCTCTAGCCAGTGGCAAGGCGGCGCCAGCCGGCGCGCTGGCGGCGTTGTCGACGGGCCCGGGAACCTGTCAGGATCGGCCTGGCCGCGGCCAGCGCGAACGGTCGTGCGATTCTTCGCCGGGCCTCGCGTGGCCAGCGCCGAGCCTCGCCACGCACCGGCGCACGGCCGCAAACAACCCTGGTCGGGAGAACCATCGCGATGACCCGCGCAACGCCATCGACCTCAACCGATCGACCCTTGCACGCGGCGTCCACCGACAGTTGCGTGAATCGCGCGCGATCGCGGCGGGCGCGATGGCCGGGTCTGGTCCGTCGCGCATGGCGCGCCGCGTGCTTGCTGGCCTTGTTCGCCGCGCTGGCCGCGTGCGGTGCGGCCGCGCCGCCGGAGCAACGCCTGCGCACGGCGATGGAGCAACTGCGCGAGGCGATCGACAGGCGCGACGCGGCGGCGATCGAGGAACATCTGTCGAAGGACTTCGTCGGCCCCGACGGCCTGGACCGCGCCAGTGCGCGGCGCCTGGCCGCGGCGAGTTTCCTGCGCTATCGCGACGTCTGGGCCAAGATCGCCGGGGTCGAGGTGAAGCTGCAATCCGGCCACGCCACGGTGCGATTCAATGCCGCGCTCGGCGGCGGTTCGGGCCAGGCCTTGCCGGATGCGGCGCAGATCTACGACGTCCAGACCGGATGGCGCGAGGAAGACGGCGAGTGGCGGATGACTTCGGCGCAATGGGCGCCGAGGTTGTGACCGCGCTCGCGCCCGACACATGCGCTCGGCTATGCTCAGGCACGGATAAGGACATTGCGCCGGTGGGGACCGGACAGGCATGGAATCAGCGCTGACAACCGACCAGGCCTTGGCGCTGGCGCCCGACGACGCTTCGGCCAAGGCCGCCGGCGCACTGGCGTCGCCGGGCAAATGGGCCACCCTCGGCAGCGATGCCGACGCCCTGTGGGGCGAATGCAAGGGCAGCGGCGCCAAGCCGTATCAGGCGCAGGTCGATCTGGCCGCCCTGGTCACGCGTTGTTCCTGCCCCAGCCGAAAATTCCCGTGCAAGCACGCCTTGGCGCTGTTGCTGATCCACGTCAAATCCGGCGTGCCCGCCGCGGCCAGGCCGAGCTGGGTGGAGGAATGGCTGAACTCGCGCCGCGACAAGGCGGCCAAGAAAGAACAATCCGCGGCCAACATCGCCGCCGCCCAGGCCGCCGACCCGCAGGCTGCCGAAGCGTCCGCGGCCAAGCGCGAAGCGGCGCGGTGGAAACGCATCGAAGCCGGCTCGGCCGAATTGCAGCGCTGGATCTGCGATCAGTTCCGCCGCGGCCTGGCCGCATTCGGCGAGCAACAGCGCGGCGAATGGAGCGCGATGGCCGCGCGCATGGTCGATGCGCAGGCGCCGGCCTTGTCCTATCAGGTGCTGGCCGCGCTGGAATCCATGCGCGGGGGGCTGGGCTCGATCGATGAAGTGGTCGAGCGCCTGGGCTTGCTGTGGCTGCTGCACGAAGGCGTCGGCCGGCGCGCGCAATTGCCGCCCGCGCGGCTGGCCGATCTGCGTACCGCGCTGGGCTGGAGCTACGACAAGGACGAGGTCGCCGGGTTCGGCGACAGCGTGAGCGACCGATGGGTCGTGCAAGGGCAATCGATCCAGGAGCGCGATGATCGCCTGTTCGAACGCCGGGTCTGGCTGCACGGCCTGGACAGCGGTCGCGATGCGCTGCTGCACGACTACGCTTACGGCGGCCGCGGCTGGGAACAGTCCTGGCTGAGCGGTCGCGCGTATCCGACCAGTCTCCAGTTCTTTCCCGGCAGCGCGCCGTTGCGCGCGCTCGCGTCCGGGCAGGGCGCCGCGAGCGCGGCGCAGGCCCGGGCGCAGCCGGCGGCTCAGGCGATCGACCGCGCCTCGCGCGCCTATGCCGATAACCCGTGGCTGCCGTTGTGGCCGCTGAGCCTGAGCGAGGCGCGCCCATTGCGCGACGGCGAGGCGTGGCGCGTGCATACCGACGCCGGGCGCCTGCCGTTGGAACTGCCCGATTTCGCCGGCTGGAGCTTGCTCGCCTACGGCGGCGGACAGGCGCTGAACCTGATGGGCGAATGGGACGGGCGCGCGCTGCGGCCGTTGAGCGCATGGCGCGAAGGCGCCGGCGAACGGATCTGGACGGTGGAGTCGGCATGAGCACGGAATGGATCAAGCCGGCGCTGATCGGCGTCGACGAAAACCGGCCGGCCGCGTTCGAACCGATGGTCGCCGGCTTGCTGGAGGAATCGGCCGACCCGGATGCCGCGATGCGCTACGCGCGGGGCGCCGCGGCGATGGCGGTGCTGCGGCTGGCGGCGGTCGAGATCGCCGCGGCCACGGCCGAACCGCCGGCGTCGGCGCCGCACGATCCGCGCGCGCTCGCCGACACTCATCCGCTCGGCGAAGCCTTGTCGGCGATTTTTCAAGAAGGCAGCGAACGCCTGCAGCAAGAGGCCTGCCTGCGTCTGGCCGCGCTCGGCGTGTGCCTGCCCGCGCGCGCGTTGCCGCATGCGCTGAGCGCCGGGCAGCGGCTGACCCGCCTGCGCGCGGCCTTGTTGCCGGCGCTGGGCGAACGCGGCCTGTGGCTGGCGCGGCTCAATCCGGATTGGCGCTACGCCAGCGATGGCGAGCGCGGCGACGACAGCGCCGACGATGCCGCGCGGCTGTGGCAAGAGGGCAGCTTCGATCAGCGCCTGATCGTGCTGCGTCGCGCCCGCGCCGCCGATACGGCCGTCGCGCGCGCGATGCTGCAGGCGCAACTGGGCGAACTGCCGGCCAAGGAACGCGTGGAGTTCGTCGCCGCATTGGATATCGGCCTGCATCAGGACGATCAGGAACTGCTCGCCGGCCTGCTCAAGGACCGCAGCCGCGAAGTGCGCCGGATCGCCGCTTCGCTGCTCGCGCGATTGCCCGGGTCCGAGCACGCGCGGCGGCTGACCGGCTGGATCGCGCCGTTGGTCGTCAGCGAGCGCGGCTTGCTCGGCCGGCGCTGGAACGTGGACGCGCCGCAGGCCGCCGATCCGGCCTGGGCTGCGGCCGCGATCGATACCGCGCGGCCGCAGCACGATCCGCTCGGCGAGCGCGCCTGGTGGCTGTACCAACTGGCGCGGCAGGTGCCGCTGGCCTGGTGGTGCGCGCACACCGGCATGGACCCGCCGCAGTTGCTGGTCTGGGCGGGCAAAAGCGATTGGAAGGATGCGTTGTATCGCGGCTGGCTCGAACGCGTGGGCCAGGGCGACGCCGACTGGGCGCAGGCGATGCTCGACGCGCCTGGCCGCAGTTTTCACGGCCACCACGCCGAATTGCTGACGCTGTTGCCGCCGGCCGAACGCGTGCGCCATTGGCCGCGCGATTTCGAACAGTTGTGCAAGACCGGACGCAGCGACGAGGTGGTCGGCGCCTGCGCGCCCGGCGAGTCGCTGCCGCGCGACTACTCGCGCGCGATCGTCGACGGGCTGCGGCTGGCGTTCGAGCGCGATCGACTGCGTCACGACTGGACCCTGCGTCCGGCGGTCCAGTCCCTGGCCGAAGTGTTGCACCCCGACATCCTGCGCGAGTGGCGGCCGCTGCCGCGCGTGGCCGACGAAACCTCGGCGATGAGCGAGTGCGTGCTCGCGGTCGAGCGCACCGTCGCATTGCGGCGGTTGCTGCATGCCTGACCGCGCGCGCCTTGCGACCCGCCTGACCGACATCCTCAAGACCCGAACCCGGAGCCGCCGATGAGCACCGCCGTCCTGCGCCAACACGCCGAACACCAATTCGCCGAAGAGCTAGAACAACTGGGCAAGATCGACGACCGCCAGCGGCCGGGCAACTGGAAACTCTCGCCGTGGGCGGTGGTGACCTATCTGATCGGCGGCAAGCTCGACAACGGCTTCGAGATCAGCCCCAAGTACATCGGCAGCCGCCGGTTGATGGAGATCGCGGTCGCCACCGTGGCCACCGATCGCGCCTTGTTGTTGTTCGGCGTGCCGGGCACGGCCAAGTCCTGGGTGTCCGAACACCTCAGCGCGGCGATCAGCGGCGATTCGACCCTGCTGATCCAGGGCACCGCCGGCACCAGCGAAGAACAGATCCGCTACGGCTGGAATTACGCGCAGTTGCTCGCCAACGGCCCCAGCGAGCAGGCCCTGGTGCCCAGCCCGCTGATGAACGCGATGCGGCTGGGCAAGATCGCCCGTATCGAAGAACTCACCCGCATTCCCGCCGACGTGCAGGACGCGCTGATCACCGTGCTGTCGGAGAAGACCTTGCCGGTGCCGGAACTGGGCAGCGAAGTGCAGGCCACGCGCGGTTTCAGCGTGATCGCCACCGCCAACAACCGCGACAAGGGCGTCAATGAACTCTCCAGCGCGCTCAAGCGCCGCTTCAACACGGTGATCCTGCCGGTACCGGCGAGCGAGGCGGAGGAAATCTCGATCGTGGTCAAGCGGGTGGGCGAACTCGGCCGCGCGCTGGAACTGCCGAGCGAACCGCCAGCGCTGAAGGAAGTCGCGCGGATCGTGCGGATCTTCCGCGAACTGCGCAACGGCCAGACCGAGGACGGCAAATCCAAACTCAAGTCGCCGTCCTCGACTTTGTCCACCGCCGAGGCGATTTCGGTGATCAACAACGGCATGGCCCTGGCCGGACATTTCGGCGACGGCGTGCTGCGCCCGGCCGACATGGCCGCCGGCATGATCGGCGCGGTGATCAAGGATCCGGTCCAGGATCAGGTGGTCTGGACCGAGTACCTGGAAACGGTGATCAAGGAACGCGCGGAATGGAAGGATCTGTACCGCGCCTTCCGCGAACAGCTCTGAGCCGGCGATGAGCGGCCCGGTTTCCTATTTCGGCATCCGCCACCACGGCCCGGGCTGCGCGCGCAGCCTGCTCAAGGGGCTCGATGCGCTGCGTCCCGATTGCGTGCTGATCGAAGGGCCGGCCGGGTGCGAGGCGCTGATCGAACACCTGCGCTCGGACGAACTGCGGCCGCCGGTGGCCTTGCTCTCGCACGGCGTGGACGATCCGCAATTGGCGGTGTTCCATCCCTACGCCGAGTTCTCGCCGGAATGGCAGGCGATGCGCTGGGCGGTCGCGCAGGGCGTGCCGGTGCGGTTCATCGACGTTCCCGCTGGAGCGACGTTGGCCTGGCAGCGCGAGGCGCAATCGCGGCGCGCGGGCGAGGGCGCGCCATCGCCGGTCGGCGATGAGGCGAGCGCGTCGCAGGCCGATGCGCTGCAGCCCGATACGAATGCGCCGTCGGCAGTCGAACCACCGACCGGCGATGCGGCCTTGTCGGCCGATACCAATAACCGTGCCGATGTCGATGCCAGTTCCGATGTCGATGCAGATGCAGATGCCGGCGACGAGGATGCGGACCGCACGCAAGTCGACGCCGGCGCGGATTCGCCGCACGATCTCCACCGCGACCCGCTCGACTGGCTGGCTCACGCCGCCGGCTATGCCGACGGCGAGAGCTGGTGGAACCACATGGTCGAAGAACGCGGCGACGGCGAGGATCTGTTCGACGCCATCGCCGAGGCGATGACCGAACTGCGCGAGCGCGCCGGGCTCGGCACCGGCCTGGATCCGCGCGAGGAAGCGATCCGCGAAGCGCATATGCGCAGCGGCGTGTGCGAGGCGATCAAACAAGGCCATGCGCGCATCGCCGTGGTCTGCGGCGCGTGGCACGTGCCGGCGCTGATCGGCAAGGCTTCGGTGGCGGCCGACAAGGCGCTGCTCAAGGACCTGCCCAAGCTCAAGGCCGCCGCGACCTGGGTGCCGTGGACCTATCGCCACCTCAGCAGTGCCAGCGGTTACGGCGCCGGCATCGACTCGCCGGGCTGGTACGAGCATCTGTGGCGGCACGGCGCGGGCGAACACCGTGCGATCGGCTGGTTCGCGCGGGTGGCCAAGCTGCTGCGTGAGCACGGGCTGGATTGCTCGTCGGCGCATCTGATCGAAGCCGCGCGCCTGGCCGACACGCTCGCCGCGCTGCGCGAGCGGCCCGCGCCGAGCCTGGAAGAACTCAACGAAGCCACCCGCAGCATTCTGTGCAACGGCGACGACGCGCCGATGCGGTTGATCGAGCAAGCGCTGATGATCGGCGAACGCCTCGGCGGCGTGCCGGCGGCGGTGCCGACCGTGCCGCTGCAGCGCGATCTGGATGCCCAGCGCAAACGCCTGCGGCTCAAGCCGGAGACCCTGTCCAAGGCCCTGGAACTGGATCTGCGCAACGACACCGACCTGCAGCGCAGCCAACTGCTGCATCGACTGTTGCTGTTGGATATCGGATGGGGCCGACTGGGCGGCGCGGGGCGCTCCTCGCGCGGCAGTTTCCGCGAAGTGTGGGAACTGGCTTGGCAGCCGTCGTTCGAGATCGAGCTGATCGTCGCCAGCCGCTACGGCCAGAGCGTCGAGCAGGCCGCCGGTGCGCGCGCCATCGAATGCGCGCGCGGCAGCGAGCGCCTGCCCGAGTTGTCGGCGCTGATCGATCGGGTGCTCTTGGCCAACCTGCCCGCGGCGGTAGAATCGGTGGCCGCGCAGTTGCACGCGCGCGCGGCCACCGACGCCGACCCCTTGCAATTGCTCCAGGCGCTGCCCTCGCTGGCCAACGTGCAGCGCTACGGCAACGTGCGCAACACCGACGCCGCGCAGGTGCGGCATTTGTTCGACGGCATGCTGTTGCGCGCCTGCATCAGCCTGCCGCTGGCGGTGTGCGATCTGGACGACACCGCTGCCGAACAGGCGCGCGAGACCGTGCTCGGCGCCGATCGCGCGGTGGAGCTGCGCGAAGCCGACGAGCAAAGCCAGACCTGGCGGCGCACGCTGCGGATCCTGGCCGTGTCCGAAAGCGCCACCCCGTTGCTGCGCGGCCTGTGCACGCGACTGCTGTTCGACGCGGGCGGCTTCGACGGCGAAGCGGTCGCGCGCGAGCTGGGCCTGAATCTGTCGCAAGGCGCCGAGCCGCTGCGCGCGGCGCAGTGGCTGGACGGTTTCCTCAATCGCAATGCGGCGGTGCTGCTGCACGATGACGCGGTGTGGAGCCTGATCGACGCCTGGATCAGCGAGCTGGGCCACGAACATTTCCTGCGCGTGGTGCCGTTGCTGCGGCGCAGTT
This sequence comes from Lysobacter sp. CA199, assembly GCF_052078715.1. Taxonomy (NCBI): domain Bacteria; kingdom Pseudomonadati; phylum Pseudomonadota; class Gammaproteobacteria; order Lysobacterales; family Lysobacteraceae; genus Lysobacter; species Lysobacter sp. CA199. The sequence goes on along the minus strand of NZ_JBQJIL010000014.1, from coordinate 69,895 downwards.
TCTCCCGTTTCGAGGCGGCCGACCGGCGCGATCTGGGCTTGCGGGTCAAGCGGCCGGTGCGCGCGGTCCGCGCGCCCGCGGCGGCCGCTTCCTGGGACGGCGAACGCGCGGCGCGCGCGTTGCCGCTGTTGCGCGAACTGTTCGGCCTGAGCGCCGCCGGAGCCGATCATGGCCGCTGAGCTTCCTCCCGATTCGACCGGCGATACCGTCGATGTTTCCGCCGCGCCGAGCACGCGCGCCGAGCGTTGGCGCATGGTCTTGGGCAGCGAAGCGCAGGACAGCTGCGGCGGCCTGGCCGCCGGCTTGTCGGAAATGGACGCGGCGCTGGCCGCTTTGTACGAACCCAGCGGCCCGGGCGGACTGAGCCGGCGCGGCGGCCGCGGCGGCTCCTCGCCGAACGTGGCGCGCTGGCTCGGCGATATCCGCAAGTACTTTCCGACCAGCGTGGTCCAGGTCATGCAGCGCGATGCGCTGCAACGTTTGAACCTGCGGCAGATGCTGCTGGAAAAAGAAATGCTCGAAGGCATCCAGCCCGACGTGCACATGGTCGCCAACCTGATTTCCTTGTCGGGGGTGATTCCGGCCGAGACGAAGGACACCGCGCGCGCGGTGGTGCGGCGCGTGGTCGAGGAGTTGATGCGCAAGCTGGAGGAACCGATGCGTTCGGCGGTCAGCGGCGCGCTCGACCGCGCGCGGCGTTCGCGCCGGCCGCGCCATGCCGAGATCGACTGGAACCGCACCATCCGCGCCAATCTCAAGCATTGGCAGCCCAGCCTCAACACGGTGATCGTGCAGGAACTGGTCGGTTACGGGCGCAAATCGCGCCGACCGCAGCGCGAGGTGACCTTGTGCATCGACCAGAGCGGCTCGATGGCCGCCTCGGTGGTGTACTCGAGCATCTTCGGCGCGGTGCTGGCCTCGTTGCCGGCGGTGGCCACGCGCTTGGTGGTGTTCGATACCGCGGTGGTCGACATGACCGAACAGCTCGACGATCCGGTCGATCTGTTGTTCGGTGTGCAGCTCGGTGGCGGCACCGATATCCACGGCGCGGTGAGTTACTGCCAGGGCCTGATCCGCGAACCGCGCAACAGCATCCTGGTGCTGATCTCGGACCTGTACGAAGGCGGGGTGGAGACGAAGTTGTTGGCGCGTGCGCAGGAACTGATCGAAGCGGGTGTGCAGTTCATCGTACTGCTCGCGCTCAGCGACGAAGGCCGGCCGGCCTACGATCAAGCGCTGGCGGCCAAGCTCGCCGCGCTCGGCGTGCCCTCGTTCGCGTGCACGCCTGATGCGTTTCCGGGATTGATGGCCGCGGCGATCCGTCGCGACGATCTCAATCAATGGGCGGCGGGGAACGGTTTGGTGCCGACGCGGGCAGAGGGGTAGGGCGCATCGCCTCCGCCACAGTTCGAACTTAGCGCTGAGATAGTGGCGTGCAGTAGTCCCAACTTACCGTAGTGACGAACGTATCGCCATCGAGGAAACCGCGCCGTTGTGGGTTGAGTGTGCAGAGTTCGGCAGTACCGTCGTTTATCTGCAGCAGACCGTAATAGTCCTCGCCGACTTTCTGGCGCTTGCGGACAACGTACCAACCGCGATCGCTGTAGCCTTGGCCGTCCAATCTCGAGTAGTCCAGATATCCGTCTGCGCGCTCGCGCGTGGTTCTCGCCAGCCAGCCCTGCTCGGGCAGTCGCGCTGCGGCATGACGCAGGTCAGCTTCGACAACGCCCTCAGTGCGCCCATGCCAGACGCTGGCTTGTCGGTGCGTACCGGCGCCTGCACAGGCGGCGAGGCTGCCGATCAATGCCAGGATCATAGTTGGCTTGTGCATCCACTGGCTCGGTGCGGTGATTGCAGCGAGTCTAGCGGTTTGGCGGCTGGAGGCGCGGTGTGACGGTCAGGTCGTGATCTCTTCGACGGTTGAGGCAGAAAATCAGGCGTTTTCGCGCGAAAGTGCTGCCCCCCGCGCCGTCATTCCCGCGAAGGCAGGAATCCAGAGACTTCAGCGCCATCCTTCCAGATCGTCATTCCCGCGAAAGCGGAGCCCGCCTTCGCGGGAATGACGGCAGGAAGGGGCGCGGGAACTGCAGTTGTCGCGAGGCCTTTAGGCGACGCATGACAACAAAAAAATGAGCGACCGAAGCCGCTCATTTTTTCACTGGACCGCGCAGGGCGCTGAAGCAGACTGCGGCAAGTTACTCAGCGACTCGATCCAATCAAGCCGCTTTCTTCGCCGCCAACTGCCGCAGCACGTAATGCAGGATACCGCCATGACGGAAGTACTCGACTTCCTTCGGCGTCAGCAGCAGCACCTTGACCTCGAATTTCTGTTCGCTGCCGTCGGCCTTCTTCGCCACCACCGTCGCGGTCTTGGCCTTGCCGTCGTCCAGGCCGATCACCTCGATCGTTTCCGAGCCGTCCAGCCCATGGCTCTGCGCGTTTTCGCCGTCCTTGAACTGCAACGGCAGCACGCCCATGCCGACCAGGTTGGAGCGGTGGATGCGCTCGAAGCTCTCGGCGATCACTGCCTTGACGCCGAGCAGGTTGGTGCCCTTGGCCGCCCAGTCGCGCGAGGAACCGGTGCCGTATTCCTTGCCGGCGAACACCACCAGCGGCACGCCGTCGGCCTTGTACTTCATCGCCGCGTCGTAGATCGCCAGCTTCTCGCCCTGGCCGCCGTCCTTGCCGAAATACAGCGTGTTGCCGCCTTCTTCGCCGCCGAACATCAGGTTCTTGATGCGGATGTTGGCGAAGGTGCCGCGCACCATCACGTCGTCGTTGCCGCGGCGGCTGCCGTAGCTGTTGAAGTCGGCGGGCTGCACGCCGCGCTCCTGCAGGAAACGCCCGGCGGGCGAATCCTTCTTGATGTTGCCGGCCGGAGAGATGTGGTCGGTGGTGATCGAATCGCCGAACAGGCCCATCACGCGCGCGCCGTGCACGTCGTCGATGCTGCCCACTTCCATGGTCATGCCGTCGAAATAGGGCGGGTTCTTGATGTAGGTCGAGGACTCGTCCCACTGGAACGACTCGCCGTCGGGCGAGGCGATCTGGTTCCAGCGGGTGTCGCCCTTGAACACGTCGGCGTAGTTCTGCGCGAACAGCTCCGGGCCCACGGTTGCGGCGATCATGTCGCCGATCTCCTTGTTGGTCGGCCAGATGTCGCGCAGGTACACGTCGTTACCTTCGCTGCTCTTGCCGATCGGTTCCTGGGTCAAATCGATATTGACTGTGCCGGCGATGGCATAGGCCACCACCAGCGGCGGCGAGGCCAGGTAGTTGGCTTTGACTTCCGGATGCACGCGGCCTTCGAAGTTGCGGTTGCCCGACAGCACCGAGGCCACCACCAACTCGTTCTCGGCGATGCCCTTGGACACTTCGTCGGGCAGCGGGCCGGAGTTGCCGATGCAGGTGGTGCAGCCGTAGCCGACCACGTAGAAGCCGAGCTTCTCCAGGTCGTCGAGCACGCCGGCCTTCTTCAGGTAATCGGTGACCACCAGCGAGCCCGGTCCGAGCGAGGTCTTGACCCACGGCTTGGACTTGAGACCCAGCCTGGCCGCGTTGCGCGCGAGCAGGCCGGCGCCGAGCATCACCGCCGGGTTGGAGGTGTTGGTGCACGAGGTGATCGCGGCGATCACCACCGAGCCGTCGCACAGTTCGGCGTCCTGCTCCTTGATCCGGATCTTCGACACCGGTTTGGCGGCCAGGTGATTGGCCTGCGGCTGATCGCCGCCTTCGGCCTTCAATTCCTCTATCGCGCAGCCGACCTTGGATTTCCGGTTGGCGATCAGCGGGCCGAGGCTTTCGGCGAAGTTGCTGTGCACGTTTTCCAGCAGCACGCGATCCTGCGGGCGCTTGGGGCCGGCCATCGACGGACGCACCTCGCCCAGGTCGAGTTCGAGCGTGGCCGAGTAGGTCGCATGCGGCTGGTTGGCTTCGTGCCACAGGCCCTGGGCCTTGGCGTAGGCCTCGACCAGGGCGATCTGTTCTTCCGAGCGGCCCGACAGGCGCAGGTAGGTCAGCGATTCGCTGTCGATCGGGAAGATGCCGCAGGTCGCGCCGTACTCGGGGGCCATGTTGGCGATGGTCGCGCGGTCGGCCAGCGGCAGGTGCTGCAGGCCGTCGCCGAAGAACTCGACGAACTTGCCGACCACGCCGTGCTTGCGCAGCATCTGGGTCACGGTCAGGACCAGGTCGGTCGCGGTCGCACCCTCGGGCAACTGGCCGGTCAGTTTGAAACCGACTACCTGCGGAATCAGCATCGACGAGGGCTGGCCCAGCATCGCCGCCTCGGCTTCGATACCGCCCACGCCCCAGCCGAGCACGCCGATGCCGTTGATCATGGTGGTGTGGCTGTCGGTGCCGAACACGGTGTCGGGGAAGGCGAGCAGGTCGCCGTCGACCTCGCGGCCCATGACCACGCGCGCCAGGTTCTCCAGGTTCACCTGGTGGACGATGCCGGTGTTGGGCGGCACCACCTTGAAGTTCTCGAACGACTTCTGGCCCCAGCGCAGGAAGCTGTAGCGTTCTTTATTGCGCTGGAATTCGATCTTGCCGTTGAGGTCCAGCGCCTCGGGGCTGCCGAACACGTCGACCTGGACCGAGTGGTCGATCACCAGTTCCGAGGGGATCAGCGGATTGATCTGCGAAGGTTTGCCGCCGAGCTTGCTGACCGCGTCGCGCATCGCCGCCAGATCGACCACGCAGGGCACGCCGGTGAAGTCCTGCAGGACCACGCGCGCCGGCATGAAGGCGATTTCCTGGTCGGGTTCCTTTTTCGCGTCCCACTGCGCGACCGCTTCGATGTGGTCCTTGCCGACCGTGGCGCCGCCGTCTTCGTGGCGCAGCAGGTTCTCCAGCAGGATCTTCATCGAGTAGGGCAGGCGGCTGATGTCGTAGCGCTCGCCCAGGACCGGCAGGCTGAAGTAGGTGTAGTCGCGGCCGTTGACGGACAGCTGGCGGCGGGTGGAAAACGAGTCGCTCATGCGGTGAACTCCTATAGAGGTGCTGGCTCGCGCCTCGCGCCGGGCGAGGATCTGCTTGCGGTGGACCGGGCGGCGCTGTGCGTGGCGGGGTCTGTGGCCGGATTATCCATCAGTTGCCGAGCGGCCGATGTGCACACGGTGTCGACGTGATTTGACCACGGTGGCGGCCGGCCTCCCGGGGCGCCTGTGGTTTCGCAGGGTTTCGTCGCGTGTTTCGCGCGTCTTCGGGGTCTTTCCGCAATGGCTGCGTCGCCGCGGACAACGCAGTGTTGCGTGAGCATGCGATATCGGGTCGATGCGACCTGGACGGCAAGACGACGCGTGGCCCCGACACGTCTTTGCGTGCGCCGACTTGTCGAAGCCTTTCTTGCGCGGCGATCGCCCGCTGCCTGAGGCGGCACATGAGCTATTACGCGCGTTGTACCGATGCCCGAATCCGCATCGCCGACGAGCGCACCGCGCTGGCAGCGCTCCAGCGGGCCAATGCGAAAAAGTCGCTGACCCAGGCCTCGCAGTTCCGCAGCAGCGAAGACAATGCCCAACGGATCGCCCGCGCCGCGTCGTTGGACGACGCGCTCGCACAGCCGTTCTGGCCGGTCCGTCGTGGACCGGACGGACGGTGCGATCGTGGGGCTCGACCACCACAACGCGATCGACGCGTTCGCGACGGCGAAGGCAACGTGATCGCGCTGGCCGGGGACTGGGTTCCGCTGGTCGGCGATGCCGTATCCCGCGCGAGACCCTGCGGGTCGCGATCGAGTCGGACCGACTCCTCGCCACGCTGGCGCCCTTCGTGGCCCAGGACTCGTACGCCATCATCGAGGACGAGTTCGGACGGCGTTGGCGGGTGAGCTTCCAGGCGGGGCGCGTGCATACCGGGAAGCTGCGCGCGAGCTTGACCGATCGTGGCGACACCTGACTTACCGCTGGCGACACGTGTCTTCTTAGCGACAACGCTCTTGCTTGTCGCCGCCGGTTCGCGCGATGGTCGGCGCCCACCGCTGCCTGAACGGCGATGGCCCTATATGCCGGGGCTGGCATGTCGGCGACTGCCGAGACAACATTGGAAATAGAAGATAACTATTTGTAATAAATAAGATTTATAGTCGAAACGGGTTCACTTTCCGACTGATAAGAGCCGCCACACAAGCCGCCAACCAGATCGGTATGCCGGCTCAGGTATGTATAATGCGCGCATACCTTCTGGAGCGTACCCATGGAAGCCACTGTCGCCGAGCGGGGCCAGATCACCCTTCCCAAAGCGGTGCGCGATGCCCTCGGCCTGACCAAGGGCACGCTGCTGAAGGTCGAGTTGGACGGCAGCCGCATCATCCTGCGCAAAAGCGTCGACGACGCCATTTCCAAGGCACGAGGCAAGTTCGCCCTGGACGGTTTCGGCTCCAGCGAAGACGCCGCGCGCGCGGTGCGCGACGAGGAATGAGCCGGTGATCGCGGTCGATTCGCCGGTACTGATCGAACTGCTGAGCGATGGCCCGCAGGCGGACGCAGTCGAGTCCTGCCTGCGCCAAAGCCTGGTCGGCGGCCGCGTGGTGGTGTGCGACATCAGCCTGGCCGAGATCTGCGCGGCGCTGCGAGGCGGCGCCGAGGTGCAGGAGGCGCTGGAAGAAATGGGCATCCATTTCAGCGCGCTGGAAGCCAAGTCGGCGTTGCGGGCGGGCGAGATGCATCGGCGTCACCGCCAGCGCGGCAGCGGATCGCGCCGCCTCGGCGATTTTCTGATCGGCGCCCATGCCTTGCTGCAATGCGACGGCCTGATCACCTGGAACGACACGTTTTATCGCGATTACTTCAAGGGCCTGAAGCTGATCGTGCCGCAAGCCTGAGCAATCTTTACCATCCCGTTTCTTTATTGCCTTCACCACCCAGTTTCATCACCACCAAGATCCACGCGGAGAATTGTTCATGTTGGAAGCCTATCGCCACCACATCGCCGAGCGCGCCGCGCTGGGAATTCCGCCGCTGCCCCTGACCGCCCAGCAGACCGCCGATGTCATCGAACTGCTGAAAGCGCCGCCGGCCGGAGAGGAACAGTTTCTGCTCGACCTGATCACCTATCGGGTGCCGGCCGGTGTCGACGACGCGGCCAAGGTCAAGGCCTCCTACCTGGCTGCACTCGCCCTGGGCAGCGAAAAGAACCCGCTGATCAGCCGCGAACGCGCGACCGAACTGCTCGGCACCATGCTCGGCGGCTACAACATCCTGCCGCTGGTCGAGCTGCTCGACGATGCCCAGGTCGCGCCGATCGCCGCGGAAGCCCTGAAGAAGACCCTGCTGGTGTTCGACGCCTTCCACGACGTGCAGGAAAAGGCCGAGAAGGGCAATGCGCATGCCAAGGGCGTGCTGCAGAGCTGGGCCGACGCAGAGTGGTTCACCAGCCGTCCGGAAGTGCCGCAGAGCATGACCATCACCGTGTTCAAGGTGACCGGCGAAACCAACACCGACGACCTGTCGCCCGCGCCCGACGCGACCACGCGTCCGGACATCCCGTTGCACGCGCTGGCGATGCTCAAGAACGCGCGCGACGGCATCGTGCCGGAAGAAGACGGCAAGCGCGGTCCGATCGCTTTCATCGAATCGCTGAAAGACAAGGGCCATCTGGTCGCTTACGTCGGCGACGTGGTCGGTACCGGTTCCAGCCGCAAGTCCGCCACCAATTCGGTGCTGTGGTTCACCGGCGAAGACATTCCCTTCATTCCGAACAAGCGCTTCGGCGGCGTGTGCCTGGGTTCGAAGATCGCGCCGATCTTCTACAACACCATGGAAGACGCCGGCGCCTTGCCGATCGAGCTCGACGTGTCGCAGATGAACATGGGCGACGTGGTCGAACTGCGTCCCTACGAGGGCAAGGCGATCAAGGACGGGCAGGTCATCGCCGAGTTCGCGCTGAAGTCCGACGTGCTGCTCGACGAAGTCCGCGCCGGCGGCCGCATCCCGCTGATCGTCGGCCGCGGCCTGACCGCCAAGGCGCGTGAAGCGCTGGGCCTGCCGACTTCGACCTTGTTCCGCCTGCCGACCAACCCGGCCGACACCGGCAAGGGTTACTCGCTGGCGCAGAAGATGGTCGGCCGCGCCTGCGGCCTGCCGGAAACCAACGGCGTGCAGCCGGGCATCCGTCCAGGCACTTACTGCGAGCCGAAGATGACCTCGGTGGGTTCGCAGGACACCACCGGTCCGATGACCCGCGACGAGCTGAAGGATCTGGCTTGCCTGGGCTTCTCGGCCGACTTGGTGATGCAGTCGTTCTGCCACACCGCCGCGTATCCGAAGCCGGTCGACGTCAAGACTCATCACGATCTGCCGGCCTTCATCAGCAATCGTGGCGGTATCGCGCTGCGTCCTGGCGACGGCGTCATCCACTCGTGGCTCAACCGCATGCTGATGCCCGACACCGTCGGCACCGGCGGCGATTCGCATACCCGTTTCCCGGTCGGCATCTCGTTCCCGGCCGGCTCCGGCCTGGTCGCGTTCGCCGCGGCCACCGGCGTCATGCCGCTGGACATGCCCGAGTCGGTGCTGGTGCGTTTCAAGGGTGAAATGCAGCCCGGTGTGACCCTGCGCGATCTGGTCAACGCGATTCCGCTGGCCGCGATCAAGAGCGGCCTGCTGACCGTCGCCAAGCAGGGCAAGAAGAACATCTTCTCCGGTCGCATCCTGGAGATCGAAGGACTGCCGCAGCTCAAGGTCGAACAGGCTTTCGAACTGTCCGACGCCTCGGCCGAGCGCTCGGCCGCCGGTTGTACGGTCAAGCTCGATAAAGAACCGGTCATCGAGTACCTGACCAGCAACATCACCCTACTCAAGTGGATGATCGCCGAAGGCTACGCCGACCCGCGTTCGTTGCAGCGCCGGATCAAGGCGATGGAAGGCTGGCTGGCCAACCCGCAGTTGCTGGAAGGCGACGCGGACGCCGAGTACGCCGCGGTCATCGACATCGACCTCAACGAGATCGTCGAGCCGATCGTGGCCTGCCCGAACGATCCGGACGACGTGAAGACCCTGTCGGACGTGTCCGGCGCGGTCATCGACGAGGTCTTCATCGGCTCGTGCATGACCAATATCGGTCACTTCCGGGCCGCAGCGAAGTTGCTGGAAGGCAAGCGCGACATTCCGACCCGTCTGTGGGTCGCGCCTCCGACCAAGATGGACGCGTCCGAGCTCACCAAGGAAGGCCACTACGGCACCTTCGGTACGGCCGGTGCGCGCATGGAAATGCCGGGCTGCTCGCTGTGCATGGGCAACCAGGCGCAGGCGCGCGAGGGCGCGACCGTATTCTCGACCTCGACCCGCAACTTCCCCAACCGTCTGGGCCGCAACACCAACGTGTATCTGGGTTCGGCCGAACTGGCGGCGATCTGCTCGCGTCTGGGTCGCATCCCGACCCGCGAGGAATACATGGCGGACGTCGGCGTGCTCAAGGCCGACGGCGACAAGATCTATCGCTACATGAACTTCGACCAGATCGAAGACTACAAGCAGGTCGCCGACACCGTCGCCGCCGCCTGACCGGTCCGGCGGCGCGGCGCGCACCAAGAAGACCCCGGCCATCGCCGGGGTTTTTCTTTGCCGACGGCTGCATCGTTACCTGCAGCGCATCGGGACTGGAGCGCATCGATCCTCGCCAGCAGGCGAGTGGGGGATTCGGGCACGTCCGTTCGTCTTCAAGACACCTCGATAAGGATTTCGCAATGAACCCACGCTCGCTCCGTTTTGTACCGACCGCCGTGTTGGCGATGAGCTTCGCTCTGCCTTTGGCGGCCGCCGCCGAAGACGAAAAATACCGGGACGCGGCACAAGTGCAGGCCGAACTGGTCAAGGTGCTGACCTGCCAGGCCAGTCGCGCCGAGTTCGAACGATTGGGCAGCGCGCTGACTCCGGTGTATTACGAAAAGCCCGCGCAGCCGGCGCTGGCGGGATGGAGCCTGGTCAAGGACGAGAAGAACGCCTTCGTTGCCGTGTTCAACCTGCCCAAGCCGGTGACCGTATACGGCCATACGACCCAGCAGGTGATGATGCCGGCCCAAGCCCTGTTGGCGGTGCTGGACGGCGATCACGTCGATGCCTTGTCGACCAAGCTGAAACTCGCCCCGAGCACCGAGCCGTTGGCCAAGCACATCCGCACGCGCACCGTGCGGGTACAGCCGATCGGCGACGGCATCGAGGCCACGATCGTGCAGACCGTCAGCACGATCACGACCCATCCGGGCAAAACCATGGTGGGTTGCGAGTACCGCATGAATTACTGACGCGCCGGGTTGCGGCCCCGGCACCGCTGCCAAAGTCGCTCCGTCCCGAGGCGGTGCAGTTGGATAGCCTCCCTGTAGGAGCTGCGTAAGCTGCGACCACGCAGCCACCGGCGTCTGGCGCAACTATCGAAGTGCCGCGGTCGCGGCTCGCGCCGCTCCTACAAAGGCCACCCGCGGATTCGAAAGTCGGACAACCCGCTGTAGGAGTTGCGCAAGCTGCGACCTCGTGGCCACCGGCGTCTGGCGCAATTATCGAAGTGCCGCGGTCGCGGCTCGCGCCGCTCCTACAAAGGCCGCTCGCGGATTCGAAGGTCGGGTAACCCGCTGTAGGAGCTGCGCGAGCTGCGACCACGCAACCACCAGCGCGCGGCGCAGTTATCGAAGTGCCGCGGTCGCGGCTCGCGCCGCTCCTACAAAGGCCGCTCGCGGATTCGAAGGTCGGGTAACCCGCTGTAGGAGCTGCGCAAGCTGCGACCCTGTAGCCATCGGCGCGTGGCGCAACTATCGAAGTGCCGCGGTCGCGGCTCGCGCCGCTCCTACAAAGGCCGCTCGCGGATTCGAAGGTCGGGTAACCCGCTGTAGGAGTTGCGCAAGCTGCGACCTCGTGGCCACCAGCGCGCGGCGCAGTTATCGAAGTGCCGCGGTCGCGGCTCGCGCCGCTCCTACAAAGGCCGCTCGCGGATTCGAAGGTCGGGTAACCCGCTGTAGGAGCTGCGCGAGCTGCGACCTCGTGGCCGCCAGCGCGCAGCGCAATTATCGAAGTCTCGTGGCCGCAGCTGACGCCGCGCCTCCAAGCCGCCGGGGCCGAACCTCAGCCGAGCTGAGCTTCGACCGAATCCACCATCGCCCGCTTGCGCAGCAGAAAATCCCAATAGCCGCCGCCCAGTTGCCGCCACAGCACCGCCGAGCGCACGGCCGACAGCAGCACGGCGCGCACTTCGGCGACTACGCCGGGCTGGCCGAGGTAGTGCGGATTGCCCTGCACCAGCACGCGCGGGCGCAGATGGCTCAGGCTGTCGGCGTACAGCGTGCCCAGCGCGGCGATCACGTCCGGGTGGCTGCTGCCCAGGCGGTGCGCGGCGGTGGCTTGTTCGTGAATGCCGCGCAGAACCTTGTCGGTCATGGCCTGGTCGCGGACGAAGCGCCGCTCCAGTTGCAGCACCGCCAACGCCAGGCGCGGCAGATGCTCGTCCTTGGCGCGGTTGGTGAAATAGTCCTGCACCAGCACCAGGCCGGGGCGCAGATTGTCCAGGCCGCCGTAGACCGCGGCCGGCGAGGAGGCGTCGATGCGGAACACCGAGTCCAGGCAGGTGCCGAGCACGGCCGCATTGGCCTGTCCGGTGTCGGCGATACGCCGCACCTGGGCCAGGGCCTGGGCCAGGCCGGCGAGGGCGAGGACGCGTTCGGAAAGTTCGGCCATTACGGAGTCGTCGTCAGAAGAGAAGGGGTTGAAAGCGTGGAACCCGGGACTGGCGCGTCGGTGGCGGCGATCACCGCGCCGCCGAGGCAGACCTCGCCGTCGTAGAGCACCAGCGATTGTCCGGGCGTGACCGCGCGCTGCGGCTGGTCGAAGTGGACCTCCAGCGTGCCGTCGTCGCGCACCCGCACCTCGCATTCCTGGTCGGACTGGCGATAGCGGGTCTGCGCGCTGCAGCGCAAGCGCGTGGACGGCGGCGCGCCGTCGATCCAGTGCGCGGCCTCCGACCAAAGCGTGCGCGATTGCAGCCACGGGCTGTCGCTGCCTTGGTCGACGTACAGCACGTTGCCGACGACATCCTTGCCGATCACGTACCACGGCGCGGGCTCGAAGCCGCGCACGCCGCCGATGTTGAGGCCTTCGCGTTGGCCCAGGGTGAAGTAGAACACGCCTGGATGAGCGCCGACGAGCTGCCCGTCCGGAGTGCGGATCTCGCCCTGTTTCGCCGGCAGATAACGCGACAGGAACTCGCGGAAATCGCGTTCGCCGATGAAGCAGATGCCGGTGGAATCCTTCTTGGCCGCGGTCGGCAGCCCGGCCGAATGCGCCATTTCGCGCACGTCGCGCTTGAGCAGTTCACCGAGCGGGAATTTGGTCGCGCTCAGTTGTGCCTGGCCCAGCTGATGCAGGAAGTAGCTCTGATCCTTGCTGCGGTCGAGCGCGCGCAGCAGACGGAAGCGGCCGCCGGCCTGATCGACCCGCGCGTAGTGGCCGGTCGCGATGTAGTCGGCACCCAGTTCGCGCGCTGCGTCGAGGAAATACTTGAACTTGATCTCGCGGTTGCACAGCACGTCGGGATTGGGCGTGCGGCCGGCCGCGTATTCGGCGACGAAGTGCTCGAACACCCCGGCCCAGTACTCGCCAGAGAAATCGCGGAAATGGATCGGCAACCCGAGCCGGCCGGACACCGCGACCGCGTCGCGGCGGTCGTCCTCGGCCCGGCAATCGCCGCTGCCGGTCGCTTTCGGCTTCCTGCCTTCGGCGGCACTCGCGCTGTCCTGCGCATCGTCATCGGCCCAGTTCTGCATGAACAAGCCCGACAGGGCTTCGCCGGAATCGCGCAACAGCAGGGCTGCGACCGAGGAATCGACTCCGCCCGACATGCCCACGATGGTGTTGGCCGACCTGGACATCGCGATCACAGCGCTTCGGGCGCGACCGAATGCTGCAGCAGGTCGAGCGAGTGCCGGCGCCCGCCGAGGTAATCGGCGACGACCTGCCAGACCAACGGGCTGCGATGCTCGGCCGAACGCGCCTGCAACTCGGCCGGAGTCATCCACAGCGCCTGCACGATGCCCTCGTCGAGCTTGCGCCCGGCGTGGTGGCGCACCGGTTCGGCGGCGAAGGCGAAGCGCAGGTAGTGGCGCCCGCCGGAGCCGTCGGGCTGGGCCGGCGCTTTCCACTGATAGGCGCCGACGAAAGCGGTCAGGCGCACGTCCCAGGCGGTCTCCTCCAGGGTCTCGCGTAGGGCCGCGTCGCGCAGGCTCTCATCCGGCTCCAGGTGGCCGGCGGGCTGGTTGATGACGCGCCGTCCGCCGACGTTTTCTTCCACCATCAGCAGGCGGCCGTCGTCGATCACGATCGTGGCGACGGTGACGTCGGGTTGCCAGAAGCGGCCTTCGCGGTAGCTCACGTCAGAATTCGTCCTGCGCGGGGGTGAGTTCGGATTCCATCTCGTCGGCGGCGCGGACCACGTAATCGATCGCGTCGTCCAGGTCTTCCTGCGAGGCGCCGGCGTCGAGCTTGACCACGAACACCGCCACGCCGTCCTGCTTGACCCAGCCGCCCATCTTGCTGAGTTGGCTGTCCTCGAGCAGACGGTTGGCGACGTCGCCCGGCAGCTGGCTGTCGCTGCCGCGGTAGCCCGGCGACCAGATCTCGCGCACTTCCAGCTTGCCGTAGCGCTGGGTGCCCGACAGCACGTAGGCCATCTGGCTGCGGTCCTTGTCCAGGGCGAAGGTCAGGACGAAATCGCCGTCCTTGTCGACCTGGTACTTGTAGCCCAGCGCGTCGAGCTGGGCGCGCACGCGCGGGTCGCCGCCTTGGGACTCGCTGCGGTCGGGTTCGACCCGCGCCGGATCGTTGCGGTCGGCCTTGGCCGGCGCAAGCTTGCCGGGGGCGGAGGCCGGCGCGGCGGGCTTGGCCGCATCGGCGGCCAGCGCCTGGCCGGCCGCCAGCAGCGGCAGCGACACGAGCACGGCGGGCAGCAAATGGCGGATCGGGCGCATGACGGTCCTTGAATTCGACAGCATCGGCGCAATCTGGACCGACGGCTCCGCAGTAGATGGCGGCGCTACGGCATTTTGCAATGCGGCCGTGCACGCGTCCATGTCGCGACGCGACCCTCTCCACGGCCCCATGCTCCACGCCGGCATGGGGCAGACGTCTATAATCGCGAAATGGCAAAACAGACCGAACAAGAACACAGTCATGGCGTGCTGGTGGCAACCGGCAAGCCCGAAGTCGCCCGTCCGCCGCTGTATTCCGTACTGCTGCTTAACGACGATTACACCCCGATGGACTTCGTCATCGAGGTGTTGATGCGCTTTTTCCCGATGAACGTCGAAAAAGCCACCCAGATCATGCTCCACGTCCATACCCGCGGCCGCGGCGTATGCGGCGTCTTCACGCGCGAAGTCGCCGAATCCAAAGTCGCTCAGGTGAACGAATTTTCAAGACTGCATCAGCACCCCTTGCTGTGCACGATGGAAAAGGCCTAAAAGGGAGCTGAGCACCGCCCGGGGGCGGGGCATGGAAAAGCCGGCGAGCGCCCCCACGTAGCGTGCATACGTCCTGGAGGCTCCGCCCCATGTTCAGCAAGGATCTCGAATACAGCATCGGCCAGTGCTACAAGCGCGCCCGCGAGGCGCGCCATGAGTACATGACGGTCGAGCATCTGCTGCTCGCGCTACTCGACAACCCCTCCGCCGAGGCCGTGCTCAAGGCCACCGGCGCGGACTTCGCGCGATTGCGCAGCGACCTGGAACAAGCCATCGCGACCTCGGTCCAGGTGTTGCCCGACGACGTCGACCGCGACACCCAGCCCACTTTGGGCTTCCAGCGGGTGTTGCAGCGCGCGGTCTACCACGTACAGTCCTCGGGCAAGAAGGAAGTCACCGGCGCCAACGTGCTGGTGGCGATCTTCGGCGAGAAGGACTCGCACGCGGTCTACTTCCTCAACCAGCAGGACGTGGCCCGGCTCGACGTGGTCAATTACCTGTCCCACGGCATCGTCAAGCACAGCGGCGAGGACAGCCACGGTCATCACGAGGAAGAAGCCAAGCCGCCGGAGGGTCCGGACGTGGACGGCAAGTCGTCCGACGCCCTGGCCGAGTTCGCCAGCAACCTCAACCAGCTCGCCCGCGAAGGCAAGATCGACCCACTGGTCGGCCGCGCGGATGAAGTCGAACGCACCATCCAGGTGCTGTGCCGCCGGCGCAAGAACAATCCGCTCTACGTCGGCGAAGCCGGCGTGGGCAAGACCGCGATCGCCGAAGGCCTGGCCAAGCGCATCGTCGACGGCGAAGTGCCTGAGGTGCTGCGCAACGCCACCATCTTCGCCCTCGACCTGGGCGCGCTGGTCGCCGGCACCAAGTACCGCGGCGATTTCGAAAAGCGCCTGAAGGCGGTGCTCGCGCAGCTCAAGAAGCAGCCCGAGGCGATCTTGTTCGTCGATGAGATCCACACCATCATCGGCGCCGGTTCCGCCAGCGGCGGCACCATGGACGCCAGCAACCTGATCAAGCCGGCGCTGTCCTCGGGCGAGCTGCGCTGCATCGGTTCGACCACGTTCCAGGAATACCGCGGCATCTTCGAGAAGGATCGCGCGCTGGCGCGGCGCTTCCAGAAGATCGACATCGTCGAGCCGACCGTGGGCGAGACCTACGAAATCCTGCAAGGTCTCAAGCCCAAATACGAATCGCACCACGGCGTCACTTATGCCGACGAGGCGCTGCAGGCCGCGGTCGATCTGTCGGTCAAGCACATCGGCGACCGTCTGCTGCCCGACAAGGCCATCGACGTGATCGATGAGGCCGGCGCGCGGCAACGGCTGCTGCCCGAGTCGGCGCGCAAGTCGGTGATCGATATCGAGGAAGTCGAGATGATCGTGGCCAAGATGGCGCGCATCCCGACCAAGCAGGTTTCGGCCAGCGACAAGGACGTGCTGCGCAATCTCGAACGCAACCTCAAGATGGTGATCTTCGGACAGGATCCGGCGATCGAGACCCTGGCCTCGGCGATCAAGCTCGCGCGCTCGGGCCTGGGCAATCCGGACAAGCCGATCGGCAACTTCCTGTTCTCCGGTCCCACCGGCGTGGGCAAGACCGAGGTGACCAAGCAGCTCGCGCTGCAGTTGGGCATCGAGCTGGTGCGCTTCGACATGTCCGAGTACATGGAACCACATTCGGTCAGCCGCCTGATCGGCGCGCCTCCGGGCTACGTCGGTTTCGACCAGGGCGGCCTGTTGACCGAGAAGATCGTCAAGACCCCGCACTGCGTGCTGTTGCTCGACGAGGTCGAGAAGGCGCATCCGGACATCTTCAACATCCTGTTGCAGGTCATGGATCGCGGCACCCTGACCGACACCAACGGTCGCGAAGCCAACTTCAAGAACGTGGTGCTGGTGATGACCACCAATGCCGGCGCGGCGCAGGCCTCGCGGCGTTCGATCGGTTTCACCAAGCAGGACCATTCCACCGATGCGATGGAAGTGATCCGCAAGGGCTTCAGTCCGGAATTCCGCAACCGCCTCGACGCGGTGGTGCAGTTCCAGGCGCTGGGCTTCGAGCACATCCTGCGCGTGGTCGACAAGTTCCTGATCGAACTGGAAAGCCAGCTGCACGAGAAGAACGTGACCCTGACCGCCACGCCGACCGCGCGCGACTGGCTGGCCCAGCACGGCTTCGACCCGCTGATGGGCGCGCGTCCGATGGCGCGGGTGATCCAGGATCAGATCAAGCGTCCGCTCGCCGACGAACTGCTGTTCGGCAAGCTGATCGGCGGCGGCCGGGTCACCATCGACGTCAAGGACGATCAACTGGTGGTCGACGCGCAGGCCGAACCGGAGAGGCTGTTGCCGGCGACGGTGTGATCTTGGGTGGCGCGGATCTTGGGTGGCGCGGATCTTGTATGGCGCGATCGCGCGAAGAAAAGGCGGCCCTCGGGCCGCCTTTTTCGTAACCGGACATGGTGGACAAAGCCTCGGTCGTCGCCGATGGGACGGGGAGCGAGCGCGCCGAGTGGCGATGCGCCGATCGCGGACCGCAGGGTGCCAGGCGCGTCGAGGCGAATTGCCCGCCAACATGCAGGTGCGTGTGCCCGAACTGCGAGTTGCCGCGATTGCCGCCATGCGTCCCGACAGCCGTCGCCGAGGCGGTGCTAGTTTCGGGCCCGCTCGCGATCTCGCGGGCCGCAGCCTCAATGGCTGCCTCATCGACCAGGAGAGAGCCATGACCCGATTGTCCAAGCGTTCTGTCGCCGCGATCTCGGCGTTCGTGTTCGGTTGTGCGTTAGCCAGTACCGCCAGTTATGCCTACGACCCCTGCGAGCGTTGCTGGACGACGTACTCGCGGTGCGTGCAGCTCGGGTCGCCGAACTGCAAGACCCAGCTCAATCAGTGCCTGCATCGTTACAGCTGCGGGTAGTCGCCGGTCGCGGCCGCGAGCATCCGTTGCGGTTTCGGCTCGGCGGATGCTGTGGGCGACTTTGGCGTGCTGAGCCGTGATTGGGCGGCGATCGAAGGGGGCGCGCTTCGGGGCAGTTGGGGAGTGGGTAAAAGCGTCCGAAGAGGCGGGGCTTCGGTTGGGGAGCGTGGTATTCGGTCTCTTCGGTTGATCGCGGCTTGGACCGCTCCTGCAGGGGCTTCATCGCGATGCGATGGCCTCGGGTAGCCCCCTGCAGGAGCGGCGCAAGCCGCGACCGCCGGGTCGCCTGCGCCATTGCAACTATGTCGATGCTGCACCAGGTCGATGCCGCGGCCGTCGCTAGAAGCCGGCCGCGGTGCGCGAATCAACGTCCGCCGTGTCGTTGGTAGGCCGCCTCGTCGATTTTCTCCGCAAGGATCACTTCGCAGTTGTCGCGGTTGGTCAGCACGCGCGTGCCGCTCGGGCAGAGCCGGCCTTTTTGCTTGTCGGTCGAGATTCGGAACTGCTGGGTATAGCCCAGGTCGGAGCAGGCCTTGACGTTCAGGCGGTAAAAACTGTCCGCGTCCTTGATCAGCACGGCCTTATCGCCGAGACGCGAAATCCTGGGCTTGGCCAAGTCGACGCAGGCGTCGAGCGGAGCGGCGAACGCGGCGTTCGCGGCGAGGCTGAGCAGGGTGGCCAACGCAATCCTTGTGGGCAACATCATGGAGACATCCTCGGTGGGGGCGGTTCGATCTTGCAGCGCAATCTATCGATGCGTGCTCGTGTGCAAATCTGGAGGAGTCGTGGTGACCTTCGTCATGGCATGACCTTCGGCATGACCGTGTCGCGTCGCGCGTTCGGCGAATCGGCGTCGCGAAGGCCGGCCCGTATCGACTCGACTTCAACGCGTGCGGCGCGCGCGTTCGAACGCGTTGGCGTCGATGTCCTGGATCGCGCTCACCGCGCAACGGTCGCGCGAAGTGACGATCTCGCTGCCGCTCGGGCAGAGCCGGTTTTTGCGCTGTTCGGCGGTGATTTCCAGCTTCCCGGAGGTGTTGAGATCCTTGCAGGCGGACTGCAGATCGAGCCGGTAGTGGCTGCGATCGTGTTTAAGCAGCACCGCGTTGCGTGCGCGCGCCAGTTGCCAGCTCGCATCGAGATCGACGCATTGCGTGAGCGTGTCGGCGTGCGCGGACGTCAGCGAGGCGAGCGCAAGCAAGGGGAGGGCGACGATGCGAGTCTTCATGGAGGCCGATCGCGATGGCGGCTCGGATTGAGCCCTCGGCGCAATCTATCGGCATGCGGTTCGCGTGGAGCCTGCATAAAGTCGCCATGACCTTCGTCGTGTCGCGACATCGCTTTAAACCTTTTTCGCGTCGACGGCATCCGTCGACGGCCACGCACGGACCCGGCGAGCATGGCCGCGATGCGATCGGCTGCGATGCGCGGTCGCGCGGCGTTGCGAACGGCGAATCGTGCGCGCGAGGTTTTCGATGCGCACGCGATGCCGCGCGCCGGATCAGGGTTGCGACGAATCCGGAGCAACCGATCGGCCGAGACGATCGGCCGACAGTGCGCCGACCGAAGCGGGGGCGATCGGCGATGCGCCTGGTCGGTGTCGGCGACCCGCACGATCCCGCAGCGTTCGCGGCTTGTTGCGCGGCAACATCGAATCGGCCGATTCGGAACAGCCGGGGGGTGCGCAGCGCGGCCCCGGCCGTCGCGTTCCCGGACGCCGTTCCGATTACGGCAGTGCGCCCCGGCACGCGTCGCGCCGCGGTGCTAGCGTCGGCCTCGCCCGCGATCGCGTGGGCGGCAGCCCAGAGCGGCTGTCTCATCGATCAGGAGATGATCATGACCAAGTTGTCCAAGCGTTCTTTCGCCGCGCTCGCCGCATTCGTATTCGGTTGCGCGCTGGCCGGCACCGCCAGCTCCGCCGCCGATGCCTGTCAGACGTGCTGGAACACTTACAACAAATGCGAGCAGTTGGGAGGCTTGAACTGCGAGATCCGCCTCAACGATTGCTTGCGCCGCAACAACTGCCCGTTGTAACCGCCGGCCCTGTCGTCGGTATTCGCCACTGCGTCCGCTCGCGGGCGCAACCACTCCGGCCGGGTCTCGTCCCGCGCCGATCCAAGGAAAAGGATGCATCCATGAAAATGCGCAAGCTCACCCTCGCGGCCACCGCCGCATTCGTCTTCGCCGCTTCGACCGTCGCGCTCGCCCGTCCGCCGCTCAGTCCCTGCCAGGAGTGCCGGATCGCCTACAACGTGTGCATGTACGAGAGCGGGGGGCAGCACGACGGCGAGTGCGAAGCCGAGTTCAGCCGCTGCCTGATCGGCGCGGGCTGTCCTTTGGAGTAAGGCCTCGGCCCGACGCCGCGCAGCGGCGAGTAGCGAGCTAGTCAAACAAGACGGAGATCGATCATGAAATCGAAGCGATGGACGCTGGCGGCATTGGCCGCATTCGTATTCGCCGGGTCGCTGGTCGCAACCGCGAGCGCTATCCCTAGCCAGTGCCTGGAGTGCTACACCAAGTACCAGGCCTGTGTCGCCAATGGCGGCAGCGATTGCGCGGCCCGGCATACGCTGTGTCTGAAACGGTACCTGTGCCCCTTGTAGCAGGGCGGTCCGCAGGCCGGAAGCGCGGTCTGCTGGCATGAAAAAGGCGGCCAATGGCCGCCTTTTTTCAAAGAGTTACCGCGATTACTTCATGCGGTAGGTGATGCGACCCTTGGTCAGGTCGTAGGGCGTCATCTCGACCTTGACCTTGTCGCCGGTGAGGATGCGGATGTAGTTCTTGCGCATGCGACCCGAGATATGGGCAATGATTTCGTGCCCGTTTTCGAGACGCACGCGGAACATGGTGTTCGGAAGAGTTTCCGCCACCGTGCCCTCGAATTCGATCACGTCGTCTTTTGCCATGTGTCTCTCAAAAAGGTGGACCGGTGCGGTCCGCAAGGATCGGGCGTCGCGCGCCCGCGAAGCCGCGCATTCTGCCACGGCAACGGCCCAGGAGCAAAAATCCGTTAATCGGCTGGCCTGGGGGCCGTGTCGCCGGGCTGCGGCGGGGGCGCCTGTGCCAGTTGCGCGGCGGGCATTTCGCCGAACCGCTGGGTCCACGGGCCGGGCTCGAAGCCAGGCTGGGCGGCCAATTCGCCGGCCTGGGCCAGGAACCGCGCGCGCGGCAGGGCGGTCGCGCCCAGGCTCAGCAGGTGCGGATTCTCGACCTGGGCATCGAGCAGCGGCCAGCCCCAGTCGCGCAGGCGCCGCGCCAAAGCCGCCAGCGCGATCTTGGATCCGCCCGATTGCGCGCTGAACATGCTTTCTCCGTAGAACATGCGACCGATGGCGATGCCGTAGATGCCGCCGGCCAGACGCTCGCCGTCGAACACTTCCACCGAGTGGGCATGGCCGAGGCGATGCATGCGCACGTAGGCCTGGATCATCTCCTCGCTGATCCAGGTGCCGTCCTGGCCCGGCCGCGGCGCGGCGGCGCAGGCGGCGATGACCGCTTCGAAGGCGGTGTCGGCGCGCACCGTCCAATCGCTGCGGCGCAGACCGCGCCGGAACTTGGAGGTCAGGCGCACGCCGTCGGTGCGGAACACGGTGCGCGGATCGGGGCACCACCACAGCAGCGGATAGCCCTCGGTCGGCCACGGAAAGATCCCGTGCCGATACGCGTTGAGCAGCCGCGGCGGAGTCAGATCCCCGCCGACCGCGAGCAGGCCGTCGGGATGCGCCAACGCCCGCTCGCCGGGTGGAAACTCGGCATCGGGGTCGGGCGAGAGCAGGAAGGGAAGGCGGCGCATGGAGCGGTGGGACTCAGGATTCGGGATTCGGGATTTGGGACTCAGGATTCGGGATTCGGGATTCGGGATTCGGGATTGGTCAGAGCCTAAGCCAGAACGGGATTCGTGATTCGGCATCAGGAGAGGCTGGTTCTGCTTTGGCTCTACGAATCGCGAATCACGAATCCCCAATTCCCGCCTTGAACGGCGTATGCGCCGCCAACGTGCGCGCATACCCAAGCACCGAAGTCGCTTCGTCGCGGCACCAGGGTCGCAGCGCATCGCGGAAGCCGGGGTGAGCGATCCAATGACGGCTGCGCACCTGAGTCGGCAGAAAGCCGCGGGCGAGTTTGTGCTCGCCCTGGGCCCCGGGTTCGAAGGCGTGCAGGCCTTCGCGCAGGCAGTACTCGATGCCCTGGTAATAGCAGGTTTCGAAATGCAGGCCGGGCAGGTTGGCGTGCGCGCCCCAGTAGCGGCCATACAACGTGTCGCCGCCGCGCAGGCACAGCGCGCCGGCGATCGGTTCGCCGTCGCGCTGGGCGAGGAAGATCACCAGCGAGCGCGGCATCTCGCGCGCCAAGTGGCGCAGGAATTCCAGGGTCAACGCGGCGTGGTTGCCGTACTCGGCGAAGGTGTTGCGGTAGAAGCCGTGCATGGTCGCCAAGTCCGCGTCGCTGGCGTCGCCGCCTTCGATCACGCGGAAACCGATGCCGGCGCGGGCGACCTTGGCGCGTTCCTGGCGGATATTCTTGCGGTGCTTGTGGTCGAACGCGGCCAGGAATTGATCGAAGTCCTGCCAGCGCCGGCCTTGCGCGTCGGGCTCGTTGCGCCAGTGGTACTGGATGTCGACGCGCTGCAGCCAGGCATCGTTGTCGTCTTCGAATGCGCGATCGTCGTCGGCGCTATGGAAATTGACGTGCGCCGACGACAGGCCCTGGCGTTCGCACAACTGCGCCATCGCTTCGACCAGCACGCGCCGATGCTCGGGCGTGCGCGCCAGCAGGCGCGGGCCGGTGACCGGCGAGTAGGGCACCGCGGCCAGCCATTTGGGGAAGTAGTCGAGCCCGCGCTGGGCGTAGGCGTGCGCCCAGGCGTGGTCGAACACGAACTCGCCGTGCGAGTTCTGCTTGAGATAGGCCGGCATCGCCGCGACCAGGGTGTCGCCGTCCCACACCGTCAGATGATGCGGCGTCCAGCCCCAGTCCTCGCGCAGGCAGCCGTGTTGCTCCAGGCCGAGCAGGAAGGCGTGGGCGAGAAACGGATTGGCGCCATCGTGCAGTGCGTCCCATTGCGCGGGCGCGAGCGCGGACAGCGAGTCGAGCAGGCGGATCGACACGGAGCTCTGTGGCGCGTTCACGGCTGCGGCGCGACCTCGGGCTGAGTGTCTTGCATGGATGAGCGACGCAGATAAACGTCGGGATCGTGCTTCTGCATGTGCTGCCCGGGCTGGCTCAATTCGCTGAAACCGACCTGCGCGTACAACGCTTGCATGTCGCGGGTGACCAAGTGCCAGCGGCGCAGGCCTTGCAGGCGCGGATCGGCCATCAGCGCGGCGACCACCGCGCGGCCGTGGCCGTGTCCGCGCTGCGCCGGCGCGACGAACACATCGGCGAGATAGGCGAAGGTGGCTTGATCGGTGATCGCACGCGCGAAGGCGACCATCTGCCCGCCGATATGGCCGCTGCAGCAGATCGAATGCTGCAGCGCCCGCCGCAGCGTAGCTTCGGGAATGCCCGCCGCCCAATAGGACTGGCGGGCGAGGAAGTCGTGGATCGCGGCGAAGTCGAGATCGCCGGGCTCGCGGCTGATGCGCAGCGGGCCGGTCGGCGAGGGTTCGCTGTCGTGCGCGTCCGCGCCTTCGTCCATCACGCGTCCTTGTCGAGGAACTTCTCCGCGTCCAGCGCGGCCATGCAGCCGAAACCGGCCGAAGTGATGGCCTGGCGATAGACCTGGTCGGCGACGTCGCCGGCGGCGAACACGCCCTCGACCGAGGTGCGGGTGGCGTTGCCGTCCAGACCGGTTTCGATGGTCAGATAGCCGTTCTTCATCGCCAACTGGCCTTCGAACAGGCTGGTGTTCGGGGTGTGGCCGATGGCGATGAACAGGCCGTGGATCGACAGATCCTTGGTCGCGCCGTCCTGCACCGACTTGACCCGCAGGCCGGTCACGCCGGCGTCGTTGCCGAGCACTTCCTCGACAGTGTGGTGCCACACCGGCTCGATCTTGCCGGCCTGGATCTTGGCCTGCAGCTTGTCCTGCATGATCTTCTCGGCGCGCAGGCTGTCGCGGCGGTGCACCAGATAGACCTTGCGGGCGATGTTGGACAGGTACAGCGCTTCCTCGACCGCGGTGTTGCCGCCGCCGATCACCGCCACGTCCTGATCCTTGTAGAAGAAGCCGTCGCAGGTCGCGCAGGCGGATACGCCGCGGCCCTTGAATTCATCTTCCGAGGGCAGGCCCAGGTACTTGGCGGTGGCGCCGGTGGCGATGATCAGCGCGTCGGCGGTGTAGTCGCCGTTGTCGCCGGTGAGCCGGAACGGGCGCTTGGACAGGTCGGCGCTGTGGATGTGGTCGAACACCACTTCGGTGTCGAAGCGTTCGGCGTGCGCCTGCATGCGCGCCATCAGGTCCGGGCCCATCAGCCCATGCGCGTCGCCGGGCCAGTTATCGACCTCGGTGGTGGTCATCAGCTGACCGCCCTGCTGCAGACCGGTGATGACCAGCGGCTTCAGGTTCGCGCGAGCCGCATAAACGGCGGACGTCCAGCCGGCCGGACCGGAACCGAGGATGACGACGCGGGAGTGCTTGGTAGGGCTCATGTATATAATCGCGGCCTGTTGGGAATGCGCTGGGCGCGGAAAGAATCTTCTCGATCTCGGCCATACGCCGGCGTGTTGAAGATTCCGAAGCAGGGCATAGCTTGGAGGCGCCGTCCCGGCAAAACAAGGCGTGATGGGCGGATGCAACGTTGCGTATCGCGCAGTGTGGCGCGAACCGCCAAACGGCAGCTAGCGCGCTGCCGGGCGCGGGCCGTACAAAGGCCGCCGTGCCGGTGTCGTTCCACGCGGTATTTCCATCGCAGCATCCGGCTCGACCGCGGCACCGGTTTCAGTTTCAGCAACACCGCTTTACCGCAAGCTCCACCCAAACGACAACCGCTAATAAGACAACATGGCTTGGGACGCCGCATATGCGGCGTTTTTTCTGGGCCGCACTGGAGACAGCAATGCGTATCGGCGTACCGAAGGAAACCAAGACTCTCGAAGGGCGCGTCGCGCTCGTTCCCGCCGCGGCGGGCGATCTGGTCAATCGCGGCCACGAGGTCTGGCTGGAAAAGGACGCGGGCATCAAGAGCGGCTTCAAGGACGCCGACTACACCCGTCTGGGCGTGAAGATCGCGCCGGATGCCGCCGCGCTGTACGAAAAGGGCGAGCTGATCGTCAAGGTCAAGGAGCCGATCGCCGGTGATCTGCAGCATCTGCGCAAGGATCACCTGCTGTTCTGCTACCTGCACCTGGCCGCCGAGCCGGTGCTGACCAAGCAGTTGCTCGACATCGGCCTGACCGGCGTCGCCTTCGAGACCGTCGAGCTGCCCAACGGCGATCTGCCGCTGCTGGCGCCGATGTCGATCATCGCCGGCAAGATCGGCGTGCAGGTCGGCACCCACCTGCTGCACCAGCCCATGAGCGGCAAGGGCAAGCTGCTCGGCGGCCTGCCGTCGACCGAACGCGGCAAGGTGGTGGTGTTCGGCGCGGGCCAGGCCGGCGGCGCTTCGGCGGCGCTGGCGGCCAGCGGCGGCTCCAACGTCACCGTGTTCGAAATGCGCCAGGACCGCATGGATCAGATGATGCGCCTGGGCAATAACGTCACCGCGTTGTTCCCGTACGTCGACGTCGTCGCCCGCGAAGTGGCTTCGGCCGACCTCGTCATCGGCGCCGTGCTCGTGACCGGCGCGCGCGCACCGCACGTGCTGACCCGCGAAATGCTCAAGGGCATGGAAGACGGCAGCGTGGTGGTCGACATCTCGATCGACCAGGGCGGCTGCTTCGAGACCTCGCGTCCGACCACCTGGAAGGAACCGACCTACGTCGAAGAGGGCGTGACCCACTTCTGCGTGACCAACATGCCCGGCGCGGTGCCGCAGACTTCTTCGCAGGCGATCTGCGCGGCGATCCTGCCGTGGGTCAACAAGCTCGCCGGCGGCGAGTGGCGCGGCAACCAGGCGCTGGTGCGCGGCATCAACGTCGAAGGCGGCAAGCTGATTCACCCGGCGCTGCAGGGGATGAAGCTTTAAGGCGGGGAATGAAAAGCGGGAATGGGGAACCGGGAATGGAAGGGACGGCCTGATTCGGGCCCCCGCCATGGCTTGATTCCCCGCCAGGGGCGGTGGGTTGAACGGGCACTTTGGGTGCTACCGTTCGCCCATCGCCTTTTTTCCATCCGCTATCAACCCAAAAACCCCGGGGGCAGTCACCGCGGGCCTGATCGGCGCAACCATTCCCCATTCCCGCCTCATCATTCCCCATTCCCCGCTTCTGCCGTATATTCAACGACTAACGAAACCATCCTAAGGCAGCACATCACGGTGGCGTCCGCTCCCACAGCCAGTCGCAAGAAGGTCAAGCCCACCGAAGCGACGGTCAACACGCCGTCGCCGAAGCGACAGCGCCTGATGCGCGATATCTCGCTGATCATCATCGCCCCGTTGCTGCTGTACCTGCTGGCCAGCCTGGTCACCTTCTCCCCGACCGACCCAGGTTGGTCGCATTCGGGCTCGATCACCGCGCCGCTGCACAACCTCGGTGGTCGCGTCGGCGCCTGGATCGCCGATGTGCTGCTGTATCTGTGCGGTTACGTCGCGTTTTTGCTGCCGATCATGCTCGCTGCGGTCGCCTGGATCGCGTTGTTCGGCATGGACACCGATGGCGACGGCGAGGCGGACCTGGGTCCGGCGCTGCGTCTGGTCGGGATCGTCGGATTCCTGGTGTCGGCCACCGGCCTGCTGCAATTGCGCTTCGGCCCGGCCGAGGATTTTTCCGCCGGCAGCGGCGGCATCCTCGGCCAGTTGGTCGGGCGTTCGCTGTACTCCGGCTTCGGCCCGGTCGGCGGCAATCTGTTCTTGCTGGCGCTGCTGCTGATCTCGGTGACCCTGGCCACCGGCATCTCCTGGTTCGCGGTCATGGACAAGCTGGGCCAGTGGACCATGGCGCTGGGCCCGGTGCTGAGCAAGCTGTTCCGCCGCGGCAGCCAGCAGGCGACCGAGTGGCGCCAGACCCAGGTCATGCGCGAGGAGCGCGAGGAAGCGCGCAAGGTTGATACCGAGCTGCGTTCCAAGCGCGAGAAGGTCAAGATCGAGCCGCCGCCGGCGCCGGTGGTGGAAAAGAGCGAACGCGCCAAGCGCGAAACCCAGATTCCGTTGTTCAACACCGGCGACGGCAGCGGCTTGCCGCCGCTGGCGCTGCTCGACGATCCCAAGCCGCAGGCCAAGGGCTACAGCGAAGAAACCTTGGAAACGCTGTCGCGGCAGATCGAGTTCAAGCTCAAGGATTTCCGCATCGATGCGCAAGTCATGGGCGCGTACCCGGGCCCGGTGATCACCCGGTTCGAGGTGCAGCCGGCGCCGGGCGTCAAAGTCAGTTCGATCAGCTCGCTCGACAAGGACATCGCGCGCGGCCTGTCGGTGAAGTCGGTACGCGTGGTCGATGTGATCCCGGGCAAGTCGGTGATCGGCCTGGAAACGCCGAATACCAGCCGCGAGATGATCTATCTCTCCGAATTGCTGCGTTCGAAGGAATACGACAAGTCCGGCAGCCCGCTGACCCTGGCGCTGGGCAAGGACATCGCCGGGCGGCCGACCGTCGCCGATCTGGCGCGCATGCCGCACTTGCTCGTCGCCGGCACCACCGGCTCGGGCAAGTCGGTCGCGGTCAACGCGATGGTGCTGAGCCTGCTGTACAAGGCCTCCGCGAAAGAGCTGCGGATGCTGATGATCGACCCGAAGATGCTCGAGCTTTCGGTCTACGAAGGTATCCCGCACCTGCTCGCGCCGGTCGTCACCGACATGAAGGAAGCCGCCAACGGCCTGCGCTGGTGCGTGGCCGAGATGGAGCGGCGCTACAAGCTGATGTCGATGATCGGCGTGCGCAACCTGGCCGGTTTCAACAAGAAGGTCCGCGACGCCGAGGAAGCGGGCCAGCCGATGATGGATCCGCTGTTCAAGCCCAATCCGGAGCTGGACGAGGCGCCGCGTCAGCTGGAGACCTTGCCGTTCATCGTCATCTTCATCGACGAATTCGCCGACATGATGATGATCGTCGGCAAGAAGGTCGAAGAACTCATCGCCCGTCTGGCGCAGAAAGCGCGCGCCGCCGGCATTCACTTGATCCTGGCCACCCAGCGCCCGTCGGTCGACGTCATCACCGGTCTGATCAAGGCCAATATCCCGACCCGCATCGCCTTCCAGGTGTCGAGCAAGATCGACTCGCGCACGATCCTGGATCAGTCCGGCGCCGAAACCCTGCTGGGCCACGGCGACATGCTGTACCTGCCGCCCGGCACGGCGATGCCCGAGCGCGTGCACGGCGCGTTCGTGTCGGACGAGGAAGTGCATCGCGTGGTCGAGCACCTCAAGCAGATCGGCGGCCGTCCCGATTACATCGAGGGCGTGCTCGACGAAGTGCAGACCATGGGCGACGGCTCCGTGGTCGGCGCGACCGGGCTGCCGGAAACCGCGAGCAGCGGCGGCGACGAGTCCGATCCGCTCTACGACGAAGCCGTGCGAATCGTCACCGAAACCCGCCGCGCGTCGATCTCCGGCGTGCAGCGCCGCTTGAAGATCGGCTACAACCGCGCCGCGCGCCTGATCGAGGCGATGGAAGCGGCCGGTATCGTGACCCCGCCTGAACATAACGGCGACCGCAGCGTGTTGGCGCCACCGCCGCCGAAGTAAGATTGCACGCCCAGGCACTTTGGGTGTGCGTATCGGGCGGCCCGATGCGCGCAAATCGCATTCGGAAGGTCAATGGCGCTCAAGGCGAAACTGCGGCGGATTGGCAAGCGTATCCCGCCGGTCTACTGGCTCGGCGGTCTGGTCAATTACCTCGGTTTCCGGCGTGAGCTTGCGCGCGAGCAAGCGCTCTACGACGCGCAGTCGCGGCGCGGTCCGGTCGCGGTGCCGCCGATGCTGCGATCGCCCGTCATCAGGCGACCAGGCGCGGCCGGCCTGGTCGTGCAAACCTTGTTCAGCCAGGGCTGCGCACACTGCCGGCCATCGCATTCAGGAGCTTTCCCGTGAATCGTTCCGCCCGTTGTTTCGCCGTCGCACTGTCGCTGTCCGCGTCGCTGTTCGCGGGTGTCGCCGCGGCGGGTGCCCGCGACGATCTGGGCGCCTTCACCCGCGGCCTGAAGGGCCTGGACGGGCAGTTCGCCCAGCAGGTCTTCGATGCCAACGGCAAGCTCAAGGAATCCTCCACCGGCCAGGTCGCGCTGTCCGCGCCGCGCCTGTTCCGCTGGGAGTACGTCAAGCCGTATCCGCAGTTGATCGTCGCCGACGGCAAGAAGGTGTGGGTGTACGAACCCGACCTGCAGCAGGTCAGCGTGCGTCCGCAAGGCGCGGAAGAACAGAACAGCCCGCTGGCCGCGCTGATCGATCCGGGCAAGCTCGACGCGATGTTCGTGGTCAAGGAAGCCGGCAGCAACGGCGGCCTGAACTGGCTGGCGCTGGAGCCCAAGAATCAGGGCGACGCGAGCTTCCGCAACGCCAAGCTCGGCTTCAACGCCAGCGGCCTGGTCAAGATGGAAATCGTCGACGCGCTCGGCCAGAAGACCGAGATCAGCTTCAGCGGCTGGAAGCGCAATCCCAGCTTCCCGGCGAGCACGTTCAAGTACGCGCCGGGCAAGGGCGTGGATGTGATCGGCGAGGGCTGATCCGACCGCGCTGAATTCGCTTGCGGCCGATGATCGCGGAGAGCGCACGAGACCCATGACTGCAGATCCGGATCGGCCGCGCAATTTCTGGATCCAGCCCAGCAAGGGACATACGCCGCGGACATTGGGTGTGGATGCGGCTTCGCTGCAGCGCATGCAGGCGGGATTGCGCTGCGTTTTGCCGCGGCTGTACGTGGAGTTGATGCAGGAGCAGAACGGCGGCGAACTGCGCCGTGCCATCATGCCTGCGCAGTTTCCCGGTGTGGTGATCGCCGAATTCGAGGCGATCGGCTTCGGCGCCGGGCTGACACTCGCCGAGCGGCTTGCATCCGATGGCAACCGGGGTTGCGGCGAGCAACAGCGACAGGCGGCATTGCGCTCGCTGGTCTCGCGTCAGCCGGAACGGCTGGTGGTATTCGCCTGCGATCTCGCCGCGGGCCTGCTGTGCTTCGACTGTCGCGATCGAAGCGCCGATAGCCACGGACCCGCGGAGCCGCCGATCGCGCACGTCGCCGCCGCCGACGAGGAGATGCTGGATTGGCGAATAAGGCCGCTGGCCGAGAATTTTTCCGCCTTGCTTCAGCAGCCGCGCGAGCAGCCGGAAACCATCGCCGTCGGCTTGCGCACCGGGCAGCCCTTCGAGGTCGCGGCCGCGGCTCTCGATCGCGCCTGGAATCTGGCGTTGATGCGGCGCGAAGACGACCGCAATGGACGCTTCGACTTCGAGCATTACTACGAAGTGCAGGTGCCGCTACGGATCGACGAAGGCGATATCGCAGCCTATGTCGCCCTCTATCCGGAACAGGCCGAGGCCATTCGCCAATGGTTCCAGAAAAACGGATCGGTAAGGCGCATCGTGTCGTACCTGTCGCCGAACCGTCATCGCTCGGGAAACTTCCTGTATCAAGACGACCCGCAGTACGACGCAATCCTGCACGTGCCGGCGCGTTCGTGGTTCGATCTCGGGCCGGCGCTGGCGCGTTTCGTTGCCGGAGCGACCGCTTCCACAACGGTGGAGCGGGCCGACTTCATCCGCGCCGAATGATTCGGGTCCGCCGCAACGACGCCGCCTTTACAGCGATTTTTCGTAGCGAATCGTAGTCAGGCCGCTGTTCCACTCTTCATCGGGATAGCGCGCGACTTCGCGATAGCCCAATGCGAGATACAGCCCCTGGCTGCCGGTATTGAAGGTGTCGGTTTCCAGGCTGGCCAGGCGCAGGCCTTCGGCGCGCATCGAAGCTTCCAGGGCGTTCATCAGCGCGCGTGCGATACCGCGGCGGCGACCGGCCGCGGCGACATGCAGCGCCTCGACGAAACCGCCTTCGCGATGGGCGAAGCCGAGCACCTCGCCAGCGATTTCGGCGATCACGAAATCGGGCCACTGCGACTCGACGAAGGCTTGCGCGACACGGTTGCGGTGGTAATCGGCGATCGCCTGTTCGGTCAGCTGCGGCCGCCAGGTGTCTTCGAAGGTTTCCGCGAGCAGCGCCAGCAGGGCGGTGCGGTCGGCGGCGACGGCGGGGCGGATCAGCGGTGCAGCGGTCATGGACGGCGTGGGGACGAGTGGGCGTAACGCGGCCTGTTCAGTATGGCGGCCGGGTCGCGACGGCGAGTGGCGGAACCGGTCGGCAGCGCGTCGCATGGGTCATGAACTGATACGACTGTCACATTTGTGCGCGACTCCTTACACTCGCACCATGACCCTGCCGCGCATCGATTGGTCCGGCTTGCTGGAAGCCGCGCCTTACTTCAACTCCGCCTTGATCGACGCGGTCGACCCCGAACAGGCGCCGGCGTTGCCGCCGCTGCCGCGCGCGGCGTGGTACTGGGACATCTTCAACGGCGAGGTGTCCAACGGCGGGTTCTCGCAGTACTTGCTCAATCAGGCATCGAGTCTGCCGGGGTTCGAGCGCGTGCCCGAGTTCGTCGCCGAGCATCCGCAGTTGCAGGACGCGTTGCCGTTCGTGCGGGTCGCGCATCGGGCCTGGGAGGAACTGCGGCCGGAGTTCGAGCAGGCGCGACTGCGCGATGAGTGGCCCGAGGATTTGTTCACCCGTCATGGCGAGCGGTTCGAGGCCCTGCAACAGACCTTCTTCAAGATCAATCACGGCATCGCCTGCCGCATGCATGGGGCGATCGTGCAGGCGCCGCACGAGTATTTCCGGATCGAGCCCATCGCCGGCGTGCCGGCGCGCGGCGTGGCCCACGTGCAGGCGCGCGAGGGCTGGCACCGGCTGCGCTTCAAGGATGGATTTCCGATCGGGCCGAATCTGCTGGAGACGCCGGACGGGCAGTGCGACGTGGTCTGGTTCAGCGACGACCGCGGCACCGTGGAGAGCGAGCGCGGCGGTTACGGCCGGCATGCGCGGCAGTGGCTGCATTTCGCCAGCCTGACCAGCGCGTCGATGGACTTCGAAGCCGGTCGCTTGCGCGTGCATCAGAACCAGCGCGCGCTGTGGGAACACCACGGGCTGAGCCAGCAGTTGTCGCACGAGGGCGCGGTCGAGCATTTGGGCCTGCACTTGCGCGGCAAGGAGTTGCTCAGCGAATTCTTCGATCGCGACGGCGGCCTGAACCTGCGCATCGAACCGGGCGAGGAGGGCAAGCGGCGGCTGCGTTTCTGGCCCGATGGCGCGCTCAACGTCGATTCGATCGAGGACGAGCAGGCGCGGGTGACGCGTTACCTGCGATGCCTGGATCGCGACGGAACCGATCTGGCGCCGGACGGAAACGGGCGTTTGCTCGAACTGATCGAGGAAAATGCCCGCCGCCGGCTGTGGCTCGAAGGCGCTTTGCGCGCAGGCCTGCTCGACGGCGAGGTGCTGCGTATGGAACTGGATTTCAGGAGCGGCGCGCAGCGGGAAATCTCGCGCACCCGCTACTTGGCCGGCCGGCCGGCGGAGACCGCGGCCGCACGGTGATCGTCGCTCACTCGGTTGCGGGCAATTGCGTGGGGAACCCGTGGGCCCGCGCCAGCCAGCCGGGCACGAAGCGTTGCAGCAACGGATGGCTGGTGGCCAGGTCGCGGTAGTAGTCGATTCGGCCTTGCCGATACCGCGCATACAGCACGGTCTGATCGGCGCTCTGCACGGCGGTCAGGGTCTGCGGGCCGGTGCCGGTTCGAGACAACGGCTTGCGGCGCGGGCGCCGGCCTGGTCGCAGGGCGGTCGGCCAGGTCTGGTCTGGTCTGGTCCGGCCTGGATTGGCCTGGATCGGCCGCAGCG
Source organism: Lysobacter sp. CA199 (assembly GCF_052078715.1). Classification (NCBI taxonomy): domain Bacteria; kingdom Pseudomonadati; phylum Pseudomonadota; class Gammaproteobacteria; order Lysobacterales; family Lysobacteraceae; genus Lysobacter; species Lysobacter sp. CA199. The sequence continues at coordinate 37,605 of NZ_JBQJIL010000014.1, read as the reverse complement.
AAACTCCGCGGCCGGACGTCCGGAGCGCCTGCGTGGCCGGTCGGCGCGCCGACCGGCCGAGCCCGGCAAACCGTGGCCGCCTCGCCTCCAGGCCGATCTTGTTATCGTGTCCGCCCCCTGCAACGAACCGGTTTTGCCCGTGGCCCGTCGTACTCCCCCCTTGGCCGAGGACGGCCGCGACCTGCTCAGCGTGGACCGCGACGGCCTGCGTCCGCTGGCCGAGCGCATGCGCCCGCGCAGTCTCGACGAGATGGTCGGCCAGCGCCGGCTGCTCGCGCCGGGTTCGGCGCTGCGCCGCGCGGTCGAATCCGGGCGCGTGCATTCGATGATCCTGTGGGGCCCGCCGGGCTGCGGCAAGACCACCCTGGCGCTGCTGCTGGCGCGTTATGCCGATGCCGAGTTCAAGGCGATCTCGGCGGTGCTCTCGGGCCTGCCCGAGGTCCGCCAGGTGCTGGCCGAGGCCGCGCACCGCTTCGCCGACGGCCGCCGCACGGTGCTGTTCGTCGACGAGGTGCACCGCTTCAACAAGACCCAGCAGGACGCGTTCCTGCCGCATATCGAGCGCGGCACGATCATCTTCGTCGGCGCCACCACCGAAAATCCCTCGTTCGAACTGAATTCGGCGCTGCTGTCGCGTTGCCGCGTGCACGTGATGGAGGCGGTCTCGCCCGAGGACATCCGGCAGACCCTGCGGCGCGCGCTGGAGGACGAGGATCGCGGCCTGGGCGCGCAGCCGGTCCGGGTCGAGGACGAGTTGCTGCTGCAGATCGCCACCGCCGCCGACGGCGACGTGCGCCGCGCACTGACCTTGCTGGAGATCGCCGCCGAACTGGCCGCCGACGAGGACGGGCAGATCACCGCCGCGACCCTGGCCCAGGTGCTGGCCGATCGCACCCGCCGTTTCGACAAGGGCGGCGAGCAGTTCTACGACCAGATCTCGGCGCTGCACAAATCCGTGCGCAGTTCCAACCCGGACGCGGCGTTGTACTGGTTCGCGCGCATGCTCGATGGCGGCTGCGATCCGCATTATCTGGCGCGCCGGTTGACCCGCATGGCGGTGGAGGACATCGGCCTGGCCGATCCGCGCGCGCTGCAGATGTCGGTCGACGCCTGGGATACCTACGACCGCCTGGGCAGCCCCGAAGGCGATCTGGCCCTGGCTCAGGTGGTGATCTATCTGGCCAGCACCGCCAAGTCCAACGCCGCCTACGCCGCCTTCAACGCGGCCAAGGCCGATGTCGGCCAGCACGGCGCCCAGGACGTTCCGCTGCATCTGCGCAACGCGCCGACCAAGCTGATGAAGCAGTTGGGTTATGGCAAGGGCTACCAATACGATCATGAGGCGGCTGACGGCATCGCCCTGGATCAGACCGGATTTCCCGATGCGATGGGCGAGCGGGTCTATTACCAGCCGGTGGAGCGCGGGCTGGAGATCAAGCTGGGCGAGAAGTTGAACCGGCTGCGGGCTCAGCGGGCGCGAGCGCGCGGCGAGCCGGCGGACCGAGGCGAGGACGAGGGCGAGGGCGAAGCGCGATGACTGGGATGTTCGGCATGGTCACGAGGTCTTTTGTGGGAGGGGCTTCAGCCCCGACGCTTTTCGCTCAATTGGCCTGGATACATCCTGCGTGAGCGAAAAGCGTCGGGGCTGAAGCCCCTCCCACAAAAAACTTCGGACTCGCGCTGCTGCCCGCACCGATGTCAGCCGGCACCGCGCAGTACCAGCATCGGCAACACACATGCCATCGCCACTCATGCCACTTCACAGAGCCCGCAACCGATGACCCGAACCGCTTTGCTGCAACTGCTTGCCGTCGGTCTGGGCGGCGCCTTCGGCGCGATGCTGCGCCACGGCGCCAACCTGCTGCTGCCTCGCGCGCCCGCGCCGTGGCCGGCGGTTTCCACCCTGTGCGTCAACGTGGTCGGCTGCCTGTGCGCGGGCATGCTGCTGGTGTGGCTGGGACAGCGCGAACACGCCGATTTCTGGCGCGCGCTGCTGCTGACCGGCGTACTCGGCGGGCTCACCACGTTCTCGGCCTTCGGCGTGGACCTGCTGGCGCTGCTGCGTGCGGCGCGTTACGACTGGCTGGCGCTGACCATCGCCGCGCATGTCGGCCTGGGCCTGCTGGCGATCGTCGCCGGTTGGAAGCTGGGGCAGTTGTGGTGGCCGGCGCAGGCGTGAGCGGCCGGGCCGGGAGCGGGCTTTCCTAAACAGCGATTTGTGTGCGAGAGCTTTTGTGGGAGGGGCTTGAGTCCCGACGCTTTTGCTCGCGACAGCGCAGATCCGCTGCAACGGATCGAACAATATCGGGGCTCAAGCCCCTCCCACAAAAGCCCTCCCAGCCAGGCAGCTCCCGCCACGCAGGGGCGGGGCGATCCAGGCAACTGCGGATTCAAACCCTCGTCGAGACAGCCCGGACCCGACCGCTCACTCGGCCCTGGGCGCGACCGGCAGCCGCGACATCCGCAGCACCTCGTCGCTGGGTGCCGAGGACTTGTTGGCCAGCACTTGCTGCAGCGACTCCACCTCCGCCCAGACCATGTGCTGCAAGGCCTGCAGCAAAGTGGTGCCGGCGTCGGACAGGCCCAGGCGGCCGTCGTGGCTCAACGCCAGCCCATCCTCGATCAACGCATGTTTCATGTGGCTGGTTTCAGGCTGCACCCCACGCTGCAGCCCCACCAGGACGCTCAGCAGAGCGTGCTCTCGCAGTGACACCTTGAACAAAATACTTTCCCCTCATCGCACCCGGCACCTATGTTTTATGTGCCGAAAGTCACGATATTGGATGCGATGTGATGACAGTTTTGACAGGGATCGATGCAAGTGAAAATGGCATTCACGCAAAGTCGGCAGTACGGTGCAGGCTGCTTGTAACTGTCATCTCGATCTTGCATCTTCACTGCCGCGCCATTCATCACCGCGCGTCTTCGCCGCGCCCGCCGGGACGACCGGCCGGCCGCCACCAGGAATCGGACCTCCATGCTGATCTACGACAAAGTCGTACCGCTCAATCGCCATACCCATCGCCGTCTGCGCCTGCGCGCGTCCCATCACAACGCCCGCTTCGCCGCCGAGCTCAACTCGGTGCCGGTGACCACCATCGAGTTCCCGCACGCCGCCGGCGAATACGCGATCGTGTTCGCGCGCCTGGAGAACGGTGACTTCCTGCCGGCCGTGGTGGTCGGGCTGCGCAATCAACAGAATCTGTACGTGGACGAGAACGCGCGTTGGAAGCGCGGCTACGTGCCGGCGTTCCTGCGCCAATATCCGTTCATGCTGGCCGAGGACCGCGACAGCGGCACGGTGACCGTGTGCGTCGACATCGCCTACGACGGCCTGTCGGAGGAAGAGGGCGATGCGTTGTTCACCGAAAGCGGCGAAGACGGCGAGACCCTGGGTCGCGCGATGGGCTTCCTGCAGGAACTGCACGGCGAGTTCAAGCGTACCGCCGCGTTCACCGCCAAGCTCAAGGAACTGAACCTGCTCGATCAGCAGGTGATCCGTTTCGGCGGCGAGGGCGAGCCGCAGCGCGAACTGGGCGGCGTGTACGTGGTGTCGGAGGAACGCCTGCTCCAGCTCGGGGACAACGTGGTCGTGGATTTGTTCAAGAGCGGCGCGTTGGGCCTGATCTATACCCACCTGGTGTCGATGCGCAATCTGGACCGGCTGTCCGAACTGGCCCAGTTGGGCGGGGCGGCCAAGTCCGACGCGGTGAACTGAGCCGAAGGTTCGGATCGGGCGACTCGCCGGATCGAGTCGGACGGTTCATCGGCGCGGTCGCAATGGCCGCGCCTTGGGCGGCGCTTGTCTGGGCGTGAGTGGCGATCGCGGGTTGGTCCGCGGGTCGCGCACTGGTCCTAAGCCCGCGCAGTTATCGAATTGGCGCGGTCGCGGCTTGCGCCGCTCCTACAGCGGCGGCGTTGGGGCGTATCCCCTGTAGGAGCGGCGCAAGCCGCGACCGCGCACCTGCCCGACGGCGGCGCAACTGTCGATGCGAGGCACTCGCGACCCTCGCTGCGTGGCTGAAAGCATCGACCGATACGACGAGCGTCGATTGCAGCTTTGTGTCAGCGTCGCGCGGACTCCATCGAAGCCTGTTGGGGCGTCGCGACCGCGCGACATCGCGCCAAACCGCGCATGCGCCACCGCAGATGACAACCTCGCGCGCGCATTCGGATTGCGGATGGAAGCACGCGATGCGTCGGCATGCGCTCGCAATACCACCCATCTTCGCTTGCTTCATTTCCGCCGTACGCGACGCGAACGCGGCCGAAGGATCGAGCCGCGGTCGCGCATGAGTGCGCGGGCAGCGAGCGAAACGACGCTTGATGCAAGCGCCGATCCGTCGCGGAACAACCAGGCATCCGGTATCGGAATGGCCGTCGAACCCACGCAACTACAACTCGCAACATGTCTCACCTGTGTGATACCGCTCATTCAACGATGAGATGACAGGTGACCGAATGCGTAATTCACAGGTCATTGCAACGACTTGTGACAAACCCGCGCATCGCTTGACAGAAGGATTACCACATTCGTGTGCCTTGTCATGCAGTAGTTCCACCAGCGTCACATAGCGCACCTAACGTGACGCCGTCTGCCGCCCCGACCGCCGGGCCGGCTCAACAGGGATGGTTCCGGGTCGATGCATCTACGCCTCATCGCAGCCGTTGGTCTGACTTTCCTCGGACCGACGGGCCTACACGCGCAGGAAACCTCCTCGGGCTCGCCCGGCGCCGCCGCGCCGGTGCGTTTCGATGTGATGGCCTATCAAGTGTTGGGCAACACCCAGCTCCCCACTATAGATATCGAGAAGGCCGTGTACCCGCATCTGGGGCCGCAGCGCAGCGAACAGGACGTGGAAGCCGCACGCGCCGCGCTGCAATCGCTGTACGACCAGCGCGGTTATCCGACGGTGAGCGTGGTGATCCCCGAACAGGACGCCTCCACCGGCCTGGTCACGCTGCAGGTCAACGAACAGAAGGTCGGTCGTCTGCGCGTGAATGGCGCGGACTATTTTTCGCCCGACGACATCGAGCGCCAGGCGCCGTCGCTGGCGCAGGGCAAGGTGCCCAACTTCAAGGACGTGCAACGCGACATCGTCGCGCTCAATCAGTTGCCCGATCGGCGGGTCACGCCGGAGATCAAAGCGGGCGCTACGCCGAACACGGTCGATGTGGATCTCAACGTCGAAGATTCCCTGCCGCTGCACGGCTCGCTGGAACTCAACAACCGCAACAGCGCCAACACCACCCGCCAGCGTCTGGCCGCGAGCGTGCGCTACGACAATCTGTGGCAGCGTGGCCATAGTGTCAGCCTGTCGATGCAGACCGCGCCGCAGCGCCGCGAGGACGCCGAGGTGTTTTCGGCGTCGTATCTGGCCCGGTTCGGTCGCTCGCCGTACTCGCTGCTGGGTTATGCGGTGCGCAGCAAGAGCGATATCGCGGTGGTCGGCGATCTCAACGTGATCGGCAACGGCACCTTGGCCGGTCTGCGGCTGATGCGCTCGTTCGCCGCGCGCGAGGGGTTCTATCACTCGCTGAGCCTGGGCGTGGATTACAAGGACTTCAACGAGGCCTTGGTGCAGGGCGCCGATCGCGGTTCGGTGCCGATCGAATATTTTCCCTTCAGCGTCAACTACAACGCAGATTGGGTCAAAGAGCATTCGGTCAGCGATCTGGCGTTGTCGGCGGTGTTCAACTTGCGCGGCATCGGCGACGGTCGTCTGGCTTTCGACGCCAAGCGCTATCAGGCCCAGCCCAACTTCTTCTATCTGCGCGCATCCGGATCGCATACCTGGAAATCTTCCAACGACGCGCAATTGATGCTGCGCCTGCAGACTCAGTTCGCCGGCGAACCCTTGATCAGCAACGAACAATTCAGCATCGGCGGTCTGGACAGCGTGCGCGGTTACTACGAATCCGAATCGCTGGGCGACATGGGCGCGGCGGCGACGCTGGAGGCGCGCACGCGTTCGTTCGCCGATGCCTTGGGCGACGCATTCCAGGAACTGCGCCTGCGCGCCTTCGTCGACGCCGGTTATGCGCGTATCAACGATCCACTGCCCGATCAGCTGCGCAGCGAAACCTTGGTCAGCGCCGGTCTGGGCGCTTCGCTCAAGGCGTTCGGGCATTTGAACGGTTCCATCGATGTGTCCCATCCGCTGTCCAGCCCGAACGGAAACGACCGCAAGCCCGACAAGGTCGAGGTGGGCGTGCGCGTGTGGGGCGAGTTCTAAGCAGGCGATAACCGGGCAGGAGGGATTTGCGCCCCGATGCCTTTGTTTCACTCGTCCGATGCCTCGACCGTCATAAGTCGAAACGCATCGGGCCTGAGGGCCCTCCCAGCGAGGGCGTACCGAAAACTTCTGGGGAAGTGTCGTGACTCAATTGCGCGTGTTGTTGGCCTGTTTGTTCCTGTCGCTGCTTTCGCTGCCGGTATCGGCGGCGTCGTGGTGGGACGGCAAATGGAATTACCGGGCCAAGATCGATCTCAACACGACCTCGGCCGGCGCCGCGGTCAGCGAGCCGGGCGGCCGCGCGCAGATTCTGGTGCGCCTGCATTCGGGCAACTTCAATTTCGCCGACGCCAAGGAAGACGGCAGCGACGTGCGTTTCCTCGCCGCCGACGACCGTACGCCGCTGAAGTATCACTTCGAGAAGTATGACGGCCTGGTAGATCAGGTCGCGCTGGCGTGGGTCGACGTGCCCAAGCTGGAAGCCAACGCGGCGTCGTCGATCTACGTCTATTTCGGTAATGCCGAAGCCACTCCGGGTGGCGACGCCAAGGGCAGCTACGACGCGGACAACGTCGCGGTCTACCACTTCGCCAATCAGGGCGCGGCCGGCAGCGATCAGACCGCTTACGCCAACAACGCGCAGGCGCCGTTGACCCTGGCCGAATCGGCGCTGATCGGCGCGGGCCTGCAATTGAACGGCCAGCAGCCGGTGACCGTGCCGGCATCGTCCTCGCTCAATCTCGCCGCTGCCCAGCCGTTGACCTTGTCGGCATGGATCAAGCCAACCGGAGCCAGCGCCAGCGGAGTAATCGCGTCGCTTCCGGGTGCACTGACACTCGGCCTGGAATCCGGCGTCCTCTACGCCGAAACCCCCAGCGCCACCGGCCCGCTTCGCACCTCCGCCGGCGCGCCGCTCACCGGCGAAGGCTGGGTGCACGTGGCCGTACGCGCGGCCGACAACAAGCTCGGCGTCTACCTCAACGGCGCACCGGTCGGTGAAGTCGCGGCAGCCTTGCCCGCGGCCAACGCCGGCCTGCTGATCGGCGGCGAGCGAGCGGCCGACGCGGTTGCGGCGCGGCCGAACTTCATCGGTCTGGTCGATGAGCTGCAACTGTCCAAGACCGCGCGCCCGCTGGGTCTGCTCCAGGCCGCCGCGCACAGCCAGGGCCTGGACGCGAAGCTGTTGACCTTCCAGCCGGTCGAGCAACATTCCGGCGACGGCGGCCACAACTACTTCGGCATCCTGTTCAACGCGCTCACCGTCGATGCCTGGGTGGTGATCGTGATCCTCGGCTTCATGGCCGTGATCTCGTGGTGGGTGATGATCGGCAAAGGCCTGTTCGTCAACACCACGTCCAAGGCCAACGAACGCTTTCTGCAGGCGTTCCGCAAGTACGCCGGCGAATATCCGCTGCACGATACGGCCTGGGTCAAGGGCGCGGAAGGCGACGGGCCGCTCAACGGCGAAAAATCCAATCTCGCGCGCCTGCTGGCGATCGGCCTGGACGAACTGCGCAATCGCGTCGCGGCTGCCGGCGGTCGTTCGGTGGTGCGTTCGCAGTCGATCGCCGCGATCCGCTCCGCGCTCGACGCCGCCGCGGTGCGCGAAGGCCAGCGCTTGAACAAGACGATGGTGCTGTTGACCATCGCCATCTCCGGCGGTCCGTTCCTGGGTCTGCTCGGCACCGTGGTCGGCGTGATGATCACCTTCGCCGCGGTGGCCGCGGCGGGCGATGTCAACATCAACGCGATCGCGCCCGGCATCGCCGCGGCGCTGCTGGCGACGGTCGCCGGCCTGGCCGTGGCCATCCCCGCACTGTTTGGCTACAACTACCTGCTCAGCCGCACCGAAGCGATCAGCGCGGACATGCAGGTGTTCGTCGACGAACTGGAAAAGCGCATCGCCGAGGATTACACCGGCGACGCGCCGCTGCCGGGGCACGTGGCGCGCAGCGTGTCGACGGAGACGCTGCCGTGAAGGTGCAGGGCAAGAAGCCTTACGACGACATCAACATTACGCCGATGCTGGATCTGGCGTACGTGCTGCTGGTGATCTTCATCATCATGTGCACCGCGGCGGTGCAGGGCATCAAGGTCGACCTACCCAAGGCCAGCGCCAGCCAGCCCTTGTCGGAGCCCAAGACCAAGGTCATCGCGATCGACAACGCCGGCCAGATCAGCATCGACGCGGTGCCGGTCAGCATGAGCGAACTGGAACAGCAATTGCGCAACGCGCTGGCCAACGACGCCGAGCTGCCGGTGATCCTGCGCGGCGATCGCGCCGTGCAGTACGAAAAAGTCATGGCCGTGCTCGACCTGTGCAGCAAGCTGGGCATTTCCTCGATCGGACTGGCGTCGCAGCGCCAGGCCGCCGGCTGAGGCCGCCACGCTCATGCCCGCGCCGAATACCTACGGCCAACCTTCGCGCTTCGCCCGCGCGCTCGGCCTCGTCGGCGCGCTCGGCGTATTCGCCGTGCTGGCGTGGCTGGTGTGGTCGCTGATGCAGGACTCGCGTCCGACGTCCAAGCGCATGCCGCCGCGCATCACTCAGGTGATGCTGCCGCCGCCTCCACCGCCGCCGCCTCCGCCGGAGCCGGAGAAAGTGCCGGAAGAGGAAAAACTGGTCGAGAACACGCCGTTCGAGGCGCTGGACACGCCCAAGGAAGACTCGCCCGAACCGCCCGGCGATCCGCTCACCGCCGAAGCCGGTCCTGGCAGCAACGAATTCGGACTGCAAGCCGGCGACGGCGGAGGCACCCGTATCGGCGGCAAGGGCGGTGGCGGCAATCCTTACGCCGGTTATGCCGCGATGGTGCAACGCACCGTGCAGCAGTACCTGCAGCAGAGCGAGAAAACCCGCAAGGGACGCTACAGCGCCACGGTGGCGATGTGGTTGAACGCCGACGGCACGATCCAGCGCTCGCAGGTGGTCGTCACCACCGGCAAGGCCGAGCTGGACGCGGCCATCGTCGCGGCTTTGCAGGGACGCTCGCTGCCGCAGGCGCCGCCGGCGGAGATGCCGCAACCGATCAACCTGCGCATCGGCGCGGTCTCGCCGGGATGAGATCGCGCCGCAACGATTCGCCGGGCCAGCACGCGATGCGCCCGAACTTATTCACTTCAGGACTCAACGCATGACCGCTTCGACTCGCTCCCACCGCCGCTTCAGATTCCGCGCGCTGACCCTGGCGCTGATCGCGCTGTGCGCCGCGCCCGCGCTGGCCGCGCCGCCGGTCGACGCATCGAAGATCAGCCCGGAAGTCACCCTCAAGCTCATCGATCTGCTGGTGGCCAAGGGCGTGATGACGCGCCAGCAGGCCGACGACATGATCGCCGAGGCGACCGCCAGCGCGGCCGCGCATCCCGCGATCGCGGCGCAGCCGGCGTATCAGACCCAGCCCGGCGCGGTGGTCGTGCCTTACATCCCCGAGGTCGTGCGCCAGCAGATCAAGGACGAGTTGCGCGCCGAAGTGACCCAGCAGGCCAAAAGCGAAGGCTGGGCGGCGCCGAATGCGCTGCCCGAATGGACCCAGCGCATCAGCTTCTACGGCGACCTGCGCGCGCGCGCCGAGGACGTGCTCAACGACGGCGAGAACTACCGCGAGTTCCCCAACTTCGCCGCGCTCAACAGCGGCACCGGCTACGACGTAGCCGACCCGGTCTCCAACCCGGTGCCCTACGTCAACACCACCAAGAACCGCGGCCGCATGCGCTTGCGAGCGCGCCTGGGCATGCACGCGCAGATCGCCGATTGGGTCGAGGCCGACCTGCGTCTGGCGACCGGCAGCGATCGCAGCCCGGTCTCGACCAATCAGACCCTCGGTGCCGGCGGCAACTTGTCCAAGTACTCGCTGTGGCTGGATCGCGCCTACATCCGGCTCAAGCCCACCGACTGGCTCAGCGCCGACGTCGGCCGCATCGCCAATCCGTTCTGGACCAGCGAACTGCTGTTCGACAACGACCTCAATTTCGACGGCGTGGCCTTGCAGACCAAGTTCGAGCACAGCCCGCAGTTCCGTTCTTTCGTCAATGTCGGCGCGTTCCCGGTGTTCAACACCGATTTCGACTTCGGCTCGACCCAGAAACAGGACAAGGAAAGCAGCCGCGACAAGTGGCTGTACGGCGTGCAGGCGGGCGCCGACTGGGCCTTCGCCGAGGACATGTCGCTGAAGCTGGGCCTGGGCTACTTCCTGTTCGACCACCTCAACGGCGAGTTCTCTTCGCCGTGCCTGGCGCCGACCTCCAAGGACGTGTGCGATACCGACCTGTCGCGCCCGCAGTTCCAGCAGTTCGGCAACACTGCGTTCGCGATCCGCAACATCGTGCCGGCCACCGGCGCACCGAACGGCCCGCAGCTGCAGTACTTCGGTTACGCCAGCGAGTTCGGCGTGGCCAACCTGCATGCCTCGCTGGAGATCGCCAGCTTCGATCCGGTCAAGATCGTGCTCGAGGCCGACGTGGTCAAGAACCTCAAGTACGACGCCGCGCGCATCCGTGCGCTGGGGCCGCTGAACAACTTCAAGCCGAACCTGGATCCGGCCGACACCACCGCGATCTTCGACGGCGGCGACATGGGTTATTACGTCAACCTGCTGGTCGGCCAGCCGAAGATCGCCAAGGCGTGGGACTGGAACGCCAGCGTCGGCTACAAGCGGATCGAATCCGACGCAGTGCCCGATGCGTTCACCGATTCGGATTTCCATCTGGGCGGCACCAACGCGCGCGGCTTCATCGTCGGCGGTTCGCTCGGTCTGGCGCGCAACACCTGGCTGGGACTGCGCTGGCTGAGCGCCAACGAGGTGACCGGCCAGCCGTATTCGGTCGATGTGGTCCAACTCGACCTCAACACTCAATTCTGATCCGGGAGCCGAGCGCATGAGCCTGTCCATCGCTTCGATCCGCCACGGCGCGCTGCGCAGCGCGCCGTTGTTGGCGGCCCTGTGGTTCGCCGCGTCTGCCGCGCACGCGCAGAGCGCCAGCGAGACCCGCCTGCGCGATGCGCTGCGCGACACCGCCGCGCGTCTGCGCACCGCCGAGGCGGCGCTCGCGCAGCAGCAGTCGGCCACCGCCGCGGCCGAACGCGAGCGCGACGCGCTCAAGACCCAGGCGCGCAAGCCGGCGCCGGCCGCGGACGGCGCACAGCTCGCGTCCTTGCAGCAACGGCTCGGTCAGGCCTCGGCCTCGGTCGAGCAGGCGCGTGAGGACGCGCAGAAGTGGCGCAGCGCGCAGGAGCAGGCCGCACAGCAGGCGCAGCAGAAAGAACGCGAGCGCGGCGAACTGGCGCAGCAGCTGGCGTCGACGCAGACGCGCGCGGCCGAGTGTGCCGCTGGCAGCGACGCGCTGTACCGCACCGGCCGCGAGCTGGCGCAGTTGTATCGCGATCCGAAGTATGCGCGCGGCAAGCGCCTGACTCTGATCGGCGTCGGTCAGATCGAGCGCGAGAACCGCGTGCGCGAACTGGAAGACCGGCTCGAAGACGAGCGAGCCAAAGCCGCGCAGTGCGGCGGCGGCGATGCGGCTGCGCGCACCGCCGCTAAAGGATCGGAATGATGGACGCGCCGCGCGCCTTTGCTGTTCGTCGCGCATGTCTGCGCGGTGTGGCCGTGCGCGCGGTGCTGGCGGCGTCGCTCGCGTGCGCGGCCACGGCCGTGCCGGCGCAGCCGCGGGTCCTGCCGGCCTCCAAACCGGCGCCGCCGCCGTGCGTGCAGGTGCGCATCGGCCAGGACCAGGCGGGACGTTGGGACTGCATCAACGATGCGTTCAAGGCCGAAGTGGACAAGACCGCGCAAGTCACGGCCGACGAGCCGCCGGGCGAGCGGGTGGTGCCGATCGAGCAGGGCCTGGCAGTGCCGGCGGCGACGCGGCAGCGGCTGGGCAACCAGTACGGCAAGTCGGTCACGCCGCAACGCCCGGAGCGTTCGTTCCCCACGCCGCCGCTCGCGCGGCCGCCGGGCGATTGAGGCGTGGACGCGCCGACAGCCAGTGCGATTGCGCGGCCGTTGCGAGGCCCGGACTGCGCGGTGCCGACTGGGGCGGCTGCGGCCTTGGTTCGTCGCGCTGAAAAAGCAGCGCAAGGCAGAATGTTCTACGAGCGGGCGCAGCGTTCTGGCGTCGGTTCGACGGCAGCAACAGCAACTGAAAATCTGCCGCGTCCTCGCTACGGGCGCCGCATGTTTTCGGACGCGGTAGCAACGGACCGATGTGCCGCCGCAGACGGCCCGTCCGTCGCTGTTGCGTTTGCGCCATCACCGTTTCCCACACCGACTACCTATCCAACCGCGTCGCCTTCGTGCGACGTCCACGCCGCGTCCCCGCGATCGCGCAAAGGAAGCTGTCATGACCCGCAAGCCCGTCGCCGGTAACGATTCCCACCGTCCCGCGCCCGCGCGGCTGCGTCTGCTTGCGCTCACCGCGGCGATCTCGCTGGCGCTGGTCGGCGGCGGCGCCCACGCCGATCCCAATCCGTTCGCGCGCCGAGGCGCCGACCCGTCCGCGCAGGCCGCGCGCGCCGCGCAGCAACAGGGACTGCAGTCGGCGCAGGCGCAGCAGATGGCGCAGCGTTCGCTGGCGGCGTTCGCCCAGGCCGCGCGGGTGCGCAACGCGCTGGACGCGGCGCAAGTGGCCGCGCGCGCCGCGGCGGCGGCTTCGGCGGCGGCCCAGCAGATTCCCGACGGTCTCGCCGAGGGCGGCCTCAAGGTCGCTGCCGGCGTGCGCTTCGAGTCCGGCGCGATCACCGTGGACGATCCGCGCCTGAGCGAGTCCAAGCTGTGGCTCGGCGCCAAGGGCCCGGCCCAGAGCAACGACAGCGGCGGCAACGTCACCGTCACCGTCGAGCAAACCCAGAAGAAGGCGATCCTGAGCTGGGAGAGCTTCAACGTGGGTCGCCGCACCACGGTCCACTTCGACCAGCGCGCCGGCACCCAGGCCAGCGGCGCCAACGACTGGATCGCGCTCAACCGCATCGACGATCCCAGCGGTCGGCCGAGCCAGATCTTCGGCCAGATCAAGGCCGAGGGCAGCGTCTACCTGCTCAACCGCAACGGCGTAGTGTTCGGTGGCACCAGCCAGGTCAACACGCGTTCGCTGATCGCCTCGTCGCTGAACCTGTTCAACAACAACACCGCCGCCAGCAACCGCGCTTTCATCCAGCGCGGCCTGCAGCAGGCCAGTCCGGACGCCACCGCGTTCCTGCTGACCTCCGAACTGGGCGAGTCTTATGCCACCAACGGCGCGCCGCCGGCGCGGCCGGGCGATATCCGCATCGAGGCCGGCGCGCAGGTCAAGACCGCCGCCGGCGGCTTCTCGCTGATCGCCGCGCCCAACGTGTCCAACGCCGGCACGGTCGAGGCCAAGGACGGACAGGCGCAACTGGCCGCGGTGCTCGGCGCGGGTTATCGCACCGACACGATGCTCGCCAACAACCTCAGCGGTAACAACCTGACCCTGGACTACCGCGGCTACGGCAGCGGCGCCGGTGTCGATCCGGCCGCGATGGGTTACGGCCGGCTCGACAATTCCGGGGTGATCGCCTCCACCCGTGGCGACGTGACCCTGGTCGGCGAACGCATCCGCCAGGACGGCTACGTGGGCACCACCACCAGCATCAGCCGCCCGGGCCACATCGCCATTACCGCGCTCAACCTCACCCAGGGCGGTGGCGTCGACGGCGTGCTGAGCGACCGCGTCGGCGGTGAGCTGACGTTCGGTTCCGGTTCGGTCACCACGATCACACCCGAGCGCGACGGCGAGACGACGTCCTCGGCGCGCAGTTCCGATCAGGCGTTCAAACCGCCGAGCGCGCTGCTGGCGGGCGCGCAAGTGCGCTTCCAGGAGAACTCGCTGGTGCTGATGCCCGGCGCCACGCTCGACGTGGTCGGCCTGGCGCTGTATCGCGGCCCGGGCGCGGTCGGCGGCATCTCGCGCATCCAGATCGATCCGGGCGCGACGATCGACCTGGCCGGCCTGCCCGACGTGCAACGCCCGATCTCGGACAACATCGTCACCATCACGCGCGTCGGCGAGAACGAACTGGCCGACTCGCCGCTGTTGCGCGGCGGCGGCCTGTACCGCGCCAAGCTCGATATCGACGTGCGCGAGAAGGGCGTCACCGAAGACGGGCGCGCCTGGGTCGGCAGCCCGCTGCTCAACGCCGCTGGCTATGCGGACCAGGTGCCGCGCACGATCGACCAGATGCTCATCGACGGCGGCACGCTCAATCTGACCGGGCGCGAGATCGTCGTGCGAGGCGGTTCCAACGTCCATCTCGATGGCGGCTATGTGCATTACCTCGGCGGCACGATCGCCTCCCGGCGTCTGGTCGGCATGGACGGACGCCTGTACGACCTGGCCGATGCCGATCCGAACATCGCCTACCGCGGCTTCGCCGGCGACTACACCCTGGATCACCAGCGCTGGGGCGTGAAGGAACAGTTCTACTCGCCGCTGTCGTCCTATGGGCGCCGCTACGAGTCCGATTACCTGCACGGCGGCGACGCCGGTTCGCTCAACGTGCGCGTGCTGGCCGAGACCTTGCAGCCGCTCGACGTCGGCCTGGTGCTGGCCGGCAACATCAGCGCGCGTGCCGAGTCCGGGCGTTACCAGATCAAGAATGGCGAACCGGCCAAGGGCGGCACGCTCGCCATCGCCAACGCCGGCGACCATGAGTTCACCCGATGGTCGATCGGCACGGCCGCGCCGCTGGACGTGCCCGCCGGTTTCGCCACCGATACGCCGTTCGCGAGTTTGCCGCAGGCGCGCAAGGACGAAGACGGTCTGCGCGAGACGGCGCTGTCGGCCGGTTGGATCGAGAACGCCGGTTTCGCCCAACTCCAACTCAACGATCCCTTCGCGGTGATCCAGGTCGACGCCGACGCGCAACTGCGCATGCAGGCGGGCGGGCGCATCGCCCTGACCGGGCGTCAACTGCGCGTGGACGGCACCCTGGACGCTCCGGCCGGCGCGATCGAGCTGACCGCCAGCGGCACGATGTACTCGCAGCGTCCCAACGAGTTGAGCGACATCCGCATCGGCTCCGGCGCGCGCTTGTTCGCGCGCGGCGAATGGGTCAACGATTTCGGCGCGCTCGCCGACGCGCAACGCGGCGGCGCTTACATCAACGGCGGCCGCATCGCGATGTCCACGCGCCAACAGGTCGCCAGCATCGACGGCCAACTGCGCGATGCCACCGGTTCGATCCAGATCGCCTCGGGCGCGCAACTAGACGTTTCCGGCGGCGGCCGCATCCTCGCCGACGGCAGCCTGTCCAGCCATGACGGCCGCCCCGATGGCCGCGGCGGCGACATCTCGCTGCAGCTCTACCAGGGCGCCGAATCGTCGTTGCAGACGCGTCTGCCTTCGGCCTTCTACGATCCGGCCGGCGATGCCGGGCAACTGCGTTTCGATGCCGCTTCGCTGATCGCGCACAACCTCGGCGGCGGCGGCAAGCTGAGCCTGAGTGCGCGCGATGTCTACATCGGCGGCCCATCCGGCGACGGCGCCGATGCGCGCGACCTGCGCCTGGGCGCCGACTTCTTCGCCGGCGGCGAGTTCGGCGCGTACGACCTGCAATCGCAATTCGATGCGGTCGTCGTCGCCGGCGCGCAGGTGCCGGTGTGGCAGCGCAACTTCATCGGCGATGCATCCGCGCTGCGTCAGGCGCGCAGCGGCAGCGACATCTTCGCCGGAGGTTACGGCGCGTTCGGGCGCTTGGACGATTCGCGTCGCCCGGCCGCCGATCTGTCGATCCAGGCGGGCGGCGCGGTCGGCCGCGCCTTCGCGCGGCCGGAGCTGGCGCAATTGCGCGATGAGCTGCGCGTGGAGCAGGGCGCGCATTTGCAGCTCGACACCGGCGCCAAGGCGCGGCTGGGCTCGCGCGGCCAGGTCACCGTGCTCGGCGCGGTCAGCGCGCGCGGCGGCTCGATCGAGATCTCCGGCGATACCGGCGGCACCGGCTTGTCGCCTGCGGCCGATCCGACCGGCTACTGGGCCAACGACAAATCGGTCTGGCTCGGTGCGCAAAGCGCGCTTGATGTTTCCGGCATCGCCCGGCTCGACGGCCTGCAACGGCCGCTGGCGGACGGGCGCGTGCCGCGCGTGGGCGAGGTGCTCGACGGCGGCACCATCACCCTGAGCAACAACAGCGGTTACGTCGTGGTCGAGGAGGGCGCGCGGCTGAACTTGTCCGGCGCTTCGGCGCAACTGGATATTGACAGCGGCGCCACCCGCCCGGGCGCGGCCCCGTTCGCGCCGGCTCAAGTGTGGAGCGACGCCGGCACCCTGCGTCTAGGCGCCAGCGGCGGCTTGTATTTCGACGGCACGATTCTGGCCCACGGCGGCGACGCGCAGGCACGCGGCGGTACTGTGACGGTGCAGGGGCTGAGCGGCACGCGCACCGACAACAGCGGGCCCAACGGCAACCGCCAGGACCTGATCGCGCGCGAGATCGTACTACGCCAGCAGTCCGCAGCGCTGGCCCCCGGCGCGGCGCCGGGCGAGCAGATAGAAGCCGAGCAGACCCCGTCCGGCCGCCTGTACCTGTCGGCCGAGCGGCTGCAGGACAGTGGTGTCGACACGTTGCAACTGGGCCAGACGAACGCGGAGGCGTATATCCCGGTGGTGTTCGAGGGCAACCTCGACCTGTCGCTGACGCGCGCGCTGGTGATGAACGCCAGCGGCTATGCGTTCCGCGCGCTGCCCGACGCCGCCGCCGCCGCGCCGCCGCAGGTGCATTTGTCCGCACAGTACGTCGCCTTCAACGGCCTCAGCATCAATGCCGGCGCCATCGCCTTGCCGGACCCGGCCGCGCCGGGCGATGCGACTCTGCGCGTGGATGCCGGCTTCATCGATTTCGGCGGACGCGTGCGCCTGGACGGTTTCGGCCTGGGCGATTTCCGCAGCCGCGGCGACATCCGTTTCTACACGCCCAGCCAGTTCCGCACCTACAACTCCGCCACGGGCCTGCGCGAGGCGCCGGGCGAACTGCTCACCGGCGGCGACCTGGACTTCACCGCGGCGCAGTTGTACCCGGCCACCGGTGAGCGCTTCATGATCCGTGCGCTCGGCGCGCTGGATCGTGCCACCGGCCGCCGCGACGCCACCCGCATCCGCATCGCCGGCAACGGCGCGCCGGCGCCGACGCCGCTGTCGGCCGGCGGCAGCCTGTTGCTGGACGCGAGCGTGATCGAGCAGGGCGGCGTGTTGCGCGCGCCGGGCGGCAGCCTGGTGCTGGGCGCGGCCAATCCGAACGACGCCGATACCCTGGCGGCGTTCAACAACGTCAAGCTCACCGCGACCGAACGGGTCGAATTGCTTGCGGGCAGCCTGACCTCGGTGTCGCTGGACGGCCGCATCGTGCCTTACGGCAGCACCGTCGACGGCCTGCAGTGGAAGGCCAATTCGCTCGACACCGATCTGGCCGCGCCGCCGCAGAAGCAGGTGCGCCTGGACGCGGCCGAGTTGTCGCTGGCGCAGGGCGCCAACATCGACCTGTCCGGCGGCGGCGACCTGCAGGCGGCCGAATGGGTGCCCGGCACCGGCGGCAGCCGCGACGTGCTGTCGACCTACAACACCAGCTACGCCTCCGGCAGCGCCCAGCAGACGCCGCTATACGCCGACGGCCGCGAGGTCTACGCGATCGTGCCCGGCGCGCAGTCGCCGCTGGCCGCGGCCGATCCCAGCTTCAGCTCCGGCGACGGCAGCGGCATGTCGGGCAAGTCGGTATACCTGTCCGGTGTGCCGGGCCTGCCCGACGGCGTCTATACGCTGCTGCCGGGCAAGTACGCGACCCTGCCGGGAGCGTTCCGCGTGGTCGAAAGCCGCGGCGGCCGTGATGCGCTGGCACAGGACAACCTGACCGCCGTCGACGGCACCGCGCTGGTCTCGGGTTACTACGTGGATGCCCTGAGCGGCGCGCGCGAGGCGCGCAACACCCGCTTCGAAGTGCAATCGCGCGACACCTGGGGCCGCTACTCGCAGTACCAGACCGTCGGCGCCAACGACTACTTCGCCAAGCGCGCGGCCGGGCGCAATGAGGATGCGCCGCCGCTGCCGCGCGACGGCGGACAACTGGCGCTGAGCGCGCTGCGTTCGCTGGAGCTGGGCGCGAGCCTCAACGCCAACGCCGCCGCGGGCGGCCGCGCCGCGCAGGTCGACATCGCCGCGCAGGCGATCCAGATCCGCGGCCAGAACCAGCCGGTGCGCGAGGGTGCGGTGCAGCTCGACGTGGCCGGCCTCAACCGCCTGGGTGCGGCCAGCCTGCTGATCGGCGGCGTGCGTCACGCGCGTACCGACGGTGTGTCGATCGATACCCGCGCCGATCAAGTCTGGCTCGACAACGACGCGGCCAGCGCGTTGAGCGGGCCGGAGATACTGCTCGCGGCCAACCAAAGCGTGCAGGTGGGCGAGGGCTCGGTGTTGCGCGCGGAGGGCGCGCTCGGCGGCGCCAGCGGCCAGACCCTGTTGATCGGCGAGGCCCCGGCGGCGAACGGGAGCGGCGGACGCAATGGCGACGGCGCGCTGCTGCGCGTGTCCAACGCAGGCTCCGCGCTGGTGCAGCGGCGCAACTTGTCGCCGCTGGCGCAGGCGCGCGGCGAACTGAAACTCGGCGCCGGCGCCAGCGTGGACGGCGGCGCTTCGCTGACGCTCGATGCGGCGCGCAACACCTTGGTCGATCCGAGCGCGTCGCTCGGCGGCCGCGACATCCAGGCCAACAGCGGCCTGATCGCTTTCGTCGGCGACGGCGCCCAGGCCGGCGATCTCGACGGTTTCGTGATCGGCCGCGCCACCCTGGCCCAGTTCGACCGCGCCGAGCGCATCGGCCTGCGCAGCTACGGGCGCATGGAGTTCCACGGCGCGGTCGACGTGGACGTGGCTCAGGCCCTGGCGCTGAGCGCGGCCGCGTTCGTCGGCGATGGATCCGACGTGAGCCTGCGCGCCGACGCGCTGAGCCTGTCCAACGACCTCGGCACGCGGCTCGCGACCGAAGCCGGCGGCGGTGGCGCGCTGAACCTGGCTGGGCGCGAAGTCGCCTTCGCCGGCGGCGACGCGACAGTCGGTGGCTTCGCCCAGGTGCGCGCGCAGGCCAGTGAGGCGATCTCGGTGCGCGGCAAGGGCAGTTTCGATGTCGGCGCCGCCAATCTGACCCTGCAGGCGCCGGTGATCCAGGCCGAAGCCGGCGCCGACGGCAGCTTGCGCAGCGGCGCCGAGCTGCGCGTGCTGCGCGGGCCCGGCAACGCACCGCAGGCGCGGCCGCAGGGCGGCGCGATGACCCTCAGCGGTGCCAGCATCGAAGGCGACGGTTTGTTGCGCGCCAATTCCGGCCGCATCGTCCTGCGCGCCGAGAGCGGCGACGTGCGCCTGGACGCCGGCGCCCTGGTGGATGTGTCGGGGCTCGACAAGATGCTGTTCGATCAACGCATCCTGGCGCCGGCTGGGCGCATCGAGTTGGCAGCGACGCAGGGTTCGGTGAAGGTGGCCGAAGGCGCCGCACTGGACTTTTCCACGCCGGCCGGCGGCGACGCCGGACGCCTGCGCGTGGACGCGGCGCAGGGCGCGATCGAACTGGCCGGCGCGCTGCGCGGCGGTACCCCCAACGGCGTGGGCGGCAGCGTCGAACTCGACGCCGGCCGTGCGCTCGATCTCGACGGCCTGGCCCAGCGCCTGAGCGCCGGCGGCATCGACCAGCGGGTGGCGGTGCGCACCCGCAGCGGCGAACTGCGCCTGAGCGAGGGCAGCACGTTGCGCGCGCGTCAGGTCAGCCTGATCGCCGACGGCGAAAGCGACGGTGCGGTGCGCATCGACGGCCGCATCGACGCCTCTGGCGCCAGCGGCGGACAGATCGAGTTGTGGGCGCGGCGCGAGGTCGCCATCGACGGGCAGTTGTTGGCGCGCGGCAGCGACGCCAAGCGCCGCGGCGGCGAGATCAGCCTCGGCGTCGGCGGCCAAGGCCACGGCGAACTGCACGAAACCCACGGTTACCAGCTGGTGGACACGGCCGATTCGGGTGCGATCACAATCGGCGCGAACGCGCTGCTGGACGTGTCCGGCGGAAGCGCCGGCGGCCTGTCCGGCGGCCGCATTGACCTGCGCGCGCCGTTGCTGAGCGACGGCGACGTGCGCGTGGACATCGCCGACCCGAAAAGTCTGGTCGGCGCGCGCGAAGTCGGCCTGGAAGCCTATGCGGTGTGGAGCACCGACGACGCCTCGACTTCGTTGGACAAGCATTTCGACGGTCTCATCGACCCGGCCGGCTGGTTCAAGCCCAATGGCGAGATGGTCAGTGGGCAGTGGCAGGACTTCACCGGCGCGAACCTGCACCCGCCCACCACCGAGCAACTGGCCGACTACCTCAACCGCCATTACTTCATCCCCGACGCCGGCCAGAGCAACGCCGAGCACCAGACGTTCTACGGCTACCGCACCGACGAGACCGGCGCGCAGTCGCCCGGCACGCTGATGGGCTTCGTGCAGAACCCCGGCTTCGACTTCGGCGCGCGCTTCGACGGCATCGCCAAGTTCCGCGCCCGGCCCGGCATCGAGCTGCGCAATCCGGGTGGCGAGGGCGACGGTTCGATCCAGGTGTTGACCAACTGGAACCTCAATTCCGGCCAGATCGATCAGCTCGATTTCCGCTACAACGGCGCCGCGCCGGTACTGACCCTGCGCGCTAAGGGCGACGTGGTGGTCAAGGCCAGCCTGTCGGACGGCTTCGCCCGCTTCATCGGCAGCGGTCAACCGCTGAGCGGCGATTTCCCCGCAAGCACGCTGCGCTACGACGCGGTGTCGGCCGAATACGTCGAACGCTACGGGTCCGACTACAACCTCGGGCGCTTCCTCGGCGGGCCCGAGCAGATCGACGCCGGCGATCCGGAGCAGATCGCGCAGTACTACGGCCAGTACGACGAGTTGGTGAAGATGCTGACCGCCAACGATCCGGAGCTGGAGGCGTTGTGGGGCACGCCGTTGAGCCTGCTCGATGCGCTCAAGATCATGTCGGATTACTTCGGCGACGTGCCGCAGAACACGCCGGCGCCGGCGGGCTCGCCGGTGGAATACGGTAAGTTGCGCGACGACGGCAAGCCGACCGAAGGCTCGTACCTGGAGCGTTACCGCAGCCACATCGTGCAGATGTTCGGCAGCGGCGACGGCACGGTGTTGATCGACGACAGCCAGAAGCCGTTGCTGCCGATGCTCGGCGAGCTGATCCCGCTGCCGCCGCCGGCCGACCGCAGTCCGAGCCTGCAGGCGCAGCGCGACGGCGACCGCCTTCCCTTCGCCAGCCGCACCCTGACCGAGGGCGACAGCAGCAGCTTCCGCCTGGTCGCCGGCGCCGACCTCGCCAGCGCCGCGCCGACCGCGTTGCGCGCGCAGGCGCTGGCCGGCGACATCGTGTTCGACGGCCACACCACCGTCACCAGCATCGACGCGCTCGGCAACCTGCGCACCCTGCCGGTGCCCAACGTGCTGCGCAGCGGCACCGGCGGCATCGAACTGGTGGCCGCGCAGGACATCCGCTTCCTCGACAAGACCGCGCCGGCCAGCGTCTACACCGCCGGCGCGCCGGCCGTGGGCACCCAGGCCTCGTCGGCCTCGCAGATCGTGTCGACCGATCGCGGCTCGCAGGTGATGCCGGACCTGATCCAGACCGGCCCAGTCAATCCCGAGGCCGCCGGCGATCTGGTCCTGCGCGCCGGCCGCGACATCGTCGGCGAACGCGAGATCTACGACGATGCCGCCGGCACCCGCAGCGGCAAGGCCGGCACCTATCTAGGCCAGTACTGGTGGCCGTGGATGCAGACCGGCAACGTGCGCGACGACCGCATCGTGCAGTCCAGTTCGATCAACTTCGGCGGTTTCGCCCAGGGCCTGCTCAGCGTCGGCGGCAACGTCTGGATCGAGGCCGGCCGCGACATCACCGAACTGTCGGTGTCGCTGCCGACCACCTGGGCCGGCGATGGCCAGGGTGGCACCCGCGTGTTCGGCGGCGGCGACCTGCGCGTGGACGCCGGTCGCGACGTGCTCGGCGGCGATTTCTTCGTCGCCAAGGGCGAGGGCCTGCTCAGCGCCGGCGGCCGCATCGGCTCGGCGTTCCAACTCAGCGCGCGGGCCGCGCGTCCGGACATCGTCGATCTGAGCACGCCGGTGGCGCCGGTGCTGGCGATGCAGGACGCGCAGTGGCGCGTGGTCGGCGCGCAGGATGTGGAGATCGGGCAGGTGCTCAATCCCTCGTATCTGCGCACCGACCTGATCGGCCCGTCCGACTCGCAGCGCTACGGCGACAACGCCTCGCTGCAGGTGCTGTCGGTGGCGGGCGATCTGAAGTTCGACACCGTCAGCTTCGGCGAAGCGCTCTACAGCTACGGCCTGTCGCGCAACCTGTTCCGTCCCAACACGCCTTACGAGGTCGGATTCACGCCGGTGTTCGCGCGGGTGCTGCCTGGACAGGTGTCGCTGAGCGCGCCCAATGGCGACTTGAGCCTGCAATCGGGCGAGCAGTTGTTCCCCAGCGCCAATGGTCAGCTCAGCTTGCTCGCCGGCGGCGATCTGGCGCTGTTCTCGCCGATGTTCTCCGTGGTCAATCAGCAGTGGCGGATGCTCGACTTCGATCCCTCGTGGATGCCGTCGCCGCTCAACCAACTCACCCGATCGCTCGGCGAAGGCGCAGGCACGATCGACTTCGGCGCGAACGCGAACTTGCAGTTCCGGGTCGGCCGCACCCAACTTGGCAACCTTCACCGCGACGATGCCGAGCCGGTGCGCATCTACGCCGGCCGCGACATCGTCGGCGGCTTGCAGATCGACGGCGTCAGCCTCAATCCGCTCGGCGTGGACGTGGCCAAGCCGGCCACGATCCTGGCCGGCCGCGACATCGTCGACCTGAACTTCCGTGGACAGAACTTCCGCGCCTCCGACACCACCCGCATCGCGGCCGGACGCGACGTGTTCAACCAGCCGCTGAAGACGCGCTACAGCACCAACGGACCGCTGCAGAACGTGGCGGCCTGGATGGAGTTGGGCGGTCCGGGTACGTTTGAGGTCCAGGCCGGGCGAGACCTGGGCCGACTGACCTCGGCCAACGAAGCCTACGAGATCGTGCGCCAGAACAATCCAGATGCCGGCGGCATCCGCACCATCGGCAACCGCAACAATGTCGGGCTGCCGTTCGAGGGCGCCGATCTGGTCCTGCGCTTCGGTGTAGGCCCGGGCGTCGCCACGGCCGATTTCGCCGGTCATTACCTCAATCCGGCCAGCGCCGATGCGGCGCCGTACCGCGACTGGCTGGTGCAGTTCATGGCCCGGATCGAGGCCGACCAGCGCGATCGCCAAGGGCAGGGCGCCGCGCCGGCCGCGGCGGCGGATGCCGCGCAGGCTTGGCAGGCGTTCCAGGCGCAACCGCAGAACGTGCGCCAATTGCTGGTGGACCGCGTGTTCCTCGACGTGCTCAAGCGCGCCGGCCGCGACACCCAGGACCGCAACAGTCCGAACTTCGGCAAGTACGTCGACGGCTACCGCGCGATCAACACGCTGTTCCCGGCGCAGTTGGGCTACACCGCCAATCAGCTCGAAGGCGGCAGCAACGGCGCCGACAAGCCGGTCGCAACCGGACGTCTGGACATGCGCGGCTCGACCGTGCAGACCGAGCGCGGCGGCGACATCCGCATCCTCGGACCCGGCGGCGACGTGCTGGTCGGCAGCGTCGGCGCGCCGCCGACGGTGATCGACTCCACCGGTACGGTGCGGGTGGGGCCGAACCAGCAGGGCATCCTGGCCCTGGACGTGGGCGACATCGGCATCTTCACCGACGGTAGCGTGCTGTTGGCGCAGAGCCGCGTGTTTACCCAGGGCGGCGGCGATCTGACCATCTGGAGCTCCAACGGCGACATCAACGCCGGCAAGGGCGCCAAGACTTCGTCGGACAAACCGCCGGTGCGCTACTTCTGCGACGATGACCACAACTGCCGCGTGGACGCGCGCGGTCTGGTCAGCGGCGCCG
This sequence comes from Lysobacter sp. CA199, assembly GCF_052078715.1. Taxonomy (NCBI): domain Bacteria; kingdom Pseudomonadati; phylum Pseudomonadota; class Gammaproteobacteria; order Lysobacterales; family Lysobacteraceae; genus Lysobacter; species Lysobacter sp. CA199. The sequence goes on along the minus strand of NZ_JBQJIL010000014.1, from coordinate 13,380 downwards.
GCATCGCCACGCTGCAGACTGCGCCCGGCGCCAAGCCCGGCGACGCGGTATTGGTCGCGCCGCGCGGCACCATCGACGCGGGCGACGCCGGCATCCGCATCAGCGGCAACCTGATCGTCGCTGCGCAAAGCGTGGCCAACGCCGACAACATCCAGGTCGACGGCGATTCGCTCGGCATTCCGATCGCGCGCGGCGTCGACACTGGCGCGCTGTCGGCGGCCTCGAACGCGACTTCGGGCGTCAACGCGGCGGCCGAGGCGATGGCCGAACAGCGTCCGGCCGCATCGATGCGCGATACGCCGGCGATCATCTCGGTGCAGGTGATCGGCTTCGGCCGTTGCACGCTCGGCGATGCTTCGTGCATGAACGTGCCGCCGCCGTAAACGGCACGCGCGGCGGCCACGGCCGTCGCGCGTTCTACCGGGCTTTCGTTGGGACTCAGCTGTGCCAACCTAGTCGCGCAGGCGGGCGACGCCGCGACTGTTCGAATCGTCGTCCCCGCGAACGCGAGATCTACAGGCTTCGCGTCGCGCTTGCGTATCGCGTGTCGCCGCCCCGGGCATCGCGCTTGTCAGAAAACCGTCCGCATGCTGTCGCTGTACCGGCACAGGCGGAGCGCATGGTCTTGGTCGCCGGACGGCGCGCGCCGTGGCTGCGCGGCGCGCGCCGGGATCCGGCGACCCGTTCAAGGAGGATCACGCCATGCGCACCACTGCAATCCCGACGTCGCGTACTTTCGCGCGTCCCACCATCGCCGCCGCGACACTGCTGTGCGCGTTCGCCGGCAGCGCCGGCGCCGCCGATCTGTACGGCGGCGGTTCCAGCTTCGCCGTGCCGTTCGTTGCCGGCGACCTGTATCTGCAAACCTCGCCGCGCGCGCGCCTGTCGCGCGATCCGGCCGTCGTTTCGCCGGCGGTGCCGTTCAGCGCCGCGCAACTGGGACGTTGGAGTTCGCCAAGCTATGTTCCTGCGTTCCGGCGCTTCCGTGCGCTGTATCCCGGCGATGCGGTCTCGTACTGCCAGAGCGACGTGGAACGCAAGGTCTACAACCGGGACAGTTACGCCGCCAACGGTGTCTGCGGCGACTGGAGCGCTATCTACTTTCCCACCGGCTTCAGCGCGCTCGATCCGATGGCGGACTTCATCGCCACCGAGATGCCGGTGCGCACGCGGGACTATTGGTTGTTCGACGTCAATCTGGCGCCGACCCACACCGCGATGATGCAGATCCCGGCCTTCGCCGGCGCGATCGCGTTGACCTACCGTCCGCACCCGTCGATGGGCAGCGTGCCGCTTTCCCTGAACACCGAACGGCTGTGCCGGTTGTTCTCCGCGCAGATCACCGACTGGTCCGATCCGGCCCTGGGCCTGTCGCTGCCGTCGCCGGCGCCGATCACGATGATCCGGCCGGAGGGCTCCAACTCCTTGACCTACGCCTTCAGCGCCTACCTGGCCCGCACCTGCAATGGCCAGTACGGCGTGCCCGCCGGCCACTTCGTCGTCAGCGCGTACTTCGACTCGGCCTTTCACGCCGCCCAGCCCGGCGCGCGGCCGGCGTTCGCGGCGATCGCGAGCGTGCGCAATGGCGATGCCGATGCAGTGGCGCTGACCATGGGCACCGGCACCGGCGCGCTGGAATTGGGTTATGCCTCGCTGGGCGCTGTACAGGCACAGTCTGCGGCCTACGCCAGCCTCAACGGCTTTCTGCCCGAAAACCTGCCGCAGGCGTTCAACCTACCGGCCAATCTGTTGCTCAAGGCCAAGGTGATCGACGATGCCGGCGGCGCGGCGGTGCCGATGCCCGGTGCCAATGCCCAGGCGGTCAAGAACTGCACGCTGCTGGTCGACCCGCAGTGGACGCCGCCGGCGGGCACGTATCCGTTGGTCGCAGTGAGCTACTTCAACGCCTACTACCGTGGCAACGCCGCGCAGAAGCTGGTGCCGCTGAAGAACCTGTTCAAGTTGTTCTACGACCCGGCCAACGCGCCGCCGCCGCCGCCGGGTTACGCCTACCTGTATGGCAACCCCGGATTCCGCGCGCAGACGGTCTACAACATCAACAACTGCCTGGGCTGAGCGACCCGGCCAAAACGAGTACCCCAACGAGTGCCCGATTCCGGCGGTGCCGACTGCGCGCAAGCGCACGGCGCCGGCGGATGAACGCGACGCGCCACCTCGCATCGCGTGTACCTGGTATGTGACAACACAAACAGCGTCGTCGATTCGCCGCGAACCAAGACACGTCAATCCCATGACTTCGCTGGACCCAAGGGGCGCTGATATGACAATGCGCGCATCGCGGGCGGCGCATGCCGAAAACAAGCCGAAGGAAATCGCCGATGCGTTGAGATTCGCTGGCGAAATAGCGAAATGCGGCACGCTTCAAGGCCGTTTCGAACGTAACAAATGTGTATCCCCGTGGTCGTCGCCATGGCACACATCGCGGCGAATCTTGCCTGGCGTCGGACAACCCGTCATGGACGCAATTTGATCGAGCAAACGGATTTAGTCGGATACACGCCACAAACCCTTCAGGAGAAGTCACGTGCATCGCAACATGCTCATGCTGTCCCGCCTCGCTATCGCCACTGTCGCTTTCGCTGCCGCCGGTTCGGCCGCCGCGGTCGACCTTTACGGTGGCGGCGCCACCTTCCCGGCCCCGGCTTATGTCGGCGACCTGTACAACTCGACCACGCCGAAGGCTCGCCTGTCGCGTCCGGCCGGCGTGCTGCCGACCGTCACCGCCTACCAGGTCGCTGCCCTGGGCAACTCGACCGGCACGCTGGTGCCGGTGTTCGTCAAGTACGGCACTCTGACCACCAACCGCGTGTCCTACTGCCAGACCGGCAGCGGCACCGGCAAGAACGTGCTGAACCAGAACGGCATCAGCGCTAACGGCCAGTGCTTCGACAACGCCACCGCGAGCAGCGGCGTCACCGGCTTCACCTCGACCGACCCGGTCACCGACTTCATCGGTACCGACTCGCCGATCAGCACCAACGACTACAACACCTTCAACACCAATATGTCCGCCACCCGCGGCGCGATCGTGCAGATCCCGACCCTGGCCGGCGCCATCGCCATTCCGTACAACGAGACCAACGTCCCGGTCGGCCTGCGTCCCCTGGCGCTGACCACCGAGCAGGTCTGCCGCATCTACAGCCGCCAGTTCACCCTGTGGTCGCAGGTCAACGCGAGCCTGCCGGCGAACGCGATCAAGATCGTCTACCGCAAGGACGGCAGCGGCACCACCTTCGCCTTCACCAGCTTCCTGACCGCGAAGTGCAACACCCCGTTCGGCACCAGCTTCACCCCGAACCAGAACTTCGCCGCGGCGATGGGCGCGCAGGATCCGACCGATCCGACCCTGGTCCCGGCCGCGTGGGGCTGGACCGCCGCCACCGGCAACAACAACGTGGTCGCTACCGTCAAGACCACTGTCGATTCGGTCGGTTACGGCGACGTCGCCGAAGTCGTCGCGCAGGCCGCCAACTACGCTCTGGTCGACGGCTTCAACCCGACCAGCATGCCGGCTTCGCTGAACATCCTGCCGGGCAGCATCCAGCAGGGCCTGGTGCTCAACGGCGCCACCACGGCCGCGGTCCCGGGTGCCGGCACCACCGCGCAGAAGAATTGCCTGAAGCTGGTCAGCTCTTCGGCTCCGATCTCCGGCGCTTATCCGATCGTCGCGGTGACCTACCTCAACGCCTACTACAGCGGCAACGGCGCCACCAAGGCTCCGGCCCTGCGCGATCTGCTCAAGCTGTTCTACACCCCGGCCAATGCGCCGGCGCTGCCGACCGGTTACTCCTACCTCAGCGGCAACGCGCTGCTGCGTACCCAGATGACCTCGGCGATCGACTCCTGCATCAACAACTGATCCATGGCTAGCCGCGTCCGCCGGCCCGCGCCGGCGGCGCGCAGCGAACAGGCGACGGCGGCGGAAGGATCCGCCGCCGTCGGTGCAGGGTGCGGGATGTCGCCGCGCCGCGCAGGTTCGCTGAAGCGTTGCAGATACAAGTAAAGCTCCCCGCTGGCCCGGGGAGCTTTTTCTTTGCGCCGGCTCGCATTGCCGGCGGCGCAATCAGGCGTGACACAAGCCACGCAGGGCCGCGCGGATCGGTTCGGCATCACCGATGAGCGGCGAGAAGGAGGTGTTGGGCCTGTGGCTGGCGCAGACGGAGGACGCCAAGTTCTGGTTGCAGGTGATGACGGAGCTGCGCAACCGCGACGCGCAGGATTTTCATCGCCTGCGTCGACGGCCTGAAGGGGCGAGGTGATCGAAGCGGTGTTCCTGCACACCACGGTGCAGTTGTGCATCGTGCACATGGTCCGGCACCGCCTGAACTACGCGTCGTGGAAGCGGCGGCGGGAACTGGCGGCCGACTTGAAGCCCGTCGATACCTGCGCCACCGTCGAGGAAGCCGAGCGGCGACTGGCCGAATGGCGAGGTGAACGGCCTCGGCCTGGCGGCGCTGGGATCAGCGACGAGCTCATGACGTCATACCTGGCAACGATTGGCTTATCGGCCCCAATGGGGGCTACCAACGTCGGTGAGACGCAGGTAGCCGACATCTTCGGCAAGGAATAAAACTCCGATCAGCAGTGACCGCTGATCTCAACCCTGAAGGCCGTAGGACGCGCGCCATCAACGATGCTTCCCTGAGCGAAAACGCATCGATTCCTGCCATTAACAGAAACAGGTCCGGCCTGATATTTGAAATTTCCCCAGTCGCTCAACGCGAGACGCGGTGCGCTGCAGCCGTTACGCGGATCGAAGTTTTCCCGTTTGCAGGTTTGCAGAAGCACTTCGGTATGGCGAGACTTGCCCCAGGTTGTGCCTGAATGCATTGTGCGGGCGCAGTTCTTTCCTGTTGCTGCATCGTAATACAGTTGCAACTCCGCAAGTTTCTGTCCGGCTGAGTTTCGGATTGGCTTGAGCTCGACAAGCTTTCCCGGGCAGCTCTGGGCCAGAGCGCCGCCACTGAACGCGATACCTGCGAGCACGATTGCGAAAGAGCAGATCAAGCGAAGCATATCCATGCGTCTCCGTAAGAAAGTTCATGATAAACAGCCCGGACAGAGTCAGGCACTTTAAGCAATTCCCGCTCCAAACACAGAGCCTTTTCGCAATCGCCAAAGCCGAGGTCAAAAGCATCCGCAACGGGATGAAACCAGCTGCCGTGAAGATCAAACCCCTGTGAGATCCCGGCCAAAAGCATAGGATCACGAACGCCGTACGACAACACTCGCGTTGGTGCGATCTGAATAGTTCATTTCTGTGAATCCGTACTGGCCCGATCATAGGCTGCGTGATAAATCACGTATTCTTCACGATTCAGAGAGAAGTCGCGTAGCGCTTCCAGAGCGCTACGCTGTAGCTGGGAGTTGGGCGTTGCATCGCTCGCCTGCATCAGCAGAGCATCCTTGATTTCTTGAGTGCGCACGTTAGAAATCAAGACAGCAGTTGCGGCAGCACGAACGACTTCTGGGTTCTGATCATACAGACCCTTCCGAAGCACGCCAGCAACGGCTTCGCTACGGTCCCAGGCCGCGGTGCGAATCAACCCATCGGCGCGCACTTCGGGATCGGATGACTGCCGTACAAGCTCCAGTTCTTTAAGGAAGAGCGCCAAGTCCTCCGGCGGCAATGGCGCTGGAGTGATTTTTTCGAAGATTCGAGCTTTGGCTGCGGGATTTTGCTGCGCTGAAATCAACTGTAGAAATGTTCTGCGTACCTGGGAATCCTGGATGCCGATGGCGTCGAGTTGTTGCAAGCAACGCTCCGCAGTCTTCGTTTCTATGCCGCTAGCGCATGCTATGAGCGCCTGCAAGTCAGTACGAAGGTTAGAGGAATCGGTACTGGCGCCTCGCCCCGGAACGGCTCGTGAGTTGATGGGCCCTGCCGGAAAGTTCAGTGAGGATTGCACCGTAGCTCTGGGTTGCCGTGCATCGGAGCTCTGGGATTGCCGCTGCGACGAGCTTTCTCTTGCAGCGCTATCGTCGATGACCCGGGTGCCGATGCCGAGCAGGAACCCGACGCACAGGCATAAGATGACAGCCACCCAAAAGGTCATTCTGGACATGTACTGGACCTAGAGGCTCTGGGATTCTGCAAGCGGAGGCCTGCGTACGGATTTTGCGCCTTGGTTCCAGATTATAGCTGCCTTGATCGATCGTAGATGCCAGGAGGCGCTGGGGTAACTCTGTCCGCGGCGGAAGCCAGCACCTCGAAGAATGCGACGCAAGATCTTCGGCCTCATCCCATAATTGCCAGACATAATCGGCGCTTCGACCAGTCGATGTCTCGAAAATCCACTTTTCCTCGGATGCTCGAATTCTGGTTCGGCACGCCGGTAGAGGCAGGTTTCATGCGGAACGCCGATGGTCACGATGACGACCCGTGGCCTGGTTATACGCCCAATGCCACAGCTCGCCGAATGTGGCGTAACCGCCTGGTCCGGCCTGAGACCGGAGCCGAGCCCATCTACTCGCACCGCTCGGCAGGGTGACGGTGGAAGTCCAGCCGTCTTTCGAGCTCTTGCAGACATAAAAAAAGCTCCCCGCTGGCCCGGGGAGCTTTCCTTGCTCCGCCTTGCGGCGGCGCGAACGCGACTCAGACGCCGCAGAAGCAGGTGGCGTTGGCGCCGACCGAAGCGCCGGCCGGCGCGTCGACGAACACTGCGCAGTCCGCGGTGCCGGTGGTGCCGCGCGGCGCGACCGCCTCGTCCTTGCTGTTGCAGGTGCTGGCGGTGACGCCCTTGCGGGTGGCGACGTTGCTGTTGAGGCAGTTGGCCGAGATCGCGTCGCCGGTGGTCAGCACCGCGCTGTTGTCGACGGCGATCGCCGCATTGGGATTGCTCGACAGAGCGGAGCCGAACACTTCGACCTTGCGCGAGTCGTTCGGGCAAGCGTAGTTGGCGGTGCAGAACTGCGAGGCCGAGGCGTCGGCGCCGGCGCGCACCGTCGCGTAGACCTGGACGATGCCAGGCAGCAGGTTGACCGTCTTGCAATTGCCCTGAGCCTGAGCTTGCGGCGCGGCGAGCAGGCCGAGGCCGAGCGCGGCCGCGAGCAGAACCATCTTCGCGCCGGCGGCGCGCATTGCGTAATCCATTGCCTTATCTCCATGGTTTGGGTGAATCCGGCGCGGATGTGAGACATCCGGGGGAAACGTCAGGCCCGGGGGCAGTCGGTGAGGCCAGGTGGGCGAGTACAGATGAAGTGCCAAGACCGCGTCGTGCCGGACGGCGGCGGCATGCAGAAGACGAGTGATGCGGACGTTACGTTCCCCGCCAACATAAGAACAGCGGCACATGTCGCTGCGATTGCATGTGCGTGAACGCACATCCGGTCATGTCGCCGTTCGTCGTTTTGCGCGCGACGGGCGGCGCGTCTTGCGATCGCGTTTGGGATTTCGCGGTGGCGTCGCCGCGGCCCGGGGAGGCCGTCTCAGTCCGCGGTGAGCGCCAACTTGCGTTCGCGCCGATGCATCAACACGCCCGCCACGCTCACGCCCGCGGTCACCAGCATCACGATGAGGGTGGTCAGCGCGTTGATCTCCGGCGTCACCCCGATCTTGACCTTGGAGTAGACCAGCATCGGCAAGGTGGTCGAACCCGGGCCGGAGGTGAAGCTGGCGATCACCAGGTCGTCCAGCGACAGGGTGAAGGCCAGCAGCCAGCCAGCCAGCAGCGCCGGTGCGATCAGGGGCAGGGTGATGACGAAGAACACCCGCCAGGGTTTGGCGCCGAGGTCCATCGCCGCTTCTTCCAGGCTTGCGTCCATCGAGGTCATGCGCGAGCGCACCACCACGGTGACGTAGCAGGCGGTCAGGGTGATGTGGGCCAGGGTAATCGTGGTCATGCCGCGTTCGGGCCAACCGAAGATCTGCTGCAGACCGACGAACAACAGCAGCGAGGACAGGCCGAGCATGACGTCGGGCATGACCATCGGCGCGGAGTTCATCAGGCTCAGGATGCCGCGTCCGGGAAAACGGCCGAAGCGCGACAAGGCCAGGCCGCTGGCCGTGCCCAGCGCGACCGCCGCGGTCGCCGAGATCGCGGCGATGGTCAGGCTGCGCTGGGCCGCTTCCAGGATCTGCTCGTTGCGCGCCAGCGCGGCGTACCACTGCAGCGAGAAACCGCCCCAGGTGGTCGCGCGGTCCGAGCCGCTGAAGGAGTAGACGATCACCGACGCGATGGGCAGGTACAAGAACGCATAACCCAGCGCCATCATCGTGTACAGCGCGAACGGGCGGCGCTTCACGACTGCGCCTCGCGCGCAGCGCGGCGGTTTTCGACGTATTCGAACAGCAAGGTCGGCAGCACGATCAGCAGCAGCATGGCCACCGCGATCGCCGCCGAGCGCGGCCAGTCGCGGTTGGTGAAGAACTCGGTCCACAGCACCCGGCCGATGGTCAGCGCATCCGGGCCGCCGAGCACGTCGGGAATCACGAACTCACCGACCGACGGAATGAACACCAGCAAGGTGCCCGCCAGAATGCCCGGGAACGAGAGCGGCAAGGTCACCCGCACGAATGCGCGCCACGGCTTGGCGCCGAGGTCGGCGGCGGCTTCCAGCAAGGTGAAGTCGAGCCGGATCAAGGTCGCGACCAGGGGCAGGATCATGAAGGGCAGGTAGTTGTAGGTGATGCCGATGTAGACCGCCAGATCGGTATGCAGCACCGCTTCGCCCGGTTCGATCAGGCCCGATCCGGCCAGCGCCCGGCTGATCAGGCCGTTGGCGCGCAACAGGCCGATCAGCGCATAAGTACGCAGCAGCGAGCTGGTCCAGAACGGCAGGATCACCAGCACCAGCAACAAAAGGCGCCACAGGCGCGGCGCGCGCGCGATGCCGTAGGCGATCGGATAGCCCAGCAGGAGACAGCACAAGGTGGAGACGCTGGCGAACAACAACGACTTCAGATACGCGGCGATATACAGCGGATCGGCCAGCAGCGCGGCGTAGTTGGCGATGTGCAGGCGCAGCGTGGTCGCACCGTCCGGCGTGGTCTCCAGCAGCGGCGTGTACGGTGGCACCTGCCCGAACACCCACTGGGCGAAACTGATCTTGAGCACGATCAGGAACGGCACGCAGAAAAACAGCGCGAGCCACAGCATGGGAATCGAGGTGACCAGCAGTCGGCCGCGGCGGGTCTTGAATTCGTCGCCCACGGCGCGGAACCAACCGAAGAGATTATCAACGACATCCCCCCAGAAACCCCAAATCCCCCGGGCCTGCTTTTGCTCCTGCGCCTTCATGACCGAGCACTTCCTGCAGCGGTATTGAAGAGATTATCAACGACATCCCCCCAGAAACCCCAAATCCCCCGGGCCTGTTTGTTCTCCTGCGCGCTCACGACGGCGCACCCGCGACGCGCACAACCGCAGTTCCGACGAGGTAAGCCCTCATGACGTCAACACCACCGCACTAGCCGCATCCCAAGACAACCACAAGGTGTCGTCCCAGTCGTAATGCGGCTCGGAACTGCGCGCCACATGGGTCTCCTGCACGCGCAGGATCGCCCCGGCTTCGGTTTGCACGTGATAGATCGACACATCGCCCAGATAGGCGATATCGCGGACCTTGCCGGCGACCGCGTTCTCGATGCCGTCGGGTCGGGTTTCGTGCACGTCGATCTTTTCCGGACGCACCGCGATCGCCACCGCGGTGCCTTCCGGCAGCGGATCGGGATGGCGCGCGAGCAGTTCCTCGCCGACGCCGTCGCATTGGATGCGCAGCAGCCCGCCGTCGCCGTCCTGGCCCAGCACCCGGCCTTCGAGCAGGTTGATGCCGCCGATGAACTCGGCGACGAAACGGGTCGATGGATATTCGTACAGCACCGCCGGCGTCGAGACCTGGACGATGCGGCCGGCATCCATGACTGCGATGCGCGAGGACATGGTCATGGCTTCTTCCTGGTCGTGGGTGACCATGATGAAGGTGGTGCCGACCCGCTCCTGGATGCTGACCAACTCGAACTGGGTATGTTCGCGCAGCTTTTTATCCAGCGCGCCCAGCGGCTCGTCGAGCAGCAACAGCTTGGGCTGCTTGGCCAGGGCGCGCGCCAGCGCCACGCGCTGGCGTTGGCCGCCGGAGAGTTGATCGGGCTTGCGGTTGCCCAACTGCGGCATGCGCACTAGGTCCAGCATCGCCTGCACGCGGTCGCGGATTTCGCCGGCGCCGAGCTTGTCGGCGCCGGAGCTGGAATGCTTCAGGCCGAAGGCGATGTTCTGCGCCACGCTCATGTGCGGGAACAGCGCATAGCTTTGGAACATCATGTTGACCGGCCGCTGATACGGCGGCAGGTCGGTCACGTCGACGCCGTCGATCAGCACCCGACCGCGATCGGGCGACTCGAACCCGGCCAGCACCCGCAACAGCGTGCTCTTGCCCGAGCCCGAGCCGCCGAGCAGGGCGAAGAACTCGCCGCGATAGACGTCCAGCGAAATGTCGTCGCAGGCGTAGACCTTGCCGAAGGTCTTGGTCACGCCCTCGATGCGCACGAACGGCTGCGCCGCCGGGTCGCGCCAGGGCTCCAACGCGGGCGACGAACCCGATGGGCGGGGGACGGGAACGCTCACGCGCTCAGTGCCCGCTCTTGATGCTGGTCCAGGCGCGCACGCGCTGGCGCTGCACGTCCTCGGGCAAGGACTTGGGATCGATCAGCTTGGCCCGCACCGCTTCGGGCGGATACACCCCCGGGTCCTGGGCGATGGCCGGATCGACCAGGCTGGTCGCATCCTTGTTGGCGCTGGCGTAGGCGACGTGACTGCTGATCTGCGCGGACACCTTGGGTTCGAGCAGATAGTCGATGAAGGCGTGGGCGTTGCCCTGATGCTTGCTGTCCTTGGGAATGGCGATCACGTCGACCCAGCGGATCGCGCCTTCCTTCGGAATGGCGAAGCGCAGGTTCGGCACTGGCGAGCCGGCCTTCTTGGCCGCGTCGAAGGCATCGGTGGCAGCCTGGGCGATATCGCCGGAATAGCCCATCACCAGGCAGGCGTCGCCGTTGGCGAAAGCGTCCTTGTACTCGGCGTTGTTGAAGGTGCGCACGTACGGACGGATCGCCGCGTAGACCTTGCGTACCGCATCGATCTCGTCGGCGGCGCCGGCGTTGGGGTCGCGGCCGAGCCAGATCAGCGCCGCGCCGAAGGTTTCCTGGTCGTCGTCGAGCACGGTGATGCCGCACTTCTGCAACTTGGCCGCGTTGGCCGGATCGAACAGCAGCGACCACGAGTCCAGCGGCGCGTTCGGACCGAGCGCGGCCTGGATCTTGTCGACGTTGATGCCCAGGCCGGTGGTGCCCCACATGTACGGCACCAGATGCGCGTTGCCCGGATCGATGGCGGCCAGGTTCTGCAGCAGTTGCGGGTCCAGATGACTCCAGTTGGGCAGCTTGCTCTTGTCCAGCGGCGCGTACAGCCCGGCCTTGACCTGGCGCTGGGCGAACGGCCGCGCCGAGGGGAACACCGTGTCGTAGCCCGAAGCGCCGGCGCTGAGCTTGCTTTCCAGGGTTTCGTTGGCGTCGTAGACGTCGTAGTTGACCTTGATGCCGTTGGCGGTCTCGAAGTTCTTGACCGTGTCGTCGGCGACGTAGTCCGACCAGTTGTAGACGTTGAGCACTTTCTCCTCGGCGCCGGGCTTTGCTGCGGGAGCGTTGGCGTCGGACGGCTGCTTGCCGCCGCAGGCGGTAAGCAGCAGGGCGCAGGCGAGCGGGGCGAGGCGAAGGATCACGGCGGATCTCCTTGAATGCGGCGGGAACGCGGGTACTGGCGGGGATGTTCGGAGCCCGCCCGCGCGGTGTCAACGCGAAATCGGCGCCGCGGGCCGGGCGGCTTGGTCGCGGGCCTCGTGTCCGACGCATCGCAGCGGGCACGCGGCGATGGCGCAAGCGGTGACGGCCGGCCCGTTTGCGCCGAGCCGTTGCCCTGGGCCGGCGGGGCTTGCAGTATCGTCTTCGATCCTACGACCGCGCCGTTTCAGGGAGAAACCGTGATGCCGATGCTCTCGCCCCACCGCCCGTCGCCGAAGCCGGCGCTGACGCTCGCATTGTCCGCCCTGCTGGCCGTCGCCGCGCCGATGGCCGCGGCGCAGGACGCCGGCGAGGGAGATACGGGCACCGAAGCGGCCTGGAACGTGCGCGGCGGCGTGTCCGTGCTCAGCGATTACGTCTGGCGCGGCGTGTCCCAGACCCAGGAAGACCCGGCCGTGCAGGCCGAGATCAACCTGGAGCACCGCAGCGGTTTCTATGCCGGGCTGTGGGCATCGAGCATCGACTTCACCGCCAGCGGCGAAGAGGACGACGGGGTGGACTACGAACTCGACGGCTACCTGGGCTGGGCCGGCGAACTGCGTCCGGGCCTGGAGCTGGACGTGGCGCTGACCCGCGCCGCCTATCCGGGCGCGCGTTCGGGTTTCGAATACGACTACACCGAGTTGGAAGGCACGTTGAGCTTCGCCGAGTACTACCACGTCGGCCTGGCGTATTCGCCGGACATCTTCGGCCTGGGCGGCAGGGGCTATTACTGGAACGCCGGCGGCGAATGGCCGCTGGGCGAGAGCGGCTTCGGGCTCAAGGCGCAGATCGGTCATTACGATCTGGAGGACGCGGCGGGCGACAGTTACAACGACTATCTGTTGGCGCTGACCAGGCAATTCGGGCCGGTGCAGGCGGAGCTGCAGTACACCGACACTTCGAGTTACGGGCCGGAGTTGTCGGAGGCTTTGGACGATTCGAAGTTGGCCGATGGCAAGGTCGCGTTGGTGGTGGGGTGGAAGTTCTGAGGAATCGTTGGAGTCGTTGATTCCGGATCAGCGGTTTGATTCGCGTGAGATCTGTGGCGCTGTAGGTTGGCGCGCCGATTGTCGCTATTTTTTTTCCGCGCTGTCGCTGTCGCAAAGATTTTGTGCTCGCGTTGGCTTTAGCTTTTGCTGGGCGGCGCATCCGCCGCTCTATGGCGGAAGCGTTTGATCTTGCTTGTCATCACTGCTTTTGCAGCGTCAAGATATCCAAAGCTTCAAGAGCTTCAAGAGCTTCAAGAGCTTCAAGAGCTTCAAGAGCTTCAAGAGCTTCAAGAGCTTCAAGAGCTTCAAGAGCTTCAAGAGCTTCAAGAGCTTCAAGAGCTTCAAGAGCTTCAAGAGCTTCAAGA